>JAEUUP010000162.1 GCA_016787525.1 Saprospiraceae bacterium | reverse complement strand
TTGTTTGCATTTTTTCTTTCAAAGGCGTGGCTTTCACGATTTTGATGCCCAAACGTTCTTCTACCAATGAGCGAAATACTTTCTCAAAAATCTCTTTAAATATCTTGTCAAAAGGGTTGCCCTCCTTTTTGGGCAACTTGGATTTTGTTTGTTTCTTAGCCATTTTCTCAGTCGTATGGTTGAATAGGAGTGTTTGTCTTTGCAAAAATAAGGATTCTTATTTGGAAATCAAAGTTTTTTAGAAATCGTACCCCCTCAGTATAGATTCAGTTCTGAGATATAAGAGTGAGGCAATCTCGTGAAAGCTTGAGTGGTGCTATTCTGTGGGTCAGACATCCATAGAATAGTACGATTCGGTGTTTTTACTGAGTCCATCTGTTTACAGTAGAAGTATCTAAGTGCTTAACGGGGGTATGATTCTTCAAAATACTTTTCCAACTTTTTACCTGCCGATTAAACCATTCCTATACTGAGGGGTCTAAACAGCGACTTCTTATGCTAAAAAAATAACCATTGGTTGAAAAATCTTCACGTTTGTTGTCATCGTAGAGTATATTTACGATGCTTTTCGGTCAGTTCCGCAGCTGACCGATTTTTTTAAACAAAAAAATAGGGTGAAAAATGACAATGCCATTCACATTTAAGACACTTTTGATACCCCTCAGTATATTCTTATTATTGAACAGCAGCGTGAGTCAAGCACAAACGCCGCCCACATGGTCAGCGAATGTGGCTGCCATCATGTATAAAAGCTGTACGAACTGCCACCACACAGGGGGCGTTGCGCCTTTTTCACTGATGACATACAACCAAGCCGCTAATGTCAAGACTTCCATTCGCAATGCTGTCCAATCGGGTCACATGCCACCTTGGCCACCTGACCCCAAATACAGCGAATTGGCGTACGCGCGTGCCTTGTCTGCCGCAGATAAAAAGGCCCTGATTGACTGGGCGAATGCCGATGCACCTTCTGGCAACCTCGCCACAGCACCTACGCCACCTGTTTATACGGATGGCCCTGCTATCTCAAACCCGACATGGACGCAGCGTATTCCGAAATACACGGTTTCGAGCAATTCTGATGTCTATCGGTGTTTTCCTTTGCGCTCCAATGTCTCCGTGGATAACTTCATTACAGGTTTGGAATGTTTGCCAGGGAACGGGACGATTGTTCACCACATCTTGATATTTGCTGACCAGTCGAACAAGTGTTTCGACCTCGATGCGGCTGACCCTGAGCCAGGGTACACCAGCTTTGGCGGCGTGGGCAGTAGCTCGGCAACGTTGATTGGGGCTTGGGTACCGGGTTCGCAACCTCAGATTTATCCTGTGGGCATGGGTGTTCGCTTGAAAGCCAATGCCAATATCATTATTCAGATTCACTATGCACCGAGTTCGGCAGGCAAAACGGACTCCACGATGTTGCGTTTGCGCACCACCACGGCACCGTTGCGCGAGGTCTATATCCAACCGATACTCAACCACTCGACCAGCTTGACCAACGGCCCTTTGGTGATTCCTGCCAACACCGTCAAGACGTTTTATGCGTCTTATACCAATAACTTGTTGGATGCCACCGTCATCAGCGTGGCCCCGCACATGCACTTGTTGGGTAAAAATATCAAGTCGTGGGCGAATCCACCGACTGGCGACACCATCAAATTGATAAAAATTGACAACTGGGACTTCCATTGGCAGGGTTCTTATCTGTTCAAAAAGGCGATAAAACTGCCTCGACTGAGCCGTTTGCAATGCGAAGCCACTTACGACAACACCATCAACAATGTCAACAACCCCAACAACCCACCCAAAGTGGTGACATTAGGCGAAGCCACAACGGATGAGATGATGTTGATATACTTCTCGTTCTTGGCATACCAAGCGGGCGATGAGAATTTGGTTCTCGAAACACCTACAACGGATGTCGAAGACCTCCCCCTCAGTAAAACGACCCTTTCTGTGTTCCCGAATCCGACGGCTACGGATGTGACACTGCGTTTCAACTTAGACAATGACGACGCTTTGACCATTCAGCTATTCGACTATAAAGGCGTGATGCTCAAAAATGTGGTGACGCAACAACGCTTCGCAAAAGGGGAGAACCAATGGCTCGTTCCGACTCAAGACTTACCCAACGGTGTCTATTTTGTGAAAATGAGTTCAGAGAAGACGTATGGTGTGCAGCAATTCGTAAAAACGCAGTAGCCAATTGTTCTATCACATGTGCTACACCACGATAGGCAAGAATTAGGGAAGCCAGACGGTTTCCCTAATTCTTTTGCCAATCCTAATACCTGCCCAACAGCCCAACTAAATAAGGGCAGCCCATTTTGAAATTTTAATCAACTCCTTCGCCATCCATCTGTCCACCACTTTCATCTCTTGTTCTGTTGGGTAGCGGTTGTATTTGCCGCGCACTTGCACCACCATACGCTCGGCATTGTTCATTTCGATGGTCAACAGGCGTGAAACATTGCCGTACAATTCCTCCTTCAAAGACCAAATAGAGGTGCGACCGCTCATGCAAGAGTGCGTGTAAGAGAACACACAGTGGTGCATCGCCGACCCTTCTTCCAGCAGAGCCTTGGCACTCCTCAATTGGACAATCGTGTATTTTTTACGCTTCGATTCATCCGTTCCTTCTTCATAAACAAAGTCTCGCATGGGCAGACCGACCCATTTTGAGTCGTCTGAATACTTGCCCAACTGGCGGTTTTGGCGATTCAAACCCTCGTGCCAAGCGTGCATTTGGCGCAACAACACCGCTGGTGTGCGGCCTTTCATCGTAAATTCAGGTGTTGGACGCAGTACAAACCTGACGTGATGGATGTAATCAATCAGCGGAGCGACTTCCGCTTTGTCCAACATCGGATTTTGAATAAAAAAACGAAACACAGTCTCCCAGAACGCATTGTTTTCAAAATCTTCAACCATTCGAGACGCAATCACCGCATTCACCAGATGCCCGTCGCCGCCATTGGCGATGATTTGTGCATAGCGTATCGCCTCAATCACCGAATACTGAGGGGGTGTCTGCATGAAAATATGCGCCATTTTGGTCGTCATCGGTACGGGCAACTGCTTGAACTTCCGTACACTTTTGCCCTGCGCCACATGGATGAACCACGCCAAATACAGCGGGTCTTTCAACGAGTAGGCGGAGTCGAAAAAACGAGGCATCGGGTATTGCGCAAACAGGTAATGCACCATTTCGGAGAGTTGGCGCACCCGATTGTGGGATTTAGGCTTCCAATCTTCGATGTTGCGGATGACCTTCGACAGGTGAATGGATACCATAAACACCCCCCTCAGTAAATCGGGGTCTTCAAAGAATGTCAATAAGTTTTTGTCCACCAAAACTTCGCACAAACGGCGCAATTTGACTTCCGAAAAACCCTTAACCCTATCGTTTTTGAACTGCCTAATCATCAAAGCTAAATTGTCGAAAGGCTTAGAAGTGGTGTTGCTGGGGTTGTCGAACACCTGTGCCAAGCGCATCTTAGGGTTCGACCGATAAGGTTTCATCTCTCTCAAGAGTTGGTACAGTCGTTCTGTGGCGGCGAGTTGCTCGGCACGTTCGCGTCGTGCCGCTTTACGGTCTCTGCTCATGACTAAAATACTTTTTTTCAATTAAAAATGAAAGAATGAGAAGTATTCGGGACAATGAAAAACCCGATACACAGGGACGCATATCGGGTTTTTGGAGAACGTTCAAGACCGTATTGATTCAAACGCTGTCTTTAATCCATCGAAATGCCCCTTCGCAAGCCGTATTGGCTCACGTTTGATGCTCCCTCGCACCTTGTACTGGGGAGATTCTGGCAGTTTATGAATGAATTAAGACGCATTTGCTTCGTTTTTTAGTGAAAAAATATCTTTTCGATTTGTGGGGTATAACTACTGAGGAGGTCAAAAAGTTCCCGAAGGGGTTAAAATATTACATACAACCCATTGAGAAGGTGTCTCCAAGCACCTTCTCAATAGCTCACACATATCCAAACACCTCCACGCACCCTTTGCAGAGGGGTCACAACATACCAAAACACCTCCACGTACCCTTTGTAGAAGGGTCGCGAGATACTAAAACACATATCCGCATACCACAAAAATGGTATAGCGATATACCCAAACACCTCTGCGTACCCTTTGCAGAAGAGTTGCGATATGCCAAAACACCTGTTGACGGTCTTGAAAAAAGAAAGGCGAGGGTTTTTACGCCTCGCCTTGGTGCAACCAAAGTCTTGTTAAGAGTCCTTATCGGTGTTCTTGCTTATCTTTTCTTCGGCAATTTTGTTTGCCAGATTCTCGATGCGGGCTTTTTCCGCTGCCAATGCTGCCAATTTCTTTTTGTCAATGGCATTGATTTCGGTGCGCACAGCGATAGAAGTTTCGTTTTTGCGGCTTGCCGAGATGTCGTTGTCCTCCTCCATGCACTTCAACATGTTGTAGCCTTGTGCGTAGGAGATGACGGCGAGTCGCTGCAAGTTGGCAGCCTCTTCTTTGAGCTTCAAAGCGGCCGCCATAGCCCCGTCGCCGATGGCGATACAGTTCTCAGCGGTCTCGATACTGAGGGGTTCAGAGAGTTTAGGCTTGTGCTTTTTGAAGATGGGCATTTTAGCATCGTACTCAACCCGTTTAGTAGGGCCCATTTTGTCTAAAACTTTGTAAGTCGTCTCGTCGAGAATGGGTGTTTTTGGGTAGAGACTGCGCGCTTGCTCTGTCAAGGTCTCGAACTCTGTTTTGGCAGTGCTGGAAATGGGTTCGGACACGTAGTTCGGAAGAAGTTCTGTATGCATTGGACTAAATGCGGTTTTATGAGTGATAAAAATTGTTTTGAGCCTTTAACTGAATAGATATGAGCATATATTTTTTCAGGTAAAGATTTACAAATATATGAGTTTTGTTATGTCGTGTCAATACGTATAGATATTTTTTTTATAAATAAATCGCATTAAACTTAGGCATGACACCTCAAAAGCCCTTTTTCACTCTTTTTCGCAGTCCTCACAGTTGCTTCAGCACCCCCTCAGTAATATTGTCCAAAATCTCGAAAGCGGTTTCCGCCATTTTGTTCCCTTTCAAATCGAGTAGCGGATTGACTTCTACAAACTCGATGCACACCACCTTGCCCGATGCCACAAGGCGATTGATGATAGCCATAATTTCGTTGGGGTCAAAACCTTTCGGCACAGGTGTACCCGTTCCCCGCGAAATCATATCGCAATCCATACTGTCCACATCGAACGAAATATAGAGCATATCGCACCCCCTCAGTATATCGAGGACTTCATCCACACAGGCTTCCAAACCCCGATAGCGGACTTCGGCGACCTTATAGTTGCGCATATTGAGTCGGTGCATTTGTCGGTCTTCGGGTTCTTCGGTATCGCGCACCCCAAAATAGACCACGTGATGCGGCAACACCTTGGGGCCTTTGTTGCCCAAGTGTTTCATCGCCTTCCAGAACTTCTCAGTTGGTCGTCCGACCTCATTGATTTGGCAATCCAGATTGTCGTGTCCAATCGCTGCGGCTACGGGCATACCATGCACATTGCCCGAAGGCGAGGTGTAGGGCGAGTGCAGGTCGGCGTGCGCATCTATCCATATCACGCCCAAAGTCTTGTCAGGAAACGCCGCCTTGATGCCACTCATCGTACCCAAAGCCGAAGAGTGGTCGCCTGCTAAAACGAGAGGAAATTCATGGTCTTCCAGTGTCTTTTTCACGGATTTGCACACCCGTGCGCATTGTTCATACACATCCTCAATCCGCTTGGCGAATGAATTGCGCACCATATTATATATGGACTCGTTGTGCGTCTTCACATCCTCAAAGTCGAAACGGTTGAAATAGTCGTTGCCCTTGTTGATAGCGGCTATTTCGATGGCATCAATGCCCATATCAGCACCCCGTGTGCCTGCGCCAATATCTGAACGGTTCTTGATGAGTTTAATGGATTTCATGTTGTTGGTTTTATTTTAAAGTTTCAATTTCATCATAATATCGGTTTGTTCGTCGTCACCTAGTTTGAAGATATGTTTATCAAACTCCACGAACCCATTTTTCTTGTAGAAACGGATGGCTCGCGGGTTTTCCTCCCATACACCTAACCATATATAGTTAACAGACATCTGTTTAGCCACTTGAATGGCTTTGTCGTACAGCAATTGACCTACTTTTTGTCCGTGAAATGCTTTCAAGACATAGATACGCTCGATTTCAAGAGCTTTGTCATCCTTTAGTTCTGTCTGCGATTGTCCAAAGTTCAGTTTCAAATAACCTATAACCTCATCATTTATAAGTGCAAAATAAAACTCAGAACTTTTGTCGTTCAATTCAGCCGCCAGCTTTTCTAATGAAAAGCCTTCGTCTAAATATTTTGACATATTTTCTTCCGTATTAGTGGCTGCAAATGTTTCAAAAAAGGTTTGTCTGCCAATCTGTTGCAGTTGTTCAATATCGTTTAGAGTTGCTTTTTTTATTTCGATGTTTTCCATGATTTGATAAATTATATGATTGAAATGAAAATAACGACCTACTGAATTCTTTTCTACCAAAATACCATGCCTAAAGGCATTATAAATGTATGTTCTACATATACTCCTTTGTTTTAGATGCTTTTCAATGCTTCATCATGCTATTGAAAAAGCTTGAAAGACAATAGCATCCGCCTAAATAGCTCTCAAGACTTCAATCACCTTATCCACCTCTTCCTTCGTATTATAATAATGAGGCGAAAAACGCAAAGCCCAGTCAATCCCTTTGCGGTCAAAATCAATCTGAGCCATCTTTTTCATTGTGACAGAATGATTGATGCGTGCTGCATTCAAAGCGGATTGTATGACTTCGAGCGGCTTGTGACCCATTCGGAACGTAATGATATTGCACAACTGAGAGCCTTCGTCGTACAATGTGACCCCCTCAGTATTTTGCAACTCTTGACGGAAATATTGCGCCAAGTCCTGATTGTACGCCCAAATATTGTCCAAACCAATCGCACAAGCATAGCGCACCGCTTCAGTGATGCCCAGAACCGTTGCCAAAGAGCGTTCGTAGAGTTCAAACCGCAAGGCAGAGGCTTGCATGGTGTAGCTGTCTTTTCCAGTCCAATTGCCAGAGTGATTGTCGAAGTACAAAGGCGAAAAACCAGCCTCCAAAGCCTTATCCGATACAA
This sequence comes from Saprospiraceae bacterium, assembly GCA_016787525.1. Taxonomy (GTDB): domain Bacteria; phylum Bacteroidota; class Bacteroidia; order Chitinophagales; family Saprospiraceae; genus JAAFJT01. The sequence goes on along the minus strand of JAEUUP010000162.1, from coordinate 47,392 downwards.
ACAAAAAGCCCGTTCCGCGTGGCGCACGCAAGAATTTGCGCCCTGTCGCCGTCAAAAAATCACAACCGATGCTCTGCACATCAATAGGCATTTGTCCGATGGACTGGCAAGCGTCCACCAAGTACCAGACATCGTATTGGCGGCACAGTTGACCAATCTCTGCCACAGGTTGCATCTTCCCCGAACTGGTAGGGATGTGGGTGATGGCCACTACTGAGGGGTGTTCCGTTTTGATAATGCGCTCGACATCAGCGACATCCATATCGCCATTATCAAAATTTTTAGCTCTGACCACACGCACACCCACGCGATTTTGCAAGGACAGAAAGCACAATTGGTTGGACGCATAGTCGTCGTCAGAAGTCAGAATCACGTCACCGCTTTTGAAAGGCATCGAAGACAAGGCGCGGGCATACGCATCGGTACAACTCGTAGCAAAAGCGATATTGTGCGGCTCTGCGTGGATGAGTCGCGCCATTTCGGTATAAAACGCCTTGATGTCGTTTTGGTGCAAACGCTCTACTTCGTAGCCGCCGATTTGGGCTTCAAGGTCTAAATAGTCTTTTACTTTTTGAATAACAACACTCGGATTGAGTGACGCACCCGCATTGTTGAAGTGAATGAGTTGCTGAGAGGCGGGTGTATCTTTACGGATTTGGTTGATGTCGAACATAGGTTGGCGAGATAGGCATCTTGGGAATGTATAGACTTTCGGACCAACGGCTTGTGTTCTTCATGGATGTGGAAAGAGACGAGCTGCGAGTCCGAAAATCTATGCAATCGGAGATTAAAAATTATAAAAACGTATTGAGAGACTGTTCAATGATGGTCAAACACTCTTGGATTTGACTTTCAGTGATGACGAGAGGTGGCGCGAGGCGGATTTTATTGCCATGAGTAGGCTTTGCCAAAAGACCATTGTCACGGAACTTCAAGCAAATGTCCCAAGCCAAATCAGAATCTTCGGAAGTATCCACCACGATGGCATTCAACAGCCCTTTGCCCCGCACCAAAGTGATGAGACGGTTGCGCGTCGCGATGTCATTCAAACCTTGACGGAATATTTTACCCATTTTGTCGGCATTTTCAGCCAATTTTTCATCAATCACCACTTGCAATGCCGCTTTTGCGACAGCGCAAGCGAGAGGATTGCCGCCATAAGTAGAGCCATGTTCCCCTGGCTTGATGGTGAGCATGATTTCATCATTCGCCAAAACAGCCGATACAGGATACACGCCGCCCGAAACGGCTTTGCCGAGTATCAAAATATCGGGTTTTACTGAGGGGGTGTCCTCGTCGCCTTGCGTGGCGAGCATACGACCTGTGCGCGCGATACCAGTTTGTATCTCATCGGCAACAAAAAGCACATTATATTCTTTACAAAGTTGCTCAACCATAGGCAAATAGTTGGCATCAGGGACGACTACACCTGCCTCACCCTGAATCGGCTCGACAATGAAGCCCGCAATGTGTGGATCGGAAGCCAAAGCCTTTTCCAAAGCAGCGACATTATTGTATTCCACTACTTCAATGCCCCCCATGAACGGCCCAAAACCCATGCGGCTCGTCGGGTCAGTCGAAGCTGAAACGATGGACAAGGTTCTGCCATGAAAATTACCTTTGGCGAACACAATCTTAGCTTGTCCTTCTGGCACACCTTTGACTTTGTAAGCCCATTTGCGGCAGAGTTTCATAGCCGTTTCGACGGCTTCTGCGCCTGAGTTCATCAACAGAACTTTGTCGAAACCAAACAATTGGGTGATGTATTCTTCAAATTCGCCCAACAGATTGCTGTGGAAAGCCCGCGAAGTCAAGGTCAATTGAGCCGCTTGTTTGGTCAAAGCATCAATAATGCTTGGATGGCAATGTCCTTGGTTAACAGCTGAATAAGCCGACAAGAAATCGAAGTATCGTTTCCCTTCAACATCCCAGACAAAAACGCCTTCGCCACGCTCCAACACGACGGGCAGCGGGTGGTAGTTGTGCGCACCATATTGGTGTTCTTTTTCGATGGCTATCTGGGTTTTACTGAGGGGGGCTTGAGCTGTTAAGACCTGTTCTATCATAATTAATTGGTTTTTAGTCGTGAGATAAAAAGAGTGGATTTATGGCACAAAGTTAAGTCATTTTTTAGAATAGTCAAACTCGATAAATGAAATTTGACTTTTTTACTTTGTTTTTCGAGTCAAATTTTTTATAGAAGTCTTTTGTCGCTACTTCTTTTGATGATTTTGTCTCAACGAATTTTTGTTAAACAATTGTATTTTCGATTGAGGTACACTATTTTTGCTAAAACAAACATCTCGTTTCAACCATACTATTTGAGAAAATGGCAAAAAAACAAACACGCCCCAAAGCGCAAGCCCCAGAGGTGATTTTGGTAGCCGTTTTAGCCAATTATCCGCCCGAAGAAGCAGAAACTGTTTTGAGAAAAATCATTCTCAACTTAAAAAAACAAGTGCGCAACAAACGGGTTTTGAAAAAATACATCAATCAACTCGTCATGTTGTCGCGTTTAAGAAAAATTGAAGGTTTAACAATAAAAATAACTGAAGAAATGCCCATCCATTTTGATTATGAATCGGACACTTTGTACCTAAAAGGAACTGAAAAAGGTACTCAAATTGGTATTGAGAAATGTATCGAACAGGGTATCGAAAAAGGTATAGAGAAAGGCAAAATCGAAGGTTCTTTGGAGAAAGAAGTCCAAAAAAACTTAGAATTTACCAGAAATCTACTCCTCAATACGGATTTTACAGTGGAAAAAATTGCTCTGCTCGTAGGCGTTGGTGTTGAATATATCCAAAAGGTTAAATTGGATTTAGAGGCGAACTAATCCTTCGATACTGAGGGGTTATTTATTTCCAATTCTGAAAAGTAGATAAATTTTAATTCGATACGTTCTTCTCACCCTCCATTCTGTTCTACTCCTGAGTTGTTCTGCTCTACTCCTGACTCGTTCTGTCTTACTCCTGAGTTGTTCTGCTCTACTCCTGACTCGTTCTGTCTTACTCCTGATTCGTTCTGTTCTACTCCTGATTCGTTCCGTTCCACTCCTGACTCGTTCTGCTCTACTCCTGATTCGTTCTGTTCTACTCCTGACTCGTTCTGTCTTACTCCTGATTCGTTCTGCTCTACTCCTGACTCGTTCTGCTTTACTCCTAACTTGCTTTGGAAGGGATTGTATCTATTGGCATATCTGCGGGCTATTTGCTCATCCAACCGAAATCACCTTTATTTAGAACATAAAAAAATGCGCCAATGACCAAAGGCGTTAGGATTGAGATGAGCATATAACTGAAATACCAGCGTGGCACTTTCGACCTTTCGATGAGCTCTGAAATCAACGAAATGACTAAGATGAATAAAGCGATAGCCGAGAACGACAGAGTGAGGATGGTGGCAACATATTCGTTCCAGAGCCACAAAGCAATGTAAAGGATGGCTTCGATGAGAAATAGCTCAGTGATACTGAGGGGTGCATTTTTCATATTCTGATGTTTTTTATATAGAATCAAAGTAGGTGATGTGGTATAACATGCAATAATACGAGCTATCTTCAAAATATGGTTATTGTCTCCACAAATTCTGCTATTATGATGTGGAATGTCGTAAGTTTTGTTGATGAAACCCAAATAAATGCTTAGAAAATCACTTTTTTTTAATTGTAAGAAAACTAACTGTGTATCTTTGTCGTAAATGATAGTAATACTTTCTTCTGCTCAAACCATCAATAGATTATGACGAAACGAATCCTTTTTTTCTTACTATCAAATTTCTTATTTACAGTCGTTCAAGCACAAAATAATACCGCTCGGTTGCTCAAAAATCATTGGCATGTATTTCCAACGACACTTTTAACGCCACCTAATGCTGCTGTTTTGGGTCAAAACATCCATCAACATGGCTATAAGACGAGTTTACCAACGTCTTTACTGAAAACTTTGGTACAAAACAATGTTGTAGAAGAGGTTTTGACTGCACAGAACAGTCATAGGCTAGATTGGGTGCAAAATACAGATTGGATATTTGAGCAACATTTTGATATGACAGAAAAAGAAATAGAATCTTCCAAAATAGATTTGATACTGAGGGGGGTAGATACCTATGCTGGTGTTTTTCTGAACGATTATTTTGTTGTTAAAACGAATGATGTCGAAAAGGTTTGGACAACTGACGTGACATCAATCGTAAAAAAGAAGGATAATGTTTTGCGTATCTACTTTTCGGCAGTATTGAATCAAGATGTTTTTACTAAAAGAAAACAGAGCGATGCACCTGCTGAATCTTGCTCGTTTGGTCTAAAGTCAGTTGAGTTACTCTTTGATGGTTCGCAAGGTATTGATAATCAAATAACTAAGCCCGTTGCTCATGTTCAACCCGCTAAAAAAACGATTGAAAAAGACGTAAAATGGCATTATGCAATTGATAAAGACACCTTCAAATTGATAGTTGTGAACGAACGAATGGAAAAAGCAAAAGGTGATTTTTTGATTGATGTGTATGATTCGGAAGGTCGTTTGTTGTTCAACGATGCGCGCATGATGTATGCTGCATCTCAAAGTACGGTCAATTTTTATCAATACGATTTGAAAACGATGTTGCAAGGTGCTGATTTATCTAAAGTCAAAGTGGTAACAACATGGAAAAAATGGACAGACAGACTGGAGCATATTACACGTACGTTTGAGTTCTCATCGAAGGACAAAGAATATCTGGCAACTAAGTCGGAAGTTAAGAAATAAAGAATATAGTTTTTGTGTTTATTTGTTTTGTTTAAGCTGCCATTGAATAAGTGACAGCTTTTTTTTATGAATATTTAGGAAAATAAACTCTTTTTCTATCTTTGACGAAAATCTAAAAAGATGGCAGAACAAATAAAAAACTTAACATCGAAAGATGGTCTTTCCCTTCAAGTGCGGGAACATATACCCCCTCAGTATAAAGGCATTGTCTGCATCGTGCATGGTTTTGGTGAGCATGGTGGGCGATATACGCATGTCGCTGATTTCTTCAATAAAAATGGTTATGCTGTTGTTGCAATGGACAACCGAGGACATGGTAAATCGGGTGGGAAGCGAGGTCATGCTCCTCGTTTTGAATGTTATTTAGAAGATATTGACGCTTTTTTGACTGATACTCAACAGCGTTTAGATAAAGTACCGATGTTTCTGTATGGTCACTCAATGGGTGGCAATTTGGTATTAAATTATGTCATCAGTCGGCAACCCACAGTGTTGAAAGGTGTAGTTGCAACGGGGCCATGGATTCGGTTGGCGTTTGAACCTAAACCTATTATGATAACTTTGGGGAAAATCATGCGCTCTATTTTCCCGACTTTTACACAAGATTCAGGTCTAAATGCTGATCATATCTCTCGCGACAAATCGGTGGTGGCGGCTTACAAGAACGACCCGTTGGTGCATAGCAAAATTACAGCTGCAGCAGGCATGGCAATGACAGATTCGGCAGCGTTTTTGAATACATATAAAAAAGGTATGCCTATCCCGACGCTGATTTTACATGGTTCTGGGGATTTGATAACCTCACAACCTGCCAGCGAGACGTTTTCGCAACGGGTTTCAAATACGACATATAAAAAATGGGAGGGATTGTATCACGAAATCCATAATGACCCCGAAAAATCAGAGGTTCTGAACTATACTTTGGCTTGGATGAATAATCAGTAACATTTTTTATAAAACAAGACAATCAAATCATTTCAAAATAAAAAAATTACAAAATGACAGCTCAAGAATTTCTCGCAGGCTTACCTGCAAAAATTTCACCTGAAGCCTTAATAGGCGTAGAAACGACATTTCATTTTGACCTTGATAAAGGCGGTTTACAAAAAACCTTGCGCATTGCGAATGGAAAATTGGACTTATTGGATGGGTTGGTAGGAGAGGCTAAATGTGCTATTTCTGCCAAATCAGAGACACTGATGAACGTTGTTAGTGGCAAAGAAAATGCGATGATGGCCGTGATGATGGGTAAAATAAAAATCTCGAACCCGAGTGAAATGATGAAATATGCCAAATTACTAGGAATTATGTAAAAATACTGAGGGGTGTAAAATAACCCACACACGGTATTTTTATTGAAAAATAAGCCTTAAAGCGTCTTTTGACTCTTTGAGGCTTATTTTTTTGAGAAAACGGCACAGTTTTGGCACGATTAAAAAAAAGCAAGCCGAATACCCAACAAATACAACCGCTTTCTAAATAGTCTCATCTTAAACTGAACATAAATTCTTTGTGGTATCATTCTTGAATTGTATTCAAATAGAATAATTTGAACCTGTTAATGCAGTAAAAACATTGTTTTATTGGTTTTTACTGTTAGCAACTTTGTTCGATGCGTTCTGAATCGGTTCGTGGGGAACTCAACAAGCTCTATGAGGAAAACATCATCTCTAACCCAATGCGAATTGGGTAAAATTTTGGGTAGCCTATTGATTCAATAGGCTACTAAAATTTTTAAAAGAGGAAAAGTTTACGTTAAAAACAAACTCATTGCCATACCCTTTGGTACGACTTTACGAATCTATGTCAAAGAAATTTCCTTTTTACAAGCAGCACGATGCGATGGATTGCGGTGCCACTTGCTTACGAATGATAGCGCGTTTTCACGGGCGGTTCTATTCGCTTGAGTTTTTACGTGAACTGACATTTATAGGCAAGGACGGCGTGGCTTTGATTGACATTGCCGATGCAGCTGAAAAAATTGGCATGAATACACTCGCTGCCAAAGTGAGTTGGAAGCGTTTGGTCGAAGGGCTACCTTTGCCAATGATTGTGCATTGGCGGCAACAACACTTTATGGTGGTTTACGAAGTGACCCCTCAGTATGTGCGGGTGGCCGACCCCGCCTCGGGCAAATACAAACTTACTCGCGACGAATTTTTAGATGGATGGGCTTCTGACATCATCAATGGCGAGCCTCATGGTATTTTACTCTTGCTCGAAACAACGCCTGAGTTTTTTGAACGTGAGGGCGAAAAAACAGACAAATCGGGCTTCCGTTTCCTTTTTACCTACCTTTTTCGATTCAAAAAACTCCTTATACAACTGCTTTTGGGCATGTTGTTGGGTTCGTTTTTGCAGTTGATTATGCCTTTTTTGATGCAAGCCGTCGTGGATGTGGGCATTTCGACCAGTAATTTGGGTTTTATCAAATTGGTTTTGTTGGGTCAGGTCATCGTTTTCTTTTCTCAGGCTTCAGTGGAGTTCATTCGTGGGTGGATTTTATTACACATCGGTACGCGGGTCAATATTTCATTGGTGTCAGATTTTTTGATAAAACTGATGAAATTGCCTGTTCGTTTTTTTGATTCAAAACTCACAGGCGACCTCTTGCAGCGCATCAATGACAATCATCGTGTCGAACAGTTTTTGACCTCCAGCACTTTGGTTACGCTGTTTTCGATGATTAATTTTGTCGTTTTTGGTGTAGTGCTGGCGTTTTTCAATATGTCCATTTTTGGTATTTATTTCATGTTCACAGCTTTTTATGTGGCGTGGATTACTTTGTTTCTACGAAAAAGAAAAGAACTGGACTACAAACGCTTCGACCAGATGAGCGAAAATCAAAGTTCGTTGATTCAGCTCATTTATGGTATGCAAGAAATAAAATTGCACAATGCCGAAAAGCAAAAACGTTGGCAATGGGAGCGCATACAAGCCAAATTGTATCGGGTTTCGATTTCGTATTTGGCTTTGGAGCAATATCAGCGAGCGGGTGCATTTTTTTTCAATGAGTTCAAAAACATTCTCATCACTTTTTTAGCCGCCAAAGCGGTGGTAGAAGGGCAACTTTCGATTGGTTCGATGGTTGCGATTGAGTACATTATCGGACAGTTGAATGCGCCTTTAGAACAGTTGATTCACTTCATACAAGCGGCACAAGATGCTAAAATTTCGCTCGAACGACTCAACGAGATTCATTCCAAAGAGGACGAAGATGGCTCGCAACCACGCCTCAATGCTCTGCCGCCCAACGGTGATTTGATTTTGGAAAATGTACGTTTTCGATATGGTAGCCAACATTCACCGATGGTGTTGAAAGGTATTGATTTGCACATACCGAGAGGCAAAACGGTGGCGATTGTAGGCGGGAGTGGCTCTGGAAAGACGACGATACTGAAACTTTTGCTCAATTTCTATCAACCTACTGAGGGGGCGGTTCGTTTGGGGGATGTGTCGTTGAATAATATTGCGCATCGCGTTTGGCGCGACCGTTGTGGGGTGGTGCTACAAGATGGTTTTATTTTTTCGGAAACCATAGCCAAAAACATCGCTTTGGGTGAGGATATTATTGATAAAAGGAGGCTTCTACAGGCAGTAAAAATTGCCAATATTCAATCGTACATTGATTCACTACCTTTGGGCTACAATACCAAAATTGGCGATGATGGGGTAGGTCTTTCGCAGGGTCAAAAGCAGCGTTTGTTGATAGCAAGAGCTGTTTACAAAAATCCTGATTATGTTTTTTTTGATGAGGCAACGAATGCCTTGGATTCGTATAATGAATTGATTATCATGGACAATCTGAATGAGTTTTTAGCTGGACGGACGGTGGTTGTGGTCGCGCATAGACTCTCGACGGTGCGCAATGCGGATAAAATTATTGTGTTGGAGAAAGGCGAAATCATCGAAGAAGGGACGCATTCAGAGCTGACTTTACTGAGGGGGGCATATTACAATTTGGTGAAAAATCAATTGGAACTGGGGGTTTAAACTCATTGAATTATGATTGAAGATTGTTTGTGTTTAAAGCCTTTGAACGTCAATACATTACAATTTTACAATATGTTGGTGGTTTTTAAGCGTAAATGACACTTCCTATGGTGGCGGAAAAGACTTTCAGGAGGTGGCGCCGCCGTTTGTTAGCTAAAAAATGACCGAACTATTGATTTTAAATGGGTGTCATTTATTCTCATCGTTTTAGTAAGAACAGAAAAATATGGAAGAACACGACAAAATAGAACTCCGACACGAAGATGTGCAAGAAATACTCGGCACACCACCTTCGTGGATTATACGCTGGGGAACAACGGTGGTGCTGGTGGGCATTGCCTTATTGTTTTTGGTCGGATGGATTATTAAATATCCTGATTTGATACATGCACCTGTTTCTGTTACAACAGAAATGCCACCTGTGGCTGTGGTTGCCCGCACGACGGGTTATTTGTCAAAATTGTTGGTAAAAGAAAATGACACAGTTCATGCGGGTGATTTATTGGTGGTTTTACAGAGTTCTGCAAATTACCAAGATGTTTTGGATTTGGAAAAAAGGATGGCAGATTTAGAAGCAATGACCCCCTCAGTAGTTGCTGCTTTTAAAGCAGATTTGGGTTATAATTTAGGTGAATTGCAACTTAATTATTCTGCCTTTGCGCAGATCTTGAAAGAATTACAATTTAAGAAAGAAGAAGACTTTGTCTCGCAAACAGTTGGACAATACGAATCGCAAATTAAGAATTATGGAAAACTCATTAAAACCGAAAAAGACAAACTCTCAACAGCTGAAAAGAACTTGCAATTAGCCAAAAGTCGTTTTACGGAGAAACAAAAACTGTATATGCAAAACGTGATTTCGCGCAATGACTTAGAAGATGCTAAAAAAGAAGAATACCGCTACGAGCAAGATTTGAAAAATATAAAAAGCACTGTTGAACAACTGAATGGTCAGATTTTGGGCGTTCGCAAGAGTATATTGGATGTACAACAACAGAACAAAGAAAGTAATACAACTAAATATGTAGGATTGATTGAGTCTTTGAATCAACTAAAAAGTGCGATTCAAAAATGGAAACAAACGTATCTGTTGGCAGCACCATCGGATGGTCGTGTTTCGTTTTTTAACAACTATTGGGCAGAAAATCAAAATATCAGAGAAGGAGCGACAGTGATGGCGATTGTGCCTCCAGCAGGTTCGAGTATCATAGGCATGGTTGAACTGCCTTTGGCGGGTTCAGGTAAGGTGAGAGAAGGTCAACGAGTGGTGATGAAGTTCGATTCGTACCCATATGATAGGTTTGGATTTGTACAAGGTGTCGTATTGTCGAAAGCATTACTACCACGCGATAACAGAACAATTTCGGTACGTGTCGCTTTACCTAATAGGCTGAAAACAAGTAGAGGATTTGACTTAAAATTTGACCAGCAAATGTTAGGCTCGGCAGAAATTATAACAGAAGAACGACGATTCGTAGAACGAATGTTTGACAAACTGATTTCGGTCTTTCAGAGTAATTAATGATATAAAAATAAAACTCGATTTGATGTCACAAACATAGATGGCTAACATTCGCAAAATGCAATGTTAGCCATTTTTTTATAGATAAAAGTCTGAAAATCTGAATAATACCATAAATGTGGAATGCTTTTTGTAATAGAAAGGGGAAAAATAGATGTCACATATTATGTATTTTTTTTATGCAAAAAATTTTTTTGCTTTGTGACTTGCATTTATTGAATAAATATATGAATCTTTGTTCTACCAAAACGGATTTTGCAATATTTCTATGGACATTCTATCTCCCACTACTTGCATGCAAATTGTTTTTACAATAAGATTTACATTTTTTTTTATTTTAAATAATAATCTTTGTTGAATAAAATTGATTGCATTAAATTTACTCGAAATTAAGGTTTTGACAGACTCATTATATGGGTTGTGGTCAAAATTTATTATATAGCTATATTTAAGAATTTTCAGAAAACATCCAAAACGTCTTTCACTGTGAAGAAACATCTCTACTCTTATCTATTTGTCTTGTTTGCTCTCGTGAGTTTGCCGATTACAACAGAGGCTCAGGATATTCATTATACCAACTTCGGCTTTTCGCCACTCAATGTCAATCCTGGCTTGACAGGCGTTTTCAATGGCGATTACCGAGCAACGGGCAACTTCCGTAGTCAGTGGCAGGGCGTACCTGTCTCATATCTGACTATTTCAGGCTCTTTCGACATGAAAGTGGCTAATAAAAAAAATCCGACATTCTCTCCATTTCGTGTTGGCGCATTTTTGAGCCATGACAATGCTGGTTGGTCCAAACTTAACAACACGAGTGTCTATCTCAGCGGTTCGTACATGAAGGCGTTGACTCAGAAAGACTTCTTGAGCGGTGGTCTTTCATTAGGTATTGCCCAACGAGCGTTCAAAACAGGTGACTTGACTTGGGATGACCAATACTATGAAAAACGCTTCGACCCGAATATCGTCACAGCTGACGCAACAGTGTTTGACCAGACGATTTTCTACCCAGATGTGTCAATCGGGGGCAACTACCACCGTCAAGCACCAGGCAAACGCTCAGGTTTAGATGTGGGTCTAGGTGTTTTTCACCTCAATCGCCCTAAAAAAAGCTTCCAAGGCGAGCCTGCTGTCAAATGCGAAATGCGTTACAGCCTTTCTGCTTCAACTAATATTGCCATCAACAGCCATTTCGATTTATTACTCGATGCCATGGGTCAGTGGCAAGGTCCGCACCGCGAGATTTTGGGAGGCTTAGGAGGGCGATTATACATCGTTGATAAAGTGACAAAACAAGTAGCCTTGCAAGCAGGTGTGACATTACGCTCGGGTGATGCAGTTTCGCCTCATATTGGTTTGGTTTATAACAATTGGAAAGTAGGTCTCAATTTCGACTCCAACTTTTCAGGGTTCAAAACAGCAACCAATCGCTTAGGTGGTCCTGAAATTAATTTTATCTACATTTTTGCCAAAGTACCACCTGCAAAATGCGCGCTTTGTCCTGTCTATTTATAAAAATAGGCCCCCTCAGTATGGCATAAATATTCAATCATGAAAATATAAGCAGTAAACGACTTCTTTAGACGTGGCTCTTACAATATAACTAAACAAAAATGAAAAAATATTACATCGCTCTTGTTTTTCTTAGTGCTTTTCTGTTGCATCAGACCCATGCACAAGTTATCACAGCGAATCAATTTCAGAATAAAGCGGAGGAAGCTGTCGAACTCAAAGATAATAATTCAGCTTTAACCTACTACCTCACCATACTCAATGACGAACCTGAACGCAGCGATTTGTATTGGAAAGCAGCTGAAGCTGCTCGCTTGACACGTCATTTCACGGTTGCAGAAAAATATTATGAGGCGATGTCTAAAAAGCCAGAATTGAGTAATACACAACCATTGCTCGATTTCAGATTGGCTTCGATTAAAAAAATTCTTGGCAAATACGATGCAGCCTTGACGCTGTTTGAAAAATATGCAGCAACGCCAGGGCAAATGCAATCAGCTGCTTTAGCTGAAATAGAGTCTATCAAATGGGCAAAAGAAGTGACCCAAGCGAAACCTTATGATGTACTACATTTAGATGACAAAGTCAATACGAATTTTGTGGATGCTGCCCCTGTGCAATATGGTACAACCTTTTTTTACACATCGGCCTATTTCAAATCACCTGAGGCTTTACCAGTTACTAATATTTACTCTACCAATTTGAAAGATAAAGCCATGCCATTGGCGATCAATTCTCAAATTTCGGGTATCCACACAGCACACTATGCGCCCAATACTGAGGGGTCTCGTTTGTACTACAATCTTTGCGAACAAAATGGCAATGGTGCATTTGGTTGTAAAATTTATGTGCGTGCCAAAGCAGCTGATGGTAGCTGGGATAAACCGAGTTTGTTGGACACAACTACCATTAATATCGCAGGATTTACAGCCACCCAACCCAATATTGGTTTTGACAAAGCCAAGGGTAAAGATGTGCTTTATTTTGTGTCGGATAGAAGAAATGGCAAAGGCGGTATGGATATTTGGGCAGCTGATATTGAAACAGATGGCACGGTCAATCCACCCGTCAATTTATCGGCAATCAACACAGACAAAGATGATATTACACCGTTTTTCCTCAATGGACCTCAGATTTTACTATTTTCTACTGAGGGGGGTAAAACTTTAGGTGGTTTTGATATTTTTAAAGCAGAGAAAACAGCAGCAGGGTTCGCAACGCCAGTTAATATTGGCTATCCGATGAATTCTAGCTACGATGATATGTATGCCTCATTTAGTCCTGAGAATGCGAAATACTTTTTTGCATCTAATCGTCCAACAGTCAGTGGAGCAAAAGATGCAACCGATAAAGATGAAAGTTGCAGTGATGTTTGGGTTCAGAATATTAAAGTGGCACTTGATGCATCAACGTTTTTGGCAGAAGGCGGCAAAGAATTGAAAGGTTGCCGCATTGACCTTGTTGATATTGAAACAGGTGAAACCATCAAATATGAAGTCAATATGGAAGGAAATGGGTTTCAATTTCCATTAGACCCTAATAAAAAATACCGATTGATTGCTTCAAAGAAAGGCTATATGCCCGATACGATCGAGTTTGACACAAAGGGGCTCTTTATGCCAATGACTGCTGTTGCGAAAAAACTGACGTTGAAACCCAATTTGCGTTTGCAAATCTATGTTTTTGACAAAATTGACCGCAAAGCCATTGATGGTGCAACAGTGGATATCCGCACAGCTGATGGCAAAACACTCCTCGCCTCTGAAACACTATCTGGCAATTTGATGACTTGGGATGGTATAGAGTTTGGAAAATCTTATTTGATTTCGGCTCATAAGGAGACTTACGATAAGGATTCTAAAACGCGTGTGATAGAAGCTTGGAGTTCGACGATTACAAAGTTTTCTTATTCAGATTCTTTATATTTGACACCATTTAGTGGTCTGCCTTTAACCCTGTATTATGATAATGACCATCCCAACCCACGCTCTCGGGACAAAACAACCATCTACACTTATAGCGAAACATATAATGCTTACTATGCTAAGCAAGGTGAATACTTGAGTAGCTATTATGAAAAAAGCAAAGATGTGAGTGCTAGTGGTGCAAATGAAATATCTAATTTCTTCCAAAACAATATCAAGTTTGGATACGATAAATTGAATGATTTCTCAAATAAATTGATAAAATATTTGAGTAATGGCTATGGTATGGAAATCGTTTTGGAAGGTTATGCATCTCCATTAGCCGAGACAGAGTACAACCGTATTTTGACTTCTCGCCGTGTGAGTGCTGTCATCAACCATTTCTATAAATATCAAGGAGGTGTTTTCCGTCAATACATCAAAAATGGTCAGTTGCGTTTGCGTGTTGAGCCTTATGGCGAAGACAGAGCCAGTACAGGTGTGAGTGATGATGTAAAGAATCGCCGCCTTTCAGTATATAGTGTAGCTGCGATGAAAGAACGAAAAGTCGAAATTAAAGAAATTAATGTTTTCCAATACAACCCGAATGATAACTATAGTTTGAGTGATGCCTTGGGGATTTATTTTGATTCTGATGAATTTGGCAAACGTCCTAAGAAAAACACAACTTTAGGGGATGTGGACTTAGAGCACAGTAAATCAAAATTCAAAAAAAATAAATCAAAATCAAGCAAAGCCTCAACAGACGAATTGGGTGTGAAATATCCAAAAGAATTAACTACTAAAAAAGCGGCAGTAACGACAAAACGTTATGAATTGGTGTTTGTGGACTCTTATACAGGTCAAGTAATTAATAATACAGGTTCTGTAGAGCTTTTCGACCAATATACAGACAAAATGCTTGGAAAAGCCAAACGTAAGGGTAAAGGCTATCAATATAGTGTAGATGTGACAAAGGATTATCTTGTAAAAGGTACTGTTGCAGGTTATAGCGAGGGTGTTGTGAGTAAATACAGCACTTATACTGAGGGGGATAAAACCGTGTCAACAGATACAGTTTATATGACACCTTTTAGTGGTTTGCCATTGACTTTGTATTTCGACAATGACAAACCTGCAGGAGCTGCGACAAGCGAAACAACATCAACAACTTATGATGCTACTTTCCGTCAATTTATTGTGCGTAAACGTGACTTTTTAAGTGCTTATAACAAAATGATAGCGGCTTCTGGGGGCATTGTCGGTTCGCAAAACGAAATGAATGCGTTTTTTGAGAGAGACATCAAAGGAGGCTATGATAAATTGGTTGGTTTTTCAAATATTTTACGCAATTATTTGCAACGCGGCTACCAACTCGAGATTATTGTAGAAGGCTATGCGTCACCTTTGGCAAATGCTGTTTACAACCAAAGATTGGCAAGCCGTCGGGTCAATTCCGTAATAAACCATTTCTCATCTGTTAGTGGTGGTATTTTGAAAAAATATATCACAAGTGGTCAGTTGAAAATCAGCGTTCAGCCCTTTGGCGAAGTCAATACGAGTGTAAGCGACGACCAAAGCAATGTTTCTTCTATTTATAGTATCGAAGCATCGCGCGAGCGCAAAGTTGTTGTCAAGGATATTGTTATTTTGAACAATGTTTTCTATAAAAACTAAAATGTCAATTCATTGAAATTGGCATCATTGATTAACAAAGATTTACCCAAATCTTGATTCTGTTAAAAAAAATTAAGACAAGACATGGACAGTCGCTTTAATATATTGAAAACAAGCATTTTAGCTATCATAGCCTTCAGTGCAGTGTGTTTGCCATTCAGTGTAACTGCTGCAAACGAAGAGGCGGAGAAAACATCAGTTTTATCTTCTAAAACAACTGATCATGAAGTCGTAGGTAGTTTAGCCCTCCAAATGGCTGCGACGAATTCAGTATGTGGTGGTGCAACAGGGACTGCATCCGTTACAGTCATCGCGGGTGGTACTGCACCCTATTCTTACCGTTGGAGTAACGGTGCGACGACCCCCTCAGTATCAGGTCTTGCAGTGGGCAATTATACTGTTACTGTGACAGATGCTGCTGGCAATACAGGAACATCTGGAGTGGCAATCACTGCACCTAGTAATATGACTTTGTCGCTGGCTTCATCACCCGCTGCTTGTGGGAGCAATACAGGTATGGCAACGGTTACTGGCGTAACAGGTGGTACAGCTCCTTATACGTATGCCTGGAACAATGGTGGTACAACTCAGACTATCTCAAACGTGCGTCCGAGTGTGTATTATGTCACTGTATTCGATGCGGCAGGTTGTGCCATCGCTCGCTCAGTGGAAGTTCAAGCGACGAATGGTCCTCAAATTGCATTGACCACCAATAAGGCAGATTGTAATGCCGCCAATGGCTCTGCTACAATCACAAGTGTGACAGGTGGCACAGCTCCATATACCTATCAATGGAGCAATGGTGCGACGACTTCCAGCATTTCCAACTTATCTGCTGGCATTTATACAGTGACTGTGACGGATGCAACAGGTTGTTCGTCAGTTGCCACAGCTGCTATTAACACCAATTCTAATTTGGTTTTGACAACAGCAAGTACCCCCTCAGTATGCGGTGCCGCGACAGGCACAGCTTCTGTAACGAGTGTGACAGGTGGTGTTGCACCATATTCATATCGTTGGCACAATGGGGGCAATACAGCCACCATCACAGGTTTAGCTCCTGGTACTTACTTTGTAACTGTTTCAGATGCAGCAGGTTGTACGAGAGGATCTGTTTTGGAAGTAGTTGCTTTACCCAGTTTTACAGTTACAACCAGCTCGACAAATACAATTTGTAATGGTACGACAGGTACAGCAACCGTCAGCGTTACAACAGGTGGTGTTGCGCCATTTACATACCGTTGGAGCAATGGTGCGACGACTTCAACAGCCACAAACTTGGCTGCCAGTAGCTACTCTGTCACAGTGACAGACAATGCGGGCTGTTCTGTGGTAGCTACGGCTCAAGTGAATGGTACAGCGACAAATTTTGTCATCAATACGACTTCTACTGCTTCATCTTGTGCGACACCAACAGGTTCGGCAACGGTGACAAGTGTAACGGGTGGTAATGCGCCCTACGCCTACTTATGGAGCAACGGTGCGACAACTGCTACTATTTCAAATGTAGGTGTCGCTACTTACACCGTCACCATCACCGATGGCTCAGGCTGCCAACAATCTAAACAAGTGGTCGTTGCTCCTGTGGCAACTATTTCTGCAACATTAAATTCAACAGCAACCAGTTGTGGTTTGTCAACGGGTTCTGTCTCAACGGCAACAGTGACAGGTGGTACAGCTCCTTACTCCTATTTATGGAGTAATGGTGCAACTACGTCGTCTATCACAAACGTAGCAGGTGGTACATACACTGTCACTATTAAAGATGCCAACGGTTGTTCGACCAATGCTACAACAACTGTAAAATCTATTGGCAATTTCGTTATCACAACTTCTACAACACCTTCTGCATGTGTTGGTGCAACAGGTTCAGCAACTGTGACCAATGTTACAGGAGCTCAAACACCACTCACATATAAATGGAGCAATGGTCAGACAACACAAACCGCCACCAACTTAGCAGCAGGCACTTATACTGTGACTATTACAGATGCAAGAGGTTGTGAGGCTGTTTCTGGTACAGTGACAGTTACTGCCAATTCGCCTATCGCGCCGACCCCCTCAGTAACAAACGCTACTTGTGGCAGAATCAATGGTCAAATCGCGATAGCACCCGCAGGTGGCACAGCTCCATTTACTTATACTTGGGGTGATTTGACAGGAACAGGGCAGCCTGCAACCCGCACAGGTTTGCGTCCTGGTACATATTCTGTGACAGTCAACGATGCTTCGGGTTGTATAAGTTCTTTGTCAAATATTAAGATTGTGGACACGGGTGCTGTCAAAGCACAATTTGCGCTCCAGCCACAAGGTTGTTTGCGCGATAGTGTCATCATGCGTTTGACCAATAACTCAACAGCTCAATCAGCCAGTGTGACTTACTCATGGCTATTAACAGGTAATAAGACTTCAACAGAGGAAAGCCCAGATATTCTATACGGCGGATTTTTTGGCGAAGCACGTCTTGTCGTGCGTTCAGCAGAAGGCTGTACTGATACATTGTCGTTGCGTTTCCCTCTTGATAATATTAGAGTAGATATCCCAGACACGATTGTCACCTGTGTCAATACACGTGTTTCCGTGACAGCAACCAATCTGAATCCAACCTTTCCACCAAGATTTAAGTGGTCAACAGGCGATTCTATACCAACGACTGGTGTAACACCCACATTGGCAGGTTTTACAAAAATTTATGTGACCATGACAAACTCTTACGGCTGTACAAAAAGAGACTCAGTTGTGGTGTCAACCATACCCAACTTAGGCACGCCAGATTTGTCGTATAAACGCGATTGTGGTCCGAAAAAAATCAATTTCTTCAACAGTAGCCCATTTGCGGGTCAATGGCGTTGGGTTTTTGGCGATCCTGCTAATCCAACAGCAGGCTCAACCGCTAATAATCCAAGTTATACCTATACAAATGCAGGTACTTTTACAGTAACTTTAGTGCCAACAAGTCTGACGTGTTTGAATACAGTGACTTTGACTGTCAATGTATCGGATAAAGATGCAGTAATCGTTGATGCGGGTAGAGATACAACGGTTTGTTCGAGTGATCGTATTACTTTGCGTGCGACGAGCAATTTGACTAATTTTGAGTGGTCAAATAACCGCAGTTTCACCCCAGTTTCAAGCACAGGTGCGACACTGCTTGTTACACCTGCTTTAGGTAGTGGTATTTATTATGTGCGTAGTAAAGATACAAGTGGTTGTATTGGCGTGGATAGTATTGTTGTTAATAATCGAACAATCCGCATTGACCGTACAGCAACTGTTGATTTATGTACAGATATTAATAAAGCCCTCACTGTAACGAATCTTAATGCAGGAGATATTGTCAGAGTGACATGGTCGCCAACAAGTCTTATTACAGGTTTTACAAACAATGACTCATTACGTCCTATTATTCGCGCCAATGCAGATGGTCGCCTTATTGGTGTTTATAGAAACCAATATGGTTGTACATTAACAGACACCATTACTTTAAAAACACATTCCGTAGATGCCAAAGCAACTACCAGCGTTAAAACCATTTATATCAACGATTTAGCAACACTTTTGGCTTCTCCAACAGGTACAGGCTTTACATATGCGTGGTCACCATCAGCAACTGTTACGAATCCAAATTCGGCCTCGACCACAGCATCACCAAAGGAAACCACAACTTATATCGTCACTGTGACAGATAGTTTCGGTTGCCAAGATACAGCCCAAGTTCAGCTGCGTGTACTTGTGCCAGAGTGTGCAGAACCCTATGTCTTCATCCCACGCGCCTTCTCTCCAAACGGAGATGGTACAAACGAAAAAGTTTTTGTTCGCGGTGACTATTTGACCTCTATGGAGTTTGTGATTTACAACCGCTGGGGTGAGCAAGTATTTGTAACCAAAGACAGAAATGAAGGCTGGGATGGCAAACACAACGGTCAGCCTGTCTGCCCTGATGTCTATGGCTACTACGTCAAAGGCGTGTGTCAGAAAGGCGAGCAGTTTTTTAAAAAAGGAAATATAACCGTATTGAAATAATTTTCCAAACGAAATCTTTAATTGCCAGCGTCCTGCTTCTCTCCGAGCAGGACGCTTTTTTTACTCCAAAACGCTGTCAATTTGCGTTACGCGCAAAAGACGTACTTTGAAAGTTTTCTATTGGAGCGAGCGATTTTTTGATTAAAATTTTGGCAAAGCCAAAATTTTAATCAAAAAATCGCTCGCTCCTCAAAGTCCTTTTCGCCGCCAAAGACGGCGTTTGAAATGTACGAAAACTTATTTTTGACTACTTAAAATCTACAATTTATCACCTGACTTGATAAATATATCAAAAGGAGCTTGTGTAGAGGAAGCAAGCTGAATAATGAATTGTTCTTTTTCCAACTTAACGAGGCAGATCGCTTTGCTGTTCACTTTCAAAGTAGCGATTTTATGCTCTTGGTCATACTCAATAGTGGTTTCGTTGTTCTTATAAATTTTGGCACGGTCATTAGCTTTACCTAAAGCAAATTGACAGAGTGTTTGACCAGAGTTAGGGGCTACAATCCGAATGATATAACCTTCTTGAGTATTATCAAATTTATTGGGCAATCGAAACCATTCAATGCTGCGATCCTGCCATTTTGTTTCTTGTTGATTGGGTTTAACAGCATTGATTCGGTTGCTTATGCCATTTAAGCTGCTATTGAACACAGCAAAGGGCGGTGGTCCATTAATGATGGTTTGGGTATGCGATGCTGTTTGTGCATTAGCTGGAAGTGTTGTCCCTTCCAAAAAGATAATTTCGTCGCGGATAATACCTTGCGGGTTTTGCGGGTTTTGAATATTCTGTATGTTTTGCGCAAAAGTTGTATGAACGCAGCAAAACAGCATAGGAATGATAAAAAGACGGAACAAAGACATGTTTTTCATTGCTTTTGATTTTTTGATTATTTAAAAAAAAGGGGTAAATAAATCTGTTATTTACCCCCCTCAGTATCACGCTAAATCTGTTTATTTATTTTGAAAAAAGTGAAGCAATATACGTTTTTCCATTCAAGATAGTACGACTTCCTTGCACCAATTTATAGCCTTGTGCAACCAATTGTTGGCGTGAAGCATTGAATTCGTTTTCACTTTGGTGATGCTTGGCCGCCCAATTAGGCTTGTTGGTTTGGACAAAAACGCCTGCATAATAGACTGTACCGTTCACAGCATAATTTGTAATGGTTGCCAAATCCCAACCTTTGTAATTTGGTTTTTGCAATTCATCAAATTTAGCTTGATATTGCTCGGCTGTTAAATTGTGGAAAGCAACAAAACCTTGTTCTGCTTTTCTGAAAACTACATCAAAATTGGCATTCCCATTTTCTGTGAAACCTTCAATAACCGCAGGACGATAACCTTTTGCCTTCATTTCATCGAATTTGGCTTGGTATTGTGCATTGGGTACACGCCACATAACAGCATCGTTGTCGTATAAATTGTGTGTGGGAACTGTAATGTCTTTCGTCAAACTCCACATCATATCATTCATTTCACTGTAAATATCACTATCGCTATTTGTGCGATTGAACAGTGCAACTATACTAAAGCCATTGTCTCCCAATGAGATATATGAAGATGTGCCTGACAAACGACCATTGTGTTGATATGTTTTGTAAGTATTGTTCCGTCCCCAACAAAGACCTTTTTGGAACATGGTGTCAATGGTCGCAGGTTTGAGCAATTTTTTACCGATAGGACAATCTTTGTCCACACTCCTCATAATCAAACCCAATGCAGGAGCTGATGCAATCAAACCGCCGTGCGCATCCATCATATCCATAGAATAAGTAAATGGATTGCCACCATAATAATTGACTTCTCCTGCGGCTAACCCACTGGCATTGTCACTACCAATTTTCATACTGCCAATGCCCAATGGTTCAAAAATATTTTGGCGCAGATAATTTTCGTAAGTCAAACCGCTTTTTTTGACAATGATACGTCCCAAAACGAAGTAACCAAAGTTTGAATATTCCGTTGAGTCACCGGGTTTGAAATCTAATTTACGTTTGACCATAAAATCCATTGTGGCTTTGCGGGTGTATTCTCCTTCAGAAGCAATAATTTCGTCTTTTTTGTTAATAGTGGGTTCAAATTCGGGACTATATGCCTTGCCATTGCTGTCCCATTTGCGATTCCAACCGCCTTGATGCTTGAGTATTTGGCGGACAGTGATGCTCCTCATGCGGTTGTCGGTGATGAGATTGTTGTATTCAGGGAGTAAACCTGTTGCACCAAAAACTTTATCGTCCAAACCAATAACGCCTTTTTCAACCAATTGCATGATTGCAATACAAGTGACAGGTTTTGTCACGCTTGCGATGCGAAATACGCTGTAAGGTGTGACAGCTCGTTGTTCGTTCACATCGGCGTAGCCAAAACCTTTGGCATATACCAAACGACCATCTTTGAGTACGGCGATAGAGCCACCTTCAATACTCCATTTTTTCATAAAATCGGTAACTTTCTTGTCGGCTGTTTCCATACCAGACGAAAGGATACCAGATGGGAAAATTTGTGGTTGTGCAAAAGTTGTAACTGCTGAAAAAAAGATTGCTGCGAAAAAGCAAGCTACCAATACGATAGATTTCATTTGATTTATAAATTTAAAAACTGTGAATGAATGAATTTTTTTTTAATTATTATTTTCTGTAATTGTGATACAAAGATGAAGGGTTGGTTGTGTCAAAAAAATTAGAAAAAACGCCTACCTTTCCATTATTTAAGTACCAAATACTGAGGGGGGGCTTATTTTTTGTTTGGCAATAGTTTGATTATCAATATTTTAAGTTATTATCTTGAAAAAAAAGTTTTTCCACCTTCGGGTTTTCAATTTCCAATGAAAGACAGTAAACTTTTAGAAATTCTTAACACCTTCAACAAAAAAGAAAAAAAAGACTTTGGTGAGTTTTTAGCTTTTTCAGCACCTCGAACACGTTATGAGGTGGCAACGACCGATGTGATGCGCTTGTGGACAGTGTTGGAGACTTTGGAAAAAAACTTTAAGCAAGAAACATTAGATGTCGAGACAATCTATCCATTGGTTTTTCCGAAGAAAGCATTTGTCAAAGGGCGGCTTGAGAAAGCCATGTCCGCTTTGTATAGAGAAGTTGAAAAATATGTGAGTTTCGTGTTTTATGCAGATAATTCCTCTCACAACAATAAAGAAACAGTAGGTTTTTCACGCTCGTGGGCTATGCTGCATCTTTTGTCGGAGCGACAACTGCACAATCGGTTTGAGAACACTGTGGAACGCCTCAGAGTGGAGGTCAAATCGGTTGGGTCAAAAGATACTCAAGGCTATTTGCAGGCATATATGGTCGAATATGCCGACAATCGTTATCAAGAACAGTACAACACCAAACAAGGCGATGTCAATCTGTCTGCCACACTCGATAGTTTGGATACTTTTTACGTTGTTGCGCGGCTTGAACATTTACTGACTTTAGCGGCTCAGAAAAGACACATCGTCATTGATGTGCAACAACAATTTGAGGTCTTACCGCATCTAAAAAATATCATTGCTTGCAAACAACTCTCAGATTTTCCCATTGTCAAAGCCTATATCGAAGCCTTGGATTTACTTTTGGGACAAGGTGACTGGCTGGTTTTTAGACAATCATTGGAGCAAGCACACGACTTTTTGACTTTTGAACAACGTCAAACACTTTGTGCCATCGAACGCAATCATTGCGCAGCACTCTACAATGCAGGACAAAAAGAATACATACATCTTTTGGTTGATTTATTTGCGGCACATTTAGAAGCGGGATATTTGTATTATCATAACTATTTGATTCCCAGTACGCTACTCAATATTATAATGGTTGGTACCAAAGTCAAACGTTTCGATTGGGTCAAGGAAGTTATTGAAAAATACAGTGATAAAATCATGAGTGCCGATGAAGTACAAGAGATAACGCGTATCAATTGGGCTTTGTACTATTTTGCCGTTGGTCAATACACACAAGCGCTCGATGCGCTTCAAAGCCCTTATAAATTCAAAGATATTTATTACGAACTGACTCAACGTCGCCTCGAAATCAAAATTTACTACGAACAAAACGCATTTGATATGTGCAACAGCCGCACCGAGGCTTTCAAAAACTATCTGTTCAATTGGGGTAAAAAGAAAAAATCGGACCACCTACCGCCACTCGTTTTTGAGGGTAATAATAATTTTGTCAATATGGTCACACAGCTCATCAATACCACCCACGGCGATGTTGAACGTATAGCAGTTTTAAAAGATAAAATGGACAACAACCGCACTTATGGTGATAGAGAATGGCTGTTGGAAAAAATCGAGGGTTTATACTGAGGGGGTCGTTTGTGATGTCCGCAGACTACTTAATTTCTGACAATTAGGATGCTTTTTTATTTATTCTCTTAATTTTGCGCCCACATTCGACCAATATTAATTATCAAAATATAAAAAACAATTGTTTATGAATTTCAACGGCTCTCGCTTCGACATTCAAGGCATCAATCCACTTGATTTATGCGAGCAATACGGTACGCCACTTTATGTTTATGACGCTCAAATCATTGAAAATCAGTACAAAATACTGAGGGGGGCATTTGCAGACGTTTCTCGTTTACGTATCAATTTTGCCATCAAAGCATTGACCAATGTATCGGTACTGAAATTTATGAAACGCCTCGGTTCTTGTGTTGACACGGTCAGTATCGAAGAGGTCAAACTGTGTTTGCGTGTTGGGTTTGAGCCACAACAAATTGGCTACACACCCAGCGGTGTGTCGTGGTCTGAAATTGAAGAAGCTGTCCGTTTGGGTGTCAAAGTTCATCTTGATTCATTGCCATTATTGGAGCGTTTTGGCAAAGCACATGGCGCAAACTATCCAGTAGGTATTCGTCTGAATCCACATGTGATGGCAGGAGGCAATTTGAAAATCTCGACCGCACATGAGCGTTCAAAATTCGGTATTTCTATTCTGCAATTGGATGATATTCAGCGTATTATGAAAGAAACAGGCGTTGTTATCGAAGGTTTGCATCAGCACACGGGTTCTGAAATCAAAGAGTCGGAAGTGTTTTTGAATGTAGCAGAATTAATATTTGATGCGGCAAAGAATTTTCCTGATTTGCAATACATTGACCTCGGTGGTGGTTTCAAAGTTCCTTACAAACCGCATGAGAAAGGGACAAATATGCCCAAAGTCGGGGCTGCTATTGCCGCACGTTTCAACCAATTTTGTAAAGATTATGGTCGAGACATTGAGTTGGTATGGGAACCGGGTAAGTTTTTGGTTGCTCAATGTGGCACGCTGTTGGTGCGTGTGAATGTGGTTAAACACAATCCCAGCATTTCGTTCGCCCACGTAGATTCGGGTCTCAATCATTTGATTCGTCCGATGATGTACGATGCTTATCACGAGATTGTGAATGTCTCTAATCCATTGGCAGACAAAAGGTTATACAATGTTGTGGGTTATATTTGCGAAACAGACAACCTTGCCGAAGACCGCGAAATGCCAGAAATTACTGAGGGGGATGTTCTCGGCATTCAGAATGCTGGTGCTTATTGTTTTACAATGGCATCGAACTACAACAGTCGTGTGCGCCCAGCCGAAGTTTTGGTTTACAATGGTCAAGCACATTTGGTACGCGCCCGCGAGACGTGGGACGATATTGTCCGTAATCAGATTGAAGTGGAAGTATAAAAAAAGAGGCTGTGTAAAAGACAGCCTCTTCTCAAAAATGTATGCAAATTACACTGAACCCTAATCAATCCGATTTTATTCTTTCATCAAACTGGTGTTCATCGCTGAGGTTGTACCGACTTTAGGTGTAGTACCCGTATTGACCCCCTCAGTAGGATTCAACATCATAGGCATATTGCCATTGGTGATGATGACTTTTGAGTTTGATGATTCTGACAGTTTCAACCATGCTTCGATGTTTTTGAATTGGAGAATTTTGTCAGTCAGACCTTGAGATATGATTTTATTGGCATCTCTAACACCTTCTGCTTCAATTATTTTGCGTTCAGCTTCGCGTTTTGCAGCTTGCAGAACGAATTCCATACGCTGTGCTTGTTGCTCCGATTCCAATTTTTCTTCGATGGCTTTTGACAGTGTTCGAGGCAATTGAATGCTTTTCAATAAGACAGACTCTACAAAAACACCTTTACCTGTCATGGTTTGCATCATCAGTTCTCTTATGGCTTTTTCGATTTCTGATCTATTGCCAGAGTGCATGTCTTTAGCAAAATATTTGGAAGAAATATCGGCAACAGCAGAGCGGAAAACAGGCAAAATGACCGAAGATTCGTAGTCCACACCTAAATTACGGAGGATATCAGGTACTTTTTTAGGTTCGATATTGTAAAGAATAGACACTTCCGAACGAATGGTCAAACCCTCTTTGGATGGAATATCCAGTTGCACTTCCAGATTGCGCGTTTGTGCAGGCACTTTGATGATGGTAGAAGTCAATGGATTGTACCCCCTCAGTCCACTCGTATAAATTTTATCGCTGTATTTTCCAAAAGTACGTGTAATACCAACTTCGCCTTGACGGACAACTGTACAAGATGCCATGAATATAAGGCATGTAGAGAGCAATGCAATTGATTTAAAAAAAGAGCTTTTCATTGTTTTAGTATTTTAAAAAGTGAAATAATTAGGTTTTATTGATAGGTATTGGAAGTAAAAAACTGTGTATTTCTATTGTTTGAAGCCTAAACGAAAGCGCAAACCTGCATGTATTGAGTAATTGAGAAAATCATCATTGCCGACAAGTCCATTTGCCCCTGCTGTTAGCCGATAACTGCCGCCAACATTGAAGTCTAATGTTTTGATGAGATGAACCGACACATTAGCACCCAATTCGGTGACAAAAAAGTAATCTTCATCAACAATATTTGTCCCAGAAAACAAGGTTTCACCGAATGAAAATCCCTCCAAATGGCTAACAGAAGCATGACCTAAGCCCAGTTTCAGTGGCAATGAAATATCTATCCGACTGTTGGGATGAAAAAATACTTCATTAAAGAGGCTGATTTGGGTATATTCAAATACATTTGCTTTGTTAGTTGTGGTCATACTCAGAGCCGCTTTTTGAGAATCCGTAATATCCACGCTCAAGCCCACACCCAATCTGTCGCCAAATATGGCTGAGCCGCTCACACTTAGACCGTTTGTATTGACATGTCTTATCGGATAGTTGAGAAAATTAATATCCAACTGCAAATACGAATAATTAAAATGCTTCTCATCGGATGTCGCTTTAGGTAAATTCATTTTTTGCGCCAACAGTGATACTGACTGGTTGTATATGAGAAAGAATACAATGACAATAAATCTATACATGGCTCTTGAATTGAATTGTTAGAAAATATTCTTTACCTAAAAAATCCTTGAAGTGATCCATTGCTAAATCAGCCCATAGCTGAATCGCTTCATTTTGTAGCGCAAAAGTTGCAGTCTGAGTAGGACAACAGCTTTGTTGAGTGCTGCTTCGAACGATTTACTACTTTCTTTGATGTAGATGAAACCATTGGGGACATGCAGCTTAATTTCTGCGATGTGTTCAATTTTTTTACCTAAACGGCTCATTTTTAGAACCACTTGAGCTTGACTGATACGATTGAAAAATTGCTCAAGTTTTGAGATTTTCTGCTCTACGAATGTCAATAGTTGCGAGTCAGCAGAGAAATGGACAGCTTCAGTTTGTATTTTCATTGCAGTCAAAGTTTAAGAGTGAATAGTTAGTAATACAGTTGAGTTTGAAAGTATTGCTTTTATAATGAAAACCTCTATCCCATAAAATAAGTTTTCAAAAAATACACTTTGACAATTAAATGACAATTTACTGATAATTAAAAAGGGAAAATCTTTTCTTTGGTGCGTTATAAAAAATTGATTTTCAAATATTTATATTCGTTGTGACAGTTTTTATTTAAGTACAAATACATCAATAGAAAAGAAAAAAGATTTTTTCAAAAAAAATATCGAACCCGCCGCAAGTTTCCCTCTCAGTAAGTGTCAAACTAATACAACTATCTGATAAGCCACATTTCATTCAATAAAACGAGTTTAGAATATTTGGATTAAACATCAACATTCAATCAGTTTATAAAAAAGCGTTAAGCAATTTCTCGAAAAACTAAAAAAGGGAGAGTTATCAGCCACTTTAGAGTAGAGAAACAACAAACTGTCGTAGTAAAATCCATTTTTATCATCTTTAAACTCGGTCAACATGACACAGCACATCTTAAAATCACGGTACATGATTTCCTCATTTTTCATCGTTTTGATGCTTCTTTTTGCCAATTGCCAAAAAGAAACCACCCCCTCAGTATCAACGTCTTCCAATACGACTACCAACTCAACGGGCAATACTGGCTCAACAGGCTCAACCACCACAGGCTTGACAGCAAGCCAAATGTTAGAGTTGTACAAAAAAACAATTTATGGTGCATCGAGTATCACCTTGGAAGGCGACTATATCGTGGTCAAATCAACAGGCTTGCCCGACCACAAATCACCTTACTATCAAGGCACGCAATGGGCATCAACAAAATATGAAGCATACAACGGTACAGCTGCATTTAGCATCAATCCCAACCGTATTGCGCAACAAAATTTGACTTTTCGTATTCCCGCTTCGCCAACTGAGGCAAGTACAAAATCAGCGACACCGGGCGGTGCAATCGGCGTATCACTCAATGGCGTACCATTTTTCAATCAATATGCGGCGGGCAATTCTCCGTTGACCAATGAAATTGTTTCTTTCGACCAATATGCAGGTCATCCACAGCAGCAAGGCTCATACCATTACCACATTGAACCCTATTATTTGACTAAAACGAAGGGCAATTCAGCACTTTTAGGCTTTCTATTAGATGGTTTTCCTGTCTATGGTCCCGTCGAAAATGGTAAAACACTAAAAAGTGCCGACCTCGATGCCTATCATGGTCACAAACATGCAACGACGGATTTTCCGAATGGTATTTACCACTATCACATCACAGCAGATGCGCCTTATTTGAATGGTTCAGGATTTTTTGGTAATCGTGGTACAGTATCACAATAATTTAAGCCTATGCGTAAAATACTGTTTTTCATTGATTTATTTTTAGTTGTCGCTTGTCAACCAACGGCTAAAAAAGTAGAAACAGTACCCGTTCCCAACGTGAGAGTCAGAAATACTGAGGGGGGGATTTCATTCCAAAACGGTGTATTGATGTACCAAAATCAACCTTTCAGCGGTTGGTTGACAGTTGATTTTCCAAATGGTCAAAAAGCTGAGGAAACGCCTTTTTTGAATGGAAAAGAAGAAGGTTGGGCGACAAAATGGTACGAAAATGGGCAAATAGCTGAAAAAAGACTGTACAAAAACGGTAAAAAAGAAGGTTTGCACGAATCTTGGTGGTCAGATGGTAAGCCGCGTTTTGCTTATCAATTTGAGAACGACTTGCATCATGGCTTTCGCCGCGAATGGTACGCTTCAGGTTCGATGGCGACTCAATTCAATTATGCCGAAGGACAAGAAGTCGGTCGGCAAGAAGGATGGTATGAGAACGGGAAAATGCGTTTTAACTATGAGGTACGAAATGGACGTTTGTACGGTTTGACGGGTGTGAAAAACTGTATGACTGTGTGGGACGAAACGACTAAAAAGTTTATTGAAAAACGAATAGTAGAAAGGTGATTTTTGCTATAAAAAATAATATTCAATGCGTAAAATGTTGATTTTTATATTATTGCTTGCATTTTTGGCTTGTCAAAAAAAAGAAAATGCAGCTACTTTGCCTGTTTATAATCAAGCTAATTTCACGCCTTTGTGGTTGTCGAAAAAAGAAATGGAAACAGATACCATCCATCGGATTGCTGATTTTTCGTTTCAAAATCAATTAGGTGAAACCGTTACCAATGCACAATTGGACGGCAAAATTTATGTGGCAAACTTTATTTTTACCATTTGCCCAAGCATTTGTCCCAAAATGCAAGACAACCTTGACCTTGTGCAAAAAACGTTTGCGACCGACCCCTCAGTATTATTGGTGTCGCATACGGTCATGCCGTGGGTTGACTCAGTGGCACAACTCAAAAGTTACGGTCAAAAAAGAAATATTGACCCCAAAAAATGGCAACTTTTGACAGGTGATGCTGGTAAAATCTACGATTTGGCTCGAAAATCTTATTTTGCAGAAGAAGAAATCGGCTACGCTAAAGACTCAACAGAGTTTTTGCATACAGAACATGTACTGCTGATTGATGGGAAACGGCGATTGCGGGGCGTTTACAACGGCACTCTACCTCTGGAAATCGAACGACTGATAGAAGATATTAAGGTCTTGAAAAGAGAATAAAAAAAGACACCCCTCAGTAATTTTACCCATTTACTGAGGGGTGTGCATTTGTAGTCAGTTTTTATTTTTCTTTAAAAATCAAAGCAATTGGTGTACCTGCGAAGTTGAATTTTTGGCGCAATTGGTTTTCCAAATAGCGTTTATAATTTTCTGGTACATGCTTCGGATGATTGCAAAAGAATTGAAAGACAGGATATTGTAAATTCTGAATTTGCGTCACATATTTGATTTTAATCAAATTGCCACGATGGGCTGGTGGGTGGTAGTGGGCAGTGGCTTCCTCGAGCCAATCGTTTAGTGCTGATGTTTTAATTTTCAATTGGCGACGTTGATACACCTCTAATGCCATTTCGACGGCACGGAAAATACGCTGTTTTTCTTTCGCAGAAATGAAAATAATCGGTACATCGTCAAATGGAGCGATGCGGCGGCGAATTTCTTTTTCGACATCGCGAGCGGTGTTTGCTTCTTTGCCTTCAACCAAATCCCATTTGTTCACCAAAATCACAATACCTTTTTTGCGGTCGAGAGCCAATTTAAAAATAGACATATCCTGAGCTTCGACTCCTGTTTGAGCATCAATCATCAACAAAGCAACATCACAATCCTCGATGGCTTGAATAGCGCGCATGACCGAATAAAACTCCAAATCTTCGTGAACTTTAGCTTTTTTACGCATACCAGCCGTGTCCACAATGATAAATTCTTTCTCAAATTTGTTGTAATGTGAGTGGATAGGGTCGCGTGTTGTGCCTGCTACATCGGTTACAATGGTGCGCTCTTCGCCTAAAAGGGCATTCAGAAGCGAAGATTTACCAACATTTGGCTGTCCAACGATGGCTAATTTGGGCAAAGTGGTTTCCAAAGGTTCGATGTTTTCCACTTTTTCGGCAATAGAATCGAGCAAATCGCCTGAACCAGAACCCGAAATGGATGCAATGAAAAACACTTCGTCGAAGCCTAGACTCCAAAACTCATTGGCTGCCAACTGCAATGCTGGGTTATCCACTTTGTTCACTGCTAAAATCACAGGTTTGCGCGTGCGCCTGAGCATTTCAGTGATTTCTTCATCGAGGTCTGTTAAACCCGTTGTGGCATCAACCATAAAAACGATGACATCGGCTTCGTTGAGTGCCAAACGCACCTGTGAACGGATTTCAGTCTCGAACACATCGTCTGAGCCTTCCACAAAACCACCTGTATCAATGACTTTAAATTTTTTACCATTCCATTCTGTTGAGCCGTATTTGCGGTCGCGTGTCACACCCGACACGTTGTCAACGATAGCCTCGCGTCCACCAACAAGGCGATTATAGAAAGTAGATTTGCCAACGTTTGGGCGACCTACTATGGCGACTATATTTCCCATTTTGTTAATTTTAGACTTTCCGATTTTGATGATTTTGAAAATCATTTTCAAAAAGCGGCGCAAATTTACAAAAAAAATTGGTATTTATGAGGAAAAATACGGCCCGAAGGACTCTTTTGGAGAAGGGAATGGTTTTATGATTAAATTTTGAAAATAAACAAAAACCATTAAATTTGCACAAAACAATACAGCATGACTGAGACAGCTATTGCACCTTTGACTGCCGAAATATTGCGAAATGCTTTGAAAAATGAAGATTTCATCGCCTTCCCAGCTACTTTGGCGGATTATGACAGACTTTCTGACAATAGAGAGTTTAGTTTACACTATGTTCAAAATCAAATAATGGGTACTATGAGTTATTGCACGGAAAATCATGAATTGATAGTCATTAATATGGCTTCGCTATTCAATTTTGCCTTTGAAAATTGCAAAGTTATGGGCAGCAATCGCCCGATTTATGTCGAAGAAGTAGATGAAATTTTTGAGCCTGATGTACAAGTTGTTATGGGCGAAACGCAAGTGCATCGCTATGGCAAATCAAAAACAGCCACTGTTAATCCTGTTGTGGTCGTTGAAGTGCATTCTAACTCAACAAAAGAGTTTGATTTGACGATTAAACTAAATGCGTATAAACAGATTCCAACTTTACAAAATATTATTTTTATTGAACAAGATAAACCACATATTTCGATTTACAGCCGTACCAAACGCCCGAATGAGTGGCTCAATGCAGATTTGACCGATTTGACTCAAAAAATCCGTGTTTTAGGAACAAATTTTCCTTTGTCAAAAATTTACAATAAAGTCATTTTCACAATTTGACTTACCCAAACGGATGTAAAATCCAATCTTTTGCTAAAATTATTTGCCTACCAGAGTTTAAAAAACACAATATCATTTTAACTTTGAAAAAAATTGAGGAGGGAAAGCCCAATGCACCCCCTCAGTATGTGACTATTTTTATTACCAAATTGACAAACGAAACATGACATTACAAGAATTTTTCAGACTTCTGGGTGACAATCCACTGTATATTTTACTGTTTTTTACAATCATTCCGTTAACAGCTTTGCTTGCTAATTTTATGGGTAAAGGTGAAGGAAATATGCCGCCGTGGACGTATTTGTATTCAGTTTTGATCTATTTAGTGTGCATTCCAGGCATTTTTGCTTTCACATTGAGCGTGTATCAGTTTCTTTTTGACCGTCGGAGCATTATGGAAACAGATGTTTTGAGCCAAATACTGCCTGTATTTTCGATGGTAGCCACTCTGCTCATCATTCGGCAAAATGTCTCTTTTGACTCTATTCCCGGATTTGGAAAACTGTCGGGCTTAGTGATGATGATAATGGCTACTTTTGCTTTCATGTGGTTTTTAGACCGTACCCATATTTACGTTTTTACGTCTCTACCATTTTGGCAAGTTGTTTTGATATTTGTAGGTCTTTTTCTTGTCATTCGTTGGGGTTGGATGCGGTTTATTACACCTAAGCCGAATGAATAAATGAGGATTGGGCATAACTAAATATTGCTAAATATAAAGGTTTCGCACTGTTTCGCCATAGGCGAAACAGTGCGAAAAAGAATTTTTTAGGAGCGAGCCTATATTTTTTTTGGCTCGCCAAAAAAATATAGGCTCGCTCCTAAAGAAAATGACAATGCACGCTTTTTTCCGTAAGAAAAACAGTCTGTGCCTGTTTAATACTGTTTTTAGTTATGCTCACCTCTCAATGAATAAATGATAAAAGATTGATTCACAACGATAAATACTTTTTTAAATTTAAATCTAAAAAATAATGGAACGCTCAGGCATAAATATGCGCCTACTTTTGATGCTCGGCATCATCGGTTTTTCGGTCATAAAATACTATATGGGTTCATCAATCAATCCAGTTACAGGTGAAAAACAACGTGTTTCGCTGACCCCAGAGCAGGAAGTAGCGATGGGTTTACAGTCTGCACCTCAGATGGCAGCTGAGTTTGGTGGTCTTTATAATGACCCAAAAGTTCAAAATGCTATCAAAACGATAGGAAATAAATTGGTTCGCTCGACCGAAGCAGCTAAGTCGCCCTATCAATTCGATTTTCATGTCTTGGCTGACCCCGAAACAGTGAATGCTTTTGCTTTGCCCGGCGGACAGATTTTTATCACGGTTGGATTGCTCAAACGTTTGGAAAATGAGCATCAAATTGCAGGCGTTTTGGGACACGAAATAGGGCATGTGGTCAATCGTCACTCAGCCGAACACATGGCAAAACAGGGATTGTTGCAAGGCATCGTTCAAGGTGTTGTAGTTGGAGCAAGCGATGGTAGCGGCATGGGAACAGCTCAAATTGCTCAATATGTTGGCTCTATGATTAATATGAAATTTGGACGCGATGACGAATTGGAAAGTGATAAATACGGTTTGCATTATATGTACGAATCTGGTTATCAACCAGAACAAATGATTCGCGTCATGCAAATTCTTGATGAAGCCTCTGGTGGGCAACGCCAAAGTGAGTTTGCCAGTTCGCACCCAAGTCCAGAGAATCGCATCATCAAAATCAAAGAAGAAATTGCGAAGATTAAGGGGCAGTAAAATGACCCCTCAGTAAAACAGCCAAACAGAATCATAAATGTTTGGCTGTTTTCCTTTTTAAATCTAATTTTGCCCACTATTTTCATTTATTTTTTAACATTTTAAACAACTACAAAATGACAGTTGAACAGTTAGGCGTTCTGCGTGAGCGACTCGATGTGATGAGGAGGTATCTTTGACGTCGCTAATGCAGAAAGAGAAATCGAAGATTTGAGAATCAAAGCAGGTAATCCCGATTTTTGGAGCGATGCGGCAAAAGCCGAAAGTACCATGAAAACCCTGCGAAAATTAGAAAAACAAGTTGCTGATTTCAACGACTTGCAAGTAAAAGTTGACGAAGCTGAGTTGATGCTCGAACTTTACAAAGAGGGTGATGCTACAGAAGAGGAGTCCGACGAGGCACACAATATTGCAGTCCAAGCTATTGAAAACATAGAGTTTAAACGCACACTCGACAAACCCGAAGACGCTTTGGACTGTATTTTGGAAATCAATGCGGGTGCAGGTGGTACTGAGGCGTGCGATTGGGCTTCCATGTTGTTCCGAATGTACAAAATGTGGGCAGACCGCAATGGCTACAAATGGTCGCTACTCAACAGTGTTGATGGTGATGCAGCAGGCATAAAATCAGTTGAAATGGAAATTTCGGGCGACAATGCTTATGGGCTTTTGAAAGGAGAGAATGGTGTGCATCGTTTGGTGCGTGTCAGTCCGTTCAACGCCCAAGGAAAACGCATGACTTCATTTGCATCTGTTTTTGTGCATCCAGTTGTGGACGATTCTATCGAAATTACGGTTAATCCAGCGGATTTGAGCTGGGATGTGTTCCGTTCAAGTGGTGCAGGTGGACAGCACGTCAATACGACAGATTCGGCTGTACGGGTGCGCCATATTCCATCAGGTATAGTAGTCGAATGTCAACAGGAGCGTTCGCAGATTCAGAACAGAGAGACGGCTTTGAAAATGTTGAAATCGAGACTCTATGAACTTGAATTGCAAAGACAGCTCGAAGAGCGCGACAAAGTGGAAGCTCAAAAAATGAAAAACGAATGGGGCAGCCAAATCCGAAGTTATGTGATGGATGACCGTCGTGTCAAAGACCACCGAACGGGTCACCAAACCAATCAAACGGATGCAGTTATGGACGGAGATATCACAGGTTTTTTGAAAGCCTATTTGATGAATAAATCGGCAACTCTGATGGCGATGGAAGAAGATAACTGATAAAAGAACGAGCAGTTTTTGGCTGTTTTTCAGACAAAACATTAAAAACTGCTCGTGTTTATTCATTCTTCGTTTCATTTCACCCCCCTCAGTATATTACAAAATTTACATTAGAACCGATGCAAAAATTCAATTATTTTACCCTTTTCCTCCTGCTATTTAGTGCTACAAGTTGTGGTCTTTTCAATAAAAATAAAGTTTCAGAAAGTGGAAAGTATAACACCAAAGCCATCAACACAGTGGTCAAGACAGCTCGTTCCTATGTTGGAACACCCTATAAATTTGGTGGTATGGACGAAGATGGCTTGGATTGTTCTGGGCTTGTCAATTTAGCCTTTCAATCGGCACGTTTGGTGCTTCCACGCGTATCTGCAGATATGGCGGAAGTCGGTCGTGAAGTTAAAATGAGAGAAGTTCGGGTTGGCGACCTCGTTTTTTTCATTACCAATAATGGTACACGCATCAATCATGTAGGTATTGTAACCGAACGCAAAAGTGCTGAAAACGTACAGTTTATTCATGCCGCCAGTTCAGGTGTAAAAGAAGATAATCTGTATTCAAAATACTATCAAAATACTTTTGTTAAAGCCACACGACCCTTTTGAAGTTGGCTTCAAAGCCATTCTTTTCCAATATGTTTGAAAGAATATTTTGAGCCCCAATTTTGGATTTCCACTTCTAACTCTTCATCTCGTAAATCAACATTGTGTAGTTGGTTGAGATAATGAATTTCATCTTTTAAATACATTCTTTGATGTATTTGTAATTGATTATCAATAAATTCAGCTACTTTAGGTGCAACTGATTCGCTCACAGAATAGGCGCAATAGCCATTCGCCCATTTGAATTTAGCATAACCAGACTTGAAATCATGCAATTGATACCAACGCTCCGAGATACCTTGCACAAATCGAATTGTTTCGTGTAGAGATAGCAGAGGATTTTGTGCAAACAGAAAATGAATATGATCAGCACAGCCTCCAATAGTGACACATTCACACCCTTGCTCGATAAGCCTTTTTTCAATTTCGAGGTAAAGAAGAGGAGCTAATTCAGGATAAATAGGTACGCACTCTGGCTCAGTCATCAAAATACTATGCACCCAAAGTTTAAAAAAAGTGTTTCTCATCGTTTTGTTTGTATTTGGTACTTAGATTTATGGTTTATACTGAGGGGTTAATGTAAGGCTGAAATTAATAGTTTTATCAACAAAATGAAAGATATTTCAAGAAATAAAAACATTTTATTTTTAAAAATCTAAAAAAATAATAAATTAAGCTTCGAAAATATTAGTAAAACAAGAATTGCCTAATTATTTCCGAAGCAGGCAATTCTTGTTTTTGTTGAAATTATTGATTTATCTACATTTTTATGATACGTTTCACAAACCGTTGTTTATCGTTTGAGAATTGCAAAATATAGACACCTGTTACTAAGTTTTGCAAATCTAAGGTTTGTAAAGCGTCGCGTGTAAGGGCAACGTTTTTAATGACCTGCCCTTGAGAGGATAATACAACTAATTGATAATCAGCGTCTAATTTTTCTTTAAAACTTAGATAAAGCTTCCCATCTGTCGGATTTGGATAGGTTGTTATCCCTTTTTCAGTATCACTTAAGTCTTTAGTATCTACAACAAAAATGGTGACTTGACGTGTGATGGCTGCACCACAAAAGGCATTTAGAGCTTGCAGTGTCACGTTATAATTACCATTTCGGGCATAGATTTTATTGGCGGGAGTCTGTAAACTTGAAAACGTAAAGTCACCGAAGTCCCAAATAAATGAATTGGCATTAGTGGATTTATTGGTGAATTTGACCATTGTATCTGTAATAATAAAATCAAAATCTGCTTTAGGCGCAAGTCTTACTTTGATGTAATCGGGGCGTGTTGTTTCGTAAATACCAGCAGCATTCGACACTTTTAAAGATACAGAGTAAGCCCCCTCAGTATTGTATATCACACGTGGATTGGGTAAAGTAGAGGTTGATGGTGTACCTCCTGGGAAACTCCATGCCCAAGTACCTACGTTGCTTGCATTTTGACCTGTAAACTGTACTGTAAACGGTGTACAACCCTGCAATTGATTAGCAGAAATAATAGCTGATGGTAGGCTGAGTAGAATAACACTGTCTTTTTTGATACTTGTACCACAGGCATTTGTGGCTCTGAGAGTTACAACAAAAGTGCCACTAGTATAAGTGTGTTGTGGGCTGGCTTCAGTTGAGGTAGTTCCATCGCCAAAATCCCATACATAACTTGTTGCTCCAATGGTTAAGTTTTCAAAACTAACCACAGGATTGTTGCCATTTTGAAGTTTTCGGAAGTTGGCAGAAGGTACAGTATTGACTTTAATATATCCTACTTTAGTGATTGTGTCGCGCCCATTGCCATTGATGACAATGAGTGTCACATCATAAGTGCCAGCAGTGGTGTACAATACTGAGGGGTTTATATCCGTAGAAGTGATAGGACTTCCTCCTGGAAATGACCAGCGATAACTTACCGAATTGTTGGACGAGGTGTTTTTAAACTCCACAGTTGCAGGCGAACAATAGCTTGTCGATGTAGATTCGAATGATGCTTTAGGCGCACTATTTAGTTTAATGCGCACTGTATAAATAGCTGTATCACAGTTGTTGATAGTGCGTAATGTCACATCGTATTCACCTTGTATGGCATAAGTAATAGTTGTATCCCGGCTCGTACTTGTGCGCCCATCGCCAAACGTCCAATGAAATGAAGTACCGTTAGACGAGGTGTTATTGAACTGAACAGTATTATAACTGATGATGGGTGTGAACAGTGAGATAGGCGCAGGCAAAATATTGACACCAACTGCCTGCGAATTGATAGAATTACTTTGTTGGCAACCGCTAATAACAACACAACGGAATAAAAAAGGATTCAACGTTGTACGGGGTCTGTTGACAATCAGAGTTGCTGTGCCAACGCCGATAAAAGTTGTGTCGGAAGCTAATGGCACAAAACCATTTCCTTTGTTGATTTGCCATTCATAACGTAGGTTTGTACCGTGTGCTTTTATCGAAAAAGTAGTTGTTTGGTATTCACAAATCTGGATGGCAACAGGTTGCTGTACAATCTCAAGTGTACGGAACACAGTATCTACAGACGAAGGTAGTTTGAAGTTAGAAAAAGTTTGTGCCAAGCCATCATTCCCCTTTGCAGCACCTTGATTTTGACGGCTTATGGCGTTTTTTCCAGGTATGCCACCTGTTATGATTGTTGTGATACCTGTTGAGTTGGATAAAATGCTACGCCCACCTGCACCACCGCCACCAGGACCAAAATCATATTCCTGAATACTGATAGTATTGCCACCTGCACCTCCTTTGGCTTCCACATTGACCGTGCCAACCACTTGGGTTGCCAATAATATGACTGTCCCACCTGCGCCACCACCAGGACCACCATCTGAGGTATTACTTGGTCCATCTTCACCATTGGAAGCGATTGTTTTGCCATTTCCAGTCAAAATATTGGCTTTTACTATGACTATACCACCGCCACTGCCGCCGTGATTGTCGCTGTTTTCACGATTATGCCCTGCGCCACCACCACCACCGAAGAAAATACGGTCGTTGCCTGTAGCTGAAATGGGCAAACCGCCCAATCCTGGCCAATCACCAATGCAATTCCGAATGAGATTGACGTGATTTTGTTTGCCACCGATACCCCCCTCAGTAAAATGAGCACCACCGCCACCACCAGCTTTGTGGTTGTTGCCACCACCGCCGCCATTCGATTGTGCGCCACGACCACATTCTTTGCCTGCAATGATACTGGCAACACCTTCTCCTTTGGGCGCGCCGTTTTGTTTGGAGGTTGTATTTAAATCATAAAAATAGTTATTGTAAAACTCGAGTGCATCGCAAAACGTGTAGGCTTTGACTGCACCACCTCTAAAACCCGTCGCTGTTGCTAAAATCGGTGCATTCAAGGTCAAAATATCTGCTTCGAAGGCTAAAAAACCACCCGATTGTCCATCCCAAGCCTTTGCTCGAAGTGTATCTTTGACAACTGCTTTTGGATAATAGGGATAGGTGACGATTTGAATAGCAGAGCCAGCATCGTATTCGTTTTTAGGATACAGTTTCAAATAAACAGTATTGGCTGCGACACTATCTATGAAATTAACCTCGTATTTGCCCGTATTTCGTAAATCTTCAATGATGCCAAAATCACTATTATTAGAAGATTTTATAGCTGCACCGTTCATTTGACACATAATAATACGTGTTCCTTTTCGAAACCCTGTGGTATCGGAAACAGTTAATTTTGCATCGCACAAATCAAGTGCCGATACTTTAGCATAGTGATTTATAATTCCTTTGATAGAATCTTGCGCTGTTTGTCCATGAGCGCACAATGAAAAGAAAAGGGAAATAAGGATGGAAATGGTTTTACAATTGAGTTTTGTCATGCAAGTAAGAGAGTATTTTTTAATCGTTAAGAGCTTTTATTGGTTTTTGAAAAAATGACCGACTAAATAGAAGCGCAAAGGTACTTCATAGATTGTTGAAATGAATCATTTTAACATTTACACACAACAATTACGTCTTACTTATTCTGTTTCTAAAATATGTGACAACAACTTGTCCAAAAGTTCGCTCATTTTGGTCTTCTCATCTTCTTGCATTTGTATAATGGGTTCATAAAAATAGTCAATCAGTGCATCTATTTCTTTTAGTAAAGTTAACCCTTTTTCCGAAATCAAAATATCAACAGCTCGTCTATCTTTAACTTTTGGCACGCGTGTCAGCAGCCCATTCTGACGAAGGCGTTCAACAATACGCGATACATCACTCATCCGATCAATCATTCGATCTCTAATCACATTGAGTGTACATTTTTTTGGGTATTGCCCCCTCAGTATTCTGAGTACATTGTATTGTTGTAAAGTAATATCGAAAGGTTTTAAAATGGAGGTCTGTCTTTCAACCATTCGGTTATTAATGACCATGAGTCCAATGAGTATTTTTTGGTGAGCATACTCAAAATGGGTTTGATGAATGACGTTTGCAATATTATCAGCCATATTTTAACAAAGGGGAATTAGGAAGTGATAGACATTTGACTTAGGCTTCAAGAGCGTACAAAGTTGCATAAAATTTCATAATTTGAAAAATCTTTTTTGAAAAAGATTTGACAATTCAAAACTACCATTTATCTTTGCACCGCCTTTGAAAGAAAAGGTGTTTTTAAACCCAATTGGAGGGATGGGTGAGTGGCTGAAACCACCAGTTTGCTAAACTGAC
Source organism: Saprospiraceae bacterium (assembly GCA_016787525.1). GTDB lineage: Bacteria > Bacteroidota > Bacteroidia > Chitinophagales > Saprospiraceae > JAAFJT01. Next base: position 7,234 of record JAEUUP010000162.1, on the reverse strand, counting down.
GTACGGGAAACTGTACCGAGGGTTCGAATCCCTCTCTCTCCGCAGGTTAGTTATTTGTCGTCAATATTATTCGTTATTCGTTCAATCTACTTTAGCTCATAACGAATAAATCAATAACAAATAACAAGATAGGGGCGTAGCGCAGTTGGTAGCGCACTTGGTTTGGGACCAAGGGGTCGCAGGTTCGAATCCTGTCGCCCCTACTATCTAATAACAAAAAGCCTTTGACAATTTTAATTGTCAAAGGCTTTTTGCTTTCTACATATCCTTAAAACGAAAAACGGTCAGCAAAGACCTAAGCTTTGCTGACCGTTTTTTTATTGACAATCAAAAACTTATACCAACTCCGCTTGCGCTTTCACAATACCATTTTTGACCAAATATTCACCAATTTGAACAGCATTAGTCGCAGCACCCTTGCGCAGATTGTCAGCGACAATCCACATATTGAGCGTTTTCGGTTGAGATTCGTCGCGACGCAAACGACCCACAAAAACCTCATCGCGGTTGTGTGCATCTTTGGGCATCGGATATTTAAAATTAGCCACATCGTCCACCACAATGACCCCCTCAGTATTTTCGAGAATTTGACGAACTTCAGCTAATTCATATTCATTTTCAAACTCAATGTTGACAGACTCTGAGTGACCACCGACAACAGGAATACGAACCGTAGTCGCAGTGACTGCAATCGAATCGTCGCCCATGATTTTTTTAGTTTCCAACACCATTTTCATTTCCTCTTTCGTGTAACCATTGTCGAGGAAAACGTCAATATGAGGAATCACATTCATGTCAATTGGGTATTTATAAGCCATTTCGCCATTGAAAATGCCTTTTCTTTCATTTTCCATCTGCTGCACAGCTTTTACACCCGTACCTGTCACCGATTGATAAGTAGAAACAACCACACGTTTGATTGTATATTTATCGTGCAAAGGTTTCAATGCCACCACCATTTGAATGGTTGAACAGTTTGGATTGGCAATGATTTTGTCATCTTCTGTCAAAACTGAAGCATTCACCTCTGGAACAACCAATTTTTTAGTCGGGTCCATACGCCAAGCAGAAGAATTGTCAATCACTGTTGTTCCGATTTCTGCAAACTTAGGTGCCCACTCAAGTGACGTACTTCCGCCTGCTGAAAAAATGGCAATATCAGGACGCATCTCAACCGCGGTAGCTAAGCCGACGATAGAAAAAGGCTGACCTTTGAACGTAATGGTTTTACCAACACTTTTCTCAGATGCCACGGGAATTAATTCTGAAACGGGAAAATCACGCTCTTCCAATACTTTCAACATTTGAGTGCCAACCAAACCAGTTGCACCTACGACTGCTACTCTCATTTGTAGTTAAATTTTTAAAATTTGATAAAAAACTGGTAAACTCCTAAAATTGTGGCGGCAAAATTAAAGGAAAATTTTGTCTCTGTCCCGAAAAAAATATAAGTTTGTCGAGACATGCACTACTTTTTAAGCCACACTTTAATCCAAAGCACATGAATAACGCAATTTTTAAACCAAAATACTCTTTTTTCATCGCTTTTAGTTGCTTTTTACTGAGGGGGTCTGTTTGGGGACAAATTGATTCTTCTAACATTGCGCCTTATGATATAATCATCAGCGAGTTTATGGCAAAACCTTTGGCTAATGGCAAGTTGCCAAATTCAGAATATATTGAATTGTTCAATCGAACTTCAAAAACGGTAAATCTGAAAAATCTACGGCTTTATAATGATAAAAAATACTCTGTTCTACCAATTTTTCTCCTAAAGCCCAATAATTATGTAACAGTATATAAAAAAAACGCTCAAGTTTCATTTAAGGCTTTTGGAGATACGCTTGCATTAGATAGCCTTTTTACACTGTCTAATCCAAATGATATTTTTTACTTGGCAACTCGTGGCGGAAAAATTATTGATGCGGCCAGTTATGATTTGACATTATATCGAGACTCTAAAAAAGCAAGCGGTGGTGTGACTTTGGAACGCACAAATGTCAATTTCCCCTGTCATTCATTGGGTTGGGACGGCTCAAATGACCCTAATGGTGGCACACCAAGCAGACCAAATTCTGTCAACTCAAATGACGAATCACTTCTAGAAGTGGATAGATATTACTTAAAAAGTAGTAGTCAAATAGGGCTTGTATTCAATAAAAATGTAGATAGTAGTTCAGCATTTCAAGCTATTAATTACCAAATATCAAATAATTTAACACTAAGAACTGATTCGATAATCAGACCTTTGTTTAATGAAATAATATTAAAAACGAGCGATAATTTAAAAAAAGATATTGACTATCAACTCATTATTAAAAAGACACTAAGAGATTGTTTAGGCTCTTCGCAAAAGACTAAAGGGGATACATTGCGCATCAAACTACCTGAAACCAATAAAATTGATTCAGTTACTGTGAACGAGATTTTATTTAATCCTGAAACAGGTGGAAGCAGGTTTATTGAGTTATACAATAAATCGAACAAAGTTTATGATTTAAAAGAGTTTAAAATAGGGAACAAATCAAGTACAGTTAGTATTGATAAATCTATGCTTTTTTTTCCGAAGACATATATTGTTTTGACTGACAACCCTATGTATATTCAAGAACATTATAAAACCTTTCCTTTTCGAAAAAATATACTCAAACTCAAACTGCCTACTTGGAATGAAACGACTGATACAGTTATCCTAAAGGGCGGTTTACCCAAAGATAGCCTTGATGCTTTCACCTATCATAAATCATGGCACAACCCTTTGCTTGCCAATACTGAGGGGGTCTCTTTAGAAAAGGTTCATCCGAATAAGCCATCAAGTGATGCAGCAAATTGGCAATCGGCAGCTCAAACGGTCGGCTTTGCTACACCTGCACAGCAAAATTCACAATTCGATACGACGCAAGCAATTACATCCAAACAATTTTTTACTTTGCAACGAAAAAAAATTTCACCCGATAGTGATGGTTTTGAAGACTTTTTGAGTCTAAATTATCGATTTGACAAAACGGGCTATTCTGCAACGATAACTATTTTTGATGATAAAGGCAGGCGTGTTAAATCGTTGAGACACAATGATACACTGGGTACTGAGGGGAGTATTGAATGGGATGGCGAAACGGAAGAAAATACTAAAGCAAGAATAGGAATTTACATTCTCTTAATAGAGTGGGTTGGTCCCAAAGGCGAAACAGGTAGAGAAAAACTACCATTTATTGTTGCTGGGCGGTTGTAAATTTTTTAATATAAAGTTAGACGCTAAAAGATTTTGTCTAATTTTGCCAATAGAATGGATATGTTTGAACGACTTACACCACAAAAGCAGCTATTTCAAAGGGTAGCCAGTGCCGTACTTATTGTTGGCGCGCTGCTTTGTATATACCAACCTGAAAACCACCTATTGAGAGGGTTTACGCGTTATGCAGCACAAATTACGGTGGCGTACTGGTTTTTGGGACTGTTGTTCTTAGTTCTGAAAAATGCTCGTTTGACAATGGTTTCTTTTATTTGCTGTGGTTTTTTATGCCTATTTTTGAAAGGCATGTCCGACTCAAAAGTAGCTAAACCACAAGTGGCTCATGCACTTCAAATAAGTGTAGCTCAAATTAATATTTCATTGAGCAATAGTAAGTATGCTGAGACAATAGATGCCATTAAAAAGACACACGCCGATGTTTTGTCATTGCAAGAAGTGGACTTGGAATGGAGTAATCGTTTAAAAGATTCATTATCAGTTATTTATCCTTACCGTTGCCGCGTTGATAAAGTGGATTTGTATGGTATTGAAATTTATTCAAAATATCCTTTTGCATCTTCTGATACATTTTATACAGCCATCAACAATATGCCCAACTTGGTGGTAAGTCTGAAAAAAACGGCTTCAAGTCGTCCTATCTTTGTTGTTAGTACTTACTTTATGCCACCTCTATTCACTTCTGCTTATTTCACTATGCAGCAACAGATGAAGACGCTTGCCGACTATATTCATGCCATCAAAGATCCACTTTTGACAGTGGGTGATTACAATATTGAGTCGTCGTCGTGGGAGATTCAGCAGTTTAGGCAGCAAGCAGGGCTGTTGAATAGCCGCCGTGGTTTTCGACCGACACGTGCTGATGGGCAGTTTGATTTGACTGAAGTCCCTACAGACCATATTTTCTTTACACCTCACCTCGAATGCAACTATTTTGAAACTATTGTTGGGGCAAAAAATGAACATTTAGGCATTTTAGGTAGTTTCCAATTGACAAACTTGCTTACTGATGCTGAAAAAACGGATTAAGAGTTTTGGTTTTGCAATTAAAGGTATTGCTACGCTCTTTCAGACACAAGTGAATGCTCAGATTCACTTAACTGCTTTGTTTTTAGTTATTTGCGCGGGTGTTTTTTTTCATATCAATACGACTGAATGGTGTTTTATCGCTTTGGTTAGTGCTGCTGTTTTGTCAGCTGAAGCCGTGAACACAGCCATTGAGTTTGTGGTTGATTTGGTATCCCCTCAGTATCACCCATTGGCTGAGAAGGCTAAGGATGTGGCAGCAGGTGCGGTTTTATTGATGGCTTTTGGTGCAGTCGTTGTGGGTTTTCTGATTTTCTTACCTAAAATTTGGGCTTACTTTCAATAGTGCTAATTTTTCAGGATTTAAAACTACACATGAGTGTTTGTCGTAAGTAGATTTGATAAATCTAAAGTTTCGAGCTACAATAAGAAACTTTTAACCAGACTTTTCACTAAAAATGCCTATTTATGACCTTTAGTATCATCATTCCAACACTCAACGAAGCTGATAATATTGCAAAACTCATTCATTTTTTTAAGACAAATACCGACAATCGCCTGCTCGAAATCATTGTTGTAGATGCACAAAGCAAGGACAACACAGCTGCGTTAGCCCAAACAGCAGGTGCAAAAATAATGTATGCAAGTAGGCGTGGCCGAGCGATTCAGATGAATATGGGAGCAAGTATAGCACGAGGCGAAGTTCTGTATTTTGTTCATGCCGATTGCTTGCCACCTCCATCTTTTTTAGATGATATCGAACAAGCTTTTACTGAGGGGTATGCTTTGGGCTGCTATCGCTACCGATTTAATAGTCAAAGCTTTATGCTTCGTATTAATAGCTATTTTACCCGTTTTTCACCGCTCTGGTGTAGAGGCGGTGACGAAACACTGTTCATCAAAAAGCACGATTTTGAGCAACTCAATGGCTTTGATGAAAGCTATTGTATTATGGAAGAATATGATTTCATCAAACGCTCTCAAGGTATTTTGCCTTTCAAAATAATTCCTAAATATGCCCTCGTCTCTGCACGCAAATACGATACAAATTCATGGTTGAGGGTACAAATCGCCAATTTCATAGCTTTCAATATGTTTCGTTTGGGTATTTCAACTTCAATAATTGCTCAGACTTATCGTAAAATGCTGAATTATCGTTGATGTTGTATTGATAACTTGTGTAAAACCTTGTGTAAAACTTAAAAATAAAGTGGATAACCTTGAGCGTAGATGTGTAAAACCGTGGAACATTTGTTTATAAATTTTGCATATTTAAGCTCTTCTCAGTATCTCCTACCACTACAAATTAGGTAACTTTGCCCCGCAAAAATTACTCAAAACTATCCAACAAATTCAAAAATCTTATCAAAATGACGATAAAATACTACGGTCACTCTTGTTTCGGTATCGAAATAGACGGCAAACATCTCCTTTTTGACCCTTTTATTTCAGGAAATGGACTGGCAAAAGACGTGGATATTGAATCCATTCCATGCGATTTTATGTTGATTTCGCATGGTCATGCCGACCACATAGCTGATGCTGAAGCCATTGCAAAACGCACGGGCTGCAAAGTGATTTGTGCATTTGAGATTCACACTTGGCTCAACGGCAAAGGTGTAACCAACACACACCCGATGAATACAGGTGGCTCATGGAACTTTGATTTCGGTCGTGTCAAATGCGTTGTGGCACATCACTCGTCCAGCTTGCCTGATGGCACTTATGCGGGCAACCCGATGGGTTTTGTCATTGATTCTACTGAGGGGTGTTTTTATTTTGCAGGTGACACAGCTCTGACGCTTGATATGCAATTGATTCCGATGATATGTCCGCCGTTGGGTTTTGCGATTTTACCTATTGGCTCAAACTTTACGATGGATTATAATGATGCGGTGATTGCAGCCGATTTTATCCATTGTGATACGATAATTGGTTGTCATTACGACACTTTTGGTTATATCAAAATTGACCACGAAGCCGCAGTTAAAGCCTTCGAAGCAGAAAATAAAGAATTGATTTTGCCAAGTATTGGCGGAGAATTGCAGTTTGGATAGTTCGTTATTAAGTTGGATTCGTTATTAGTTTGTTGTCAAAGCCTAAAATGGTATTGCAAACGAATAATCAACAACAAATCAGCTAATAACTTTTAATAAATAAAAATATGAGTTTAACAGATAGTTTCAAAGAGTTAGGTTTGGTTTTGGTAACAGTGCCAACTTATGCGATGCTGATTTTTTTAGAAATGTATTTGAGTAATCGGCAGCATCGTGATAAACCGATGTATTCTTGGCGCGACTCTTTTACCAATTTGTATTTAACACTGAGCCAAATGGCGGTTGATGCTTTGACACGACGAATTCCGACTTATTTGGTTTTCAATTATTTATACGAGTTTCGTTTTTTTCAGATAGAAAATAAATTTTGGTATTGGTTCTGGATTATTGTTTTGCAAGATTTCTTTTTTTATTGGATTCACCGTGCTGAGCATACCATTCGGTTCTTCTGGGCTGTACATGTGACACACCATTCATCGGAGTATTTTAACTTATCTGTTGGTTTCCGCTCTTCGGTTTTAGAGCCAATTTATCGGTTTGTGTTCTATATGCCACTGCCTTTGATGGGTTTCGATGCTATGGACATCATGTTATCGTTCTCCATTACACAGATTTATGGCTTGTTGGTGCATACGCAATACATCAAACGCATTCCCGTTTGGGAATGGATTTTCGTCACACCTGCCCATCATCGCGTGCATCATGGGTCAAATGTGCGTTATCTCGACCGAAATATGGGTATGTGTTTCATCATTTGGGATAAAATGTTTGGTACATTTCAAGAGGAGTTGGAAGAAGAACCTGTTACATATGGTTTGGTGACCAAAAAAGATTTGACTGGTCCTGTAAAAGTGATTTTTCACGAATTCGTGGATATTTGGAACGACTTTTTTGTGAAACA
>JAEUUP010000142.1 GCA_016787525.1 Saprospiraceae bacterium | reverse complement strand
CTTTGACAAATTTTAAAAATTTGGCATTTTAAAATTTGTCAAAGCATTGAAATGTGGATAAGGCAGACCCAGCCACTAAAACATTGTTGGCTAACGTCTGTAAAATGTGGGAAATTTTATTTTTTAATATTTTTACTCCTTTGACACAGTTCCGTGAACATTCTCGACATGAATGTTCAAAAGTTTAAAATAAAGAGTGTGTAAAGAATTTTGTAAAACACAATAAATGTAAGGGCAGCCTTAACTTTCTGTTGAAATCACCCCCCTCAGTAGATTTGTGGATTCTGTGACAAATGTTTGATTATCAATTTTTTAACCTTAATAAACAAAGATGCAACTGTATATAAGAGGAGCCACAGCAGGCAGAGGTCAAAGTTTTCATGGTAGCTCTATCGCGTATTTTGATACTTACATTCAAGAGCAATTAGACAGCAACGGCTTTCAATCCAATTTTGAAGATGTTTGGATAACTTTAGCTTATCCGCCAACTTATATTCTTAAAAATGTTGAGAGGCTTGTACAAACGTATAAAGAATGGTACGAGGAATTTCGTTTTCCATATTCAAGGCTGAATCGAAGGTTCAAAAATGTCCATATTACTTTAAAAGCTCCTGAATTCTCGATGTGTTTTGGAGCAGTAAGAGATGATATGGGATTTGAAATAATTGATTTAGTCATAGAAGATGAATATCAAAACTTTACAAAAATTGATTTTGCTAACATATTGATTGATAAACTTCTAATTGTAGGAGAACTTATTAACGCTAAATTGAAAGAAGGGGATATTTTTGACTTCGAACAATACAAAACAATATTATTTGGAATTAAAGAAAACATTACAGATGATTTTATTGATTCTGTTATGTTGGAGCAAGCATCTAAAAATCATAGAAAGGAAAATATTTAATAAAAAATGAAAAGATACACCCTCGCGCTCGACCTTGTTGATGATGAAAAACTCATCGCCGAATACGAGCAATACCACGAACGCATCTGGACTGAAATTCGCGATAGTATTACAAGTTCAGGCATAACCGATATGGAAATTTACCGTCTCGGCAACCGTTTGTTTATGATAATGGAAACGACAGACGATTTTTCTTTTGAAAACAAAGGGAAATTAGATGCCGAAAATCCAAAAGTGCAAGAATGGGAAACTTTGATGTGGAAATACCAACAAGCCTTGCCGATGGCAAAAGCGGGTGAAAAATGGTTGTTGATGAATAAAATATTTGATTTAAAACTGCAATGAAAGTAGGCTTATTTGTTCCGTGTTATATTGACCAATTCTACCCAAAAGTAGCGATTGCGACGCTCGAATTGTTGGAAAAACAAGGTTGTGAGGTGTATTTTCCGACCAATCAAACTTGTTGTGGGCAACCGATGGCAAACTCAGGTTTTGCCCACTTGACTGAGGGGTGCAACAATCTTTTTATTGATAATTTTAAAGATTGTGATTACATCGTTTGTCCATCGGGCAGTTGTACTTTGCACATCAAAGACCATTTGCACAGCGAGAAACAAGAGGCTTCTGCTATGCAAATTCGCCAAAAAGTCTATGAATTAGTCGAGTTTTTGACCGATGTTTTGAAAGTGGAGACCCTCGATGCTCATTTTCCGCACAAAGTCGGTTTGCATCAAAGTTGTCATGGGCAACGCGGTTTGCACTTGGCACAAATGAGTGAACTCAACGCCGCACCGTTCTCAAAACCCGAACAATTACTGAGGGGGGTCAAAGGTTTGGAATTGATTACATTGGCTCGAAAGGATGAGTGTTGCGGCTTTGGCGGCACTTTCTGCGTTTTTGAAGAAGCTATTTCTGTTAAAATGGGCAAAGACCGTGTGGCTGACCATACTCAAAACGGCGCAGAGTACATCACGGCGGGTGATATGTCTTGTTTGATGCACTTGGAAGGGATTTTGAAAAGGCAAGGGAGTTCGGTGAAAGTGGTGCATATTGCAGAAATCTTGAACGCCATTTAGTTCTTCAAAAAATTTATGTTATGATTATGATTGCAGTAGATAAAAAGTTATTGATATTAGATTTAGACGAGACCTTAATCCATGCAACTAAAAAAGAACTTTTAAGAGAGCCTGATTTTATCGTTTTTGGTTATTTTATCTATAAAAGGCCTCATTTGGATTCTTTTTTATCGAAATGTTATCAAAACTATAAACTGGCAATTTGGTCTTCTGCATCCGATGAATACGTAAATGAGGTTGTAAAAAGAATTGTACCGAATGAAATAACGCTCGAATTTGTTTGGGGTCGGAGTAAATGTACGCCAAGACGTGCCACAGAGGAAGAGTATTTTAGGGATTCTTATGACGACACACATTATCATTATACAAAACAATTAAAAAAAGTCAAAAAGAAAGGGTTTCATTTGGATAGAACTTTAATTGTTGACGATACACCCGAAAAAGTAAAAGACAATTTTGGCAATGCGATTTATCCTAAAGAGTTTTTGGGTGATTTAGAGGATAATGAATTGCTTTTGCTTTGTGATTATTTGAAGTATATCAATCAGTTTGAGAATGTGAGAAGGGTTGAAAAGCGGAATTGGCGTAGTAAACAATATTGAAAACAATAATTACTTATGAAAATCAATTACTCGATTATTTTTTTATTGATATTAATAATGAGTTGTAAAACTCAAAATTCTGCTCTTAGAAAACTAAGTCAAGATGAAATATATAATTACAGGCGACTCAACGCTTCATTTCCCAAAGACATTATTTATATTGATTTGAACAATCATCAAATTAGTTACGATAGTGCTATTGCACTTAGTCGAAAAGGTACGCCAAAGTTCAAAGTTGACTATTATGTTGATGCTAACAATAAAATAATTAAAGGTAAAGCAATTAAAGCCACTGAGGAAGAACTAAAAGCGATACAATTAGGGTATGTAAAATTTGTGGAGAATACGCCACTTCCAACTATAAAAACTCATTGTGATAGCTTAAAAGAGAGAATTTCACTTCTTTTTAAGCAAGACCAAGAATTGAGAAATGGTACGTACAGTTATACAAAAGATATTCAAATACAGATGAGTGCAATAAGTATAATCGAATATTGTGGTTGGGACTTAATTGAACGAGCTAATAAAGAAAATATTTATTCTTTATTTATCATTATTCAACATACCGATAAATACACGAGAAATAAGTATTTTAAAAAATTCGAAGAATATTCTCAAAAAGGTTATATTTCACATAAGTCTTTAGCACTCATGCAAGATAGAATGTTAATGGATAATAATTTGCCTCAAATCTATGGCACTCAAATTATAGGAAAAAATGGTAAGCAATTTATCTGGCCTATACAAAATGCCGAACAAGTAGATGAAAGGCGGTTGAAAATTGGTTTAGATTCATTATCTAATTATTTAAAACACTTTGGATTAGTTTATCCAGATGATTTGTACAATTCAAATTAGTATATTGAATACTCAATAAAACGAAAGTAAAAATAAAATAATGAGCCACGCAACACAAGACCACGCCACCCTCTCCAAACAATTCAACAAAGACGAAGCTCGTGTCAATTGGCACGACGAAACGCTGTGGTTTGTGCGCCAGAAGCGGGATAAGATGGCATTTTCGCTGTCAGAATGGGAATTACTGAGGGGGGCTGCTTCGGCTATTAAAGACAATGTGTTGTCCAATTTGCACGATTATTTGGTCGAATTTGAAGCAAAAGCGCAACAAAACGGTGTCCATGTGCATTGGGCGGCAAACGGCGCAGAACACAACCAAATCGTTCATTCGATTTTGAAAAATCATGGCGTGACACAGATGGTCAAAAGCAAATCCATGCTGACTGAGGAATGCCATTTGAATGAATATTTGGCGAAGAATGGGGTAGAAGTGATTGATACGGACTTGGGTGAGCGCATTGTGCAGATGCGCGAAGAGCCGCCCAGTCACATCGTTTTGCCAGCTATTCACTTGAAAAAAGAAGATGTGGGCGAAACGTTTCATCAACACCTCGGCACTGAAAAAGGTAATAAAGACCCACAGTATCTGACCGAAGCGGCTCGTCAACATCTGCGCGAAAAGTTTTTGACCCGAAAACTGGCTTTGACAGGTGTTAATTTTGCGATAGCTGAAACGGGCGAATTTGTCGTGTGTACCAATGAAGGTAATGCAGATATGGGCGCACACTTGGCTGATGTGCATATTGCATGTATGGGTTTTGAGAAAATTTTGCCAAAACGGGAACATTTGGGTGTTTTTCTCCGCCTTCTGGCTCGTAGTGCGACAGGGCAACCGATTACGACGTATTCGAGTCATTTCAAAAAGCCACGAGAAGGTCAGGAGATGCACATTGTCATCGTTGACAATGGGCGTTCGACGCAGTTGGGTCGGGCAGATTTTCGCAATTCATTGAAGTGTATTCGGTGTGCGGCGTGTTTCAATACTTGTCCTGTCTATCGTCGGAGTGGCGGACACAGTTATCATACGGCGATTGCGGGCCCGATTGGGTCTATTCTTGCGCCCAATTTGGATATGGCGCGCAATGCCGATTTGCCGTTTGCGAGTACCTTGTGTGGCTCGTGTTCCAATGTCTGTCCTGTCAAAATTGATATTCACGACCAACTCTACAAATGGCGGCAAGTGCTGGTGCAGGAGGGTCATGCCCCCCTCAGTAAAAAACTGATGATGCGGGGGATGACGTTCACCTTGTCGAATCCCAAAGTGTATCGGTTGGGTGGTAAAATAGGACGTTGGGCTTTGCGAAATGCGCCTTTCATGGTCAATAATGGCTTGAATCCTTGGTTTTCGCAACGTGATATGCCTGAAGCTCCGAAAGAAAGTTTTAGAGAATGGTATTTGAAAAGACAGAAAGAATAGAGATTTTAAGATAAAAGATGATGAAAGCGGTCTTTTATCTTTTTATAAACGGTCTTAAAATCAAAAAAATGAGTCGAGATAAAATATTAGCAGCGATACGCCAAAATCAACCTGCACTCAAACCTCTACCGTCGTTGTCGGGTTTGAATCAATGTACTTTTGAAGCCAAAGAGCAATATAAAAATGTGCTAAAAAGCATCGGTGGACACATCGTTGAGGTGGACAATGAAACGGAGATAGTGCAGTACATTCGTGAAAACTACACTCAAGGTCATCGTTTTATCACCACTTTGCCTCAATTTGCCCCTATTGCTGAGACGAATTGGTCCGATAATGACCCGCACGATTTGGAGAATGTCGAATTGATGCTCATGGCTGGCACGTTCGGAGTTGCTGAAAACTCTGCGATATGGGTTACTGAGGGGGGCTTGGGTCAACGTGTGGCACCGTTTATTTGTCAGAATTTGGCGATTGTGTTGAATGCGCATGATATTGTGCCGACTATGCACGAGGCCTATGAGCGCATCGGTTCGGCTGACTATGGTTTCGGGGTTTTTATTGCAGGCCCTTCTAAAACAGCAGATATCGAACAATCGTTGGTGTTGGGTGCGCATGGTGCGCGGACATTGGTGGTGTTTTTGGTCAATGGGGCTTAGTCATTGCGTCATTTTAGGCAAAGTGTGGTGTCAAATTGAGGGAAAAAGCTGTGTTAAGGCTTTAAAAGAGGATGGATACTGAGGGGGTCGAGTGTTGGTGTTGTTCACCGAAAGGACGTGTCGGATACCTACTCAAAGGTATCCGACACGGAATAGCCCAATCTGGGTCTAATATTCGAACGAATACTCGCCAGAGCCAATTTCAAATTTGACAAACTTACCTTCGGTTCTTATATTCTGCAAAGTGGATTTGTCGGAGTAAGATTTACCCCCCTCAGTAATTTTGTCGGGTTTGGTATCTTTCAAGGCAATAGTAGCGGTTGTATTGGCTGGAATTTTCACTTTCAAGATGATTTTACCCTCTTTGGTGCGTTCCCAACCCGATTCTATTTTGCCGTAATAGCTCTCGTAGCTGGCCTTCGCATAAGTCAGTTTCTCGATTGGTTGCGGTTGAATCAAGATGTGTTTGTAACCCGCTTTGCCAATTTCGATACCTGCCACAACACGATACAACCAATCGCCAATCGCTCCATAAGCATAGTGGTTGAACGAGTTCATGCCAATATCTTGGAACGAACTGTCGGTTTTCATACCATCCCAACGTTCCCAAATAGTAGTTGCACCTTTTTTAACAGGATAAAGCCACGAAGGATAAGTGTCTTGGAACAGTAAATCGTAAGCCACATCGGTTCTGCCATTGTCTGACAAAACATGGCACAAATAAGGCGTTCCCAAAAAACCTGTTGAAAGGTGATTGTTGCGGCTTTTGATGTCGTCCACAAGATATTGCGTGGCTTTCGCCCGCAAATCAGCAGGCAGTAGGTCGAACATCAAAGCCAATACATAGGAAGTTTGAGAATCCGAGGCCGTGCGTCCTGTTTTGGTGACAAACTCTTCGATGAATACTTTTTTTATCTTCTCAAACAAGGCGTTGTAGAACTTGGCATCTTCTGTTTTGTCCAAAACCTCAGCCGATTGCGCCAACAATTTGCAAGAATACGCAAAGAAAGCCGTCGAAATGTATTCTCTACTCGTATGACCATCGGGTTCAGAAGCGCGTTCGGGCGGTGGCAAATAGAACAACCAGTCGCCAAAAATGCTGCCCCCTTTCCATATCAAAGCATCGCCCGACTTTTTGTGGATATAGTCCACCCAAGCCTTCATGCTTTTGTAGTTGACTTCCAAAATGCGTTTGTCGCCATAGACTTGGTACAATGTCCACGGGGCAATCGTCACCACATCGCCCCACCCAGCCGATGTACCGACGGGTGCTGCGGGATTTGGATTCAAAACATCTGGAATAACGTATGGAATTTCGCCATTTTTACCTTGGTCAGCAGACACATCTTGCAACCATTTGGTGAAAAACGCAGCCACATTCTTATTGAAGGCAGCCGTGCGGCAAAAGGCTTGCGCATCACCTGTCCAACCCAATCGCTCATCGCGTTGCGGACAATCCGTTGGCACATCTACGAAATTACCTTTTTGTCCCCAGACGATATTGTGTTGCAACTGATTGATGTCTTTGTTAGAACACTCAAAAGTTCCAGAAACGGGCATATCGGAATGCACGACCACGCCTGTGATATTGTCTTTATTGAGTTCTTCCAGTTTCAAACCATCAAATGCAACATAGCGGAAACCGAAAAAAGTGAAACGCGGCTCATAGGTTTCGCCCTCGGCATCCCCCCTCAGTATATATTGAGCTGTTGACTTAGAGGCACGCAAATTGAGTGTGTAGAACTCGCCATATTTATCCAAAACCTCAGCATGACGAATGGTAATGGTTTTACCTGCCGAACCCGATACTTTCAAGCGCACCCAACCGACCATGTTCTGACCCATATCAGCGACAACCGTGCCTTTAGGTGTTTTAAACAAACGAACAGGTTTGATTTCCTCCACTTTGCGCACAGGCACACTGACAGAAGCCGTCAGATTGTCCATCGCATAGTTGCCCAACTGCACAGGTGACCAGTCAGTATCGTTGAAAGAGGCTTCAGTCCAATTCTTCACTTCTTTTCTGGCATCGTAAGTTTCACCATCGTAAATACCTGTCATGCGAATCGGTCCATCATTGTACGATTTCCAACTGGCATCCGTTCGGATAAATTCGTCTGAGCCATCAGCATATTTGACGTGGATTTGGCACAAAAAGCCTTTGCGTTTGCCATAGATACCCCATTGTGACACCCAACCCAATGTGCCACGATACCAACCATCGCCGATGATAGCACCCGCAGCGTTTTTGCCTTCGTTCAACAAATTGGTCACATCATACACTTGATATTGCAAACGCTTGTTGTAACTTGTCCAACCAGGAGTTAAAACATCGTCACTGACTTTTTTACCATTCAAATACAATTCATAGAAACCATGTGCCGTCACATAAGCTCTGGCAGAAGCCACTTTCTTGCGCAGGCCAAAACCTTTGCGAAACATCACAGCAGGTGAGAAACGCGCCGTATCGTTGCTCAATTCTATCCAATTCGCTTCCCATTCCGAAGGCGAGAAGAAACCCGTTTCAAATGTCGCCACAGGACTCCAAGCCCATTCCCACGTGTCTGCATCCCAAACTTTCACTTGCCAGTAGTATTTTTGGCGCGATGCTAAGTAAACACCCGCATAAGGCACAAGTACCGATTCGTCAGAATTGACTTTTTTTGAGTCCCAAACGATGGACTTTGTAGCAAAATCAGGTGATTTAGATACACGAATCTGATAGGCGACTTGTTTGACATTGCGTTTATCACTTTCGAGCTTCCAACTGAAACGGGGTGTCCGTTCGCTGATACCTAAAGGGTTGACCAAATGTTCGCATGTTAAATCAATCAGATTGCGCGATTGCGCATGGAGTTGAAGGGAAAAAACTAAGAGAAAGAAAAGCTTTGTTAATATTTTCATTATTTGAATGATTTGATGAATTCAACTATTGCAGAGTTTCGCCGCAAAATAAAGGAAAACATAAGACAATACACACATTCACGACATATCAAAAAATGCCACAAATATCGAATTAGCCCAATAACCAATGCCAATTGACCAATGACTACTGCCCGATGACCCTTTATTGCCTTTTCTGCAATAATAGTTTTTTGCCATTGTTGCCTGTAATCAGCATCGCACCGTTTTCGATATAGTATTTGCCCAAATCTACTGTTTGTGTTTGACCATTCTCAGTAGCAATGATAAAAATGTGTTGGTTTTGAACATACCAACGCACATTAGGCAAAGGAGTCGCTTGTCCACCACCCGAAGAACTGCCCGAATAGTTGCTCCCACTAATGGTTGCCGAGCTGCCACCGTCAGAAAGACCGCCATCGCTGAAGAAAATAAGACTCTGCGTAGATGTACCGCCAAAGAAATTGCTCCCAGAACCAGAGTTATAAACCTGCTCGTTGACCCATTTGCCGACTACATTGGGGTCAATTTTGCCACCAGCGGGGATTTTAGGCGCAGCATACTGAGGGGTCGAAGTTGGTGCCGTTGGGCTACCTTCTTTTATGAAATCAACATGAATACTTTGTTTTTGTCCCAAAACAACAATCGTCATATCCAAAGCGAGTAGAGAGCCACGCAGTTCACCATTGAAATTGAAGGTGAGATTCCACGTTTTCTCGACGGCTGTTCCCTCGATGGTCGTGCCGTTCGATACAGCATTGACTTCATAAGTCTGTTGACTGTCTTTCAACTTTCCGACCAACTGGTTAGCCGCTTTGGATTGTAAGGTCAAAGTCGCCTTGTCACCATTGATTGAACCCATATAAGACCCAACAAAGGGGTTTTGTGCCATTGTTTCCATGAAAGACACTGTGATGATTAGAGAAAAAAGGCTTGTTTTCATTTATTTTAAATTATCGCTTAAAAAGATGTTTTTACTGAGGGGTATCTTTTAACGTACACATAAGGCTATTTCTTTTGAAAAACCCGCAATAAAAATGCGTCAATATAGTCCACAGTCGGCGTAAACCACGGCTCGAATAAGCAAAACGAGTGCGGTGAATCTGGAAAAGTATGCACTTCTGTATAAATATTGTGTGCTGCCAACTTCTTGAGATAGTCTTCTCGCCCTGCGTGCATACGGTCAACGCTGCTGTTTAAAAACAGAGTGGGTGGTGTTTTTTCACCTGCATAAGTCAGAGCAGAACCTTCGTGCCAAAGATTGGGGTTTTCTGTTTTCGTATAACCAAACCAATATGTCGCCGCAGAAGTCGAACGACTGTCGTCACCTTCACCCGATTCAGGATGAATGAATGCGAGAATGCCATCAATATCCACCACAGCATTGACTTTGGTGGAATGTCCTAAATTACCCGATTCACCTTCAAATTGAGGCATATCGCCCGTTGCACCCATCAAAGCAGACAGTTGTCCACCCGCCGAAAAGCCAATGGTGGCAATGCGGTTGGTGTCAATATTGTACGCTTTGGCATGAGAACGCACCCAACGAATTGCTGCTTTGAGGTCATGCACTGCCGCAGGATAGAGGGCTTCTGTCGAAAGACGATATTCGGGTGTGAAACAGACATAACCTTTTGCCGCCAAATGTTGCGCCAAAGGAATGTGTTGACTTCTATCGCCTGTACGCCATCCGCCACCGTGAATAATGACCAACGCAGGACGCAATTTCCTTCCTTTTTGCTTCGGTACAAACGCATCGAGTTGCAATGCTCTATTGCCAATTGTATGATACACGACATTTCGCATCTCTTTTACTAAATGGGTCGGTTTGTCTGCCACCCAAGCAATGTCCACATGGGGGTGCGACTTTTTGATGTCTTTGTAGGCTTTGAATGTGGTGTAACCTGTGTCACGTTTGCCTGTGATGCCTTTGGTGGATTGGGCGTTGAGGGTAAACAAATACACAGTTAAAAAACTGAGCGTGAATATATTTTTCATATCAATTAAGAATTGGTGGAATGACTGAGGGGTCAAAATACGCCTTTTTTCCAAAACCTTCCAACACTTCTCCCATTCAACGACAGTCTAATACCTCTTTTTATTTCTAAATCCACTACTTTTGCCATTTTAATCATCAAAATACAACCTTCGCACATGAAAATCCTATTTTATTCCTTTTTGTTGTTTCTATTGAGCAGTACGACCCTGCTGGCACAAAGTCACGACAATCGCCTTCATTTGGGTGTTGGAACAGCCATCTTAACCCGTGTACCCAGTAAAAAAGGGTTCTATTTAGAAGGTGAATACAGTCATAAAATACGACAAAAGCTATTCCTAACCAGTCACGTTAATATGGCTTACTCTTCTGGCATTGGTTGGGGCAACTTGCCCACTGATAGTCTGTTTATAGTCGCCAATGGGTTTACTCCTATCAATAGCAATCTACAAAGTATATTCCGAGACGGATATAAAAACTATATTGCTCATACTTGGATGGCATTTGAAGCCATTGGGCAAATATCTATTGACCTTAATCTCTTAAAGAGTCCAAATGACGAATTGACCATCGGTTCAGGCATTCTTTTGGCTTATATCACGCATACTCAAATCCAACAAGATGGTATTGCAAGTGGTAAAGACTTTTTAAGTTTGGGTGTTGGCACTGTGCCGAATCGCTTTGTTGTTGTTGCACCTTTTTATGCTCGTTTCCTCGATTTTGGTCAGTCTTTTTCTTTAAAGTATAAACATTTTTTCAAAAACAATTTATCAATTGGATTAGGCATCAATCAGCAACGTTTTTTTAGTAGTGGAGATTTCACTTTCTCTCTCGCTACCTTAATTGGATTTAGATTCTAATATTTTATCTCTCAACACAAACGAATATATCAAAAAAGAGTCCGACTCCACAAGTCTGACTCTTTTTTTGACACCCCTCAGTATATTTGTCTAATAAACCCTTATTTCAACGAAAAACCACCTCATGTATCTTAAAATACAGTTATTTCGGCTACCTTTCTGACACTTCTTACCGCACACAAGGTCTTTAATCTTTGTACTTAAAATCTAAAAATCTTGGATAATGGCTTCTTACAATCTTAAAATCAACGGAAAAGAATACAAAACCACGGTGGACGACGATACGCCTCTGTTGTGGGTTCTACGTGACCATCTGGGCATGACTGGCACAAAATATGGCTGTGGCGTGGCTTCGTGTGGTGCTTGTACGGTGCATGTTGACGGACAAGCGATGCGCTCTTGTGTATTGCCTATTTCGACAGTTGCCAATGCTAAAATCACGACCATCGAAGGTTTGTCCGAAAAAGGCGACCATCCTTTGCAATTGGCTTGGGATGAGGTGGATGTGCCACAATGTGGCTATTGTCAAGCAGGACAAATCATGTCTGCCGCAGCTTTGTTGAAGAAAAATCCTAAACCTTCCGACGCAGACATCGAAACAGCTTTGTCGGGCAATCTCTGTCGGTGCGGTACTTATCATCGCATCAAAGAAGCTGTCAAATTGGCATCAAAGAAATAGTCATCGGTCATCGCAAAGCGACAATTCGTAGAATCAGTTAATGCGTAAAATTCGTAGCTCACTAATCCGTAAATCTAAAATAATGCAACATAGCAGACGCGATTTTCTAAAATATACATCTGCCGTTGGTGGCGGTTTTTTATTGGGTTTCAATATTCTATCACCCAAACGCCTTGATGCGGCAGTTGTATCAGCCGATACTGAGGGGGCTGTTTCTTTCAATGCTTACCTATCCATCAATGCGGACGGTACAGCGACTATTTTTTCACCCAATCCAGAAGTCGGACAAGGTATCAAAACCTCATTCCCGATGATTGTTGCCGAAGAATTGGACATAGATTGGCGTTTGGTCAAAGTTGAACAAGCTCCTTTAGATGGTAAACGCTTCGAGCGACAAGTCGCAGGCGGTAGTGGTTCAACGCCCCACTCTTGGAAACGTCTGAGACAGGCAGGTGCAACAGCCCGTCAAATGCTCATGGAAGCTGCCGCAAAACGTTGGGACGTACCCCTCAGTACATGCACAACCGAAAACGGTAAAGTATGGCACAAAGCCAGCAATCGCTCACTCACTTATGGCGAATTGGCTGCCGATGCAGCTAAACTGACTGCGCCCAAAGATGTGCCTTTGAAGGATAGAAAAGATTTTAAACTCATCGGAACATCTGTGAAAGGTGTTGACAATCCTTTGATTACAACAGGCAAAGCTATTTTTGGTTTGGACTTCAAAAAAGAAGGCATGTTGATAGCAATGGTGCAACGTCCACCAGCCTTTGGTTTGAAACTCAAGTCTTTCGATGCTTCGGAAGCGAAAAAAATGTCGGGCATTGTGGATGTCGT
Organism: Saprospiraceae bacterium; assembly: GCA_016787525.1. Lineage (GTDB taxonomy): Bacteria > Bacteroidota > Bacteroidia > Chitinophagales > Saprospiraceae > JAAFJT01. The sequence continues at coordinate 52,814 of JAEUUP010000142.1, read as the reverse complement.
TTCGTTTAGTAACAAAGTAGCGATAGTAGGTAAGTCCACATGGGAAGTCAAGAAAGCCAGAGATATAGTCAAAATCGAATGGGAAAAAGCCGAGACATTAGAAAGTACAGCCGACCACGACCGTATTTTTAAAGATTTGATGGTCAATGGTAAACCCGAAGTACGTCGGAAAGAGGGTGATACTGAGGGGGTATTCAAAACGGCAGCAAAAGTGATTGAAGCAGAGTTCCAATGTCCCTTCTTGCCACACAATGCGATGGAACCGATGAACTTTTTTGCCCATGTTGACGGTGACAAATGCGAATTGGTGGGTTCGACACAAAACCCACAATCGCACCGCGACCAAGTCGCTAAAGCCCTAAAGATTCCAGTCGAAAATGTTACAGTGCAAATGACCCGCATGGGCGGTGGCTTCGGTCGTCGTTTGAATGGCGATTTCGTGGTTGAAGCAGCCGAACTCTCTGCTCTCATTAAAGCCCCTGTGAAAGTGATATGGACACGCGAAGATGATATGTCGGGTGGTATTTATCGCCCTGCTTGTCGCTATCGTTTCCGTGCAGCTTTGGACAAAGACAATAAGATGGTTGGTTTTGAAATGCGCGGAGTGGGCATCAATGCTGGCGACCCCACTCGTGGCGGCAATAGTTTCCCAGTAGGCGCAATTGACCATGTTTTGATTGATTCGGTCAACCATAAATCGCCCATCACAACAGGCCCATGGCGTGCGCCTATCACGAATTTCTTAGCCTTTGCCGAGCAATCTTTTTTGGATGAAGTAGCTGAAAAAGCAGGCAAAGACCCTGTCCAAATGCGTTTAGAGTGGCTTGACAAAGCCCAAAAAAGCCCTGTTGGTGCTGTCAAATACGATATTGACCGTTTCCGCAAAGTCATACAGTTAGTCGCAGAAAAGGCAAATTGGGGCAAGTCACCGAAAGGTGTGCATCAGGGGTTCAGTGTCTATTTCTCGCACAATTCTTATATTGCTCAGATAGCTGAAATTGTCTTAGAAAAGAAGAAACCTGTGCTTAAAAAGGTTTATTGTTCTGTTGACTGTGGCATCTTGGTCAATAAAAGTGGCGCACTCAATCAAGTCGTGGGCAGTATTGTGGATGGTTTGGGTCATGCGATGTATGGCAAGTTATCGTTCAAAGAGGGTGCAGCAGAGCAGAACAATTTCAACACGTTCCGCATGATTCGCATCAGTGAAATACCCGAAGTCGAAGTTCATTTCGTGGATAATGGCATTGACCCAACGGGTCTTGGCGAACCTGCTTTGCCACCTTTAGGTGGTACAGTTGCCAATGCTATTTACAAAGCCACAGGCAAACGTCTGCGCCAACAACCGTTTGTGAATGAGGAGACGGAGTTGTTGGAGAAATTATTGTAAGTCATTACTGAGGGGTATCTAGTTGAATATCAAGCCGTTCCGATGCATCGGAACGGCTTTGTATTATCGCGCAAGCCTTTGCTAATTAGGGCAAACGCATCAAAGTGTTGTTAGTAAGAAGACCCTGCTAAGGGTCAAATACTTGTAGCAAAATCAGTATGCCTATGAGCAGGCAGATGTTTTGGACATTAAAGCTGTGGTATGGTATGTCAAAGTATGTGGTATGGTATGTCAAGGTATGTAGCATAGTACGCCAAGGTATGTGGTATAGTATGCCAAGGTATGTAGCATAGTATAAAAAGTCTGTGGTATAGTATAAAAAGTCTGTGGCATAGTATAAAAAGTCTGTGGTATGGTATGGCAAGGTATGTAGTATAGTATGCCAAGGTATGTAGTATGGTATGACAAGGTATGTGGTATGGTATGGCAAGGTATGTATTCAGCCTATGTGAGGGTCGTCGGCTGAATTTTTACTGTTTTATAGGCAACAAAAAAGCCTTGACCATCAAAGGCTAAGGCAAACGCATCAAAGTATTGTTAGTATTTAATACCACAGAGAGGTCTCATATTTATAGAAAAATTGAGTCTATCTTCTTTTTTCGACCTTGTTAGAGGTCGCACATTTTGATAGGTTCGACCTCTAACGAGGTCAGTATTGCGTTCTTTGCCTTACTTTTACTACAAATATTTGACCCTTAACAGGGTCTTTTTCTTAGCAATACTTTGATGCGTTTGCCCTATTTGCTAATGAATTGAGCGAATAGAATACCTTTTTGGTTAATACACTGACTAATGTTTAAAATCAGAAAAAGGTAACAACCTCAAACCTTCATGCCTTTGTTCTAAGCTTGTTAGAAATTATTGTATAGGGAAAAACCATTGAATCACCATATACAAGAGCGAAGGACACAACAAACAACCCAAACCCGTGTAAAACGTCGCTGTCAATGCGCCATAAGGTACAAGTTTGGGGTCAGTCGCCGCCAAACCAGCCATAACACCTGCATTTGTTCCCACCATGCCGCCAAAAACCATGGCTGTGTGTGGGTTGTTGAGACCGATGCTTTTGGCGACAAGAGGCGTGCCAATCGCCACAATGGTTGCCTTGACAACACCTGCGGCAATGCTCAGTACAATGAGTTCCGAACTTGCCCCAATGGCCGCCCCTGTGACAGGGCCCACGATATAGGTACACGCACCTGCGCCAATCGTTGTCATACTCTTGGCATCGGTGTAGCCAAACGCAAAAGCTACGCCTGCACCGACAAAAAAAGTCAGTATCACACCCATAAAAAGCGAAATCAGACCCACCAAACCCGATTGACGCATCACAAGGAAGCTCGCCCCAAAAGCTGTGGAGATAATCGCAAAGTCGCGCAACATCGCACCACCCATCAATGAAAAACCTGAGAAGATTTTGATGTCTGCAATGCCATTCTTACCGCCTGTAGTGATGCCACCGATGTATGCCATCAACAAACCAAAGACAATGGCGAGGGCTGCACCCGGCACTTTCTTCTTGAAAACGTGCAGTGACAGCATATTGGCGAGGTAGATGACAGCTCCTGTCACCAAGAAAGCGACAACGAGACCGTTTTTGTTCAGAAAATTAATGATTGTTTCCATGTTCATACCCCCCCTCAGTATTTTTAGGTTTGAAAAAACGTGATAAAAGTGGAATGAGCGCAAAAGCAACCACTGTTGGGATGATACCCGCCAATACAGCCAAAAGACCACCCGAAACAGCCGCCGCCACATTCTGAGTCGCCGCCATAGCTACGATGATAGGAATGTACATTTGACTCCAAAAGCTGATACCCGACTCGGTTTCGGGCTTCATAAAACCTTTTTGCGCCATCCAATCACTCACCAAGATGAGCATTAACATGGCAAAGCCTACACCGCCCACATTGGCATCAATACCGAGCATCTTGCCCAAGCCCTCGCCAAAGAGTTGACCTGTTATGTAGCAAATCGCTAATAAAGCAACACCGTAAATAGTCATTTTTCGTTTTGTTTTATATGGTTAAAATAGTTTTTTCACATCATTTTTAGTCACCTTACCCATAGCATTGCGCGGGAGTTCGGCTACGGTCTTGTATTGTCTGGGTGTTTTGTAAGTGGGCATCTGAGTGCGCATCCAAGTATTGAGCGCATGGGTGTCTATGCCTTCTTCTTTGGGAACGATAGCGGCAACGACCAACTCGCCCCATTCATCGTTGTCAATACCCACAACCGAACAATCGGACACCAAAGGATGTGTACGCAAAACCTCCTCAATCTCTAAAGCAGATATTTTGTAACCACCCGACTTAATGATGTCCACGGAGTTTCGACCCAAGATACGATAGCCCCCCTCAGTATCCACCGTCGCTACGTCGCCTGTTTTGAACCAACCGTCTTGTGTGAAGGCTTCGGCGGTGGCTTCGGGTCTGCGCCAATATTCGCTGAACACGTTTGGTCCTTTGATTTGTATCTCACCTGTTTCAGAAGCAGGCAGTTCGCGGTCATTTTCATCTGCCAACCGCACTTGCACGTTGGGCAAAGGATAACCTACATGCCCCGCATAGCGTTTGCCACGGTACGGATTACTCAATCCCATCCCTATTTCGGTCATACCATAACGCTCCAAAAGGGTGTGTTGACTGATGCCTGCCCATTTCTCCATCACAGAGACGGGCAAAGCAGCCGAACCCGATACCATAAAGCGGAAGCGCGATAAACAGTCCGTCAACGCCTGTTGTTCGGCTTCTGGCAGACTTTCCCAATGGGCAATGAGTTTGAAATAAATGGTTGGCACCGCCATAAAGACATTGATTTTGCCTTTTCTGAAAGCATTAAACAGGTTTTCGGCTGAAAACTGAGGCAAAAACTCGCAACATGCACCCGACCACATCGCACAACTGATGATGTTGACAATGCCATGCACATGGTGCAAAGGCAGCACACAGATAGTGTGGTCTTGTGCCGTCCATTCCCAAGCCTCAACGAGGGCTGTGATTTGGGCGTTTAGATTGGCGTGGGTCGTGACCACACCTTTGGGCAGATTGGTCGTGCCACTGGTGTAGAGAATCATGGCACGGCGGCTGTCTGCCAAAGAAGGCAAAGTGACCCCCTCAGTAATGCTGTCTATTTCGCCCAAAACGATGAAACGTAAACCATTTTCATCGGCTAAAGGGCGCAACAAGTCGGCATACTCGGGCGACACGACAATGGTTTCAGCTTCCGAGTTGTCAATCGTGTAGCGCAGTGAGGGTAAGGGATGGGTCAGACAGAGCGGCACTGCCACACCACCCGCCTGCCAAATGCCCCATTGCACCCGTACATAGTCAAACCCCGCATTCACCATGAACGCAACACGCTGTTCGTTGAGGTCGGTGTCATTGTCGAGTAATTGTGCTGCAAATTGGGCAGAGTCAGACACAAGTTTGCGGTAACTATACGTTTCGTCGCCCGCTACAATGGCGGTTCTATCGAGATGTTGTTGTGCTTGTTGAATGATTTTTAACATAGCATAGATTTAATATCCACAAATGGGACCCCTCAGTAGAGTCCGTTTCAATAAGTCCTTTTTACCTCCCCTATGCACCGCCTCAATCATGGATTCGAGGGTCGCAAGAGGTCAATACCTTTTGGGCATTGTCTAAAATGAGCTGAGAGATGTAAAAGTAGATAAGAGTTTTTATACCTATTGTCATAAGTTGCACAATATTTTATTTGGTCATTAATATTTGACAAAAAATAAAAGTCGAAAACGAGAGTCTTTACTGTAAGGTAGCCTTATATTTAGGCTTTATTTGCCCGTTCATTGTATCCTTATTTTGAAGGAATAAGCAGAATAAATCCATTGTTTATTCCAAAAGAACAATAGAGTGCAAAATAGTATGCAATAACAGGTTTGAATCCTATTCATTCTAAGTTTTAAAATAACCAATTATGAAATTGAATCCTCCTTTTAGAGCCGACCATGTTGGCAGCCTTCTCAGAACACCGCGTGTGGCAGAGAATCGCGCCCGTTGGAAGAACGGTGAGATTTCGGCGGAAGCTCTACGCCTTATTGAGAATCAAGAAATCGCCGAAACCGTCAAACGTCTCGAGTCAACAGGTATGAAAGCCGTCACGGATGGCGAGTTCCGCCGCGACTACTTCCATCTCGACTTCCTCCAACAGCTCGATGGTGTGACCATCAAGGGCAATATCACCTCATCGCATTCAGGAAAAGACGGTTGGACACCCCCTTCTTTGAGCGTCACAGGTAAGTTGAAGCATGTCCGCAACATTCAAGTGGATGACTTCAATTTTTTGAAATCCGTCACGACCGAAACGCCTAAAGTGTCTATTCCGTCGCCAACCATGGTGCATTTCAGAGGCGGTCGCCAATCCATAGACATCAATTCTTATCCCGATTTGGATGAGTTCTTCAGTGATTTAGCGGCTTGTTATCGGGCGGAGATTGCGGCTTTGTATGCGGCAGGCTGTCGCTACATTCAGTTGGATGATACCAATCTCGCATACCTTTGCGACCCGAAAATGCGTGCCGATGCCATTTCGAGGGGAGACGACCCCAATGAGTTGCCGCGTACTTATTCGGCATTGATTAACTCAGTGATTGACAACCAACCCGAGGATTTGACTTTTGGTATCCACCTATGTCGTGGCAACTATCGCTCAACTTGGTTCGCAGAAGGCGGCTATGAGCCTGTCGCAGAGATTTTGTTCAACAGCATCAACGTTCATGCTTATTTCTTGGAATACGATGACGAGCGTTCGGGTGACTTTGCACCGTTGCGTTTTGTGCCTAATAATAAGGTGGTTGTGTTAGGCGTGATGTCCTCAAAAGTTGCTGACTTAGAATCGTCAGACTTTTTGATTCAAAGGGTCAAAGAAGCGGCAAAATACATGCCTTTGGAGAACATGTGCCTCAGTCCGCAATGCGGTTTTTCGAGTACACACCACGGTAATGCGTTGACACACGACCAACAATGGGCAAAATTTGAACGTTTGGTGCAAACAGCGCAGACGATTTGGGGTGAATAAGCGGCCCCCTCAGTATTGCAGAGGTTTGCAGAACCTTGGAAAGGTCGTAAACTGTTCATAAGTCCTGTATTTTATCTTTAATCGTAAATACGAATCATGAAAAACATAAAATTCACCCTCACGTTGTCTGTTTTGTGGCTTGTTTCACAAAACCTTATGAGTCAAACAGTGCCATTTGTTTTGGTCAAAAACAAAAATGGACAAACCTTGGGTTACTCACCCAGCTCAGGTGTTAAAATATTGACAGTAGGTGGTCTTTCCTTCAAAGACTTGAACAAAAACGGCAAACTCGATACATACGAAGACTGGCGTTTGCCCTACGACGTGCGTGCCAAAGACTTGGCATCGAAACTCAGCGTCGAACAAATAGCGGGTTTGATGCTCTATTCATCGCATCAGTCCGTTCCCGCACGGGCAGGTGGCTATTTTGCAGGCACTTATGGTGGCAAACCCTTCAAAGCGGGCGAAACCGACCCGACCGAACTCACCGACCAACAGAAAAAGTTCCTGAGCGAAGACAATCTGCGCCATGTCTTGATCACAACAGTGCAATCACCCGATATTGCGGCCCAATGGAACAACAAAATGCAAGCTTACTGCGAGAGCGTGGGTCTGGGTATTCCTGCCAATAATAGTTCCGACCCGCGACACGGCTCTAAAGCTCGTGCCGAGTACGATGCGGCTTCGGGTGGCGAGATTTCGATGTGGCCCAGCTCTTTGGGCATGGCTGCCACGTTTGACCCAGCATTAGTGGAGCGTTTTGGTCAAGTTGCTGCCGAAGAATATCGTGCTTTGGGCATCACAACGGCTTTATCTCCACAAGTAGATATTGCGACTGAGCCACGTTGGAGTCGTTTCAATGGCACTTTTGGTGAAAATCCTTATCTCTCTGCTGCCATGGCTCAAGCTTATTGCAATGGTTTTCAAACATCTAAAGGTACTAAAGAGGTCAAAGAGGGTTGGGGCTTTAGCAGCGTCAATGCCATGGTCAAACACTGGCCGGGCGGCGGTGCAGGCGAAGGTGGACGCGATGCCCACTATGGTGCAGGTAAGTTTGCCGTCTATCCAGGCAACAATTTTGATGCGCATTTGATTCCTTTTACTGAGGGGGCCTTCAAACTCAAAGGAAAAACCGCGATGGCTTCAGCAGTTATGCCTTATTACACCATTTCTTATGGTCAAGATAAAAAGTACAACGAAAACGTTGCCAATGCCTACAACAAATACATCATCAACGACCTGTTGCGTACAAAATATAAATTCGACGGCGTGATTTGCACAGACTGGAACGTTATGTCTGACCATAAAGTGCAAGATTTATTCTTAGATGGCAAGTCATTTGGTGTTGAAAACTTGAGTTTGGCAGAGCGTCATTTCAAAGTATTGATGGTTGGTGGCGACCAATATGGTGGCATGAACGATGCTAAACCCATTTTGGAAGCTTATAAAATAGGTGTCAAAGAATTGGGTGAAGCTAAGATGCGCGCACGGATGGAACAGTCGGCTGTTCGTTTGTTGAAGAACATTTTCCGTGTGGGTGTCTTTGAAAACCCTTATCTCGACCCACAAGAGACTAAAAAAACAGTCGGTAAACCCGAATATATGCGCGAAGGCTACCAAGCACAGCTGAAATCCATCGTGATGTTGAAAAACAAAGGGAATGTTTTGCCGATGGCGGCAACCAAGACGGTGTATGTCCCAAAACGGTTTGTGCCAGCAAGTCGCAACTTCTTAGGAATGGAAACACCTGCTTCCACAGATTATCCCGTGAATATAGATTTGGTGAAAAAATACTTTAAAGTTACCGACAATCCCGACGAGGCGGACTTTGCTTTGGTCTGCATTCAGAATCCAACGGCCAGTATTGGCTATGACAAAGAAGATACGAAGAACGGTGGCAATGGTTATGTGCCTATCAGTTTGCAATATGGCGAATACACTGCAACGGATGCTCGTGAAAAGAGTATCGCAGGAGGCGACCCTTTGGAAAACTTCACAAACAGAGCTTATAAAGGTAAAACGGTGAAGACACCCAACGCCACAGACGCGACATTGGTGACTGAAACAAAAGACAAAATGAAGGGTAAACCCGTGGTCGTGTCCATCAACATCACCAATCCGATGGTGTTCAGTGAAATCGAGCCTTCTTCGAGCAGTATTTTGTTGAGTTTTGGTGTACAAGACCAAGCGATTCTGGACATTATTGCGGGCAAGTCTGAACCTTCGGCACTATTGCCCATGCAAATGCCTGCCAATATGTCTGTTGTTGAGAAACAAGCCGAAGACGTACCACAGGACATGAAATGCCACACCGATACTGAGGGGTCTGTTTATGACTTCGGGTTTGGTCTGAATTGGAAAGGTGTGATTAAGGACTCGCGGGTGACGATGTTTAAGAAATAAAATCATAAAACAACCCGAATTGCTTATGTTAGGTAGTTCGGGTTGTTTTTATGTCTATTGGAGCTTTGTTTTAACACAAGTTTGGTGCAAAATACATGTCTGGGGGTGCAAAATACATGTCTGGGGGTGCAAAATACATGTCTGAGGGTGCAAAATACATGTCTGAGGGTGCAAAAATTATACGCCCGAACTCACGTTATTTTATATTGTATCATTGCTAACATATCGTACATTCTCTCTATTTTGGCGGCAAATTCATAACATTGATAATCAAACCATAAACAAGAAGACATTGGCACTTACAACCATCTGGACAGGGTCGGAACAATATCTCTGCGACCCCGAATTAGCACAAGCCTTTCATATTGCCCGCACATTGGGTATGCCCTTATTGATTGAAGGCGAACCAGGGACGGGCAAAACAGAATTGCCGATTCAATATGCAAAAGACCAAAATTTACCTCTTTTTACTTATCCTGTTGGCTCAAAAAGCAATGTCGAGCAGTTTGTGGCTAAGTTTGACCATGTTAAATATCTCCGCGATTCGCAAGTAGAGGTGCTGAATGCGCAACGGGCAGAGCGTGGACTCGACCCCCTCAGTAGTGGCGGTCGCAGCACCGAGCGTTTGGACGATTATGTGTTGTTGGGCGCAGCGGCAAAGGCATACAGCACACCTCATTCGGTGTTGTTGATTGATGAAATTGACAAAGCCCCACGTGAATTTCCCAACGATTTGCTGTTTGCACTGAGTCATAGGCAGTTTATTTTGCCCGAATCAGGTAAAGTCATCGAGGTGAGCGAAGAAGACATGCCTGCCATCATCATCACGAGCAATCGGGAGCAAGAACTGCCCACGGCGTTCAAAGGTCGTTGCATTTATCACTACATCAACTTCCCAGATGCGCCCACAATGGAGGCGATTGTACGCAAACATTTCCCGAAAATTGAAGGCATTTTATTGGAAAAAAGCATCAGCCTGTTCTATCAATTGCGCAATATTGGGTTGGAGCGTGCGCCTGCGACCCGCGAGATTTTGCATTGGTTGAAGTATCTACAACACTTTTCTTTGGACGAAGCCATTCATAAAATTGATAAAAAAGAAGGCTTAGGTGTTTTGATAAAATCACAAACTGATTTGAAAAAAATCAAACAACGCTACAATGTTCAATAGTTTGCCACAATATCTTAAAGACAACAAGCTGCAAGGCGATGTGCGGACGTTGCTGCTGCTCAAAAAGAGTATGGAACGAGGTTTGGTGCATACTTTGGGTGATTTGTATGTGGTGTTGAAAGGTATTGTCACCAATTCGCCCAAAGATATTGGGCCATTTACAAAGGCTTTTTATCAATACTTTCTGGGCATTGACATCAATCGTGGCGAAACCCTCGACGCAGCTGTTTTGCGCAGCGAGACCTTTAAAGATTGGTTGAAACATCAAGGTATCGAAGAAGTAGAGATACCCGATGTAAAAGATTTGGTCGAAAGTTTCTTGAATGACGTGCATTTGACCAGTTACGACATTCAAAATATACTGAGGGGGGAGGATATTTTGGAAAAAGACGACCCAAACTTCAAAGATACTGAGGGGGCAGATGATGCACCTATAGATACTGTGAAACGAGCCGCCGATTATTCCAATATTCCATTGGAAGAACTCCTTGAACGCATGAAAAAAGTGTTGGAACAACAACGCAGACGACATTCGGGTGGTACGCATTGGGTTGGCACAGGCGGTGCATCGCCTTATGGCAACGGTAGCGCAGCCGCAGGCGGTATCAGAGTCGGTGGACAAGGCGGTGGCAAGATGGCACGACGCGTAATAAACGATAAAAACTTCTATCCTGTTGATACACACGTTATTTTGCAAGACAATAATATAGATGTGGCTTTGGCTTTCCTGAAAGGCATAGAAGAAGAATCTGTTGAACGCATTTTAGACATTCCTGCGACGATTACTGAGGGGGTCAAACAAGGAGCATTGTTCTTGCCGCAAGAGCGTGATAAGATTGACCAAAAAGTACAGGTTCTGTTGCTGATTGACAACGGCGGCTGGTCTATGTCACCCTATATTGACTCTGTGACCAAACTGTTTTCAAAGATGAAACGCCGTTTTGCACACGATTTGAAGACTTACTATTTCCATAATACGATTTATGGCGGTGTCTATAAAGATGCTTTTCGGTCACAAAACCAGTTTGAAACCATCGAAAATATCTGTAAATTGGATAAAAACTACGCTGTTTTCATCATCGGCGATGCCGACATGGCTTCTTATGAGCTATCAAAAGACAGTCTGCGGGATTGGCAAGCCTTGAAGACCCGTTTCGAGCGCATTGTGTGGCTCAATCCAATGGATTTAAAGTATTGGGCGGGTTCATTGACGGTTAATATGTTGCAACAGATTTTTGACATGTTTCCATTGTCACCTTATGGCATCGAAAAAGGCGTAGCACACATGAATCGGAAGCGACAGTTTGGGAAAGCGCATTGAATGCGTACATATACGATATTTCTAAAAATTTCGTACATGCATTATGAAGACTACAACCACTTCTCAACAGCTTCTACCACCTGTGCCTTGCGTTGCGCCCAATCACCCGAGACTTTGAGATAAGGGATGCGCCGTTCTTCTAATGCTGCTTGAAAACATGCATACATTTCCTGCCGCCTATCACCCAAATCGCGCAAATCATCAGCTATCCAAGGCGTGTCAATGTCGAGCAGACAATATAAATCGTATTGCACCTCTTTTTCCAAGTCAAACAAAACCTCTGGAACAGTATGGAGATAGTGTTTTGAATAAATTTGGGTCGTAATCACATCCGTATCGCAAAAAAGTAATTTATTGGCGGTCAATGTTTTGTGTTTGAGTAATTCCGTTTGTGTTTTCCCGATGTGTATAATCTCGTCTATGCCAAAATCATTATTGGTCAGAATATCCCGAGCCACTTCATGCACCCATTCTGTGTCGAAATAGTGGGCTAAATCCTGTGCCAAAGTCGTTTTACCTGTTGATTCAGGGCCGAAAAGGCAGACTTTTTTCACAAAATAAGGTTGAACGACTGAGGGGATAAAATCCCAATAGCGCAAAGGTGCGGAACGGATGCGTGTGGCAGAAATCGGCACAGCCGACCGAGGTTTATCGAATAAAATGCAAGGCAAACCCAAGTGAAAGGACAAGGGCGCACCATAATCTTCGGAACAAAAAAAGGTTTCGACATCAGGAAAACGTCGTTTGATGAATGTCGCCCACAATTTTGTCGCTTCAAACAACGGCAAACCTTCATCGTGGAAGTCATCGAGTTCAAAAGCCAATTCGATTTGTGGTCTGTCGGCAAAAATCTGTGTCAACCAAGCCTGTCGTACTGAGGGGGCTATCGGGTCGTGTGGTGTAAAACTCATAGACACCACCAAACGCTCACATTGTTGCGCCGCAAAATCAATCAGAGCTAAATGACCTTTATGAATGGGCATATATTTGCCAAAAACCAGTCCTTTTTTGTACATTCGCCAATTCTATTTTTTGTAAATACTAACTCATAAAACGATGAAAAACAGTCTTTTGATTCTTTTTTTTAGTCTTCCCATCAGCCTTTGTTTGGCACAGTTCAATCCCGAAAAACCCAACCTCATGCAACGGGCTTTCTACACCGAAGCGCAAGCTGTCACGGTGCATCAAGACCTTGCAAAATTATACACTGACAAAACAAGTTGGGAAAAACGCGCTAAAATGATTCGTCAAGGTATTTTAGATGGTGCTGAAATCAAGAAAATCAGCCATCGAAAGCCTAAAAATATAACCATTCACAGCAAAAAAGTGCTGAATGGTTATGTTGTCGAGAATGTCTCGTTTGAAAGTCTGAAAGGCATTTATGTCACAGGCAATTTATACACCCCCCTCAGTAAAGACGCGAAAAAACCTGTTGTTCTGTGTCCACACGGTCATGGCCCCGACCCGCGATTCAAGGAATATACGCAGCAACGTTGTGCAACTTTGGCACGCATGGGTGCAGTGGTTTTTGCTTACGATATGGTCGGCGTAGGTGATTCAAAATACTGTGATCACAAAATAGAAAAAGCATTTAAATTGCAGTTAATCAATAGTTTAGCGGCGGTCAACTTCGTCAGTCATCTGCCCAATATTGATAAAAAACGCATCGCCGTCACAGGCGAGTCAGGTGGCGGTACGCAAACCTTTATGCTGGCGGCAGTGGATGAGCGCATCGCAGTTTCAGTACCTGTGGTCATGGTTTCAGTCCATTTTTTCGGGGGTTGCGTCTGCGAAAGTGGTATGCCGATTCACAAACGCCCAACGCATCAGACCTCAAATGTCGAGATTGCAGCACTCATTGCGCCTAAACCCATGTTATTAATTTCGGATGGCGATGATTGGACTAAACACACACCCGAAGTCGAATTCCCACACATCCAACGCATTTATAGCTTCTTCAATGCCCCAAATCGTGTCGAAAACGCCCATTTTCCAACAGAAAAACACGACTATGGCGCAAACAAACGCCAAGCTGCGTATGTATTTTTAGCGAAACATTTAGGTTTAAATATCGAAAAAGTAATGAAAAATGGGAAAGTGGATGAATCAGAGAATGCGATTTTGACTCCTGAAGATTTAGCCGCTTTCACAAAAGAACACCCTAGACCATCAGGTGCGGTCAGTGGAAATGAAGCAGTAGCGAAGATTTTAGAGTAAAAACGGACTAATATTTGAAAAATAAACGGTTTTTACTACATTTGTTTAGTTTTTATGTCAAAAAAATAAATCTGAAAATCGGTTATGTCAGAAAAAAAAGGCTTGGCACGCCCCCCTCAGTATGGAGAGCAAAATACAGCACCCAAAGGTAAGAACTACCTTTTTGCGGTGGGCATCAACGACTATGTGTATTGTCCAAAGCTGAAAAATGCGGTCAAAGATGTCAAAGATTTTATTGCCCTTGTGACGACAAAATACCAATTTGACGAAGAAAATATAACGACCCTTTTCAATGCTAAAGCAACAAGTGGCAATATTCTCAATGGTTTGCGCGATTTGGCGCAAAAAGTTGGCAGTACCGACAATCTTATCATTTACTTTTCGGGACATGGCTCTTACGACAAGATTTTCAAACAAGGTTATTGGATTCCAGTCAATGGCAAACAAGGGGCGTTCGATACTTTTTTGCCTAATTCGACGGTGCGCGATGCTTTGAGTGCTATTGCGAGTCATCATACTTTTTTGATTGCCGATTCTTGCTTTTCTGGCACATTGTTCACAGGTCGCGATGCCAACAGCGATATTGCCAGCCGTTTGGAACGCGATGCTTCTCGTTGGGGCTTGACAGCTGGTCGAAATGAAATCGTTGATGACGGACAAGCCGGTACAAATAGCCCATTTGCAGCAAAATTGTTGGATGTTTTGCAAAAAAATGAAAAACCTTTGGGTGTCGCCGAACTCTGTGCCAAGATGATGGAAATCGTCACAGCCAATGCCGACCAAACACCTCGCGGCGAGCCTTTGAGAATCAATGGACACGATGGCGGACAATTCTTTTTTCATCCGAAAAACGAAGCAATAACCATTAAAACTACCGAAAAACCGACTAAAACGACAACAGAAACCCCACCAAAAAGAGGAACAAAAACGCCAGTTGTGCTACCAACACTACCGCCTGTTCCCGAAAAAGACAATGAGCATTGGCGTATCAATAAAATCAATGTGGGCGTAGGCGTTGTGCTTGTGATTATTTTTGTAGGTGTTTTATTGCTCAATCATTATGTTTTACAACCTCTTTTGAATAAAGGAGAAGAAAAATTGAACCAAGTTTTGACGGATAACGCTCAAACAAATATCCCTTCAGTAGTCAAGTTTAGCGATCCGTTTGACGATAAAATGACCTTGATTCAAGGTGCGATAGCCCCTATTTCGGTTGGGGCGAGTCAAAAACCAGCTCTGAATGTGGCTCTCCCTGATTTTTGGGTCAATAAAAATGAAGTAACGCAGCACGATTGGAAAAAAGTCACTGCCGATTTGCCGCTTCAACCTAAATATTGCGAAGATTGTCTTGTTTTGATTGATACTCCTCAGATTCGGAACTTTTTGGCACTTTTGAATGAAAAATCAGACAAAAAATACCGTTTGATGAGCGGCTTAGAAAAATCTTATCTGAAACGCAATGGTATCATTACAACTGAAACCCAACGAGGTTTTCGTATTGCAAAGAATAAATAGACCCCCCTCAGTATTTTTTAGTTGAAACACATGTTTGCTTCTTTATTAATCAAAAAGCAATATTTTTGTAAAAATTTAGTCAGCGAATGACTACTTTTAAAAGCCTTTATCCAATTTACAGATAGAATTACTCAAAACAGTTCAACACCAATTGAGTGACGATGAGATAACAGCATTGCGTCAAACGCAAAGTTTATCATTTCATAAGACAAAAAATTACCTTTTCCACCTATTATATTCGACTCAAAGAGTTTGAGAAGATTTATAAGAAAAGCCTAAATTTATGACCCGCTCTGAATTTGACCAATGCCTTCAAAATAAAACCTTTCCACCGAACGGAAATATTTTGCTCAAAGCCTTATTTCACGATGCACTCGGGGATTGGGAAGCTGCGCACAATATTGCACAAAGCCGTGAAGGCACACTTTTGTACGACCGTTTACACGCCTATTTACACCGAAAAGAAGGCGATAATTGGAATGCCAATTACTGGTATCGCCGCGCTAAAACAACCATGCCCGCCGTTTCTTTGGATGAAGAATGGCATGACTTGGTCAACCTTTTCGGCAATTCCCATTGACTACCCCCTCAGTATCACACCATAAATTGTAGCTTTGCGCCATGAAAAATTTAATGAATTGGGGTTTATTCCTCATATTAACCCTCATTTGGGGTAGTTCTTTTATCTTGATGAAAGAAGGTCTTGTGAAACTATCTGCTTATCAAGTTGCTGCCATGCGGATATTTAGTTCGGGTATGGTTTTACTGCCTATGGCTTTGCGTGCCTTTCGCAATGTGACCAGAAGTCAAATCAAATACATCGTTTTGTCAGCTTCTGTGGGTAGTTTTATACCCGCTTTTCTGTTTTGCATCGCTGAAGAACACATTAATAGCTCGCTTGCAGGCATCGTCAACGCACTGTCACCACTTTTCACTATACTTATAGGTGTTTTATTTTATCAAATGAAAATGACTCGACAGAAAATAGGGGCGGTCATCGTCGGGTTTGTTGGTTTATGTCTGCTTTTTATTTCAAAAGATGGTCTAACGTTTGACAAATCAGCCACTTATTCGCTTTTAGTTGTATTAGCAACAATTGGTTATGGTTGGAATGGCAATATTTTAGCGCGACATTTGGGCGCAGTTGGTTCTGTCAATATTGCGGCGATTGCCTATACGATTTTGGGCATTCCTGCTTTTTTCATACTCTTGACAACGGGTTATTTTAACAATAATTGGTCGGACACAGCTTTTTTGAAAGCGAGTGGGGCAGCCGCCATTTTAGGGATAGTCGGTACGGCTATAGCACAAATTTTGTTTTATATGTTGCTCAAGCGAACGAATGTGGTTTTTGCGGCTTTAGTCACTTACACCATACCTTTTGTTGCTATTTTATGGGGTGTTTGGTATGGCGAAACGATAACAGCAATGCAAATTGCTTGCCTTTTACTGATTTTATCGGGTGTTTATGTCGCTAACCGTCCGAATAAACGATAAGTGTACCCCTCAGTATTCATTTAACTTTTTAGTATCCAACTGAAGGTTGGCTAGATTTTATTTTTATGATTAATATCAAAACGTATGAACCCAAGTATGGCGACCCAGTCGTAGCACTCATTTTGAACATTCAACAAAACGAGTTTCAAGTGCCTGTGACTTTGGCTGACCAACCCGATTTGTTGGCAATTGACTCATTCTACCAACAGCGAAACGGCGAATTTTGGGTAGCTGTGAACGAGCAGGACGAAGTAGTCGGCACGATTGCTTTGATTGACAATGGCGAAATATTTGGTACAATCCGCAAAATGTTCGTTCGAGCAGATTATCGTGGAAAAGAACGTGGCGTTGCTGCCAGTTTGTTTAAGCATTTGGAACAAAAAGCGATTGAAAATCAAATGATTGCCTTGTACTTAGGCACTGTTGACCGTTTGAAAGCTTCTCATCGGTTTTATGAAAAAAATGGCTTTTCACAAATTCCGAAACAAGATTTGCCTCACAACTATCCTTTGATGCAGGTGGATACGATGTTTTTTAAAAAAGAATTGAGTACAAAAAAGTGACCCTCCCAAGCAACAGCTTCGAAGGGTCGGAGAAAAATTCATGTGAAGATTAATTTCTTGATAGTTATGAAACCGCTGCTTTAGAATTTTGGACAATTGGCATCACCTTGTTTGAATGCCCGATTAGCTCCCGATTTGCCACCGCCAAACGCCTTTGTGATAGCCAAACCTGTATATATATAAGTATCTTTTCTATTCGGATTGCCCACTTGTGAGATGCCATCGAGGTAGTCAGAGAAGGCGAAACGTGCGCCCATTTCAGCAGAAATGAAAAAATTGTGAGGCAAACTGTACTTTAAACCCATCCCAACAGGCACAGTGGCTGTAAATTTCCGATAATTGACATTGGCATCTGGGTTGACATCGTCAATGTATTTGTTGGGCATATTGAAGTCTGTTTTTGGGTTGAAAAACGACAAACTTGCCCCACCGAAAGCATAAGCTGTGAAATTGCCTCTACTCAGAAACTCCCATTCCAATAAACCTGAAATCTCGGTCAAAGGCGATGTGAAAGAGAGCCCACGCTCTTGTCGCCATGCCGTTGGATGTGTTTTTTCAGAGCCAGACAACTTACCCCTCAGTATTTGACCCCGTACCAATAGGCTATTCGACAGGCGATATTTACCCACCAAGCCAAAGGCTGCATTGGTAGCTGAACCTACATTTTTGGCAACAATGTCAATATCTCCGTTGTAAGTCAATGCGCCAACAGTCAGACCAATTTCAAAATTTTGTGCTAATGCGATGTGTGAAATGAAAAGGATAGAAAAACAGGTTGAAAGAAATTTTGACATAATTCACCACTATTTTTGTTAAAAACTGATTTTGTTAACTTAAAAAGTAGAGAAATTGTCATATTGGAAGTGAAGTTCAGTTGAAGGTCGCCTCTGCAAAAAAGAGACTGTAACCCGATGAATGAATGATATTTAATGGATGATTTGATTGAAAAACGCACTATTCCAATAAAAATTATGTGGGCTTAAAATTTTCTTAATTTTTTATGGATGCGCAGCGACCCAAACCTCACCGTCCTCAAATATTTCTTTTTTCCAAATTGGCACAGTTTGCTTCAAAGAATCAATACAAAACTCACAGGCATCGAAAGCCGCGCCTCGGTGTGGGGCAGAAACAGCGATGACAACGGGTAGTTCACCAATATTCAATATGCCGACGTGATGATGTATGCTAATTTTCGAGACAGCAAATTTGTCTAAAGCTGTTTGGGCTATTTTTTCCATTTCGCGAATAGCCATAGGTGTATAAGCCTCAAATTCGAGCCGTACAACCGCTTTATTGGCTGTTTTATTGCGTACAGTGCCTATAAACACGACTGCGCCACCCGCTTCGGGCGATTCAACAAAGGTTTCACACGCCGAAATACTGAGGGGGGTCGAGAGAAGCTGAATATCAATCATATATGATTTGTATTTTAAGAAAATCAAACGGTGAATGAGAAAAAAAAGGTTGCTCAACCGCCACTAACAGGTGGAATCAAAGCAATCTCGTCGTGAGCTTTCACTATCGTCGCATCGTTGCCGTATTCTGTATTCACAGCAATCATCAACGATGTTAAAGATTCAAATCGAGGATATTTCGACAAAATTTCCTTTTTCAAATCGGCAACAGTCACCCCCTCAGTAATGTCCAATTTGAGGATAGTGCTACCGACAATATCGCGAGCAATACCAAAAGTGAGTATTTCTAATGTCATGTTTTAGTTATTGGTCATTTTTCATTTATTGGCTAATGATTCAGCGACAAATGACTGTTTTATAAATTATTTTGACACGGGCATAAAGTACTAGACTGTTGTGAGTCGATGTACAATTTGATAACGACATTTAAAAATGCTAAATACTCACTGTTTTTCGCTTCGCTCTCCTCCCAAGGAGTCCTTTGGACAAAATGCGTGCTTTGGAATATCTTTTCAGAGCGAAGTCAGTTTTTGAGCTTTTTAAGCTCAAAAAATGACTTCGCTCTATAAAAAATTATTTTTGTAACGAGGGAGCTAGCGACCAATGTTGTGTATATGCTTAGCATTTGTCTATGTCGTTATCAAAATCACCTAACTAAAGCAAAATATGCCAAAATGCCTACCCCAAATAGCTCTATAGTATCAAATCGCTTGTTAAGTTGTTTGGCTTTCTTGAATCAATACAAGGGCAATTATAAGGTTAATGCTTCATAAAATCAAACACATTTTCCTACTGAGGGAAGCAAATTTCAGGAAAAATAGATAGTAATAGAAGCAATACTGAGGAGTGATTCTTCAGAAATTCAATATGTGACATGATACTTTCACTTATTTCTTCGTCAAACATACACAAAACCCAGCAAAGAATGTAGCACAATCCTATCAATCTATTTTCTTAATCTATTTTTAAAATCCAATCGGTTATGAAATTCTCTTTCCTCCCCATTTTTATGTTTTTGTCATACACCATTTCAGCGCAATTTACCATTACTTTTTTGCCAACAGGCCCACAAACAGCTGCACAACCCATTGTTGTGCAAAACAATCCGCCCTATACGGGTATGGAGCTTTTTTCGGCAAAAGTCGTGGGTTCGACCTATTTTAATCCCAATAATCTGGGCTACACAGAATCTCGTTGGGGCGACGACATACAAATTCCAAACAGCGTCATCGGTACTTCGACGACAAGTGCCGACATTAAACAGGTACGTCTCGGGCTTTACAGAGAAGCAAATGCACCTTCGACAAAAGTTGATTTGTACTATGGCTCGATTGACAACAGCAACAGTTTTACACCTGTTACCCGTTTTGCTGTGTTCGACTTGCCTGCAAATAATAGTGCGAATAATGTGGTTGAAGTTTTGACGGTTGGCGACAATGTTTCAACTATTTTTAATGTGCCTTTGAGCGACGTTTTTACCAATAAAAAAACTTTTTCACTGGGTATGAGTATTTCCAACGGAGGGGCGAACGGTTGGCTTTTGCAAAATGGGGCGTCAACCGCCAATGCCAACGCTCTTGTTCGTTACGATACAATGGCGAACACCATCGCATTTGTGACATTTCCGATTTTTGTATCTCCTAATGCGTGTTTTTATTCTGAAGTGTTTGGTCAAGCCGCTATTCCTGTAACTTTGCGCGACTTTTCAGGCAATATACTGAGGGGGATAAAAAATACAGCTCGATTGGTTTGGCAAACGGAAAGCGAACACCTTAACGCAGGCTTTGACATCGAAAAAAGTATGGATGGTCAGCACTTTACAAAAATTGGTTTTACAAAAGGGTTGGGGAGTACTGGTGGTGACTATTCATTTACTGACGATAATTTTGTCGGAAAAACCTATTATCGTTTGAAACAGATAGATGAAGATGGTTCTTTTTCATATTCAAAAACAATTGCTTTGTCTGAAAATGGTAAAGGTACAACATTAGAAGTGTATCCAAATCCAAGCTCCGATGGTCGTTTTGCCATCAAATCGGGTGAATTACCCACAGGTTTGCAAATCATCAATACGCAAGGACAGGTTATCGAACAAAAAAACACCCCCCTCAGTAAAGACGCTCAAATTGATCTTAGCACACAACCTTCAGGCGTTTATTGGTTGAAAACAACGGACGGACAAGTGACAAAAGTGATTAAAAATTGAGGAATATCCATATTTTTTAAATTTAACAGCAGCGAGACTCACAACCTCGCTGCTGTTGTTTTATATTCGTGGCTCTTATATTTATTATTCATCTGAAACCAAACTTTATATTTTCGACATGAAAAAAACAATTCTCTTTTTTCTTGCTAATTGTTTGATTATCAATTCTTTCGCGCAAAGAACTTTGATTCATTGTGGTACTCTGATTGACGGTGTTTCGGCACAGCCGAAAAAGACTATGACCATTGTAGTCGAAAAAAACAAGATAACAGCTGTACAAAATGGCTATACGACCCCTCAGTCAGATGACGAAGTGATTGACTTAAAAGCCAAAACTGTATTGCCAGGACTGATTGACTTGCATGTTCACATTGAAAGTGAAACGAGCCGCGACCAAGCCCAAAAACGCATGAGCATGAGCCAAGCCGATGTCGCTTTTGAAGCCCAAAAACACGCTAATACAACTTTGATGGCTGGATTTACGACAGTTCGCGATTTGGGCGGCTCAATGGTCAATATCGCTCTGCGCAATGCCATTAACAAGGGTCTAGTGGTGGGACCCCGCATTTTCACATCGGGTAAAACAATCGCAACAACTGGCGGTCATGGTGACCCAACAAATGGCTGGCGACCTGACGTAACTTTTCCTGATGCCATTGATGATGGCGTGGTCAATTCTTCGGAAGAAGCCCGTCGTGCCGTGCGTCAACGCTACAAAGATGGGTCTGATTGGATAAAAATCACAGCAACAGGCGGTGTTTTGAGTATTGCCAAAAATGGTAAAGCACCACAATTTATGCAAGACGAAGTAGATGCTATTGTCAAAACGGCAAACGATTATGGTTTCCGAGTAGCGGCACATGCCCATGGTGCAGAAGGTATGAAACGCGCTTTGCGCGCAGGTGTAACGACTATCGAACACGGTACTTTCATGGATGACGAAGCGATAGCTTTGTTCAAAGAAAAAGGGGCGTACCTCGTTCCGACCATCATTGCAGGTAAATCAACTGCCGATTCAGCTAAAATCCCCGGTTATTATCACCCACTTGTCACACCTAAAGCCCTCGAAACAGGGCCTCAAATACAAGCGACTTTCGCAAAAGCCTACAAAGCAGGTGTCAAAATTGCTTTTGGTACAGATGCAGGCGTGTTCAAACACGGCTTAAATGCCAAAGAATTCCAATACATGACCGAAGTAGGTATGCCTGCAATGGAAGCGATTCAATCTGCAACGATTATTGCCGCAACTGTTTTAGATATGAAAAATGAATTGGGCAGTATCGAATCGGGTAAGTTGGCTGACATTATTGCCACCGACGGCAACCCCCTCAGTAATGTGGCGACCTTGATGAATGTGACGTTTGTGATGAAAGATGGTAAGGTTTATAAGAAATGAGTTTGACTTGCATCGTTCTTGCCGCAGGTTTATCGCGCCGCATGGGCGTTGAGAATAAACTTTTATTGCCTTTTGGTGATAAAACGATTGTCGAAACGACAATCCAACAGATTCTCAACGCTCAAATTGGTGAAGTCATTGTCGTAGTGGGTTATGAGGCTGAAAAGTTGAACTCTATTTTTAAAAACTACCCCCTCTCCCATAGGAGTTCTCCGAACAGTATTGTCGAAAATCCAGACTACGAACAAGGCATGACGACCTCCATAAAAGCAGGTGTCAACGCTGCTTCAATCTCCACGAAAGGTTACATGATTTGCCTTTCCGATATGGTTTTGATTCAACCAGAGGAGTATCGTTTTTTAGCAGAGCGTTTTTTTGAAATCTTAGAAACAGACGAAATGGCGATTGTCCAACCTGTTTTTAAAGGAGAAAGGGGTAATCCAGTCCTTTTTTCTCATTTTTACAAAAAAGACATTCTCGAAACGGTGGATACTGAGGGGTGTCGCTCGGTGGTGCAAGCGCACAAAAATCATCTCTATTTAGTCGAAATGCCGAGTCAGCATATCCTGCAAGATATTGATTTTCAAGAAGATTATACAGTTTTGATTGCACAAAACACACCCCTCAGTAAAAAGTCTTAACTCTCAACGAATTGAAGGCACTTTAAATTTTGCATTCGACAACCGCAGCGTATCTGGGAGAACAGCCTTTGAAGTCGCACTTGTTCCCGTCGCAATGAGGGTTGCTTCGATTGTTCCAATCACTTCATTTTTATTGATACTATCAATGAGAACATAGCTATCTGAGTTTTTTAAGAGGTTGTAGGTCGCAATCAATACATCATTCCCTTGCATCATGTAAAAATCGCAGTAGGGTACGATGTGACACGTGTCCGTAGAATATGACTGAGGCGACAACTTTATTTTTCCTAATTGATTGACAGGCAATGAAGAAAAGAAATAATACTCTTGAAAGTTGGTAAATGGTGGAGCTGTCTCATGTTTTAAGGCGATGTTGAAAGTCGCTTGACCACAAACATTAAAATAATCACTCCAAATGCTCAAAACCATACCCTCTTTGGGCATACTTTTACCGTTAAGTTGTATGCCTGAAATTGACCCAAAAGCCAATTTAGGCTCATTGGGCGTAGGTATTTCTTTTACTTTCTCCTTACAACTCATCACGATTAGTGCAAAAGAAAGGAAAATTGCCTGTGTTAAATAAGGTTTCATATCTATGATTCTATTTTTACTGCATGGCTACAACAACATTGCCTCGTTTCCGCCCTGTGTCCACATGATTGTGTGCCGCCACCATGTCTGAAAAAGGATAAACTGTGTCAATGACGGCTTTAAAATAACCCGATTCTGCCATTTTTCGCAATTCGTCCATATCTGCTGCTGTGACAGAGACTGTACCAGCAATTATTTTTTTTCGACGATTGGTGAGTTGTAGCCAAATAGTTTGTAAAGTCTGTCTTCCAACCATCGAACCCAATATCAATGTGCCATTATCGGCAACCAATTTGGCAAAATCAAAAGCTGAACCCTGTCCAATGGTGTCAAAAACCACGTCATAGCGTTCTGAAATGTCGCTCAAAGGGGTTTTGGTGTAATCAATCACAGCATCTGCACCGATGGACCGCACTAATTCGATATTTTTCGTACTGCATATGCCCGTTACTTTCGCACCATAATATTTGGCTAATTGTACTGCTGCTGTTCCGACTGCGCCCGAAGCACCATTTATCAAGACTTTTTGATCTTTTTGGATGCCTGCTTTTTTGTAAAAATCTAAGACAGTATGCCCACCAAAAGGCAAGGCAGCTGCCTCTTCAAAACTCATATGCTGTGGTTTGAGGGTAAAAGCGGCTGTTTCAGTGGCACAAACGTATTCAGCGAATGCGCCCAATTGATTGAACTCTGTCATGCCAAATACCGCATCGCCTACTTTGTAACGACTGACGTTTTGACCAATAGCCGTAATTTCACCCGCAACAACAATGCCTAAAATGGGCAATTTGGGTTTTGAAAAACCAAAAAACAACCGAACCAGAAATGGGTCAGCACGTCTCAAGCGACTATCTCCAGAATTGACTGTTGTGGCACGAATACAGATTTGGATTTCGTTGTCTTTGGGCGTGGGTGTTGGTAATTCGACCATTTTTAAAACATCTTTGGCATCGCCATAACCTGTGCAAATAAATGCTTTCATTGCTTTTCTAATTTTTTAATGACTGATTTTCAATTAATACGAAGTAGTACCCCTCAGTATTTTCGCTAAGGCACTGCAAAGGTGAGCCATCTTTAAAGCGATTTCATTGACTAAAGTTAAGAAATGCACTTTGTGCAAAATAAAACGCCTGAAAGTTTAACTCTTTCAGGCGTTTCTCTAATTCACTTTTATCAAATCATATTTTTGTGACAATCGCCGCCTGATTCGACTTAACGACTCGGGTGTCATCCCCAGATAACTGGCTAATTGATATTGCGGTACGCGATTGACAAGGTCGGGTCGGGTTTTCATCAAATTGAGGTAACGCTCTTCGGGCGAAGCCATGATATAGCTTTCCAACATTTCTTTTTGTTTACTCAGTTCGCCTTCTAAGGCCAATCGCGCCACTTTTTGTAAATGTGGAAACTGTTGGAAAAAGAATGCCTCATTCTCGTCACCACACAAAGCAACAGTTGTATCTTCTACACATGCCCAGTAATATTTGGATGGTGTTTGGTTTTTTAAGCTATCGGCATTGTCAAAAGGATAGCCTTCGGTGAAAAAGGCGGTTGTTTTTTCCTCGCCATCCACCAAATAGTATTGTCGGACACAACCTTTCAACACAAAATAGCCGTGGCGGGTTACTTCTCCTTCGCGCAACAGAGTGGTGCCTTTGGTATAAAAACGCATGTTCAGACTGTCCAAAACAGCTTGTTTGTCTGCCTCAGACATTGGCCCGAATTGTGTTAAAAAATCGAGTATAGTTTGTTCTGTGTCAAACGAGTTTGATTTTGGATAAGTTGACTTTCGACGATTCATAGACAGTCGTTTTATTGTACATTTTGAAAGAATTTCATTCATAAAGAAAATAAAAATCCAAGAAAAAAGCCTACCCAAACATAAATTTTCGACAGAAAACTGTTTGAAATCGGTAGAAATACTGAGGGGTATGTCTTGATTGTGCTTTTAGGTTCGCAATATCGTTTGGGTTCAATACTTTTGCAGCCAAAAAAGAAACGATGTTTTCACGCCGCCAACTGCCTTTTCAGGTTTTTACATTAACGTTTGTTGCAGCCATGTTTTTCCCTCGTGTACTGCCCGAAGGCATGTTTCCCGATGGCTTGACCTATGCGGCGATTGCCCGAAATATGGCAGCGGGGCAAGGTGGTTTTTGGTCGCCTTATTTTTCAAGTTCCTTTTGGCTCTCATTTGAGGGCAATCAGTACGAGTTTTTTGGGCATCCGACCTTGGCGATGGGCATTTTGTCCCTGTTTTTCAAAGTTTTTGGCGACCATTGGTTCATTGAGAAAGGTTATGCGATATTGATTTGGGTTATCACGGTCGGGCTGATTGTTCGTTTGTGGCGAACTGAGGCGATTGACAAGGGTTTGTGGTGGTTGCCTGTCTTTTTATGGTATGTGATGCCGACGGTTTTGTGGTCGTATCCACAATTTATGCTCGACAACACGATGACCGTGTTTTCATTGCTCGCGTCACTTACTATACTGAGGGGTATGGAGTGGTCAATGGTGGATACCAGACAGGCGTTTGGATACTTTGTGGTGGCGGGTTTGTTCTTGCACTTGGCTTTTTTATCGAAAGGCCCCGTGGGCTTGTTTCCTTTGGCGATGCCTTTGGGATTCTGGTTGGTGTATCGCGACAAAATGACTGGGGCAAAGGCTTTGGGGCAAATTATGGCGGTGGGTGCTACTTGTTTTGGCACATTGGCTTTGTGGTATTTTTACGAACCTGCGCGCTTATTTTGGTCAAAATACTTTGAGATTCAATTGGTCAGCAGCATTTCAAGCAACAGCCAATCAATACATTACGATTGGTACGACTATTTTTACATTCCCATTCGATTAGTGATGGAGTGCGCACCTTTTTTGGGTGTTCTATTGATTCTTTTTGTCTTTGCCAAAGCAAAATCGAGTCGTTTTACTTTCCAAAAAGCAGCCAATCGGCGAGCTGCGTTCTATCTATGGGTGGGTCTTTCGGGGTCGTTGCCCATGATGATTAGCCATAAGACGAGTGCGTTTTATCTCGTGCCTTGTTTACCTTTTTTTGCTTTGAGTTTGGCGGCTTGGCTTGAGCCTTCGTTTGTGGCTTGGTCTGAAAAACATGTTTTGACATCTGCCAAAATGCAAAAAGTGCGCGCTGGATTGCTCATTTTGGCTTTAGGCGTGGTTGTTTACAGCCTTTTACAGATAGGGACGATTGGGCGAGAAAAAGACATCATTCGAGGTATGACGATACTGTCCAAAGAAAAAAATGGGATTCGCGATGGCGAAAAAATAGCCGTTTGTGATGCGACGATGAATGATTTTAATTACCATGCTTATTTCCAACGGTATCATCGTTGGGAGTTGGCAAAGGTGTCGGACACTACGGCTCGTTATTTCATTCATACTGAGGGGTCCTGCCGCATTACAGAATTAGATTCGGCGGCTCAGCGTTTTATCAAAAAAAATATCGCGGGTTTAGAGAAATTGCAATTTTATGAAATTAAATAAATTTTGGAGGCCTACTGACTTGACAGAAAAGTTCTTTTTTCTTTAAATTGTGTCGAAAAAATACAATCATTTTAAACTAAACTTGCTATTTCTATGGTGCAATTATCAGAAACTTGGTTTGTTGAGGGCAATATTGATTTTGAATCTAAAAAGTACACGATTTTAGCCTATCTACAACGTGTGAACGCTTGTTTCAAAGAAAACAAACTCTATCCTCAGTTATCGGATATTATTTTCCACTACAACAACATCATTGCTTTCAAAAACAATAAAAAGTTTTTGCAACAACAATTTCCCAAACGACTGACAGGTTTACAAATTCAGAAATTGGAAGTGTTGTACGAAGAATTGATTTCGGACAGCGAACTCATGGCTGAACTCGAAGACATTACTTATTATGCAATGAAGAATATGAAAAAGACCATTGACATGGGCGCGAATATCTACGAAGAAGTAGAAAAAAACATCCATATCGAACCCATTGGCATTTTGCCTTTGCAGAGTAAAGAGGGTTACTTTTTCTTGTCACAACCTAACTATAACTATACGAGGGTTTATTACTATTATGTGAGTATTTTTGAAAAATCCAACGATAAGTATCGCGCATTAAAGTCCCAATTTGTTGATGAATGGGAGCGCAACATAGTCAACACCTACGAAAGCATCAAACTAACTTTGATGAAAGAGCGAAAAAATATTCCTGCACCTGCGGTGTATGCCATCGAAAGCAAGGCGCGATTTCCATTGGAAGAGACAATTTTACCTGTTGCAAAGCGCAGTTTTGTACGTTATTTGAGTCACAACACGGTTTTGTAACAGTTTACGCGAATGATACTGAGGGGGGGCATTTTGTCCTCCCTTTCTTATTACAGCACAACAAAAAGTGTTGCTGCTGCTGTCAGCCACAAAATCACTTGCCGATAACGGTCATCCACGATGTTTTTGACAATATAAAGTCCTATAAAAAAGCCTAAGACGATGAATGGCAATAAGACCAGATTGATACCAATGGATTGGCTGTTGATGGTTTTCCAACTGAAGATGTGAAAGGGGAGTTTGAAAATATTGATAAAAAGAAACAACCACGCATTTGTACCGATGAAATTGTTTTTAGTCAAGCGCAAACTTAGAAAATACACATTGGCAAAACCACCCGCTTGATTGCCCACCATAGTCGTAAAACCTGTGGCAATGCCCATTGTCGCCGAAAACCATTGTGCATGAGAGACATCTTTCAAAGGACGATGTTCAAACCAAAACAAACCAATGACGACGATGAATACGATGGCGGCCATCATTTTTTTGAAAACAACTTCGTCCAAATCTTTACCAACCCAGACACCCAACAGAATGCCCAGCACAATCCAAGGCGCAACACGCAACAAAACGGGCCAATTGACATGTCTTTTGTAGTAAATAACGGCTAAAATATCCGCACAAATCAACATCGGCAACAAAATACCCGTCGAAACTTTGCTGCCGAACAACCACGCTAAGACCGAGACGGTGATGATAGACACTGAATTGAGTCCAGCTTTGGATATGCCGACCAACATCGCCGACAACAAGGCTAATGTCCATTGAAAAGTTGTGAAATGATAACTTTGTAGCGATTCCAGCACGTTTCAGCTCTGTTTTTTTTATAAATCAATGATTTTTTGTGCTTCGCGGATGCCACTCAGATAAGCACCATGCGCTGTCGAAAAATAATCCACCTCTGTATGTTCGCCTGCAAAAAAGAGTTTGTTGTTCACGGCAGCAGCCATATCGTCAAAATGCTTCATTTCTGTACCGACAGCTGTGTACGAATACGAGCCGAAAGCATTTTCATTGCTGTTCCACTTTGTGCGGAGCATATTGGTAGGATTAGGAATACTTGTGCCGTACATATCTTTGAGGTGAGCCATGATGTCGGCTGTTACTTGGGCATCGGTCAGGGTTTCGGTTTGTCGAGCATAGTCGGCATAAGCAAAAGTCATCAGCGCATTGACTGAGGGGTTGAATTTTTTGACATTGACAAAATAGTTAAACTTGTCTTTTATCTCAGGCGTGTAAGAAATGTATTGAACATCGTCCCAAAACGCATTGCTCCAAGTCAAAAGAAACTTATTGACACAATTCATACCGAGCTTTTGAATCGCTGTTTGCTTGTTCGATGGCAAAGTAGGGGTGAAAAGGATGCTGTTTTTCTTCAAAACGCCCAAAGGAACGGTCACAATCACATAATCTGCTTCACTCACCGTACCATTATGCGTCACTTTTACTTTGTCCGCAGTGTAATCCACTTGGGTCACACGCCGATTGAGTTGTACATCCACACTGCCCGCCAGATAATGCGCAATGGTATCATAGCCGTTGGTCACAATTTTCTCGACACCACCGAATACTTCTCCTTCATTATAGAGCAACGACGAAAGCTTATCCAAATCGCCCGTGTCGAAGGTGACATAGGTGGACAAAAGGAATTTCCACAACCGATTATTGGCATAATTGGGGTATTGGGCATTAAAAACCGTCTCAAAACTCTGCGTTGCGCTGCCTTTTTTCATCAAAGTATTGAGTATCGTCTCCAGTTCTGCCTCGGCGGTGTCATAGGTTGCACTGCTTCTGACCACACCTCCTATATCATAAGATTTGCGATTCTCGTCAACTGTTTGGAAAGTTGTCATTCCCGCTTTTTGTGCCAAATCTGTGATGGGATTACCCGTGATGCCGTGAATCCAGCTCGCTCCTTCATCAAAGGCAATGCCCAATGTGCGATTCGTTCTCAAACGCCCACCGACTTTGTCTTGTGCTTCCAAAACAGTGACTTTGTACCCTTTTTCTGTCAATTTTTGGGCGGCTGCCAAGCCAGAAATGCCTGCGCCAATCACGATGACAGATTTATCAATGGGTTCTTTGCGGCAAGATGCCCATAAGGACGGGGCAAGGGCAATAACGCCTGCATGTTTTATGGTTTTGGTAATGAATTTACGTCTTTTCATTCTTTTTTAAAGTGGTTTCGACTGGTTGATAATAAAAACTAAATCTTTGATAGTCAAAACTTTACGCCATTCTGAAACCTTCTTAAAGGCGTTATGCTCTAATTGACAATTTTAATACCACATAGGGCCCGTGTTCTCTATGTGAAAACCCTATCTGCCTATGTGGTAAAAATTGTCATGCAGGGTAGTCATTTCGATACAAATCACTCCACCAAAATCGTCGCACTGATGGGTTGGACGATGATTTCGTCGCCTTTGAAGTCGCGTTTGCTCTTCAAATCTACCTTATCGCCATCCACCACAATCCGCCATTTGCCCGCAGGAATCTTAAAACGCCCCCCCTCAGTATGACCATTCAAAATGACCAAAATGCGTTGCCATTTGTCGCCCACAGCCTTGCCGTCGAGGGTGTACATGATGACATTGGGCGTTTCTACAAACACTTTGCTGTCGAATGAAAGTGGTTTTATGAACTGTAAATGCTTTTGAATCTCTGCCGTAGTTGCCATACGGAAAGCAGGATGGGCTTTGCGCAGCGCAATCATACCTTTGTAAAAATTGTAAACATCGAGATATTTGGCTTTTCTTGCCCAATCTATCTGGTTGATGTCATCGGGTTTGTCGAACGAGTTTTCTTCTCCGTTCTTCGTTCTCAAAAACTCCATACCCGCATGAATAAACGGAATGCCTTGCGAAGTCAGCACCGTTGCAATAGCCAACTTGTGCATTTTGATACGCTCCCCCTCAGTATTTTGCGGATTTGAGTTCAAAAATCTGTCCCAAAGCGTATGGTTGTCGTGACATTCGGCGTAGTTGATGCAATGATGTGGCTCGCCTGCCCACGCTTCTTTTGTCCAACGGGCTTTGTTGTAAGCCACTTGCGGATGTTTGGTTGCCCCGACGATGCCAAGTTTGACTGTTTCCTCCATTTCGGGATGACCACTGACGAAACCACGGTCTTTTGCTTCAAAAACCCAACCTTTCAGACCATCTCGCATGTCATCGGAGAACGCGGCTATGCGATCGAATTGACTTGCCAATTGTTTGACAGCACGGCGGTCGGGTGGGAGGGGAGAATCGCCCGCTGTCCAACCTTCGCCATAGAGTATGATGTCGGGCTTGATGTCGTGGAGGCGTTTTGAAATCAAATTCATGGTTTCGATGTCGTGAATACCCATCAAGTCGAACCTAAATCCATCAATATGATACTCTTTGACCCAATATTCGAGACTTTCGAGCATGAATTTGCGCATCATCGGTCGGTCGCTCGCCGTCTCGTTACCACAAGCGGAGGCATTCGACCACTTGCCATCTGCTGTCTGACGGTGGTAGTAGTTGGGAACGATTTGGTGAAAATACGATTCTTCCCCAAACATGGTGTGGTTGTACACCACATCCATCACAACCCGCAAACCTGCTTTGTGCATGGCTTGCACCAAGGCTTTGAACTCGCGAATGCGCACGGCGGGGTCGGCTGGATTGGTCGAATACGACCCTTCTGGCACGTTGTAGTTCAGTGGGTCGTAGCCCCAGTTGTATTTTTTATAATTTGGGTCGCTCACTTTCGATTCATCTACCGTAAAAAAGTCGTAACTTGGCAATAGATGCACGTGTGTGACACCCAAATCGGCAATATGCGACAGTCCTGTTTTGATTTTTTGCCCCCCCTCAGTATAAAAAGTCTTTTTTTCAGTCAAACCCAAGAATTTGCCTTTGTTGGTAATGCCCGAATTGGCGGCAATGGAGGCATCGCGGACGTGGAGTTCGTACAAGATGGCATCGGTTTTTTGTTTGAACTCGGGACTTTTATCACTCAGCCAACCTTTTGGGTGCGTGGCATTCAAATCAACAACTGCCGCGCGCAAGCCATTTGTACCTACGGCTTTGGCGTAAATATCAACAGCTTCTTTCATCGTTTGCCCTTTCAAAGTGGTCACTTGAACGGTGTAAAACTGTCCCGCCCGATTACCTGTTGCACGGTGCGACCAAACACCTTTGTCACCTTTGGTCATTTTCACGGTTTCAATCAAGTCGGCATTATCCGCTGTCGGCGTACCGTTTTTGTAGAACCGCAAAGTGACTTCTTGCGCAATGGGCGACCATACTTTAATGTCTGAATACTGAGGGGTGTAAGTCAAGCCCAAATCAGAGCCTTCGTAAGTTGGCAAACCTGCCCACCAATTGTTTTGAGCTGTCATAATGGATACCGCAAAAAGGAAAGTGAAGAGGAATACGTGGTGTTTTTTCATCTTTTTCATTGTTAAAAGTTAAAATTGCGGCTGAAAGCTACAACAATTTTATTTTTTCGTTTAAAGGTTTTCTCATCAAATTTCTATAACCTTTAAACAGTATGAATATGAAAAGCTTTGTTCTAATTTTAAGCATTATTCTATCTGCCTCGTACTTACTTTCAGCCCAAAAAAAGCCCAAGCAAACAGAACAATATCTCAATATTTCGACTGGCTATGTTTATCAAAGAACTGACAGATTCACGATTCCATTGAATTTAGAATATCAGTATAGGTACAAGAGATGGAGTATTGGAGTTGGCTTAGGTTTTGAAGATAGAATACTTACTTGGGGGAGCTTAGCAAAATTGCATGAAGAGGGAACAGTAGTAAATGGAGACCCTCTGAGTGGTGGTTTCTACCCTCTTGATGGCAGACCTTATACTATTCAAGACCAGACCTTTTATATAGTACCTTCATTACTGGTTTACCATTACTTTGTCAAAAGAAAGACATGGGGACTATTCATGAGAACTGGAATAAAAAGACCTTTAGAAATAGGACATGCGTATAAAGCATATAACTATAAAGTAACTATTGATAGTTTGCATCAATTAGTTGTAACTGATAAGGGTCCGAATCTCTATAAAAAATCCGACTGGCGAATTAATTGGTATTATTCAAATGTTTATCATTGGTTCTTAGGTATTGGTTTTCAGTATCAATTCAATAATAAAATCAAAGGTTTTATCTTGCCAGAAGTACAAATCCAGTCGGGTTTATCTATTTTAGGTGGCATCAGTTTTAAAATTTAAATTCAATTAATATGCTAACAGACATCAATCCAAAGCTGCCTATGCGAAATAAAGCAGTGACTAAAGATTTTTACGTAAACAAATTAGCTTTTCAAGAATTCGGAAACTCGGATTTTGACGCTTATCTTATGGTGCAAAAAGACCGCATCCAGATTCATTTTTTTGAGTTCAAAGAATTGGATATTAAAGAGAACTATGGTCAGGTGTATATCCGAACGGATGCTATTGACCAACTCTATCAATCATTTTTGGATAGAAAGGTCGCAATTCACCCTGCAGGGCATTTGGAGGTGAAACCGTGGGGTCAAAAGGAGTTTTCGGTACTCGACCCAGATAATAATTTGCTGACTTTTGGTCAGAGTATGTAATGTTTTTATTTGTGAATTGCTGAAAAAATACTGAGGGGGTACTTCGACAATAGAAGTACCCCCTCAGTATATACTTTAAAACACTTCAAAAAATGCCTAAACTTTAACTTTTCACCCACTTCAAGCCATTGACCTTTTGAGCCGCTAATTTGCCCAAGCGCAGACCTTCATCACAGTCCATGCGCCAATGCACACCCAGTGGAATACGAGAAAAAGCATTCTCCTGCGCCATTTGTGTGAATGTTCTGAAAAAACGAGGTTTGCCGATAAAATCTGTGCGACCTTCGTGTGTGCGATCGTAATCGTAGTAGTTGTCATTGCCAAAAACTGAAATCATCGCATCTGCCGCCGCTGCACCAAAGACTGAATGACCCGAAGGATAAGCAGGAAATGGTGGCGTATAGCCCATACGATTGATAAGCGGATTGTTGAGTTTAGTAACCCAAGCTGAAGCAATATTGGCTCGGATGAACTGGACTGGACGCTCCACATTATAGGTGTATTTTGAATGCCAACAAGCTACACCACCGTCGGACATAGCCATACCCACTTTGGCGTAGGCATAAACCGCCATTTCCAAATTCGCATTCCGTTTAACGAGGGTTTGATTTAAGATAGAAATAAATCGCGTCGAAGGGTCACATGTTTGAATTGGGTTGTCGTCGCTCCAAAACTCTGCAATCCACTGGTTATCATAGCTTATGGGTGTCGTCAAGTTGTAAATTTCTTGTCCTTGTTTGTAGTATTCTGATGTCTTTAAGGTACTGTACGTCAACGGAGCAGGTGATAATTTATCTGCTTGCGACATGGCAAAGGTCCGAACCTTGCCCCAATAAGGTACAAAAGCACGTGAAAAATCAGGAACAGTAGGTTGCCATTTGCCTCCGCCTGTTGGTGGCACATAGTCGGTGGGTGCTGTTCTCAAATAAGCATTGTGACCAATCGAATCCGTTGCCGACCAAGCATAAACAGCTTCTGCCACAGCCTTCCCAAAACTCTTTGAACGGGTATAAATGGCATTGTCGGCAATCTGTTTGCTGTATTTACTGTCCAAATCAGTAGCTAGAAGGTTCAATTTAGCCAATTGTTCGGCAGGCAAGTTCGGGTAGTAAGCTTTGATAATTGTGTGATAAGCTGTATGTACGCTCAATGCCCAATGGTAGGTTTTACCATATTCCTGTCGAGGCAATTTCAGTGCTGGGAAATGTGGTTGCAATGAATTGAACCGAGGCATTCCTGGCACAGCGGCTTCATAACCCGCTAAACCAATATAGCCCAATGCCCGAGCTTGAATGGTGGCACGAAACCCCGGGGTGTAGCGCGAAATATCGAGCATCAGTTTTTGCCATTCATACGCTGCTTCTTTGTCAAATTGGCTGGTATTGCGGTTAATATCAATAGGCACATCAGGTCGGCAGGATGCCATCACAAGTAAAAATAGGAAAATAGACCCACGAAGGGCTGTACGTGTTACTGTTTGCTGCATAAGTTCTGTTTGTTTAAATTTTAATAAATTAGGTTCAAAAAGAGTTTTTCACTTCAAGAAGATGTATAATCAACTTAAAGTTTTTAGATTCGGTTGTCGAAAAGGAGGGAAAAGGCTATTTCTAAGCGTGTTTACCTTTAGAAACGAAGACTTACTGAGGGGGAGAAGATTAGACGGCACAAAATTATAGAAAACAATAGAACATGAAACGCCATAAAAAGGGCGTTTTTGGCATGTCTTTTTTCTTTAAAATGACAAAATGATAGGATTGTCTTAATGTTTTATGCCTCTAATACTTACATTAGCGGTTCGACGGACTCATAAAAATTCAAAGCTACATTGTATGCAACACGACGGACTTAAGAAAATTGAAAACCTACTGACCGAACAGGGCTATATCAGCGAACCCAGCATTGTAATGTCTATTTTTCTTTCTATGCAATTGCACAAACCTTTACTTGTCGAAGGTCCTGCGGGTGTTGGGAAGACGGAAATTGCCAAAGTGATGGCACGTGCATTGGAGGCAGATTTGATACGCCTGCAATGTTATGAAGGTCTCGATGCCACTCATGCTTTGTACGAATGGAACTACCAACAGCAACTTTTGCACCTGAAAATATTGGAAAGGGACCCCTCAGTATCGAAAGCTGCTATGGAGTCAGAAATCTTTGGCGAGCGTTTTTTGTTGAAAAGACCTTTGCTGCAAGCTATTTCACAACCTCAACCACCTGTGTTGTTGATTGATGAAATTGACCGTTCTGATGAGGAGTTTGAGAGTTTTTTATTGGAAATTTTGTCTGATTGGCAGATTACAATTCCCGAAATGGGAACAATTCGTGCCAAAGAGCCACCTTATGTCGTCTTGACGGGCAATCGTACTCGTGAATTGTCGGAGGCTTTGCGCCGTCGTTGTTTGTATTTGTACATCGGTTATCCCGAATTTGACAAAGAATTAGCCATTGTGCGGTCGAAAGTGCCGCAGATTGATGCACGATTGGGCAACCAAATCTGCGCTTTTATGGTCGAATTGCGTCAGATGAAGTTAGAAAAAGTCCCAGGTGTTGCCGAAACGCTCGATTGGGCGCAAGCTTTAGCCGCCTTGCATTTCGACCATCTCGACAAACAAATCATTGAAGATACTTTGGGTGTGGTATTGAAAGATTGGCAAGATATGCGCCACGTTCAGCTGTCACTCAGCCAATTATTGGATAAAACGGGCGTTGTATCGAAGTTTGATAATTTGTAACCCCTTCAATAAATGTAGAATAAGGATTAAGGATTTTTTATTTTTTAAGTATTGTAACTATCAGCAGCTTGTAATTGAATAGTGCTGTTGACTTCCACTTTTGCTCGGTAATATGTCCAAAGACTTAATCAAACGCCATACTTCTCTGACGGCCAATATTGTCGCTTTCTGTCGCTATCTACGGACAGAAGGTTTCGTTATTGCTGCACCCGAAGAAGCTGATGCTTTGAAAACCATTGAGATATTGCAACCTTATAACACACCTGAAACCATGCGCTTGGCTCTTAAAATCTGCTTGACACGGCATATCGGACAGGCAGAAAGGTTCGATGAGTTATACGATTATTATTGGAAACAAGTCCAGAAAGCAACGGACTCTAAAATAGCTGACCAAAAAAAGGAGAAACAAGAGCAAAAACCCAAGCCCAAAGGGCAAGATGCTCAATTTCAAAGCCTAAAATCATGGCTTTTGGGTGAAAAATCGGATGAAGAACTCGAATTACACACATTCAGTGCTACCGAAACATTGAGCAAAAAGGATTTTTCGACTCTATCAGAAGAAGAATTGCGCGATATGTTTGAACTGATACAAATGATTGCCCGACGATTGGCACGGCAACAAAATCGGCGTTTCTCTAAACATAAAAACGGTCAACTCGATTTGCGCCGAACATTGCGCCAAAACCTTCGGCGTGGTGGCGAAATCGTAGATTTGATGCATAAAAAGCAACAAAAACGCCGATTGGAACTCGTTTTAATCTGCGATGTGAGTAAATCAATGGAATTGTACAGCCGTTTTTTGATTCAGTTTGCTTATGCATTCCAACAAGTTTTTCGACGTATCGAGACTTTTGTTTTTTCTACACAATTGACCCCAATCACAGATATACTGAGGGGGTCTGATTTTGTAAAATCTTTAGAAAACTTATCCGAAAGAGTGCCTCATTGGTCGGGTGGTACGCGTATTGGCGAGAGTTTGGCACATTTCACCCAAGAATTTGGACAAAAACACCTCAGTTCACGCACGGTCGTCATCATTATTAGCGATGGTTGGGACACAGGCGATGCCACACACTTGACTGAAGCCATGTCAGAGATTCATCGAAAAGCACATCGAGTGATTTGGCTCAATCCGTTGGCGGGCAATCCCAATTTTGAACCTTCAACAGCCGCTATGCAAGCCGCATTGCCTTTTGTAGATGTATTTGCAGCAGCGCACAATGCGGAGAGTTTGCGACAATTGTACCGTTATTTGTAAGATAAATCAGAGGCTAAAAAGGCAAAAGTGTTCTTTTTACCTCTCTTAATCCGTTTATTTCACTATTTTCATAGACCAATCCGTATGCTCACTTGTCAGAAACATCTATTCAGCCTCGACCCCTCAGTACACTACATCAATGGCGCGTATATGTCGCCTATTTCTAACGCCGTTGCTGCCGCAGGCATTGAGAGTGTTAAGAAAAAAATGCAGCCTTATACCATCATGCCCACCGATTTTTTCACTGAAACGCATCAGTTGAAAAGTCTTTTTGCACAAATTGTCAATGCAGAGGAGCCGCAACGCATTGCACTCATCCCCTCAGTATCTTATGGCATTGCGACGGTTGGCAAGAATATTAAAGCACAAAAAGGACAGAACATAGTCATCGCTGAAGCCCAATTTCCGAGCAATGTTTATACTTGGCGTGAATTGGCAAAAGAAAAAGACCTCCAACTCAAAACCGTTCCTTACCCTATCGAGTTGCCAAAAGGACGTGGAGAGGCGTGGAATCAACGGATATTAGAGAGTATTGATAATCAAACCGCTGTTGTCGCTTTGTCGCATGTTCATTGGGCGAACGGCACAAAGTTCAACCTCAAAGCCATCAGCACGAGAGCGCACGAAGTCGGGGCTTTGCTCATCGTAGATGGGACTCAAAGTGTCGGCGCTTTGCCTATTGATGTGCAAAGTATGGGCATTGATGCCCTTATTTGTGGCGGCTATAAATGGTTGATGGGTGCTTATTCGTTGGGTTATGCCTACTATTCCGATTATTTTGACAATGGTAAACCCCTCGAAGACAATTGGATTAACAGGAAAGGCGCAGAAGACTTCCGAAGACTCATTGACTATCAAGATGATTACGCCCCCCTCAGTACACGCTACGATATGGGTGAAAAAAGTAACTTTATCAATGTGTCAATGGGTATCGTTGCGCTGCAACAACTGCTTGATTGGGGCATCGAAAACATACAAAACTATTGTCGAAATCTGACTAAAGATGCCGTTGTAGAATGGCAAAAACACGGCTTTTGGGTCGAAGAACAGGCTTATCGAGGTCATCATTTGTTTGGTATCCAAATGCCGAAACATGTCTCCGTCGAAAAACTGCAAGCTGCCTTATCCGAGCGCAAGATTCATGTCTCTGTCAGAGGTGATTTTGTGCGCATTTCGCCCAATATTTACAACGATGAAGCAGATATAGCCGCTTTGACAAGAGTCTTGACGCAGATTTAGTGCAAAATAAGGTTGAAAAAATCGTTATAGTGGCGATTAACCTAATTTTAAAGTTTTCAAAAAGGCTTCGCGGTGTATTTCACTGAGGGGTACTTTATGATTATTAATAAAAACAAAACCACTACGAATGCTTTGAATTTTTGCAATATTCACTAAATAAGACTTATGAACTCTGAAAAACTGTTGTTCTGGCAAATGTTCTTCGATGGATTTGAAGCTCATCCTTGTGATGATGGGTTTAGTAAGAGTTGAGAGGTGTATTTTGAGATAATCTTTCATGCCTTCAATATAAAGAATATCCTCAACCACGATTTTTATGAGGCTATAATCTGCATTGACAAAGAAAAAAGGAGATGTTTGGGGTGTTTCTACGGCACTATTTTTCAAATCATAGATTTCTTTTGCCTTTTGACAAGCGATGAAAAAACGCTCGAACGGCACAGGTTTGACCAAATAGTCCAAAACATTGAGTGCATAACCTTCCAAGGCGTAGTCTTCGTAGGCCGTTACGAAAACAACCATCGGTTTGATGGTTTGCAAGCTGCGCACCAACTCGACACCTGTGAGTCCTGGCATTTGTATATCAATAAAAACCAAATCGGGTCGTTCCGATTCTATTTTCTGCAAAGTTTCAAAAGCGTTCCGACAGCGTCCGACCAAGTGCAGAAAAGGCACTTTTTGGATATTGTCTGCCAACAAATCAAGGGCTAATAATTCATCGTCAACGGCAAGGCACTTTATCATCGTGTGTTTTATATTTTAACAAACTTATCTTTAGTTTTATACAAAACCAATACTCCTTCGGCTCCTCTTGTGCCACTCCGCTCTGGATGACAGTATTGATGTCTAAAATGTGCTGATTGGGATACAAAAGCTCTAAGCGACGGCTAACATTTTTCAAACCGATGCCCGACACGTCATTCTTCTGTGTATTGATGCGTGAATCGAATTTATTTTTGACTTCAAATATCAATTCATCACTGCTTTGATTCAAAAATATATGGATTTCAGGTTCTCGAATCAGTCCAATACCGCCATGTTTGAACGCATTTTCAACAAAAGGAATCAAAAGCATTGGTTCGATTGTGTTTTGCCCCCCCTCAGTATTTTTTTCAAAAATAACCTTAACTGAATCGCCAAAACGCAAATTTTGAAGGTCTATATAGTTTTTCAAATAACTGATTTCGTTCTGAATCGTCACTTTTTTTTCATCCGAATTGTACAACATGTATCGCATTAGTTGCGAGAGTTGTATCAGAGTTGGCTCAACCAATTGTGGTCTCACTCGGCTCAACGATACAACATTGTTCATCACATTGAACAGAAAGTGCGGACTTATTTGTGAGCGCAAAAATGAAAGTTCGGATTTCAATGTTTCATTTTCGCGCTCTTTAAGTTCTCGTTCGGCCTCTGTTCTATCCACTAATAGCCGAATTGACAAGCTAACTGCCATAATGAGCAGGAAAGGAAAAATGACAAAAGCGACTTGAAATGGGGCTTCTTGTCCTAAAAAATAGTTTTTGATACCATAGAAGCACAAAGTAAAAAAGCCCCATAGACTTATCAGAGAAAAAAAATAGTAACGGCTTTTTTTTTGGTTTAATATATAAGGAATGAGTACCAAGTAGTTGAGGTAAAATACAGCTATCATAATCAATGTAAGCCATAAAATACCCTCAAATGGCATATCTCTAAATTTAAGATGGTCTGGTGACGGTACTTCTTTCCTTCGCGCAAGGAGCGGAATCAAAAGAAGGGCGCACCATGCGCTGACATGGGCTAAAATGGTTATGAGCTGATTGCGAAAAATGGATTTGCTCATGTCTTATTTTACAATGGTTGATTTTACCTGCTTTGTATAAACACTAAAATAGCCCAAAGCCCCACCTTTGATATTGCTAACGGGGTTGGTCGGTGTAGCAGAACTGCTGTTGGGACCGCCACCACCTTCTGATAGTGTGTCGAAATAGAAATACGAACCCGCATCAATACAACGCATTTCGAGGCTCAAGGTATCGCCTATTTTTATATCGTTGTCACCCATTCTACCAAAAAGTGGGCGGGCATTGTAAGCACCATCGCTTAAAGCATCGTTTTGTATCAATAAATCCGTTTTTTTATTGCCATTGACCGATAAAACAAAACGATAATTGTCACCTATGCCTTTTGGGTCGAGGTAGCGTGGCACTATTTGCAGGTTTTCGTTGCCAAAAAATGTTGTTCTTGTCAATCGTATCGAATCTAAATTCACTTTTCGTGGTACAGTCGCACTTGAAGTCAGTGTTTTTCCTTTCACATTGACTGTCAAATCGTAGGTCTGACCAACTTGTGCGACCAATTTAGAACCGCCATAAATGCCTGAATTACCGACTTCTTTGAGGGTATCAACCTCGCCTGTTGTCCGATTTTTGATAAAAACGGTGGCATTACTGAGGGGGGGATATGTATTGCTTTGGTCAAAATTGACGGACTGCGACAACCACACTTGCGCGCGTTCTGAAGGGTCGTCGGAGAGCCACGCTTCGACGACGATTTGAGGGTCGCTGTTGTTCAAGTCAAGTTCTATCACTTTTTCGCAACTGCTTAATAAAAGGGTAGATGCTGCTAAAAATATTGCTAATTTATTCATTTTTGATTCTTTGTACTGTTAAAACTTAAAATTATAGGAAATAGAAGGTACTTGTTTGAACAGAGCTGTTTGTACCACTTCTGTTTTAGTCGGGTCGGTTTCGCTTTGACGGAAATTGATGGAGTAAGCATTTTCGCGACCATAGACATTATAGATACTGAATGCCAGCTCTGATTCCCAACGTTTGCCCTTTTTGAGTTGCCAAGTTGCACTCAAATCCATGCGATGATAGGCAGGCATTCGGTAGCCGTTGCGTTCCGTATAGTACCACAAGATTTGGTCTGCCACATTGTATTTGCCACTTGGAAAAGTGACAGCATTACCTGTGTAATAGACCCAAGTTGCACCCAATGTCCATTTGGGATTGAGTTGATAAATACCCACAACAGCTATGTCATGC
Organism: Saprospiraceae bacterium; assembly: GCA_016787525.1. Taxonomy (GTDB): domain Bacteria; phylum Bacteroidota; class Bacteroidia; order Chitinophagales; family Saprospiraceae; genus JAAFJT01. The sequence continues at coordinate 11,306 of JAEUUP010000142.1, read as the reverse complement.
ATGCGGTCTTGACGTGCTGGATACCAACTACCCCCATTGACACCGTCTAATTGGCGTTCTGAACGCGCTAAAGTGTAGGAAATCCAACCATTGAACTTACCCGATTTCTTTTTCAAAAGCAATTCCAAACCGTAAGCTCTGCCTTTGCCAAAGAGTAGTTCTGTTTCGACAGCATCGTTCACACGCAGGTTAGCTCCATCGCGGTAATCCACTTGGTTTTGCATGGTTTTATAGTAGGCTTCAAGGCTCAACTCGTATTTATTATCAGCAAAATTTTGGAAATAGCCTATTGAAAACTGGTCCGCAATTTCAGGCTTAATGATATTACTTGATGATACCCATCGGTCGGTCGGACTTGTGGTGGTGGAGTTTGTCAGCAAGTGCATGTTTTGGGTGTTGCGGGCATACGCTGCTTTCAATGATACTGAGGGGGTCAGTGTATAAGCCAATGACAAGCGTGGTTCGAGGTTGATATAAGTCTTGACAATTGAGCCTTTGGCATAGTCCAATGTGTCGGTGATATTGCCTTTTGTATCAATATTGTAGTAGTTGCTGCCGCCTAAAACATTGAATACTGAGAGTCTCAGACCATAGTTTAACTCCAATTTGTCGCCAATCTTTTGATTATTGCCTGCATAAATGGCAGATTCGAGCGATTGTCGTTTTTGTAAGTCGCCGAAAGTGGGGCCAGAGCCGTCAGTACTTTCATTGGTGATATTGCCAGGGACAATATCGTGGTGAATGACATTGAAACCGAAACGCCACGAATTATTGGGATTGGAGAAAAACTGAAATTCTTGTTTCAGATTCCAATCTTCGATTTGAGAGGTGATATTGAAATTGGTGCTGTTTTGTGAAATCTTTATTTTGTAGTCATAATTGCTGTAAATCAACGAAGTATTTGAAAATAGGCGGTCGTTCCAAACGTGATTCCATCGTGCTGTGCCTGTTGCATTACCCCAGTCAATGCCGAAAACATCGCCGAAGCCGAGTTTGTCGCGTCCAAAATAACCTGACAGGAATAGACGGTCTTTTGACGAGAGTTTGTAATTGACTTTGGCATTGAGGTCGTAGAAGTAGAGCGTATTGTTGTTGAGCGTCGAGTCGTTCGATAGTTTCAAAAACGCATCGGCATAAGTACGGCGACCTGTCAATAGAAATGAAGATTTATCTTTTTGAATTGGGCCTTCAAGATTGAGTTTGGAGGAAATAAGACCGATACCGCCCGATGCACCGAAGTCCTGATTGTTGCCTTCGTTCATCTTTATGTCCAAAACCGACGACAAACGCCCGCCATACTGAGGGGGTGCATTGCCTTTCACGAGGGTCGCATCTTTGATAGCGTCGGAGTTGAAGGTAGAGAAAAAACCAAGCAAGTGGTTGGCGTTGTAAACAGGTGCTTCGTCCAAAAGAATGAGGTTTTGGTCAACCGCCCCGCCGCGTACATAGAAACCGCTTTGCCCTTCGCCAGCCGATTTTACGCCGGGTAGGAGCTGAATGGTCTTTAGAATGTCTTTTTCACCAAAGAGAACGGGGATTTTAGCGACATCTTTGACATCAATTTTCTCAACACCCATTTGGGCTGTGCGGATATTTTCATCTGCCTTTTTAGCTGAGATGACGACCTCGCTGAGTTGTTTGGCTGTCTCACCGATAGACACGTCGAACTTTTGGTTTTTGTCTAAAACCACCGTTTTTTCGACTTGATTGTAGCCAATAAAGTCAAAAAGCAGTGTATAAGTGCCTTTTTCGAGTGTCAAAGAATAAAAACCGTATTCGTTGGTCAAAGTGCCGACCGTCGGTTTGTCTTTGAGCCGCACACTTGCACCGATGAGTTCTTCCCCTGTTTTGGCATCTTTGACCGCACCACTGACTGAAAATCGCTCTTGTGCGTGCAGAAAATGGGCAAAAAGGACAAAGAGGAGGCTTAAATGGATTTGTCGTTTCATAAAATAACAGTCGTTTTTGATTAAAATTTGCTTAAACAACTGTTTAAGCAATCTTTTTGTTGCTTTTCCGATGGGTGTTTGATACGAGTGGGCATTTTTTAGCTATGAAATGAGGGTTTTTAAGGACATAAAATTTTAAAGGCGTATTTAAATAACTGATGTTACTCAAGCAATAGTTTACGCACTGTTTTTTGCTACGCAAAAAACAGTCAGTAATTGTATCGTGCGTAACATCAGTTAAGTAAGCAATTCAATGATGGTTTCAAGTTGCAATATTCTTCAAACCCGTAGGGTTGGCATTTTGGTAGAAAATAGCAATAAATACGATTATTGAATGCCGTAGGCATGGGATTATAAAGAATTTAATAACTCATTTCTACCAAAATGCCAACCCTACGGGTTTGAAAACAAACAGGGGGCTTTATTGCTACCAAAATGTCAACCCTACGGGTTTGAAGAGCATCAGCGACTTGAAACTATGATTGAGTCAAATCTTAAACATCTATTCGACTTATAATACACACATACATCATACCCCCCCTCAGTAAAAAGTGTATTTTTGTGTCTATTGTATTAACTTTAACTGAAAATCGTGTGAAATGAAGAAATACTTATGGGTCATTTTGGTATTTGTCAACGCCACAGTATCAATATGTCAAACGGTTGAATATGGTATAGGCTTAGGTTTAGACAGTTATTTTTTTAATCATCAAAACAAAGAAAGATTTGAGAATGATTTATTGAAACCAACTGCCAGTGTAGCAGGTAGTATTCAACTCTATGCACATCTGGCTTCTAAACATCATTTTCAACTGCGAGCTAATCTGCATCTTGCCTTAAAACCAATTGCATTGTCGAACACCTATAAAGATGCTAACAATACGTCTATCACTCAATCTGTTATTTATTCTTTTTATTCAGCCGATTTGAGTTTGTTAGGACTTTATAAAATTGATTTTAAAAAGCATCGTCTCTTACCTGCTTTAGGCATTTTTTATTCCGCTAATAAGTTTTTAGATATAACATTCGATGATAGTAGAACAACTTTCCGACCTTTTGGTGCGAAACCTGTTAATGTCACCAGTTCTCTTTTTACTCCAACCATTGCAGTGACAAATGGAGGTAAAGCTCATAGTGTTGGCATCAATGCAGGGTGTTTTTGGCAATTGAAACAGTCGAGATGGGAAGTTTTTACAATGGCTTATGTATCGCCCACATATTTTTTCTCCGAAAGGTTGGAGTATAAAAGTGTCAACACGATAGGATATTTGCAAGGTCGGTTTCATTATTTTATCGTTGGTGCTAATTTTCGGTTGTCTAAACGAAAAGGATAGCACTACCCCCCTCAGTATAAAAACTATTTTTATCCCTCAAGAATGGTACTTGAAGCCATAAGAATGATAGCTGAGTGTTTCAAGAATGATGGCTGGGTGTTGCAAGAATGATAACTTGAAGTCGCAAGAATGATGGCTGAAAGTGCAAGAATGACAACTGAGACTGCAAGAATGATGACTGAATACACAAGAATGATGACTGGGTATTGCAAGAATGATGGTTGGAAGTCGCAAGAATGATAACTTGGACTCGCAAGAATGATGGCTGAAAGTACAAGAATGATGACTGAATGTGCAAGAATGACAACTGAGGCTACAAGAATGAGAACATAAAACACTTTTTCTAATAAAAAGAAACGGAATTGTCAACGTAACGGAGACTTTAAAAGTCTCCGTTACGTGGTGTTGCACCATAAAGTACCTAATTCCGAAAAGAAAAGCCAAGCGAAAGGTCTCGCTTGGCTTTTTCTATTCAAATATATCTCAGTAACAAAATTTTAGTCGTACATACAAGCTGAAATGGCGCGCTTACAGATGACTTTTGCCAGATGTTCGCGATACACTTCGTCGGCGTAGTGGTCGGACATGATGAGTTCGGCTTGGGCTGTTGCACCATCGCAAGCACCTGCGGCTGTTTCGTCACTCAATGTGCGTCCCACTAAGGCTTCTTCGACGCTTGTGGCACGATAAGCCTTGCTGTCAACGCCGTTGAATGCGACATAAGCCTGCTCTATTGTGCCATCTGCGCTGAGTTGCAAGTTGACCGCGCAACCGACAATGGCAAAACGGCTGGCAGGTTGGGCAAATTTTTGATAAGTTGACCGCCAACTGTCGGGTGTATCCGATGAAGTAGGGTCAGGAATGTGTATTTCTGTAATAATTTCCCCTTCCTCTAAGGCTGTCATAAAGAATCCTGTGAAGAAATCTTGCGCTGCAATGACTCGGCTGCCGTTTGTGCCTTCTACTTTGATGCTGGCATTGGCGGCCAAAAGCACGGCGGGCCAGTCGCTCGCAGGGTCGGCGTGGGCGATTGCGCCTCCGATAGTACCTGCATTGCGTACTTGCACGTCGCCAATCATAGAAGCGGCGTTGGCAACCCACCAAAGCTTGGCATTGACCGATTTGTGGGCGGCGACAGCGCCATGTGTGGTCGCTGCCCCGATAGCGAAGTACTTGCCACGGTCACGAATGAAGTTGAGTTCGGGTATTTTGGCAATATCCACCAAAACACTGGGCTGACTGAGCCGTAATTTCATCGCTGGAATAAGACTGTGACCGCCTGCAAGAATCTTTGCATCGCCATCGCCTTTCAATATATCTAAGGCTTCTGCCACTGACGAAGCCCGTTTATAATCAAATGATGCTGGAATCATGTTATTTTAAGATTTTAAGTACAAAGACTTTTAGATAATAGGATTTTGTTCATTGTCATTAGGTTGATTTGACATCAGCTTATGACTTATGTTTTTACTGTTCCCTAGAACTCCTACGGAGAGGGGGCTGTTTTAAAAACTCTCGCTATAACCCAACTAAGAACAGAGATAACGAAACATGCAAATACAAAAGATTTTATCAGTTGATAATAATATTGCCTTCGGAACGCTTCTCTATCTATCTTGTCTATATCAATATCTGAACTATAATATACTCTGGGAGCATCATAAGGACTGAATATTGAGACAGGTGGTAACAAAGAGCCTTAAAATAGATAGTTTTGAATAAAGAAACCAACGATTATACCCCAAACAAAAGTTGATAAAGCGACTGTAAATCCTACTGTCATTGAAATATGCCCGTTTAGATTTTTATTTCGATGAAAATAAACAGCACAACAAGCAAAAACAATACTTAGAATCATTGCTACTGACATTAAGATAAGAGCAAGACTTGGATTAACTCCCGCAAATAAGTAAACATTTACGATAGAAAGTAAGCCGATTGCCGTTCCAAATATCAAAACCCATCGCCATGATGATAAAATTTCTTCTTTAAAAACACCCATGATTGATATACCCCTCAGTATTTTATGATTTATGCGCTACAACCTTCTGTTTTTGACTGAATCGCCCGCCAAACACTCTGTGGTGTCATCGGCATTTCTAAATCCAAAACACCAAATGGAGTCAAAGCATCCATAACGGCGTTGACCACCGCAGGTGTTGAGCCAATACAACCCGCTTCCCCTGCGCCTTTTACGCCCAATGGATTGTGCGGACAAGGCGTAGTGGTGCGGTCAGTCTCGAACATCGGCAAATCGTCGGCGCGTGGCATACAGTAGTCCATGTATGAAGCATTGGTTAAGTTGCCTGTTTCGTCGTATTGCACACCTTCTAAGAGGGCTTGACCGATACCTTGTGCCAAACCACCGTGAATTTGTCCATCCACAATCATTGGATTGATGACATTGCCCACATCGTCAACCGCAATGAAGCGATTGAGTTTGACTTTACCCGTTTCTACATCCACTTCAACCACAGCAATGTGGCAACCAAACGGATAAGTGAAATTGGTCGGGTCATAGAAGCTGGAGAAATCCAAACCTGGCTCTAAACCAGCAGGATAGTTGTGCGGCACATAAGCTGTCAATGACACATCGCCAAAACCTACGGACTTGTCAGTGCCTTTCACCGTCCATTTGCCATCTGCGTATTCGAGGTCATCCACATTGGCTTCGAGTTTGTGGGCAGCAATTTTCGCCCCTTTCTCTAAAACCTTTTCAATAGACTTGATGATGGCAGAACCACCCACAGCTAAAGAGCGTGAACCATAAGTTCCCATACCAAAAGCCACTGCGTCGGAGTCGCCATGCACGATTTCGACATCTGCCATTGCAATACCGAGCTTATCGGCCACAACTTGGGCAAAAGTGGTCTCATGCCCCTGTCCATGCGAGTGAGAACCCGTGTAAACAGAGACTTTGCCAGTGGGTTGCACACGTACTTGAGCCGATTCGTACAAACCTGCCCTTGCACCCAATGCACCGACGACAGCCGAAGGGGCAATACCGCAGGCTTCAATATAAGTTGAGAAGCCAATGCCGAGATAACGACCGTTTGCACGGGCTTCGGCTTGTTCTTTGCGGAAAGCTTCGTAGCCCACCATCTCTAAACCGCGCTCCAATACCGCATGATAATTACCTGAATCGTATTGTAAAGCCACTTGCGTCTGATAACCGGGCTGAGTGACCCCATCGAAAGGCGGGATAAAGTTTTGCAGACGCAATTGAGCAGGGTCTTTGCCCATTTCAATCGCTGCTTTGTCCATCAAACGCTCTAAAAGGTAAGTGGCTTCGGGACGGCCTGCTCCACGGTACGCATCTACGGCCGTTGTGTGCGTAAATGCGCCCACGAGGTCAATGCGAATTTTAGGTGTCGTATAAAGACCTTGCAAAAGTGTCCCATGTAAGTAGGTTGGAACAGCTGGTGCGAAGGTTGACAAGTATGCGCCTAAGTTTGCCACTGTATTGATGCGCAAGCCCACGACATTCCCCTCAGTATCGAAGCCCATTTCGGCTTTTGTAACGTGGTCACGACCGTGCGCATCTGTTAAGAAGGCTTCTGTGCGCGTGGAAGTCCATTTCACAGGACGACCAATGGCTTTTGATGCCCAAATAACAAGTGCTTCTTCTGTATAGTGGAAAATTTTAGAGCCAAAACCACCACCCACATCGGGTGCAACGACACGGACTTTGTGTTCTGGTAAACCCAACACAAAAGCACAAAGCAAGAGACGTGTCAAGTGCGGGTTTTGAGACGTTGTCCAAAGGGTGTAAGAGTCCATTGCATCGTCGTAGTTGCCCAAAGCGGAGCGAGGTTCCATCGCATTGGGCGCCATACGTTGATTCACGAAGTCGAGCGTTGTGATATGTGCCGCTGAGTCCATCGCTGCATTGATTTCTTCGGGCGAACAACCAATCGCCCAATCGAATGCCATATTATTGGGTGCTTCATCGTGAACGAGGGGCGCACCGTCTTTGATGGCTTCAGCCCCATTGACCACAGCTGGAAACACCTCATAGTCAATGACTAATAAATCTGCTGCATCGCGTGCGGCGGCACGGCTTTCTGCAATAATCATTGCCACGCCGTCGCCTACATGCTTTACTGTTGTCCCAACGGCACACAAAAGCGGGTGAGCAGGCTCTTTCATAGTTGTGCCATCTTTAAAATTAACTTGCCAACCACAAGGCACGCCTCTGATATGTGCTACATCGTCGCCTGTGAAAACGGCAACAACACCTTCGGCTGCTAAAGCGGCAGATGTATCAATCGAGTTGATGCGTGCGTGGGCATATTCCGAGCGAACGATATGGGCGTAAGTCATGCCTGGCAGCTTAATATCGTCCGTATATTTTCCTTTACCAGTCGTAAAACGGCGGTCTTCAGTCCGTTTCACCGATTGTCCTATATAACTCATTTTATTATTTTTTAAATTTAAATAGAATAAACCGCTCAATACTGAGGGGTATTAGCAACCTACAACTTCTGTTGAGAACTCTTTTGCCGCATATTGAATGGCGCGAACGATATTATGATAGCCTGTGCAACGGCAAATATTGCCCTCCAAGGCTTCTCGAATCTCATGTTCAGATGGGTCTGGATTGCGCATCAATAGGTCGGAAGCCGTCATAATCATACCCGGCGTACAGAAGCCACATTGAAGACCATGTTCTTCTTTGAAACCCACTTGGAGCGGGTGTGAAGCATCGCCAGACAAGCCTTCGATGGTTGTCACATCGCATCCATCAGCTTGAACAGCCAAAACGGTACAACTTTTAACCGCTTTATTGTCAATATGAACGGTACATGCGCCGCATGTGGAGGTATCGCAACCAATATGCGTTCCTGTCAAGCGCAATCTATCGCGCAAATGATAAACGAGTAGCTCACGAGCCTCGACTTCATGCGCGTAAACTTTCCCATTTACAGTAATTGAAACTGGAATTTTCATAAAATGGCTTTAGTTTTTAAAAAAGTATTGAAATAGAGTTATCTTAATTGAGAAGTGATACCCCTCAGTCATCGTTTCTTTTTGCCTTATTGAGGCATGAAATTAGCGTTTTTGATTTTAAATTGATGTATTCAATGCCTAAAAAGTTGATAATAAATTTCGGCATCTCTGTTTTAAGTGAAAAAAAATTTGGGACAAGAAGCCAATGACAAAATTATAGACCTAAACGTTTGGAACGTTGTTCTATTCTACCAAATTTTAAGACAATACTATCATAGTATTTTAATCAACCCATAGAGCAAAAATTAAAAATCTCGATTATTGTGTTTTTTTACAAAAAACAATAGCTTTGAGGTCGAAACAAAAGGTAAACTTCTATGGCAAAAGATAAGATACACGATTCTTTCAAGATCGCTTTGGAGAACGAAGGATGGTTGGTAACAAATGACCCTTTTTTTATCAAAATTGGTAAAATCCCAATATTGATTGATTTAGGAGCAGAAAAGTTTTATGCTGCTGAAAAAGAAAATCAAAAAATAGCTATTGAAGTCAAAACTTTCGGTCTAACGTCATTTATTACAGCTTTGTATGAAGCCATTGGGAAATTCATCGTTTATAGGAAGGCTTTAGAGGTGTTAAAACCTAATAGAACGCTCTATCTTGCTATCCCTTCTGATGTTTATACAAAAATGACAAAGGAGGTTATTTTACAAAAGGTCATAGATGATGAAAAGATAAAATTGGTTCTTTATGACACAGAATTAGAAAAAATCACATCATGGATAAAATAAAAAAATATCAAAAAGCCATCCTTAAAGTCTTAAATGATTATTCAAAAATAAAATATGCCAATATCGAAGGCGAAAACCAGTTGATTGCTGATACCAAAAATCATAGGTATCAAATCATCACAATTGGATGGGAGGGTAATACTTTTATTCACGACTGTCCTATGCACTTTGATATTATCAATGATAAAATTTGGATTCAACAAAACATGACAGAATGGGATGTTGGTAAAATGTTTGAAGAAATGGGTGTACCTAAGTCAGATATTGTCTTGGGCTTTTTAAAGCCTTCAACAAGAGCATTTACGGAATACGCCGTAGCATAAAATGCCCTAAAACTTTAAATGCCCATAGTCGCTGATGTCTAATAGCATTCGACTATGGGCATTTTTTATTGCCACCGTATTTTCAATCCTCCGTAGTACGTTGCTTTGTCAGCTGCGGGTTCAAAAAAGCGATTGGCAACTGCATTGATGAGAATATTATTCGTATAAGCTGTGTTGAATAAATTATTAACACCTCCAAATGGCTCTAACACCCACGATTGACCCAATTTGAGCCGATAGCCTCCCCGAATAGACACCAACGTATAGCCTTTGTCGGTCACTGCATTGGCATCATCTACAAAAACTTGGCTGATTGTTCGGACTTGACCTGTGGCATAGAGACCCGAATGATGTACCCATTGCAAGGCACTGAAAAAACTGTGCTGCGGAATGGCTGGTTGACGTTTTCCATCGAAAACAATCGTATTGGCGGTGAAAGATGTGTATTTGAAATCGGAGTACGTATAATTTGTCATCAAAACCACCCCGCTTCCATTGGAATCCTTTGGATCAGTCATTTTCACTTGAGCAGCGACTTCCACACCTTTTCTATCTGATCGTCCTGCATTTCTATAAAAAGTACGCCCTATGGCTGATGACAATTGATAAGGAACTAATTCATCTTGAAGTTTGATTTGGAACAAAGCCACATCAAGGCTTAGGCGTGAAAAGGCTTGGATTTTAGCACCCAGTTCGTAGTTGATAGACTTTTGTGGTTTCAACTCGCTATTGAAGCCGCCCAAATTGGTCGGATTGGCGGATAATTCGTTTAAAGTAGGTGTTTCAAAATTAGAAGCGACATTTGTGTAGAAATTTACTGAGGGGGCCAATTGATAGACAAGACCCAAACTTGGATTGACGCTATTGAATTTCTGACTGCCGCTTTGATTGCCATCTGTCAAGAAGTGGTCGTCTGCCGATACAGTCACTCTATCATAACGTGTGGCAGCTGTCAACGTCAATCGCGTTATCGGACTGTATTCATTGAGCCAAAACACACCTGTGCTGCTGTATTTTTCGATTTGGTCGAAGGTCAAAGCTGCTTTTTTACCATTATCATTGTCAAAACGTTGCCGATTATCGCGTTGATTGTTCAATTCAACCCCTACTTGCGAACGGTATTTTTGTCCATTGAAAGCATAAGTGACACCACCGCCACTCAATAAGCGTTGAAACGCCACCCAACCGCCTGCTTTGAAAGCCAAACGGTTTTCAAAATCTCTCATCGTAGTGTAGGCACGCGCTTTTAAGCTGTGTTTTTCCGAAAATTCTTTATCGAATACCAACCCGACTCGTCCTTGTTCCACCGCTTCGCCTGCATCGAATTGCGCATTGGCCACACGGGCTTGTCGTCGGTCTGCGGCAACTTGTTCTTTCGTCAGTCCGCCTGCATCTTTGGCATAAGGACTTTTACCATAATTGACCAACAACGACAATTTTGCCGTAGGCGACAAAGCATAACGCATTTTGAGATTGACAGTCGTTTGCTGCATGGCACTTTGCGCTCTGTATCCCTCAGTTTTGTTTTGTGAGACAGTGCTAAACACGCCCAATTTACCGATTTTAAACCCTGTTTTAGCTTGAAAACGTTGGAAACCGAAGCTGCCACCGCCGCCTTGTACCTCCACGAAGGGGCGTGCTGTGGGTTCTTCGGTTGCCATATTCAAAACACCGCCCGAGGCATTGCCATACAGACCTGCCGATGCCCCCCTCAGTAATTCGAGTTTTTGTAAAGCTCCTGCGTCCACATTGTCCACATCCGCTTGTCCGTCAGGCGTGGACTCTGGCAATCCATCTACAAATAGGCGTATGCCTCTGATGCCAAACGCAGACCGCGCCCCAAAGCCACGCACCGCAATCCGCAAGTCCTGCGAAAAATTATCACCATTCAATGTAAAAATGCCGGGCAAAGCCATCAGCGATTCATTGAGCGACAATTGCGCTTGACCATTTTGAATA
>JAEUUP010000073.1 GCA_016787525.1 Saprospiraceae bacterium | reverse complement strand
AACGCTACAAGGTATCCGATACAGAAATTTGAATCGTTTTTTACTTTTTTTTCAAAAAAAAGTAAAAAACGATTCAAATTTCTGTATCGGATACCTGCGCTTCAAAAGACAGTTTGACCAAGTTATTATTTACTGGTTACTTAGAATGAATTTCAAAGTGTAAAGCAGTTTTTTGCTGAGACGTAGAAAACTGACAAAACCTCCAGATTGCGTAAATCTATGTCTGTCATTTCTAAAAACTAAACACCAAACCCGAAAAACTTTTAAGTATAAAACCTCCTTGTCGAACCATTTTTCTACCTTTGCGGCGATAAATGAACCTGTACATGAAGACTCAAAAAGACAGGTTTTATTTTTTAATCCATTGATTATCAAATCACAACTAATGACTGCGACTGAAGTTAAAGTAACCGTCGAAACAGCCAAAAACCTCGGCTTATTGCCCGAAGAATTTGACAAAATTTGTGAAATCATGGGCAGAACGCCCAATTTTACTGAACTCTCCATCTTCTCCGTCATGTGGTCGGAGCATTGCAGCTACAAAAATTCCATCACTTACCTCAAAAAACTCCCGCGCGACGGCAAACGTCTGCTCGTGGGCGCAGGCGAAGAGAATGCAGGTCTGGTGGACATTGGCGATGGCTTGGCGTGTTGCTTCAAAATCGAAAGCCACAATCACCCATCTGCCATCGAACCTTTCCAAGGAGCAGCAACGGGCGTAGGTGGCATCCAGCGCGACATTTTTACGATGGGCGCACGGCCCATTGCTTCGCTCAATTCACTGCGTTTTGGCGACCTTTCGAGCCGTCACATGAGACGTTTGGTCAAAGGTGTAGTCGAAGGCATTGGTCACTACGGCAATTGCTTTGGCGTGCCGACAGTTGGTGGCGAAGTGTATTTCAATGACTGTTACAACCACGATATATTGGTCAATGCCATGTCCGCAGGCATTGTCAAGGTAGGCGAAACGATTTCAGCAACGGCGGAAGGCATCGGCAACCCTGTTTTCATCGTCGGTTCTTCGACAGGTAAAGACGGTATCCATGGCGCAACATTCGCCAGTGCCGATCTCGACGAAAACAGTGCCGAAGACCTCCCCTCAGTACAAGTAGGCGACCCGTTCCAAGAGAAACTCCTTTTGGAAGCGACTTTGGAAATCATTGCCACGGGCGTTGTCGTTGGTATGCAAGACATGGGCGCGGCGGGCATCATCTGCTCGACTTCTGAAATGTCGGCAAAAGGCGAAGTCGGTATGCGTATTGACCTCGATAAAGTGCCAAAACGCCAACAAAACATGAAAGACTGGGAGATTCTCCTCTCTGAAAGTCAAGAACGCATGTTGATTGTGGTTAAAAAAGGTGAAGAGCAAAAAGTATTGGACGTATTTGATAAATGGGATTTGCAATGTGCTGAAATCGGCGAAGTGACTGACACAGGACGTTTGGAGTTTTTCTATCACAACGAAAAAGTAGCCGATGTGCCAGCCGAACCTTTGGTTTTGGGCGGTGGCGCACCTGTTTATCAGCGTGAATTCACGACCCCTCAGTATTTTGCCGACATTGCACAATACGACATCAGCCAAGTGCCAGAACCCACAGATTTGCTTGACACTGCGAAAAACTTGTGGCAATCACCCAATATCGCCTCGAAACGTTGGATTTACGAACAATACGATTCGATGGTGCGCACAGGCACGATGACCACCAACGAGCCTGCCGATGCCGCCCTTGTCCGCGTCAATGGCACGCGCAAGGCTTTGGCTCTCACGACGGATTGCAATTCTGCCTATGTCTATGCCGACCCTTACAAAGGCGGTCTGATTGCTGTTGCAGAAGCTGCGCGCAATATCGTGTGCAGTGGCGGCGAGCCTGTGGCGATTACAAACTGTCTGAATTTCGGCAATCCTTACGACAAAGAGGTATATTACCAATTCGTTCACGCCTTGCAAGGCATGGGCGATGCGTGTCGCCGTTTCGATACGCCTGTGACGGGCGGCAATGTCTCGTTTTACAATCAAATGCAAAAAGACGGCAAAACCGTTCCCGTGTTCCCAACGCCCACCATCGGTATGCTCGGTATTTTGGACGATTACGACAATCGGATGTCGTTGGACTTCAAAGCAGAAGGCGATACCATTTATTTGATTGGCACAAGCCGCAACGATGTTTCGAGTTCCGAATATCTCATGCGTTTGCACAAGGTCAAACACTCGCCTGCACCACATTTTGACTTAGAAGAAGAAATAAACGTGCAGAATGCCGTCCAAAACCTCATCCGCAACAAGATGATTCAGTCGGCACACGACGTATCAGAGGGCGGTTTGTTTGTCGCTTTGATGGAATCAGGGATGCCTCGCACTTTGGGTTTTGAATTAGAAAACGTCATTGCGAAGAATGAAGCAACCAACGGGGTCAGAACAGACGCTTATTTATTCGGTGAAAGTCAAAGCCGTGTCGTTGTCTCCGTCAGTCCTGCCAAAGCAGCTGATTTCGACTCCTATATGACCGAATTGGGTGTTGATTTCTCTAAAATAGGTCGTGTGACAGGCGAACAAGTGCGCATCTTCGGCGAAGATTGGGGGAATATCACAACTTGGAAAAAAACGTATGACAATCTGTTGGGCGATATAATGAATGAGGAATAAAAACCGTAGAGACGCGATTAATCGCGTCTCTACTTCTTGCATTAACTTATCTTTAACAAAAAACATATGTGATGGAATTGATTTCTTTATTAGATACATTTAACTTTGTCTCATATTTAAATCAATATTTTCTAATCAATTCAACAATGATTAAATCATGGCAAAAAACAATGTCAGAGCCATCACTCCCGAAAGTCCGCAGACTTTTGATGAAGCCTTAGCCAACCTCGAATCCACCATCGCCGCAGAAGTGCCGATTACAGCAGAAGACAAAAAAGGGAAACGTGCCACCGAAAAAGAAATGAGTAAATTGGATTTTATCATCAACAATGTAGAAAAAGTTGATCCCGAGTTGCCAAAAAGCTTCGATAATAATGTCTTTGCGGATACAAAAGCCCTCTTAAACGAAAAGAAGCGACAATTGTCTGAATTGGAACGTATTACCACACAAATTGAAAACCAAATTGCGGTTATCAAAATTCGGTACAAAACCAATCTTCAAATTCTTTATGCCAGTTCGGAGGCTTCTGTCAAACGCGACGATACGCTCAAGTATATTTACACCAATATTCAAGAGTGTTACGCCCGCAATAAATCCGAAGAAGATAAAAATGGCGATAACAAAACCAATAAAAATACCGATAAATCAGACGATACACCAAAATAAGCGGTTATAAAAGGTTTAGAAAAGTAAAAACGGTTCATGTCGTTTCTGAAAAGAATCAACATGAACCGTTTTTTTTTGCTGCCATCAGGTATGTGCATAAGTAAGTAACGAGTCAGTAATAATGTGGTTAAAGCTATAGGTACCTGCGCTTCAAAAGACAGTTTAACCAAGTTATTATTTACTGGTTTAAGTGTTCAGACTATTTGTGTAAACGTTTATACTGAGGGGTATAAACGTTTACACAAATCGCCCAAACACTTATTCATTTTGCGTAAACGTTTATACCCAAGTGCCTAAACGTTTACGCAAATCGCCTAAACACTTATCCATTTTGTGTAAACGTTTACACAAATCGCCTGAACACTTATCCATTTTGCGTAAACGTTTATACCGAAGTGCCTAAACGTTTACGCAAATCGCCTAAACACTTATCCATTTTGCCTAAACGTTTATACCGAAGTGCCTAAATGTTTATACCGAAGTGCCTAAATGTTTATACCCAAGTGCCTAAACGTTTATACCGAAGTGCCTAAACGTTTATACCGAAGTGCCTAAACATTTGTCTATTTTGGCTAATTCTAAGCCCAAAATAGGTGATTCAACGAAACAAAGACGTATAGTTTATCAATTTAGTTATAAACCCCCTTTTTACTTAAAATTTCAGTCACATGAAAAAACGTAAAATATTGATTCCCAGTTACATCTAACATCTTGTAACCTGCCGTTTCAACGGCAGGGTCATTGTAAAGATGATAGATGTGAGAGGTGGTTGTTGGGCGACTCACCGATTAAAAGTCGGTGGTTTCAAGATGATAGATGTTGTTCGTGCGTTGATTTTAAGCGAAAAGGGTGTTGCAAAGTTGCTCTGACTTTCCTTCGGTGGGCTGTAAGATAAAGGACGCGACTGCTATACTCAATTAAAATTGATTTGCGATTTATGACTTTTTTATGCGCATTACGGTTTAAAAAGTCCGTTAGGACTGACATATTGGTAGCGGCGGGTGAAACCCGCCGTTTAATAATCCACGATTTTAAGCCCCGTCGGGGCGATATTGCCTACCCAAATGTCGCCCCTAACGGGGCTTCAATACTGAGGGGGTCTTTTTTACGGTGGGTTTTACCCGCCGCTAACCCACGCCTTATTGAGTTGAACGAAATAACCCAAGGCCAATAGCTTTTGACTAACCCTACGCCTTTAGGCTGGGGTCTTGCTCAAAGAACGAACTCGGCTTTAGCCAAAAACCTTTAAAGATGCACGGCTAAAGCCAAATTTGTTCGCATTTTACCCCCCAGCCTAAAGGCGTGGGGTTAGTCAAAAGCAACTTAGTTTTTATACTTCCAATAAATTTGTCCAACTACTTATCAAAATCTATATCGAAATCAGCGTTTACATTGCCTAAAAAGTCTTTTTGAATGGTTTGCATCAGCTCAATGGCAGTATTGAAATTCAATACAATGCGGTTTTTGTTTTCCATCAGCCATTCACTCGATGCTGCCGTTTCTGCACTGACGGGTTGTCGTTCAATCTTCTTAGCCGATTGGTCGTCCAAAAACACATATTCAAAAGTGTTCGCTTCTGCGCTTTGTGCCACGAAGAAACAAATCCTCGCACCATGCTCAAAAGTCAAAGCGTTGACATCCAAAGCAAAAGGCATGAGATTGATACCGTTTTTGTAATTGCTGCCTTGATACAGCCAAACCGAATCTGTTTCGGCTGTTTCAGAAGTAAAATAGATTTTTTCAGCATCAATATTGGCTTTACTGTCAATACCCAAAGCCGACAATCAAAGGCGTTTGATGATGATGGAAGACATCAAAAACATCAAAGATGCCGTCGTTGTCGAGACAAACAGAGTGGGAAAAGTCAATGCCAAAGGCGAGATGTTTTTCAAAATATCAAAAAGCAGCACTTATGCACTCAATATTCCATTGGCGAATGGCGAAGTCAAAACTTCTCTAACGTTAGGAATCTTTGTACTAAAAATCTTTGGTCTTTATAGGGATAAAACTGTTGTGTGTATCGTCATGAACGAGAGCGGGGCGATAATCTTTCTCTTTCAGATACAATCTCACACGTTTAAAATGTACCCCCTCAGTATGTCGCAGAAAAAAGCCCCACGCAGGCAACTCACCAAACATAGAAAACTCTGGATACTCTCTCGGATGCTCTGGAATAGTCGAAAAATCAGTCGGCGAACGATAAGCGACTGAGGGGGTGCCGCCACCACCAAATCGGATATGGATATTTTTCAAAAATACCTGCTCAATACGGTGATTGGGCAAACCAACAATGGACGAGGGGAGGAGATTAGACACAGAATCGGCTGGCGGGCCTTCTAGAGCATAGCCACTATCGGGTTTGTGGCGTGGAATATCGGCTGTTAAGTTGGTTATCGAGATGTTTTTGATAGAACCAACAGGTCGAGAGGGTTGCCGATGCCCCAAACGGATAAAAATAGCGTTACCTGTGTTGTGGGCTTTGATGTTTTTGATTTTTATATCTTCAATCGTCCCACCATCTACACTTTCAAGGGCGATGGCAGAGCGATAAGTGTCATAAACAAAAATATTTTTGATGCGAATGTGTTTAAATCCACCATACGAAGCCGTACCGAATTTGATGGCACTGGCACTCGACCGCAAAGTACAGCGTTTGATATGTATGTTTTCGCAAGAAGATTGTGTACTGTATGACTTCAAACACAAAGCGTCGTCAGAAGAGTTGATGAAGCAGTTGTTTATCCTAACATTTTTGCAATCTACCAAATCCAGACCGTCGTTGTTCCAATAAGTGGTGCTTTCCACCTTCATTTTATTGAAAACCATGTCCACACATTGGTGATAAGTCTGTACCCAACAGGCGGCATTTTTTATTGTTACGCCATCAATTCTAATGTTTTGACAATCTGTCATTTCTATGATTTGAGGTCGTTGACTTTCATCAGGTCTTTTATAAGGTTTGGTGTTTTTGGGCAATAAACCAGCGGCTAACATCCGTTCGACATCGGCAGCCAATGCTTTTCCTTGTCCATCAATCGTGCCTTTACCCTCAATTTTGATATTTTTTTCTCCTTTTGCTAAAATAAGAGCAAACCAATCGTTCTTTTTATAATCATCGCGGCGAGCACTGCCCAACAAAATGCCCCCCTCAGTAATATGCAAGATAATCCCTGTTTTCAACAGAATCGTACCTGTCAAAAAACGACCTTTGGGAATGATGACTTTGCCACCGCCTTTTTGGGCAAGGCTGTCAATAACCCGTTGAATAATCTTCGTGTTGTCAGTGATACCATCGCCTTTCGCGCCTACATCTTGAATATTGATTTGAGCCTTGGCGATAAAGGGCATTAAAATCAAGAGAATAAGTATTCTTTGAGTCATTTGTATAAGTGGATTTGTTTTGTTTGACAATGTTTAAGATTATGGATTTTAAGATTTTTAAAATCTGTCCATTCTAAAATCTGTAAATCTACGAGTTAATAAAAATCAAAAAAGCCGTTCCGAAAGAATCAGAACGGCTTTTTGTTTATTTTATGAGAATGAATCGCTAATACTTTCGCTTTTCTTTCTTTTTTCGGGCTTTGAACATATTACCGCCGTTGTCGTTATTGCCCGCAGGTGAACCTGTCCGAATCATAGCACAACGGAAACCTGTTTTGCTGTCCGATTTGTCTTCATCTTTGAAACGGCGTGAGCCAGGTGACAACCAGAAAGCACGGTCCGCCCAAGAACCGCCTTTGATAACACGTGCTTTGTCGCTGATAAGTGTTTTTTTACCGTAATCATACATTGGTTGGTTCTCAAAATATTTAGATGTTGAGTCACCGTCCATGTAGTCATATAATTTTGAACGCTTATAGTTCTCGCGATTAGCTACTTCGTCGTCTTTTTCATCACGGTATTTCAAGCGACCTGTTGTATCGTCTTTCACAGGCTTACCTTCTTCGTTCAATACTTTGCGTTTGAATGAGTTACCACGGAAAGGGTCAAGGTCTTGGTTGTCCGCATCGCGCAATGACAAACTTGTCATCGGACGATAAACGTCCATTGTCCATTCATTGACGTTACCAGCCATGTTGTAGAGACCATAATCATTAGGCCAGAAAGCGCGAACTGGACCCGGACGAGCTGAGTGGTCATTTAAGTTACCAGCCATACCCATATAGTCACCACCACTGCGCTTGAAGTTGGCTAAGATGTCGCCTTGATTGCGGTCGTGGCGTTGGTAGCGAACCGTGTTGCCATTCCAACCATAAATGCGGCGGTCAGTGATACGCTCATCTTTTGCTGAAGCCATATTGCCACGCAAGCCTAAAGCAGCATATTCCCATTCAGCCTCAGTTGGCAAACGATAAGCAGGCAACAAGATACCGTCTTCAAACTTCACTTGGCGTTTGCCTTTGCCTTTACCCGCTGCACTGTAATCGCGCAAACCATTGCGAGGAATGACCTCGTATTGACCTGCCAAATAAGCTTCAGTGTTGAAGTTGTTGGCATCTTTTTGCTCCAATTGTGGTTTGATGATGCCTTTTTCAATCAAAATCATCTCATTTACACGGTCAGTACGCCATTTGCAATACTCATTGGCTTGCAACCAGTTAACACCGACCACTGGATACTCATTGTAAGCAGGGTGACGCAAATAAGTCTCAACGAAAGGCTCGTTGTAAGACAATTCTTCACGCCAAACCAATGTGTCAGGGAGTGCTTTTTGATAGATTTCAGGATAAGAACCACTGAAAACGCGGTCAAGCCAGTACAAATACTCGCGATAGTCTGTGTTAGCAACTTCCGTTTCGTCCATATAGAACGATGAAACAGTCACACGGCGAGAGACGTTGTTCCATTCAAAAGTTACGTCTTGTTCGGTCAAACCCATCGAGAAGGTGCCACCTTCCACCAAAGTAAGGTTGGGTCCCGTTGCTTGACCTTTGTAGGGTAGTTTCTCAAATCCGCCCCATTTTGGGTCGTTGTAAGCCCAGCCTGTTGTGGACGAACGTTCTTTCTTTTTACATGATGTCGAGAAAACGAGAGTCGCCCCCAACACCATCATAAAACTCAACTTCAACAGTTTTTTCATTGCTCTGAATTGCAGGTTAAAACGGTTTTAAATTTTTTAAACGCGCAAAGATACTTTTTTGCTCCATTTCCAATTGAAATCGAACTATCAAAATAACGACTTGTTGATAAGTTTATTTCCCAACTGCAAACATTTTGTAAAAAAAACATCTTCGGCTTTTTTGGATGTAAATATAAGCGGTGTGATATTAACACTTGTGTTAATCAAAAGTGAATGTCTTTTGAAAATATCTTGCCAAAACCTAAAAGAATTAAAACCTGCCTCCGAAAAGCCCACTCCGTCGCCGCCTGCGGTGTTATTTACGCTTAAAAAACTACCGAAGTATTGGCTAATCTTTTTGCGAAAAAACAAACTGTTGTGCTGGGTGGAGTACAGTGGTTTGGGATTTTACTGAGGGGGTAGATGGAAGCGAACTTGGGGATTATTAGATACATCACATTGAAACCACGCCCGTAGCAATGATTATGGTCAATTTTCGTTTCTTGAAAAAGCTATTGCAAAAATAACAGATAAAAAATGTGAATTGTCCGTTTTCAAACTAAAAGGTTCGGCGAAATTGGTTGATTAGGTTCCAAATAACCGTTGTGTTTAAGTCTTTAAGATTCTATTTTGTGCAAATTTTTGTTTTCGATAATAAAAAAAAGCCCGATTTTGCCATGTTGCATAATCGGGCTTAACAATCCCCACAAAGAATTATAACCTGAAAACTAAATCCTCAATGCTATAATTATTAATATGCTGCAAAGGTGAGCCAAAATGGCGATTCAGCCAATAGTCATTTTGACTATTTTTAGAAACTCTTTTAAACAAAATGCCTCCAAAGTGAGCTATAAAATGCCACACATCCGACAAATTTGTATCAAGGCGGTCGTATCTCTTGCTCCTGTTCGGGCGATGGCATTGCGGCGGTGATTTTCAACGGTATGGGTACTGATAAATAGGGTTTGTGCAATTTCTTTAGATTCCAGCCCATCCATAATCAAACGAAGCACATCTTTTTCTCTTTCTGAAACTATGTCTTGGTAATGCGTTTTTTTGTCTGCTGACGAATAGTAAAACTTGTGTGTAGGCAAGTCACCGCAGGAAAGGCGAACCCAATAAAAATCGGATTTCAGTAAATGTTTGATGTCATCGCCTGTAGAGAGAGCAATATCAGGAAAACCTGTTTCTGAAATGGCTAATGGAATATAGCGTTGTAGTGTTCGTCCTTTTTCGCCGTTTTTGCGTTTCATTTTGATACCACAATAGGCGACTTGTAGCTTATGGTATGCTACATGCTCCAAGGTTTTGATGTGTTTGAACATATTGTTGAACCATCTGCCCAGAATGAGCGGAGCAAGCAGGTGTTCAAATTCTAAGGCTCTAAAATAGAGCATCACGTTGGCATTCTGAAATTCGGTTTTGGTGTAACCTGTTAAAGCCTCGATATTGTCCGAAACTGCCAAAATCTTATAGTTCCGATTGTCGAATATCATTTTCAATGAGCCATCGTTTTTAGAAAGTTCATTGATAATTTTATCCATTTGAGACAATTCTTCTAATTTTTCTACACCGATTTGCTTAAAAAAAGGTCTATACTCTTCTAAGATTTTTTTATGCAATTCTTCTGGTCTCATAGTTTTTACTTATCATTGAATGAGTAGATTGTTAAGTGAGACAAATTTCCTAAAAAATAATTACTTTATTCAATACTTCGATGGTTTTTTAGTTGAAAAACGGCGACTTAGCCACTGAAAAAGGGGCGGAGAAAGTTTGTTTTGCTCACCGAAAATAAAATGATTGGATGTTCTATGTTCATTTAAAAAGCTCTTCTCAAAGAATAAGGGCGTTTGAGGAGTCGCATCAAGCTGAAAGCATAAGCCCATGTTATCATTATTTTTAACGCTTGCCAACATCAGTAAGTTATTGTAATTCAATAGGTTGAACTTGTCGTTAATAGAATAGATAGAAATGAATGTGTAGCGATAATGTTTTTTTGGCTTATTTATCTTATTATAATGAGGGATTTACTTATTTTTGGGCGATTAGTGCCAAGAACTGAATCTATATTGTGTGTAGTGTTTAGTTTTTATATGAAATAGAGGCTAAACCTAAGTAAAAATGCCGTCTTTTGACAATGTTCTTAGTCTAAAATGACCCCCTCAGTATTTTCGACCATAAAAATTGCCTAAGAAGCCAAAACATCGTTTCCAATCATTCCGACAAGAGAGGAAAAGCTGACAGGAGCAACATCAATCATCGCCAGTAACATATTGTACGATACAAATTCTGAAATTAATTAACTTTTAAAACTTATTTAAATGAAAAGATTTTTACTGCCTTCATTATTAGCCATTTTATCTTTCACAATGCTTTCGGCACAAAATGGTTCAGACGAACCTTGTGATGGCACAATGTTGACTGTGTTTTCAAGTTGCGAAACTGTCGTCAAATCGGCAGGAAGTATGAACACTCCAACTTTTACAAACAGTACGAGTGCTTCGGCAGGTGTTACATTACCATCGCTTAGTTGCAATGGCTTTTCATCGGCAACAGTGGATTTTTGGTATCGTTGTGTTGTGCCAGCCAGCGGAAGTGTCACCATTTTAGTGGATTTAGGTACAGTGTCAGCGACTTATACTTCTGCTTGGGATATGGCGATATATACGTCAAGCAGTGGTACATGTTCGGGTTCAACATTTACAGAGATTGCCTCTGAGTGTGTCACTTCAACAACAGCTTTAAGTGCTTTCCCTTACTTCCAGTTGACGGGTCAAACACCGGGTGCAACTTTGTATATCAGAATGTGGCGAACAGCCAGTTTGGCACAAAATGCGAATCGCTCATTTGCTATTTGGGCGATAGAGGGTTCAATCACACCACCTGTAAGTTGTCCAACCATTGTCAGACCAACCAATGGCGCAACTTTAAATGAAGACCCAGTTTTTGAATGGAATAGTGACCCTAATGCTACTGCATTCGATTTTATTTTTGGTAGTGATGCCAACAGTTTGTATATCTTTAGAGATATAGAAGCTACAACACCTCCTCAGTTAACGGAACTTTTTGGGTTACCACATTCTCGTATCGGAAGTTCTCCATTTACTTATGTCGCACCAGGCGTAACGAACTATTGGTATGTACAGCAAAAGAACTGTGCATCGAATCCGAATGCAGCGTGCCCAACTTTGTCGTATAGTGCAGCTCCTGTACCTGCAAATGACGATTGTGCTAATGCCATCGCTTTGACTGTACCTGATGTGTATCAAACCTACACCTCAGCTTCATCATCGCAATCAATGGCGCCCTCAACTTGTAGTTCAGCAACATCGGACAATGCGTCAGATGTTTGGTTCAAATTTACAACAACAACTGCTGGGGACGTGGCCATTGGCATGAAAACAAATGTCAATATGGATGCTGTGCTTGAAGTTTTCAATGGTGCTTGTGGTTCATTGGTGACAAGAACATGTGCAGACGATGCAGGTGAAGATGACGAAGAAGTCATTATTTTGAATAGCTTGCCTGCAAACACCACCTATTATGTACGTGTGTACAATTATATTAAGTCTTCTTCTGGCTCACCATCTACGTTGTTGTACGGTTATCAATTCCAAATGATAATTTCAGGTAATATCGGTGTAATTCCAGTGGAACTGGTTTCATTCACAGGCGAAGCTAAAGAGACTAAGAATGTTTTGAATTGGCAAACGGCAAGCGAACAAAATGCTGATGTCTATATCGTCGAGCGTTCAGTGGATGGGGTCAAAAACTTTATGCCTATTGGCAAAGTAAAAGCGGCTGGCAATAGTGCTGAGAAACACGAGTATCAATTCTACGATGACAATCCGCAAGCCGTGGCGTATTATCGTTTAAAACAAGTAGATTTTGATGGTAAAGAAAACCTTTCTAAACACATAAGCCTTGTTCGGACAAATAAAAAATTGGCATTGGTGAATACATTTCCTTCACCTGTTTCTGATGACTTGAACGTGGTCTTTAATTCATCAAAAGATGGACAAGTAACTTTGCATGTTGTTGATATTTTAGGTAGAACTGTCTCACAACAAACCGTTTCAGCTTATAGTGGTCAAAACTCGGCAAACCTTAAACTCGGCAATTTGGCACCGGGTTCGTATTATGTTGTTTTATCTGATGGCTTAAGTAAAACGCAATTGCCAATTATTAAGAACTAAGAATCCATTTTAAGTTCTAAAACAATTTCTAAACATATTTTACATGTCGAATATCCCGAATTCTTTAAGCAAAGAATTCGGGATTTTTTGTCAATTTAAATCCAATTCAGGTATTTGTTAATCAACACCAGCATTTTCTTTATCACACAAGTTCGGTCTATTTTGTTTTGACTTCAATGTTTTGGTTCAAAACAAATAAGTCGCATTCAAACCAAAGTAGCGGTTGTAAGCCGCCCAATTATTGCGTTTGAGAATATTGACCAAGCCCAAATCATACCTTAAAGTCATAGAGATGTGCTCATTCGGAGCATACGACACGCTGCTTATCCACGACGCATCCCAACGGTTTAAGCCCAACGTTTGAGAAGTGACCATAGCTGTCAGAACTTGATTGTTTTTGACGCTGCCGTTTGTCCAGTACACCAAATTGCCACTGTCTTTGATAGTTTGGTCGAGCAAATAAGCCGTTTTTACACCCATTGAAACGCTGAAAGGACGCTTGAAATGGTATTGAATACTGAGGGGTAGCTCCAAGTAATACAATTTATCTAAACTGACTGACGTGGTTTTTTGTAAGGGTGTGCTGAATCCACTGGGGTCAAGTATGGCTTCTGCTTTGTAGTATTTTATGCTATCGCCCACAGTTTGGGTTTGTCTGATATGCAAGCCTGTTGCCACAGACCAACGTTTAGTCCATGGCTTAACATAAATGAAACCTGCCTGAAACCCATCTATTCGGCTCAAATTTTCGCTGTGAATGCCCGCATTGATGCCAAATTGTCCGTTTAGCTTCTGATTTTTTATGATAGGAATAGGTTTTTGAGACATCGGCACAGTTAAAGAACTGTCTTTTGATATTTCAATACTGAGGGGGCTAATAGCAGCGGTTATGAGGCTATTGAACGACTCCGTAGAACCGTGAGGGCTATTCGAGTTGATTTTTTCATCATTGTTTGGGTTCTCAGTTTGTGTGTTTTGGGTTTTATTTTCTGCATAATTTGGCGTTGAGACCCATTTTTGACTTTTGGTTTCTGAGTCATTATAATTTGTTGTTTTGTCAATATCTAAATTCTGTGTATTCAAAAATACAGAGTTGGGTTTCATTTGAGGGCTTTCCGATACATTCCTTTGACTTGGCAGTGGCATAGATTTTTTGTCTCGTTGATTCGATTGTACCTTCTCTTTTTCCGAAAGAATAGACATACTTTGCCCTATGGACTCTTTTGGACGAGTTGTATTTTGTTCTTTTTGTGTGTTTTCTGGCAGTTTAAAATAAGTATTGTCTAAGATGAGGGCATCGGCTTGTGCTTTTATCGGTGTATTTTGTGGCGTATTTTCTTGAATTGAATGAGGAGTCAATACATTTTTTACCGTTCGATTTTGATAGATAAACCATAAACCACTGCCTGTTGCCACCAAACCCAATGACAAAAAGAGCCAAAAGAGACCCCGACGTTTCTTTTTCGTAGGCATTTCGCGGTCGAGCGTCTGCAACATGGCTTCCCAGCCTTGATTTTCAAAATCTATATATTCTTTTTCTTTCATTGTCTTAATTTTCAATTATTTGCAACCACAGCTTTGACATTCTTCGAGGGTTTCAAAAGGCACAACGCCATTGCACCCACCCCAAGTGAACTCTTTGCACTTTCTTTCAGTCGCATCGAAATAATATCGTTTGAAAGCTGCTAAACAAGGCCCTGCATCGCCGACTTGTTTGCACTTTGCCTCACATTCTTCATTGCGTTTTGTGCAATGTGCAAACAGCAGAACAACCGTCAAGCTGAGTATGTGGATGACCTTACGCATATTCTTGTTTTTCAATTGTTTACAACCAAAGATTCAGAAAAAAAAGTATCAAACTGATGCTCGTTGTTTGTTTATCTAACAATTTCCTCAACTGTTCTCGCGCCACCGACAAATGCCATTTGGAAGTACCGACCGAAATATGCAATTGCTCACCAATTTCGCTGTGGTTGAAACCCTCGATGGCATAGAGTCGGAACACTTCGCGGGTTGCAGGCGGCAAATACTCAATGATTTTCAATAAATCGTCGTAATACATATTCGACAATACCCCCTCAGTACCGCCCACTGTTTTGGCTTCGGGTTGGATTTCAGAGAACACAAAACTGTCTAAATACTTCTGATTTTGTTTGAAATAATCTGAAATCGCGTGAAACACCAACCGCCGAATCCAACCTTCCAATGAACCTTTGAACTCAAAAGTGTCTATTTTTTTGAAAACTCTCAGAAAACCATCGTTCAAAATCTCTAAAGCACGCTCGCGGTCGCCGTTTGTGTAACGCAGACACATCTGTATCATAGTCGGAAAGTACCGACGATACAGCATCTCTTGATATTTGCGCTCATTGCGGGCGCATCCTGCGACTATTTCAACTTCGTTGTGGCTCAAAATGGACGTTTGATATATTTATATTGCATTTAGACACCTGTTTTATACTGAGGGGTTGGGTGGCATGGAAAATATTTTTAGTTTTGGCGACTTTTTACTTAACTCTTTACATATGAAACCATACACAATAGGGCATCTGGAACCCTCAGAGGTTGACAGTCTGCTCGACTTACAAAAAGAAAACTTAAAAGCCAATCTTGATTCAGAAACTGTTGAAAGTCAAGGTTATGTCTCATTTCGCTACGACCCAATCATCATAGAGCGCATGAGAGCCGACGAGCCGCAAATCATCGCGCGGACGCACGAGGGTATTGTTGGCTATGTTCTGACTGCCACAATTGGGGCAATGCGCACGATTGAAGCCGCAATCCCGATGCTCGATATGATTGAGACGCTGCAATTTAAGGGAAAACCTTGTAGTGAACAAAATTATTACATCATTGGACAGGTTTGTGTTAAAGCCGATTTTCGCGGACAAGGTATGTTTGAAGCTCTGTACGAGGGGCATCGCCAGAATTTTGCAGACAGCTACGATTTTTGTGTCACCGAAATTGCTGTGGACAATAGACGCTCTTTGGCAGCGCACCACCGCATTGGTTTTGAGACCATTCATGTCTTTTTCGACGCATTTAATGGCAAAGAATGGCATGTGGTGGCTTGGGATTTTAATTTTAAGAACAAAAAAGACACCCCTCAGTAAATCGTTTATTTTCAATAGGTTATGAATACTTTTAAAAATCAAACAGCCATTATTACTGGCGCAGGGCAGGGCATAGGCTTTGAAATTGCGCGACAATTGGCTGTCCAAGGTGCATCGGTTTTGCTCAATGACTTTGATGCCCATTTAGCCCATGAAGCGGCCACAAAAATCGTAGCAGCAGGTGGGCATTGCATGGCTTTGGCAGGTGATGCGAGTGATGTGGATTTTATTCAAAAAATGGTTGACACAAGCGTTGAAGCCTTCGGTCAAGTGACAATTGCTGTTGCCAATGCTGGTATTACCCATTTTGGTCGTTTTTTGGACTATGAACCCGAGGCTTTGCAAAAAGTAATGGATTTGAATCTCAAAGGCAGTTTTTTTTTAGCGCAAAAAGTTGCCAAACAAATCGTCAAGCAAGGTACAGGCGGCAGTGTTTTGTTTATGTCGTCGGTAACAGGGCATCAGGCGCATAAAAACTTAGTGGCTTACGGCATGACAAAAGCAGGGCTTGAGATGCTTGCGAAAGGTTTGGTTGAAGAACTTTCGGAACATAAAATTACAGTGAATGCCATTGCCCCGGGCGCAACCATGACAGAGCGTACCTTGGGCGACTTGGAGTATGTAAACACTTGGTCGCGCATCACACCGATTGGGCAACCTGCGACCGTTGAGGACATTGCCCATGCGGCTTTGTTTTTGATTTCGCCTTTTTCACGCCACATCACAGGACAAAGTTTGGTCGTTGATGGTGGTTGGACATCGGTTAGCCCATCTCCTTACTGATTTTTCATCGAAGAAAACTTTATACTGAGGGGGGATTCAACGGCGACTCATCTAATACTGATGGTATCTATCTGTCGCGTCGAGGTCTACGAAAAAATTCGTTGTATATTTGTGCCATCATTTTAACAAGTATCCGAATTTAATTCGCTCACTCAACCTAACTTTATTCATGAAAAAAGCTTTGTTTTTGTATGCACTTTTATTGTGCGGTTTTGTGATGACCGCACAAACAACCACTCAAAAAAACGATGAAAAAATCAAAATCTATTTAGATTGTACACGACCGTGGTTGTGCGACGTAGATTTTTTGAAAAACGAATTTAAAATGGTGGATTATGTGCGTGATCGCTTCACGAGCGATGTGCATGTGATTTTGAACACACAATTTAGTGGTGGTGGCGGCGAGCAAAACGAATTGGTGTGCAAAGGCTTGGGACGTTTTGCGCACAAAAGCGATACTTTGCGCTATTTCAACGATGCGACAATGACCGATGACGACAAACGACAACGTCTGTTGAAGTATCTCAAATTGGGGCTGATTGGTTATGTTGCACAATCGTCTATCGCTGATAAGATTCAATTCACCTACAACGACGACAAAAAAGACATCAAAACTGAAGAAAAAAAGAAAGACCCGTGGAATTATTGGCAGTTTTCGGTCAATACATCAGGCTTTTTCAATGGCAATAAAAACTATCAATCATCAGACATCAATGCAGGTGTAACGGCAGATAGAGAAACTGAAAAAAGCCGCTTCCGTTTTCGAGGCGATAACTTGGTGAGCCGACAAGTGATTTCGGTGGACAAAGAAAAAGTCGAAATCAATCGAGACCAACAATCCATTTTTGCGAATTATGTTCAAAAAATGAATGAACATTGGGCTTTTGGTATCGGTGGTGATTTCACGAGGAGTATTTTCGACAATATTGATGCGCGTATTGGTGTATCGCCTCGGGTGGAGTACAGCGTTAAGCCTTATAAAAAATTCAACAATGAGCGCATCGTTTTTCAATATGAAATAGGGCCACAGTTTTCAAACTATCGTGATACAACCATCTATTTCAAGACTCAAGAAGTGCTGATTCAGCAAAAAGCGGCTGCCATTTGTTCTTTCACAAAACCTTGGGGTTCAATCAACGTCGGTGCATTTTGGTCAAATTATATGGATGACTTTAGTAAAAACAATCTTGGAATCGGTGGTGGTATCAGTTGGCGTATTTTCAAAGGTTTCCAATTTGCTGTTGGTGGCAATTTCCAATTCGTACATGACCAAATATCGCTACCTTTAGAAGGTGCTTCGCGTGATGATGTGTTGACACGCCGCCGTTTGATTGCGACGACCTACGATTATTGGGCGGGAGTTGGTTTTAGCTACCGTTTCGGTTCTATTTACAATTCTCAAGTTCATCCTTCGTTCAAGGGTTTGAGTTATTCACTGAATTTCTAAAAATACTTCACTTACTGAGGGGGTATCTTACATAAAAAAGGCTGTCCTGATTAGGACAGCCTTCGTATTTTTAAGAAACCAAAGGTTTCGATTATTTTTTCTTTTTCGGACCTGCTGCTGCTTTGGCTTCTGCCGCTGCTGCTGCACGCATAGCACGTGGAATTTCAATCATAACAACTGGAATAGCACCAGCCATAGTGACATCAACACCTTCTACAGCATCAATATCGCGAACACGAGATGATTGACCTAAGTCCAATTTTGAAATGTCAATTGTCAGTTGATCAACAAGTGTTTCAGGATAGCATTTTACACTAACTTTACGGATACTTTGTACCAATTTACCACCTGCTTTTACACCTGGCGATGAACCACGCAAACGCAAAGGAAGCGTCACTTTGATAGGTGTACCAGGCACAAGTTTCAAAAAGTCAATGTGAAGAATTTTTTCAGTAACTGGGTGGAATTGTACTGATTTGACGATAGCAACATGGGTTGTACCGTCTAAAGTGATTTCAGCTGTTTTGAAATCTGCAGTAAAAATAAGGTGACGGACATCTGACCAAGTAGTTGAAAAATGAGCAACAGTTTCGCCGCCATACATAACGCAAGGTATCGCGTCGCTGTTACGTACTGCTTTCGATGCAGCTTTACCTACAACTTCGCGAACAGTACCTGTGAATTGAATACTTTCCATTTCGGATTTTTTTGCTTAGTTTTTTTTATTTTTTATTGATTCTACGTCTTCCCCTGAAAAAGACGCGCAAATGTACTGCTTTTTGTGTCAAAAAACTAAATCAATGTCAAATTTTATTTTTTATTAAAATTTTGGCTGCTCATAGCTCGATAAACTGCTTTACATCGCGCAGGTAAGTGTCGCCTATAGGCAATTGTGTGCCATCGGTCAATTGTACACTGCGGTCACGCCATTCTGCTTTTTTGAAATAATGGCGACCGATGATATACTTATCGTGAATACGGCAGAAATACTGAGGGGGTAGCGTGTCTGCCGAAATCTTCTTCAATGAATCCCAACTACGCAAAACTTTACCTTCCGATAGATGAAAAGCAGACATACCATTGTCAGCACAGATGTACTTGATGTCATTGAAATTGATGCGTTGCGTTGCGCCATCAATTCGTAGCGTGATAAAGTCGAGGGTGGGTACTTGTGGCGTTGTAATTACTCTGTTTTGATTCAATTCGAGGTTTTTTTCTTTGAAAATATGACGTATCAACGTTTCAAAATTGTTGAATGAAAACGAGCGTGTCCCTTTTTGCATAATACCACGTGGCTGAAACTCGAAACTTTCTGCGATATACTCCAATTTACCTGATGTGATAATGACAGGTGGCAAGGTTTGTCTGTCCAAAAAATCGAGAAAATCAATGCCTGTCATACTACCAGATAGTTCCATATCTAAAAAAATCAAATCAATTTTTTCGGCTTGTAATATGCGTTTAGCTTCACGTGCATTGTCGCAATTGGCAATAAATCGCAAGACATCGGGTAGCCTTTCGATATAGTCTTTCAGCAATTCTACTGAAGGGGTCTCATCTTCAACAATGAGGCAATTAAGAGGCTCCATCGGTCAAAAATTTTGAGTTAAATTGTTCAATCAAAAACGAATTTTGTTTCTAAGATAAAATTTTGAAAACCAGCGTTCAATATCGTTATCAAACTATTGACTGACGACTAACTAAAGTTGTATTTTCAAAATCGTTTCAAATACATTTCCTTCACTGTTGAGGGACAAAGAATGACGATTGGGGTAGCCTAATTTTAGTCTTTGACGCGTGTTCGCAATCCCTACACCGCCTATTCTTTTGGCATGATTGAGTTGCTCGGTATTTTGGCTATTGCGCAAAATAAATATCAACTCTTTATTTTTTACAGACAAATCAAGCGTAAACCATTTGTTCTCATCTGTTTTTTGAATACCATGTTTGATGGCATTTTCGACAAATGGAATCAAAATCAAAGGCATAATTTCTATATCATCGGCAAATAAGCCAAATGTTACTTTTTTACTGTAAGAATTTTCGGGCAAACCTTGCAGGCTTAAATCTACATAGTTTTTCAAAAATTCGACTTCTTTACTGAGGGGTATCTTTTCGTCTTGACAGTCATAGACAATATAACGCATAGCGTCACCAAGTTGTAGCACCACATCGGCCGCCACTGTGGGTGTTTTAAGTATTTTGATATAAATATTGTTCAAACTATTGAACAAAAAATGCGGCTTGATTTGCCAATCCAAACGCTGCATTTTATAAGTTTCGACTTCTTTTTTGTGCAATAATACCTCATTTTCTTTTTCCAGCAATTTATTGCGCAAACGCATTTCTTC
This sequence comes from Saprospiraceae bacterium, assembly GCA_016787525.1. GTDB lineage: Bacteria > Bacteroidota > Bacteroidia > Chitinophagales > Saprospiraceae > JAAFJT01. The sequence continues at coordinate 6,005 of JAEUUP010000073.1, read as the reverse complement.
ACTGTTGTAAAACCATTTTCGGACATAAACCAATCCTGTGAGTAGGTACATATTGAAAAATGACTCAGGTAAATTGCGTATCCAACTCATCTCTTTGGGCGAAATAACGTTGCCAAAAGTATCAACAATGGGTTTGAGTTCACCAAAAACTTTAGTTTTATACAGCAATTCAAACAACCAAGAGCTACCCAAAACCAAGAAAATCGAAACGGTCAGATAGGTCGCTAAACCTATGATGCTGTTGATTTTAGGGTTACCCAAAGTGAGAGGCAAAAGCCAATAAGTGTGAATATAAGCGGCAATACTTGTTGTGATAAAGGTCAAATTGGCTGTGATAATGGCATCATGATAGTTCACATTTTTATCAATATCTGTGTAAGCAAAATTAATAAAATGCAAAATGTATAACACAAACCAAAACAAGGCATGATACATAATATCGTCTCGATTGAAGCGAACTTGGTCAAAAATTCGCCCTCGACGCATGGCTTGAGAGGGATGGTTGGGGCTATAAGTGATTGATTTTTCCATTTTTATCATTTTTGTTCAAAATAAGTGTCTTCATCGTTGACTTTTGGCTATTTCCGATAAATGCCTTATTTTTTTTGTTAAAACGGGTAGAAAGGCTTTTATCTGATTTTTTGCGTCCGATTTTTTACCCATACTGAGGGGGCTGTTTGATAGATTTTTCAAGGCGATTATTTTTATTTAAAAAAAAACGTGAATACCAAATATAATTCATTTTGAATCCTCTTATACCACATTTTTGAGTTGTGAATTGATTAAAAACAAAATTATCAAACAGCTTAAAGAGGATGCAATGAAAGAATTACTATACCATTTTGACCACGTACGTGCCACGACAATTCGTTTTTTGAGCTTCAAATTTAAGAATTCGAGGTTGACTTTAGCCGATTTTGAAGATGCCTTTTCATCTGCTTTCGAAAAACTTTTATTGGATGCCAACAAATCGCAACCCACTTTGCTGGCTTCTGTCCACACAATTTGCTATCTGTCAAATAATGCCATCATTGATATTTACCGCAAGCGCAAACGGGAAACCTTAGTCGGGGAGTGGCTTGATTTTTACCCCCTCAGTACAACTGACTTTGACGACGATAATTTGGCGCGAAAACAGGAATTGGAACACGTTATTTCGCAAGTGGCTTCTTTGCCCAATCAGCGCAAAGCTTTGGTGGAAGCTAAATACGACGCTCGTTTTTTTGATAAACAAGCATCTAACGATGAAATCATAGCTTTTAAAAATAAACCTAAACAGCCTGCTATGACAACCGCTATGCGTCAAGAACTTTTCAGAGGTATCAACGCCTTACGAACCCAATTGAGGACTTGATGGGGCAAGTTTTCCTAAAGAAACCTTTTTATATTACTCTAAAACTCAGGCACTCATGTCACCAATCGCTATCATCGGAATCTGCTCATTTTTCTTTATTATGGGTCGTTTTTTCTCAAAAAGCCCACCATATGAGCAAGATTATGATACTTATGGCTATACTCATCCAAAATTTCCTCGAAAAAATATCAAAAACAAAATAGAAGAAAAAGCTATTCACTACACTTTCATTTTCGTCACTCTGTTGGCAATTGCTTTAGTGATAGTGAATGAATTGACGGAAATGGAAGTGACCATCGCTTTGAAATAAATAAAAACACCCCCTCAGTCATTGTCAGATGTAACGTTTGATGAAGGTTGACGATAGTTAATTGTAGTACAGGTTCAACTAAGAATGAATCGAATTGTATTATTATTTTTAAAAATTTATTTAGCAATAAAAATGAATAATTTAAAATGGATGTAAAAAGATTTTTATTGGCTTTTGTGATAGTGGGTGTGGTCTTTTTGGGTATAAAAATGCTGTTTAGCAGCAGTAAGAGTTATTTGACATCATCTTTTAATAAGGATGGGATTCATCGGTGGCAAATCGCCACAACTTGGAATAACAATCTGCCTTTGTTACAATCTAATATCGAATCCATGCTCAAAGAAATCAATACTTTGACTAGTGGTAGATTGGTCATTACATTGACCGATGCTCCGAAAGATGCGCAAGGGAATATTATTCCGATGAATAATCCGTTGAATCTGCTTCATGCAGTCAGTGCGGGTGATATTCAAGCGATTCATGCTGCTTCATATTATTGGAAAAGTGAAATACCTGCGGCTGTTTATTTTGGTTCTGTACCGTTTGGATTGGAACATGGCGAAGTCAAACAATGGTTAGACAATGGTGGTATGACGCTTTGGCGAGATTTGTACAAGCACTATGGCTTCTATGCTACGCCATTTTCATGCGGTCACACGGGCAATCAAATGGGCGGATGGTTCAAGAAAGAAATCCATTCTGTGGCAGATTTGCGTCATTTGCGTATCCGTATAGCAGGTTTAGGTGGGGAAGTGATGAAAAACTGTTTTGATGCATTGCCTTCAACGCAACTACCAAGCGAGATTTTTGCGGCTATGCAAAACGGTTCACTTGATGCTGCTGAGTGGATTGGTCCTTACGATGACTATCGTTTGGGATTGCATACATTGGGCGCAATTTACTACGAACCAGGTTGGCAGGAACCCAATACGATGTTTGAATTGCTCATCAATAAAGATGCATTGAATGCACTACCAACAGAAATTAAGACGATTTTAACTCAGACGATTGAAAAATATGACTCTAAAATCTATCAAGATTATATTGATCAAAATCAAACTTACCGCCGTATTTTAGAAAATAAAATGAAAGTGTCCATACGTTGGTTTCCAACAGAAGTGATAAAAAGCCTGTATAAATGTACTCGAAAGAGTTTGGAAGACTATAATTTGAGAGATACTTCAGGCTTTTCTGATAAAATTTATCAGAGTTACATCAGTTTCAGAGGAAAATCTGAGTATTAGTTTCAAAAAAAATTGGGTCAAGTTTGTGCTTGACCCAATTTTTTGACATTAAAAATTCAATAGTTCGGTAATTGTTTAGTACCTAAAATAACTTAAAATAGCCGCCTTCGGCGGCAAAGAGACCATTTGGAGCGAGATGTTTTATTTTTTTGAATTGTGGGCTGCACCCACAATTCAAAAAAATAAAACATCTCGCTCCATCCTCCCTTTTTTCGGCGGCGAAGCCGCCGTTTTTCAACTGAAAAATTACCGAAGTATTGGTATTAGATTATAAAAAAAGAATGATATGGAAAGACCCTATGTCTATTACGACTTCACACTCAGCCTCTGTTCCAAGTGTTTGAGGCGCGTAGATGCCAAGATTGTTTTTGAGAACAATACCGTGATGATGCACAAACGCTGTCCCGAACATGGCAGCGAAAAGGTTTTGCTGGCAACGGATATTGATTACTACAAAAGCACCCGCAACTATGTGAAGCGGAGCGAAATACCTCGCCGCTTCAACACCAAAACACACTACGGATGCCCTTACGATTGTGGTCTGTGCAGCGACCATGAGCAACATTCGTGTTTGACGATAGTGGAAGTGACAGACCGTTGCAATCTGACGTGTCCGACGTGCTACGCGGAGTCGTCGCCGCACCACGGTCGGCATAGAACTTTGGAAGAGATAGAATCTATGCTTGATTTGGTGGTTAGAAATGAAGGCGAACCCGATGTGGTGCAAATCAGTGGCGGCGAACCCACCGTTCACCCCCAGTTCTTTGAGATATTGGACATTGCCAAACGCAAACCGATTCGACATTTGATGCTCAACACCAATGGTATTCGGATTGCCAAGGATGAAAAGTTCGTCGAGCGTTTGGCTTCGTATATGCCCAACTTTGAGATTTACTTACAATTCGATAGTTTCAAGGAAAATGCCTTGCAAACACTGAGGGGGGAGGATTTGCGTGCAACCCGCCTGAAAGCTTTGGAAAACCTGAACAAATACAAACTTTCGACCACCTTAGTCGTGACGCTGCAACGCCACCTGAACGACGACGAAATCGGACAAATCATCGAGTTTGCCTTACAACAACCGTGCGTGCGCGGTGTGACGTTCCAACCCACTCAAATAGCAGGACGTACTGAGGGGTTCAATCCAGCAACAGACCGTATCACGTTGACCGAAGTGCGCCAAAAGATACTGGAGCAAACACAGCTCTTTTCTGAGGCGGATATTCTGCCCGTGCCGTGCAATCCCGATGCCTTAGCCATGGCTTACGCCTTGAAGATAGACGGTCAAGTCGTGCCACTGACCCGTTTCATCAATCCGCAAGACATACTCGACAATTCCCGCAACACCATCGTGTACGAACAAGATGAAAGACTGCACAGCCACATGATTCAATTGTTCAGCACAGGCAACTCCGTCGAGTGTGCAACCGACGAATTGCAGTCCATCATGTGCTGTTTACCACAAATCAATGCTCCCTCGTTGGGCTATGAGAATTTGTTCCGCATCATCATCATGCGATTCATTGATGCCTACGATTTCGATGTGCGCGCCATCAAAAAATCTTGCGTCCACATCGTGAGCGACGATATGAAAATCATCCCTTTCGAGACAATGAACCTGTTTTATCGCGATGCACAGAAACGCGCGCGGTTGGAAGCCTTGCGGCAGGAAATGACAATTGTGTAAAGCATGAAAAGATACAATTGGGCTGTTGTTATCGTCAATCTACTGCTTTTAGTGGCTATTTTGACTTCATCACAAACGAGTGGCATGAATAAAGCCATTTTCATACTTGAATCAAGCGGCATCAACTTTCTTCTGGGTGGCACCCTCATGGCTTTTGACAAAGAACAGTGGGCTAAAAGCCATTTTCTGTCTGCTGCGCTGTTGTTTTTAATTGGTTTTGGCGTTTGTACGACCCATTTCCGTGTAGGTTGATGAAATTTAACATCATAAAACGTGAGCAATATGAAAAACCCACGCTACATTATTCTATTGGTCAATCTGACTTTGCTTTTAACCATTTTTGCCTACAAACCCAGCATCTACGGCTTAGCTGAAGCGATACACGTTGTCGGTTTGTTTGTTTTGAATGTACTCACTGCTGTGGCACTGTTTATTCTAAAAAAAGGGGAACGAGGGAAAGACTTCCTTTTAGCCGCAGGCTTATTACTGCTGATTGGTTTTGGTGTGTGTGTTTTAAAACTCAGTTAGTACCCCCTCAGTAAAAACGGCAAAAGCCTCGCTGTCCAACACAGCGAGGCTTTTGTTTTAACCGATAGCCAGAGGGTGACTTAGGTGGAGTTCAAACATCACTCTGCCAATTTCTTGAGCAATGAGGCTCTTTCTGCTTTATAGGCTGCCGAATCGGGCATACGCCGCAACAATTCTTCGCACAGATAGAGTGTGTGTTTATAGTCTTTTTTCTTTCGCGCTTTTTCAAAGGCAGCGTTAAGGCTTTTGGTCGTTACACAGCCAGTCCTTTGGGTCAAAATAGGATTGGTGATGGATAGATTAACGAAAGCAGGTAGTTCTTCTATCCCTTCCCTTTGGAAAGACAAAGTGAAAGTCAATACAGGATGGTCAAGCGACCTCGTCCATCTGCCTTTTGTCCCCAACAAACAACGTGTGATTTCTTCTTCGATGCCCATTCCCAAACCGACATCATTGTTAAAGTAGATAGAGTCAATAGCTCCAGCTGGTCGCAATTTGACCGTGACAGATGATATACCCACACGACAATTGTCCACGGCTTCTTTTGGATACCTCAGGTTTTCAATCACAAACTTACAAAAAGCTGCTGTACCACCTATAAACCGATGATCTAAAACATTAATTGTTGTAGAATCTAATGCGTTGGGTTGTTTTACTTGGGAGAATGATAGGCTTGTATAAAAACTGATAAGTAGGAGTGGATATATTATCCTTGACATAAGTAATACGATTTTAATAAATTACACCATTACGGACTGTTTTTTTGCAAGCAAAAAAAAGCGTGCTTTGAGAATATTTCTTTCGGATTGAAGCTAAAAATTGAGGCAAAAGCCTCAATTTTTAGCTTCAATCCATAAAAAAAATTTATTTTGTACGCCTTTC
>JAEUUP010000057.1 GCA_016787525.1 Saprospiraceae bacterium | reverse complement strand
ACGCACGGTACAGTTTACGCACTGTTTTTTGCTGCGCAAAAAAAGCGTACTAAAAAGAATCTATCAGACCGAAGTTCATTTTTCAATCGCTTGCGATTGAAAAATGAACTTCGGTCTAAAAAAAATAATTTCTTAGCACGTCTTTTTTGCGTAGCAAAAAATAGTTTGTAATGGTATTGTGCGTAACATCAGTAAATTATCTTCTTTTTGCCTCTCGTACATAAAAAAAGCAAGCACATTACTATGCTCGCTCTTTTATTTTCAAAATAACAATAAATTTAGCCTCTCAAACGGAAGGCTTTTCTCACTTTTTCTACATAATCCAATTTTTCCCAAGTGAAAAGCTCAACCTTCATTGTTTTCTTTTTGCCGTCAGGCGATGTAAAAGTCTTCTCTACTACTTCGTTTTGACGACCCATATGACCATAAGCAGCTGTTTCTGAATACATAGGTGTACGCAATTTGAAACGCTTTTCGATAGAATATGGACGCATATCGAACACTTTTTCAACGATTTGTGCGATTTCGCCGTCAGTCATTTTTTTCTTTTTGCAAGTTCCATAAGTATTGACATAAATACCCATTGGCTTTGCTACGCCGATAGCGTAAGATACTTGAACCAAAACTTCGTCGCACAAACCTGCAGCAACTAAGTTTTTAGCAATATGGCGTGTCGCATAAGCTGCTGAACGGTCCACTTTTGAAGGGTCTTTGCCAGAGAAAGCACCGCCACCGTGTGCACCTTTGCCGCCATAAGTGTCAACGATGATTTTACGACCTGTCAAACCTGTGTCGCCGTGTGGTCCACCAATCACAAATTTACCTGTTGGGTTGACGTGATAGATGATTTGGTCGTTGAAAAGAGCTTGAATCTCCTCTTTCATCTGAGCTTGTACACGTGGCACAAGGATATTGATAACATCTTCACGGATTTTGGCTTGCATCGCTGCTTCGTCTGCAAAATCGTCGTGTTGCGTTGACAAAACGATGGTATCAATGCGCTGAGGTTTGTTGTCGTCAGAATACTCAATTGTCACTTGCGATTTGGCATCTGGGCGCAAATAAGTCATTTCTTTACCTTCGCGACGGATAGCAGCCAATTCGATAAGAAGTTTGTGCGCCATATCCAATGCCAAAGGCATATAGTTATCGGTTTCGCGTGTGGCATAGCCAAACATCATACCTTGGTCGCCAGCACCTTGCTCCTCTGGATTTTTGCGTTCTACACCTTGATTGATGTCCGCACTTTGCTCGTGAATGGCAGAAAGAATGCCGCAAGAATCAGCTTCGAACATGTATTCTGACTTGGTATAACCGATTTTGCGAATCACTTCACGTGCAATATTTTGAACATCGAGATAGGTTTTCGTTTTAACTTCGCCAGCCAAAACAACCTGTCCTGTTGTTACAAGGGTTTCGCAAGCCACCTTTGAAGAAGGGTCGAATGCTAAAAAATTATCAATGAGCGCATCTGAAATTTGGTCTGCTACTTTGTCAGGATGTCCTTCTGAAACAGATTCTGATGTGAATAGATAAGGCATAAATGAATTTTGTTTTAATTTTTTCTGAAAAAACGATGTGAAAGGAGTAAAACATACCCCTCAGTATATTGTTTGAGTTGAGTGGCTTTTAAGCCCCGCAAAGGTAGAAATAGTTTAAAAAAAAAATACGTTATCTTTGGTTTTTTAAAAGTAAAACGCTCGATTGACGCAAAATTCAAAAATCTCTCTATCTTGGCAGCATGAGTCAGACACCACTTAAAGACGACATCGAACAATTATCGGAAGATCAACGCAATGTACTGAAATCGTTGCGGGCTTCTCGTATGGTTCTGCCCATTTTGTTAGGTTTGGGGGTGGTCGCATTTTTGGTGCTGCGCAATTTTGATTTCGAAAAAATCAAACACATTCATTGGTCTGCGGCTACCTTTGGCTGGATTGCTCTCGCTTTTGCTTTGATGGTGATACGACATTTGGCGTTTTCGTTGCGGATGTGGGTATTGGCGCAAGGACACTTTAGCTTTGTAAAATGCATCGAATTGGTCATGATTTTTGAGTTCAGCTTGTGCATTACCCCTACAACGGCAGGTGGCGCAGCCGTTTCACTCTTCGTTTTGACCCAAGAGCACCTCTCTGCGGCTCGCACGACGACTATTGTTTTATACAAAGTTGTGCTTGATACCCTGTTCTTTGTTGGCACTTTCCCACTTCTTTTTGCCATAAATGGTGCAAAAGTCATCCGCCCAGGTATGGAAAGTTTGGCAGATGGCAATTGGGAGTCGCGCTTATTTTTCTTTTCGTATGCAGGTATGGTGAGCTATGGTTTGTTTTTATTTTATGGCTTATTTGTCAACCCAACACTCATCAAACGTGCCTTAGTGGGTGCTACACGTCTGCCATTTCTCAGTCGTTTCAATGAACGGATGGAAAAGTTGGGCAGTGAAATCGTTTTGGCATCAGAAGATATGAAAAACATCGGTTGGCGACAACACACCGCCGCTTTTGGTGCAACTTGGGTCGCTTGGACGTGCAAATTTTTACTAATTTCGTGTTTGATTTTTGGTATTGACCACCCAACCATGACTTTTGCACGTGAAGTTTTGCTCTATTCACGCCTTCAAGCCATGTTCATAATCATGGCGTTGTCGCCTACACCAGGTGGTGCAGGTATTGCAGAAGGTTTATTTTATCCATTTTTACACGATTTTTTATCCAATTTGGAGGTTGCAACAGTCATCGCACTGATTTGGCGGTTGATGTCTTATTATCTCTATCTTGCTGCTGGGGCGATTGTTGTGCCGAACTGGATTCGTAAAGTATTTTTAAAAAATTTGAAAAAAGAAAATTAGTTCTTGTTCAATAGTTATTGGTTATTAACTCAAACAGCTTCTTAGACTTATTAATCCAATGACACAATGACCATTCACAATGAAACAACCGCTTTGGAAACGGCTTTTGAGTTATATAAAATCCGTTTACGTCGAAACCACAGAAAGTGAACACAATCCTTATCTGCGTGTGGTGCTACGCAACGGTCGTTATCAATTGCTAACGGCCAATGCTATTTACAGTTATGGCGATTTGTACGACAATTTTTCGAGAGCTTTTGAACAAATTGACCTTGATAGGTTGCAAATCAAAGAGGTTTTGATTTTGGGTTTCGGCTTAGGCAGCATTCCTGTGATGTTGGAAAACATGTTTCAGAAAAAATATTACTACACAGCCGTCGAAATTGACCCCGAAATTCTACGTTTGGCCAATACGTATGTTGTTCCAGATATTCAATCGGGTATTGAGTTTCAACTGTCAGATGCACGTGTTTTCGCAGAATTTTGCACCGAAAAGTACGATATGATTTGCATGGATGTGTTTCTCGACGACCAAGTACCAACCGAATTGGAACACGAAGATTTCTTGATAAACCTTAAAAAAATGCTCTCTCCTAACGGCATTTTATTGTTCAATAAATTGGCTTATGTCAAAAAGGATAAAAAAGAAGCCGAAGCTTTTTTTCAAAACCATTTCAAACGTATTTTTACTGAGGGGGTCTATCTGGACGTGAAAGGCAATTATATTTTGTTGAATCGCGGAGATATTTTGAAGAAATAGGTTGACTTCTGGTGTAGAAAACAATCCCGATTGGTTTTGTGAGACATTGCGTTATGAAGTCATACGCTTTTGGTTTTTATCTATGTATGATACCAGTGGTGCGAAATTGTGGAAGATTGTCAATAATAATGGTGCAACTGACACTTAGTAACGCAACATAAATAAACGACACCATTATACACTGTTTCGTGCTACACACGAAAGGCGTACAAAATAAATTTTTTATGGATTGAAGCTAAAAATTGAGGCTTTTGCCTCAAGTTTTAGCTTCAATCCATAAAAAATATTCTCAAAGCACGCTTTTTTTTGCTTGTCCAAGAGACTCCTTCGGAGCAAAAAAACAGTAATCAGCAATAAACTAAAGGGAAAATCGCTCTCATAGACTTCAACAAAGATTGTGATGTGACCAAAATGTGCCTAAACGCATTTCACAAACGCTCCTTTTTTCTATTTCATACCCCACATTTCCGACTTCCTCATTATCTTTGCACGCATTTTCTCAAAGCCATACAACAGCTAAGAGAAAAGTCAACTCAATCCTAAATTACTTAGGGGCAAATACTTCTAAAAACGTAATTCGTTAATCATTATTCATCAATTAATTATGATGTTTTCTATCAATATTTATCTCCGCTTCGCACTCATAGCTTTATTTCTCATCGGTGGAGTAGGCGCTGCGTTTGCTTGGGGATTTTGGTGGGCATTTCCGTTCATTTTAGCGGGAATCATACTACTTGTGGGCTATTTTTTGCTTGGCACAGTACAATCTGCAGCTCAGATGTTGCAAACAGGCGATTTTATGGCTGCAGACCAACGGTTGGGTTTGACATTCTTCCCTCAATGGCTTTATACCGCTAATCGCGCTTACTTTTACTTGTTGAAAGGCACGATTTTTAGCCAACAAAAAGATTACGAAACGGCAGAAAAACACTATCTGAACGCTCAAAAAATTGGGTTGCCTTCTGACAACGAAAAAGCAATGGTGCTTTTGGCACTCACTAACTTCCGTTTGATGAAAAATAACTGGCCCGCTGCTGAGAACTTTTATCGTCAACTCAAAGCACTGAAAGTAACTGAGCCGATGATAAAAGAACAAATCAAAGAATTTGATGAAGCTATGAAGCAAAAAGGGCAGGTGAAGGCTGCTATGTCTCGCCCTGGCTTCCGCAATATGATGGGCGGCGGTGGCAAACGTCCACGCCCAAAAACAAGATAATTAGGTCATTGGTCATTATGTCATTGTAATACAATAACAACATAATGACCAATGACTCAATGACTAATAAATAATGACACCTAAATCCGTCGCATTTTACACATTAGGCTGTAAACTTAACTACTCCGAAACGTCTTCGATTCAACGCCTGTTTGAAGACAATGGTTTCCTCGTCAATGAATTTGATGCAGGAGCAGATGTTTATGTCATAAATACGTGTAGTGTGACCGATTTTGCCGACCAAAAATGCCGTCAGATTGTGCGGCGCGCTTTGCGACATACCCCTCAGTCGTATGTAGTCGTGGTGGGTTGTTATGCACAATTGAAGCCGCAAGAAATTGCTGAAATCGAAGGTGTGGACTTGGTTTTGGGAGCTGGTGAGAAGTTTAAAATTTTGGATTATATTGATTCTCTGACCAAAGCACAAGGCAAAGGCATGGTGTCAGCGGGCGAAATCAGAGAGGTCAATACGTTTCACAATGCCTTTTCTTTTGGCGACCGTACCCGTTCGTTTCTGAAAATTCAGGATGGATGTGATTATAAATGCTCGTTTTGCACCATTCCATTGGCACGAGGCAAAAGCCGTTCTGATACCGTTGAAAATGTGGTTGCCAATGCGCAGAAAATTGCCGAAATGGGTGTGCATGAAATTGTACTGACGGGGGTGAATATTGGCGATTTTGGCAATGGGACTGAGGTAATTGAAGGCGCAAGAGCGAAAAAAGAAGCCTTGTTTATTGATTTGATTCAAGAATTGGACAAAGTGGAAGGCATCAGCCGCTTTCGTATTTCGAGCATTGAACCCAATCTTTTGACCGATGAGATTATTGAATTTGTGGCTGACTCTCAACGTTTTATGCCGCATTTTCATATTCCATTGCAGTCGGGCAACAACAAACAATTGCAACAAATGCGTCGTCGGTACAAACGAGAATTGTATCAAAGTCGTGTTGAAAAAATAAAATCAGTGATGCCCCATGCTTGCATCGGCGTGGATGTGATTGTGGGCTTTCCAGATGAAACGGACGAAGATTTTTTGGAAACATACCATTTTATCAACAACCTTGATGTGAGTTATTTACACGTTTTTACCTATTCAGAACGTCCGAATACGCCTGCAAATGAGATGGAAAATCCTGTACCGATGCACAAACGCCGCGAGCGCAACGAGATGCTTCGCATTTTGTCGGAGAAAAAACGGCGCGCTTTCTATCAACAATTTTTAGGTCAAACACGCGATGTTTTGTTTGAAAAACATAAAGATGCAGCCTTTTTGACTGGTTTTACGGACAATTATATCAAAATTGAACTACAGAAAAGCGAACATACTGAGGGGGGGATAAATTCAATTGCGTCTGTTGAATTGATTGATTTCAATGATGAAGGCGATATTATTGCCAGTCTTTCGATGCCTGTTTTTGCTTAAAATTGATTTTTTATCATAAAACGTCTATTATTTCTTAAAAACGGTTCTGCTTCTGTGGAATCGTTTTATTTTTGACGCAATAATTGTGGTGCTACTACAGTACCTTAAAACTAAAATACAGCATAAATGTATCCAAATCTATCCTACATACTACACGATTTATTCGGTACGCCTTACGACAATTGGGCACACTATATCCAAACTTTTGGCTTATTTCTCGCTTTGTCCTTTTTAGTTGCGGCCTATACCTTGTATCTTGAACTCAAACGTAAGGCAGAACAAGGGTTGTTTCAACCACAGCCAGTTAAAGATGAAAAAGGCAACACTAAATTGGCTTATCCACACGAACGTGTAGGCGACATTACGATGGTAGCAGCCATTTCGGGCTTGTTAGGTGCTAAGATTTTTGCTATTTTAGAGAGTGTGGACAATATAAAAGCCTTTTTTAATGACCCAATAGGAACTTTTTTCAGTGGCTCAGGCATCGCAATGTATGGTGGTTTGATAGGTGGCTTCCTTGGGGTTTACTGGTTTGTGAGTCGTAAACTCAAAATGAATCCAATTCACATGATGGATGCCGTTGCGCCGTCACTGATGTTCGCCTATGGCGTGGGTCGCATCGGGTGTCAATTGTCGGGCGATGGCGATTGGGGCATCGAAGCTGCGGCGATGCCGAGCAACTGGTTTTTACCTTCGTGGATGTGGTCGTTCGATTATCCGCGCAATGTTGTAGATTCAGGCATCCCAATTGAGGGTTTAACAGCCATGCACCACAATCACTTGCCGGTGGGTGTTTATCCAACGCCTTTTTATGAAGTCATCATGGCTTTGAGTATTGCTTTCTTTTTGTGGGCAATCCGCAAAAGGGTGACAACACATGGACTTTTGTTTATGATTTATTTGGTTTTGAACGGCATCGAACGTTTTTTTATTGAAAAAATACGGGTCAACGACAAATTGATAGATTTACCCAACTTCAAAATGACACAAGCCGAACTGATTGCTGTTATTTTAGTTGTTATCGGCTTGATAGGTGGCTTTGTCTTGAAAAGTAGAACGAAACAAGCGACCTAAGCAAAACATAGCGGTCACTCATTTTTATCTTTTTATTAAAAATAATGCACGACTCATACAGACATAAAGGTTTGCGCCGTCAACTTATTGAAGAATTGCAGAAAAAAGGGATAACCAATGAAGCTGTTCTCAATGCCATGAACACATTGCCACGCCATTTTTTTCTCGAAAAAGCCTTTGAAGAGTGGGCTTATGCTGACAAAGCCTTTCCAATTGGTAGCGAGCAAACCATTAGTCAACCTTACACTGTTGCTTACATGACGAGTCTTTTAGCTATAGAAAAAAAGCAAAAAGTGCTTGAAATAGGCACGGGTTCGGGCTATCAAGCGGGCATCTTATCCCTTTTGGGCGCAAGAGTTTATACTGTTGAACGCCAAGAAGAATTGTTTTTGAAAACAAAAGACTTTTTAAAAGCACTCAATTTGCCCAATATCCGTTGTTTTTTTCGTGATGGTTCGGTGGGTTTGCCCGAATTTGAGCCTTACGACCGCATCATCGTCACCGCAGCGGCCGCCTCAGTACCAGAGGCTTTGAAAGAGCAATTGGCTGTTGGTGGCATCTTAGTCATTCCTGTGGGTGGCGAAGAAGGACAAATTATGCACAAAATAACACGTCTCAGTGAAACTGAATATGACACAAAAAACTACGAGAAATTCCGTTTTGTCCCTTTTCTCTCAGGTGTTAACAAAAGGGGTAAGTAAAGTTTTGCCTTATTTTTTTTGTTGAAACTCAAAACAAGCCTTCATTTATTTTGTTTATTCGACTAAAAACTGTTAAAAATGTAAAATCACTTTGTCGAATAACAGCGATACGTATTATATTTACGCTGCAATTTCAAATATCATTATCTAACCTAAATTCAACATTTTTCTGTATGAAAAAACTTTACTCTCTCTTCGTTTTGGCACTCTGTGCTTATTCCATTAACGCTCAAACCATTTCTGGTGCAACAGCTTGTAAAAAAGCAAGTGGCGAAATCAGCATCGTCTTTGATGTATCTAAAAACTGTTCTTCTACACCCGCAGGTAGCAAGGATACGCTTGGCAAACGCACAGAGATTGGCTTCCATTCAGGTGCAAACGACTGGTCGAAAGGTGTAGATTGGAATGCTACGGGTGCTGTTCGTGCTAAACGTATGGTTGGTACTTCTGGCAATACAGCTAAGTTCCATGTTACGATTGCTAACCCAACAACTTACTATGGATTGGCTGCAGCACCGACTAATATCAAGTTCGTTTTCAATGATGGGCCAGCTAATGCAAGTACACCTTGGGGATATGAAGGTAAATCTCAAGGAGCATCAGGTTGCGAGGACTTTTTGTTTGCAGTTGCAAGCATGCCAACTTGTGCAGCATCAAGCCAAGATTTACGTGCGTCAATCAACTCAAAAGTTGCACCTAATCCATTTAAAGAGCGTACTTATATCATGCTCGATGGTGGTCAAGGCAAATCTTTCAACGTGAGTTTGATGGACAATGTGGGTCGTACAGTGCGCACTTACAACAATGTTGTGACTGAAACACTCGAAATCGAGCGCGGCAACTTGTCAACAGGCATTTATTTTGCTGTTATTCGCGACCAAGAAGGTCGTTCTTTGACTGAAAAATTAGTTGTTCAGTAATTTTTTGTTTTTCTATCTCAAAGGTCGGTGAGGTTTTATACTCCACCGACCTTATCTTTTTTCTAAAAACTTGCAAAAATACTGAGGGGGGCTTACTTTTATCCCAAAATTAAAAACTCACCAATATGAAAAAATTTATTTTCTCAGCAATCCTTTCAATAGGTTTCTTACTCATCAATGCACAAGAAGACCCGTACAAAGCCACAGGTACGCTACTATTTCACGAATATGTAGAGGCTAAAGAGGCTTTTGTCTTAGTGAGCGATGCCAATTTGAGAGATAAACCTTCCACAAAAGCAACAGTGGTGGCGCAACTACCCATAGCGACTAAAGTACAAATTTTGGAACGAACAACCGACTCTCTGACCTTGAATGGCTTTCGCGCACCGTGGTTTAAGGTAGAAGCGAATGGCAAAGTCGGGTATCTTTGGAGTGGTATTTTGACCACCGTTGCCATTGCCAGCCAAGAACAATCAACCGATGGCATCATGTTTTTGGGCGGCATATCGTCTTATAATGAGAAAGATTACAAACTGACTCTGCAAGTACGTGCTGCTAAAGATGGTAAAGAGTTGGCTAAATTGGAGTTTCCGAGTGTGGCTGATTTGGGTTACGAAATGAGCATATCGCTCAAAGGTGGCATATTCGAGAATGTGAAACAGGTCTTATCCGTTGAAGCTACTTTTGGTGCGTGTGACTATGCACAAGGCGACTATTTGGTGTTTTTTACTGAGGGGGGTAAATTGGTAAAACAATTGGAAACTATTAGCTCATCATCGGCTGGCGCAGGCTATGCTTCCGAAACTTATCTTTTGCCTTCGGACAAAGGCGGCATCACAGGACACGTCCTCGTAACGGATGATATGGCTGCTACGGAAGAAGTGACTAAAAAAAATGGTGAAGTTGATTTTAAAGTTAAAGACCAAAAACTGAAAATCACCTTGCATCGCTGGACAGGAGCTAAATTAGAAAAAGTGTTTTCGCGATAAAATATGAAGTATGAAATATAAAAAAAGCGGCAAATCGTTCTCGATTGCCACTTTTTTTATACACCATATTGCATATTTGTGTTAATCTCCATCCAACAGATTGCCTAAGCCGCCTAAAATGCTACCTTCCTCACGGCGGTTGGGTTGAGTGCCATAGGACAAAATGCGACTTGCCAAACGGCTGATTGGAATCGTTTGAATCCAAACCTTACCCGGTCCGCGAAGGGTAGCATAAAATAAGCCTTCGCCGCCGAAAATGACGTTGCGGACACCTTTTACGAATTGAATATCATAATCTACTTGTTGTGTGAATGCAACGATACAACCTGTATCAACCCGCAACATTTCACCTGCCTTGAGTTCGCGTTCTACGACAAAACCACCTGAATGAACGAATGCCATGCCATCGCCTTCGAGTTTTTGCATGATAAAACCTTCGCCGCCGAATAAGCCTGTCCCTAATTTGCGTTGAAACTCGATGCCTACTGAAACTCCTTTAGCCGCTGCCAAGAACGAATCTTTTTGTGCAATGATTTTACCCCCATAATAAGACAAATCAAGTGCTATGATTTTGCCTGGATAAGGTGCGGCAAACGTAACACGGGCTTTTCCACGACCTTGATTGGTGAATGCCGTCATAAAAAGACTCTCGCCAGTCAAAAGACGTTTGCCTGCTGAGAATAGTTTGCCCATAAAACCTTTATCTTGACCTGTGCCATCGCCAAAAATAGTGGACATTTCGATGGCTTCGTCCATCATCATAAAACTACCAGACTCAGCAATAGCTGTTTCTTGTGGGTCGAGTTCGACCTCGACACATTGGATTTCTTCACCGTAGATTTTGTAGTCAATTTCGTGACTTTGCATTGATAATGAATGATTTAAATGATTGATTAAATTTGATTTAATGCTTCTGAAAACCTACCCCTCAGTAAATGGGTCATTTGTCGTTATTTTAAATACTTATGACAAAAACAATGACCATTGTGTACGTGTAAGTCAGTCGAATAAGATAACCACGTAAACGTCCTTATTGGTTCGATTGTTGGTGCAAATTATACGAAACTTGGATAAAAAAGGTTAAAAAGAGGATAAAAACTGCATTTTTATTCGACTAAAATAACAATGTCGTCGAGTTGTTCAATCTCGACGACATTGTAAATCGTTCACTTCGTTTATTTTAAAGGTCGGAGTGTATAACCTTCTTTTCGCAGGAGATTGACAACGCCTTTTTCACCACCCAAATGCCCTGCACCAACGGCAAAAAAAGTAGAACGTTTTGCCATACTTTTTCCCATCAGTGGAATCCAGTTCAGATTTCGGGTCGTGACGAGCATGGTTTCGTATTGACCTAACCCCTCAGTATCAGAGCTATCGGAGGGGTTGAGCATTTTTGCCATTGCTTCGATGTCCTGTTCTTTGTACATTTCGACCATCTTCGCAAACTCATTGTCTCCACCTTTGCCACCTGATTTGACGGATTTGACCAACATTTCGGCTTGTGCTTTGTAGGGTATCGAGTCAAAAATGCTCATTTGAAACTCCATAGTCTCCAAACCTGCAAACTCTTTTTTCTGTTTTTCAGCAATGCGCATGATTTCAAATTCATACGACACATTGGCTGATTCGGTGGCGGTTGTATCAAACGGATTCATTTGCGCACCACCGCCATCTACCATAACGGATAAGAACATCGGCTTCACGCGTTCCAACATCGCCATAGGCAAACCGAGGGAATCAAAGTGATTTTTGACGAGTTTATAGTCCTCTTTGCTCACCAAATCTTTGAGTCGCGACCCGTCGTTCATCATGGCTTTCATGAATACGCCTACGAGAGCCATTGGGTTGTTCATATCTTTCATATTGATTTCAAAAGTGACCCTTTTGCAAGAGTCTATCGCTTTTTTTGCAGCATCGCTCAAAAAGAAATCTTTTTTGGGAATCATGTGAATTGTGCCATACAAATAAGAGGGTTTTGAAAGGTCTTTACCTGTTATTTCCCAAAGCAATGCTTTTTTATCAGCTGATACTGAGGGGATACTTGTGGCAGTTGACTCCGCTTGTTGAGCCGTTAATGAATAGCTTCCGATGAAGCTGATGAATGTGATTAATAATAAGTTTTTGATTTTCAGCATTTTATAATAAAAAATTAAAGTGATGAGCCAATTAATTGTTGGCATCAATATCTAAAACGATGCTCAACAACAGTGTTAAGTCTTCGTAATATTCTCGGATGAGGTCGAAACTGACATTCGATTGCCAAAGAGCTGGCTCTAATAAATCTTTATCTTGTTCAATAGCAATGTATATATCGCCGCCAATAAATGAAATATAAACTTCTTTTGTTCCTTTTTCTCGATAATTTAAGATAGCTTCTTGCATTTCGGTGGATAAAAAACCGCGCGTATTGGCATTGGATGTTGCATAAACGATAAAGGTATTCATAAATTTTGGTATTAAGCGGTCATATTGCCGCCCCCCACGACCTGTGAATGATTTTATCGTTTTTGATAAAAACTGGCGTTCGTGGCGTGGCAGAACCAATATTTCACCTGTTTCAGGTTGCACTTCGCGGCGATAGCGAGCGTGCAACATGACTCCTCGAAATACATCGTCGAGCCGATTTCGGACAGGTGAAAACTCTTTGACCGATAGTTCGCTCATTTCAAAATCCAACTCACCCATTTCACCTTTTATATAATCCTCGCCTACATAATCGGGTGCAGCTGAGTTGAACAATCGGCTCGCTTGAAATACTTTGGGCGAAATGGAAGCTTTTTCCATGTATTTCAGAGGTACGTTGTACGTCACATCGTTGTCAATGAAATCCAATAATAATGAGACGACTTTTGGTTTAAAAGTTGCACGGAAGTTTTCCCATTCATTGAACATATAGGTGATATAAAGCACCAATGGAATGACTAAAACAAGTGTAAGGACGAGTATGTTGAGATAAAATTGTAAGAAAATGATGACAAGAATCGCAAAAAAAGACGCACCCATGACATTGAGTAAGTGATGTCTGTGTCGTTCCATGCGCATCAATTCTGGATGGATTGTGTGGTTGTAGTAATGCCGTAAGTCATTAAGGTTTTGCATAGCGGCTGTTTTCTCGGTTAGTCTGTAAGATTGAATAGTTGGTTAATTATGCCTGTCGATACTGAGGGGGTGTGTAAATTCTCAAAAGTGTATGCAAAACAAATAAAAATATCTAAAAATTCAAACTTTTTTTTGATGTTACTTTTTTCAACAGCTTAATCAAACTTAGTTTACACCAAATAATATACTTGATGTAAACTAAGTTGTTGATTATCAGCTTTTTGAAATCATTGCTTGTTGTCTTGTTTCGCAAATACTTTTCTCAAAAGGTCAGTGATACGCTCTGCTGGATTGGTACGAATAGCGCGTTCTTTTTCTTCAACCATCGAAAAAAGCCCGTTCAGAGCCTCGCGTGTAACATAATCGTCGAGGCTTGGGTTCGCTTTTTTGACCAATGGGATTTTATTGTAAGCTGTAATAGCATCACCCCAATATTTGCGTGCGTCAAATTTGTCGAGCGACTGAACAATAGTAGGACTGAATGCTTGGTATAATTGGTCGTAGGTGGTGCGTTTCAAATACTGAGTGGCAGCATTTTTATCGCCCATTAGAATATTCATAGCATCTGAAAAGGTCATTTGTTTGATGGCGCTCACAAAAATGGGCTTTGCTTTTGATGCCGCATCTTCTGCTCCAGCATTGATTTTTTCCAAAATAATGTCTTCTACTTTGTTGAATCCTGGAATAACTTTCAACTTTTCAGTAATTTGACGTGCTTCTGAAGGCAATAAAATTTTATAAGCCGAATTGAAATAACCGCCTTTTTGCGACAAAGCCTCTGCTCCTTTGCCGATACCAATTTCGAGAGCTGATTTCAGACCATTGCCAATATCTTCATTTGAGAGGGCTTGTTGAGTCAAAACCGTTGTTGCGGCTTGTTGCAATTGGTCGCAGGCTGTGAGTGTACAAGTTGTTGCGATGAGCAGGATACTTAGTTTTTTAAACATATTTTTTGTTTTAATTTTGAAATAAATCAAGATGATTTCATAAAAGAAGGCAAAAACAGTACCTAAACCGTTCTTGAATTGCAATTTTAAGACGCAATTCCTTGTAATAAGGTTGTTAACGAAATCATAAACTTTTGGGTGACTAACCTTCGTAACTTTTAAGACACCTTCGACACAGGCATGAACCTTTAAACTCTTGATTGATTAATTCTAAGCTACGTGGATGAATTCGGTCTCGAGCATTTTCTTGTTGACACCAGCAGGTTGAGTCACCATAACATATCATCACCGAGCCACATTTGGCGCATTGTATCTCAAAGCTGCGGACCTCCATGATAGAGGCAGCTGCAATTCTCCCCCCGAGTGGTGGGTTCAATTTGCGTAAATTGATTTGTATGGCTTCGATATTCGGGAAGTGCCGTTTGAGGCGATAGATAATTTCTTCGATGACGGTTTCTAAGAGTTTTTGAGGCTTATTCATTTCAATACGACAAATTTCATAGACTAACTCATAATTTACGGTATTTATCACCTTCTCAGTATCATGCTCTTGTATGACGGCTGCCATCTGGATATCGGTATCAATCGAAATATCCAGCATGAAATCGTTGCCAATTTTTTGCTCTTCTTCGTACAAACCATGGTTAGCACGGAAACGCATATTCTCTAATGAAATACGAGCCATAAATAAATTAGTTTTTTCTGTTACTTAAATGTATCTTAGCGTCGGAAAGCAAAGTTAAAAACCAATCGCGGTTTGCAGTCCGAAATACTGAGAGAGATATATAAAAACTTATTTGTAATAAAACTTTATCAAAATGTGTTGTTTGTAAAAAAAAATAATTTCAATTAAATAATTGATAGTCAACGCTTTGAAAAGTATTATTTTTTTTATGCAAAAAAAAAATTTCAAATATTAAATTTTTTAAAAAAAAGCACAGACTTTTGCCCACTTTCTCAAAAAACAACTCTCTTAGCCTCCATCCATAAAGCACAAATCCTGCCCAAGGATAAACTCAATTGACTATTTTTGTATTTTAACTTATTTTAATTAACAAATTCTTTTAACAACAAGCTGATAGTCTGTTCTTGTCGTTAGGTTAAGTATTCAATGCCCTTATTTTAGAACAACACTGTGGCATTAACTACTATTCAGCTTTCTCATGCCATTTTTAATATGAAACCAGACTTATTGCAAGTTCTAGAAGAACACCAACAATTTCAAAAAACGAACTTGGTTCGCCTTCTTCGTCAAACGGTTCGCTTGATTACCACCGAAATCAGCAGAACTTTAGTCAAGCATGGACACCAAAATTTAAGTGCGCGTCATTTGAATGTTTTTGAAAACTTAGAAACCGCTGAAAACAATATCATCACGTTAGCCAATCGTGCTGGTATTTCTAAGCAAGCTATGAGTAAGTTAGTAAAGGAAATCACGCAGGAAGGTTACGCTGTAGTTGTACACGATAAGCGCGACCACCGTTTACAGGTTGTTCAATTGACAGAAAAAGGAATGGATTTTTTGCGATTACTTCAAACGGAGATTCAAAAAAAGTATCAAGACTTACTTGACTCAGGATTAGTTGAAGAAGAAAAAATGTCTGACATGTATCAAACACTAACAGGGATATCAAAATTTCTGGATAGACGTTATGACAATGGAGGAGAAGTTGAAATTCCCTCTAAAATTTTTATCTAAACCCAATCTGTATTCTTGACATTAAGCAGAGTTAAAGGCTGTTCACTTTACTAAAGAAATACCCCCCGTTTTTTCTTAGATAAACTTCTAAAATTTTTCATAGTTTTGAGGTTTGGAAAGGTCTTATGCCTCTGTTTATGAAAAAAGTTTATTTCGTTTCTGATTTTCATCTGGGTGTAGATGCCCGTTTGACTTCTTTAGACCGCGAACGACTCATTGTTCGATGGCTCGATTTTGTTGCTCCTAACGCAGAGGCTATCTATTTAGTAGGCGATGTTTTCGATTATTGGTTCGAGTACAATAAAGCCATTCCTAAAGGATTTAGCCGCCTTTTAGGTAAGCTATCGGAGCTAAGAGACGATGGCTTACCCATTTATTTTTTTACGGGTAATCATGATATGTGGATGTTTCGATACCTCAGCGAAGAAATGGGAATTCCCATCTATCGTGAACCCATCATCCGAGAAATCTACGGTAAGACTTTCTATATTGGGCATGGCGATGGTTTAGGACCAGACGACCATGGCTACAAATTTATCAAAAAAGTCTTTGCAAATCCTATTTGTCAATGGCTTTTTGCGCGCCTACATCCCAATTTAGGTCTTGGGCTGATGCAGTATTTTTCCTCAAAAAGTAGAGAAGGTCAAGACCCCTCAGTAGAAAATACTTTTTTGGGCGAAGATAAGGAGTGGCTCATCCAATACGCCAACGAAAAAATACAAACGGATTTACCTCATATAGATTATTTTATCTTCGGTCATCGCCATTTAACTATTGATTGGATACTCAAAAATGGAAAATCTCGTTATATCAATTTGGGAGAATGGTTACATTCTAATACTTTTGCCGTCTTTGATTCACAAGAACTCGTTATAAAAACATACGAAAATGAAAATGTTAAAATCTATTCAAATAGTCATGAACTTCAAATATAGCCTTTTGTTTTTTGCCTTTTTCTTCGCAACGATCCCCTCAGTATCAGCGCAAGAATGGAAGTTATTTAAGAAAAACGACAGTCTCGATTGTCGCTATTTCTTAACCGACCATTTGAAAAACATCTACATCATTACCCATAAAAATGAACTTCTGAAATACGACAGCGATGGTTATTTCGACAGTCGTTTTTCATTTAAAAAATTTGGTAAGATAGGCTATGTAGATGTCACCAATCCTTTTAAAATAATCTTGTACTATACTGACTATCAGTGTATTGTGTTGATAGATGCAGCATTAAATCCTATAAAAACGGTCTTCCTCAACGATATGGGCGTAGCCAATGCGGCCACAATGGCAATCGGCGATGCGGGTCACGTTTGGATATATGACAGTGGTGTGAATATGATTTTACGTTATTCGATTGACGCAACGGGGTTCAAATTGTCATATAAAAGCACAACTTTGAATCAAGATTTGACAGGTCAGAAGATAGGACAAATGCTCATTCGAGAGAATCTCATCTATATCAACGTACCAGCTAAAGGTGTTTTTGTGTTCGATCAATTTGGGAAATACATAAAAACATTGGATATCCTGAATGCTTCGGGTTTACAAATCATTGAAAACCAATTGTTTTATAAACAGAATAATCAATTTTGTAAATTCAACTTGCAAACACTCGCTAAGTCAATCCTCAACATACCCAAAGATGTCAGCGGCGACCGTTATATGCAAATCCAAAAAGGACGACTTTATGCCCAACGTTCTACTTCGATTGATGTGTACGATGAGAAATAAGCTTGGAATAGAAAGTATAAATAAAAAAGCGGTCTTATACCAAGACCGCTTTTCTTATTTTATATGCCGTAATTCAAGTTTTTACGCCAATTCTTTCTCCAAAGTTTTGACCAAAGCAGCGCGCATTTTTTCCACCAATGAATCAACATCCTGCTTCGTAATACTGAGGGGGGGTAAAATTCGCACCGTATTGGCTTCACTTGACGAACCAATAAAGCATTTTTCGTCAAAAACAAGGCTTTTTCTGAGAGCCGCCACATTGAACGGAAACTCAACGGCGACCATCAAACCTAAGCCACGTACTTCTTTGACCGAAGGCAATTTTGCCAATTCGCGCATCATATAGTTGCCCAAAGTCGCCGCATTTTCCACCAAAAATTCAGATTTCATCACGTCCAAAACAGCAATGCCCGCTGCACAAGCTAAGTGGCTACCGCCAAACGTTGTACCCAACATACCGTGTTTTGGCTTAAATTTAGGGTGAATCAATACGCCACCAATCGGAAAGCCATTACCCATGCCTTTTGCCACAGTGACAACGTCAGGCGTAACACCTTCGGCATATTGATAGGCGAAAAATTTGCCCGAACGACCATAGCCCGATTGTATTTCATCGAGAATAAAAACTGTATCTGTCGCGTTACAAATGGCTTGCAATTCTGTCAAAAACTCAGCCGTTGGCACATGAATGCCGCCAATACCTTGTATGCCTTCGATGATAACCGCCGTAATATCCCCCCTCAGTATAGAATCTCTAACTGATTCAATATCATTGAGTTCGTGAAATTCAACCTCAAATCCTTTGTTGATAGGAGCGACCAATTTTGGGTCTGGCGTAACGTTTACAGCCGCCGCCGTTCTGCCATGAAAGGCTTTTTTGAACGCAATAACTTTGGTGCGACCATTGTAAAAAGAAGCCAATTTCAAAGCATTTTCATTTGCTTCAGCACCCGAATTGATGAGAAATAGCTGATAATCAGTCAAACCCGACTGCTCGCCCAACTTTTGCGCCAGCTCAGTTTGCAACGAATTTTGAATAGAATTGGAATAAAAACCCAATTTTGCCACTTGCTCCGAAATCATTTTCACATAATGTGGATGCGCATGACCTATGCTGATGACGGCATGACCGCCGTAAAAATCCAAATATTCTACCCCCTCAGTATCATAGACCTTACAGCCTTTGCCTTGCACAGGCTCAATGTCATAGAGTGGATAAACGTCAAATAGTTTCATTGTCAATGATTTATGATGTTTGAAAATAGAATTGGATTGATTTAAAACGCTACCGCCTTTAATTTCAATCCTTCAGTCTCGCTCAAGCCACACATTAAGTTCATATTCTGCACAGCTTGACCCGAAGCACCTTTGAGTAGATTGTCTATCATACTGACAATCAATACTTTATTGCCATATTTCGATACATAAACAATGCCTTTGTTTGTGCCAACGACCTGTTTCAAATTCGGGTTTTGGTCAACAACATGTGTAAACGCAGCATTTTCGTAATAATCTTTATACAGTTGTTTCAATTCTTCTTCTGATAAGTCTGTTTTGGTATAAACACTGGCGTAGATACCGCGTGTAAAATTGCCACGAACGGGCAAAAAGTTTATATCTTCTTGAAAATCAGCTTGTAATGATTTGACACTCGCCGTAATTTCTTTCAAATGACGGTGTTTGAATGCCTCATAAATCGAGATATTATTATTGCGCCAACTGAAATGAGATGTATCCGTAGGCTTTTGTCCTGCACCTGTCGAACCTGTGATGGCATTGACATGAACATCGTCTTTCAACAAACCTTTTGCTGCCAAAGGCAAAATCGCTAATTGAATCGCTGTAGCAAAACAGCCAGGATTGGCAACGAATTGCGCTTGTTCGATTTTCGATTTATTGAGTTCAGGCAAGCCATAAACCCACCCCTCAGTATCAGCGTTCGGATTTGCACCATGACGATAATCTTGCGACAAGTCAATGATTTTCAGATATTTAGGTAGTTCGGTTGCTTCTACAAATTTTTTAGCATCGCCATGACCTACACATAAAAACAGCACGTCAATCGCTGCATAATCTGCTTCATCTGTAAAAGTCAAATAAGTTTCGCCAATCAAATCGGTGTGAACTGCACTCAATAAATTGCCCGCATTAGAATTAGAATGAACAAATCGGATATTTACTGAGGGGTGGTTCAAGAGGATGCGCAACAATTCGCCTGCTGTATAACCTGCCCCGCCAATGATGCCAATATTTATCATTTTTAAGAATTAAGGTTTAAAAAACTATGTTTGATGTTAATTGATTCTTACCACTTTCCCAATTTTCATAAAAATCGGAAAAGACAAGGCTTTCTGTTCAAATTCGTCCCAAATGTCTTGCAAATCAAGCATCAGATTAGGAATTGGATTGTAATCATTTGCCTTTATGAAATTTTGAACACTCGACCATGAGTTCAAATAACCTTCCAATTCGTTCCTATTCCAATTGAAATTCATACTGAATTTAGGCGTTTCGATTGACTCGAAAGGAAACGGAATTGTTTCGTAAAGTGCATCAATATGCCGCCGTTCAGCATCCCAGTATGTGCCCACGATGTTCCAATAAAAATTCTGAACCAATTCATCCACTTGTTCATCTTGAAAACACAAAGTGCCATATCCCCAAATTGCCAGCGTTGCATTTGGTTTTGCGACACGTTGCACTTCTGTGTAAAACTGTTCAAAATCAAACCAATGAATCGCTTGTGCCACCGTAATCAAATCGAACACCCCCTCAGTAAAATCTGTCTTTTCAGCCTTGCCAACTGAGTAAAATATATTGTCTGCTTTGACTGCATTATCCAACTGCTTCTGACTCATATCCGTCGCATACACCTTCTCAAAATGCGGTGCTAAAACTTTTGCCGCCTGCCCGTTACCTGTCGCACAATCCCACGCAACTTGTTTATTACCCGTATTTTGTAAAACGAAATCGAATAGTTCGCTTGGGTAATTCGGGCGAAACTGAGCATAAGTTATAGCTTGTTTTGAGAATAAATCTTTCATGCGACACCTTCAGTATTTTAAGCTTCTTCTTTTTTCTGATTCACAAACTGCCAGATTTTAGTCTGATTACCCAAAATCTTTGTAAAGCCTTTCACATCATCGCCTGACCACGCATTATTCATTTCGCCATAAGTGCCGAAACCAGAGTTCATTAAGTCAAATTCGGACTTAATACCTTGTAATTCAAAGCGATAAGGCATCAATTTCACAAATACTTCGCCTGTAACATTGACCTGTGTATCCGAAAGGAATGTTTCGATATTGCGCATCACAGGCTCAAGAAACTGCGCCTCGTGCAGAAACATGCCGTACCAAGTGCCGAGTTGTTCTTTCCAATACATTTGCCACTTCGTCAAAGTGTGTTTTTCAAGCAATTGATGCGCTTTGATGGTAATCAGAGCCGCCGCCGCTTCAAAACCCACACGACCCTTGATGCCAATAATGGTGTCACCCACATGAATATCGCGTCCAATCGCATAGGGCGTAGCCAAACTTTCGAGTTTTTGAATCGCTACTGAGGGGTGTTCAAATGTTTCGCCATTGATGCCAACGAGTTCGCCTTTCTCAAAATTGAGCGTGACTACTGAGGGGTCTGTTTTTTTCAATTGCGATGGATAAGCTGCATCGGGCAGAGCTTCGTGGCTGGTCAAAGTTTCTTTGCCACCTACGGAAGTTCCCCAAATACCTTTATTGATAGAATATTGTGCTTTTTCCCAAGAATATTCAACGCCATGTTTTGCCAAATATTCAATTTCAGCTTGACGCGACAGACGTAAATCGCGTATCGGCGTGATGATTTCAAGATTATTGCCTAATGTATTGAAAACAAGGTCGAAACGGACTTGGTCATTGCCTGCACCTGTTGAGCCGTGTGCAACCGCCGTTGCACCGATATTATTGGCATAACGAATGATGCTCAGTGCTTGAAACATACGCTCGGCCGACACCGAAAGCGGATAAACACCGCCACGAAGGACGTTGCCAAAAACCATGTATCGGATACATTCGTCATAATATTCACGAATAGCGTCAACAACTGCGAAAGATTTTGCACCCAAAGCATAGGCTTTTTCTTCCATTGTTGCCAATTCTGCTTGTGTAAAACCGCCTGTATTGACTGTGACTGCGTGGATTTCACAGTCGTGTTCAACCGTCAAATACTTGACGCAAAACGAGGTATCTAATCCGCCCGAATAGGCAAGAACGACTTTTTTAGACATGAGTTTGTTTGATAAGTTATTGGTAATTAATGATTTATAAATTTATAATAGTGTTTGTCGGGTTCGACTATAAAAACTTTATCTTTTAGTAAATCAAAGCTATTCCAATCAGGATGATCATTGAAAAATTGGCAAATTAATTTTCTATTAATCGTAATGCGATAAGTCCTTTCTGGTGGGCTACCAGCATGTTCCCATGTTCGACGAAGCATTGTCAATCTTTTGAAAAGATTTTCCATTAAAGCAATATCATTTGCGCTAAGTGTCTTTTCTTTTATAACTGAAATAACATTTATGATATGGTTGTCATAACTAAATTTAAAAAGCTTGGCTTTGAAAATGTCGTTATTTTTTGTTATTTCAATAGAATCTGAATTATAACCTTCATGCCATTGTTGAGAAAAATATATACCCAATGAATCTCCATTTTTCATTTCCTTAAAAAATGATATTTTGACCGTATCAATAAATTCATCAAGCCCAATGGGTACATTTTTGATACTTTTATTGGTTATTGTGAAAGGTTTATCAACTATTTGAGCAAATACATTCTCATAACGTACAGTATAATTACCTTTTGTCAGTCCAGAGTATTTGACTTTATTGACTTTATTAATTTTTAAAAAAGATAAAGGAATCTCAATATTGTCTTTTAAAATGCATAGTTCTTTATCTGCTTTGTTATCATGATAACGAAACGTTTTATCTTTTGAATAACGAATGGAGTCTGAAAAAATAGGTTTAAAAGTAACACTGAATGTCTCCACTTTTTGGCTTTTCCCAATGGCTAAACAAGCGAAAATGGAGAAAATCGTTATCAAAAAGTGTTTTTTCATACCCCTCAGTATTTAACTATTTTAGAAAAAATCAGTCGCAAACCGCACAGGCTCAAACTCACGATACTCCTTTTCTTTTTCTAAAACCACAGCATTGTCTTTGCCATTTTTATGGTTGTTGTTGATGATTTGATGACTCAAATCCAATTTCATTTTTTTCTCAATTTCTTCCATTTTTGAAGGCGCGAGCATACCTGTACAGAGGCACATTTTGCGCTGTTTTTCTTGCAAAATATGGTAATTCGGACAACTTGAACAGCCTTTCCAGAATTGGTCGTCTTGTGTCAATTCGCTGAATGGTACAGGCATATAGCCCAATTCGGTGTTGATTTTCATCACAGGACCACTCGTTGTGATGCCGAAAACTTTGGCATAAGGATAAAGGTCGCGCGCCAAATTGAAAGCTGCTTTTTTGATTTTGCGTGCCATGCCGTGTTTGCGATATTCTGGGTCAACGATGAGACCTGAGTTTGAAACGTACTGGGCTGTACCCCACGACTCGACGTAGCAAAAGCCAATGAGACGCTCGCCATCGAAAGCGACGACCGCATGACCTGTTGAGAGTTTCTTTTTGATATAGTTGGGGTCGCGTTTGGCGATGCCTGTGCCGCGTACTTTTGCAGACTCTTCGATGAGGTCGCAGATGAATTGGGCATAAGGCTCGTGCGATGCGTTGCCAATCTCGATGCGAATATCAACTGTTGCGTTATTTTCAGTCAGTTCCATTTTAATTTTGTAATGATTTAGATTGTTTGAAAATGAATGGAAAAATCAAAAATCGAGTACCTCAAATATGGAAAATACCATGCCCCAATCTGCCTCAGTTGGAGACAATGACCCCTCAGTATGGTCACGTATGGAATAGGTAGATTTTCGGTAAATAAGCGTAAGATTTACAAATATTCGACACTTGGTGTGATAAAACGCAGGCAACGCTTATACGTTACGCTATTATCAAAAAGCCTTGAATGTTGAAATCTTGTTGCAAGATTTGTACAGCGAAGTTCCTTGAACTTCTAATGCTGGAGGAAAGTTTATCGTCGCACGCACGGGCGTGGAGGAATACGGCTCGGTCGCAGCGGTCGGATTTGACGCTCGCAGGTTAAGGTAGGATAATATGACGTAGCCGTTTGATACATGATGTGACAAAGGTAAGTACCCCCTCAGTATTGTGCAAGTGTTTCACAGAATTTTATTCGTTTATTAACTAAATTTTAAAATTTAAGTTAAGCGTTTTTACGATTTCTAAATTTTATTTCGACTTTTGATAAGTTACAGATTTATGGTTTTGGGGTAGTAAAGACTAATGATGATTCTTTTTAGGTTTATTTTACAAAATAAAATTAGGGTTTAGTGCTGATTTGCAAAATCAGTTAATTTCTTTGAACTTTTACTTCAAACCATTGTTTTTCTTTTTTTTTATTTATCGAAAACAATACTTCGGTAATTTTTTAGTTGAAAAACGGCGGCTTCGCCGCCGAAAAAAGGGGAAATGGAGGGAAGGTTTAATTTTTTTCAAGTTCGGGCGCAGCCCGAACTTGAAAAAAATTAAACCTTCCCTCCAAAAAGTCCACTCCGCCGCCACAGGCGG
>JAEUUP010000040.1 GCA_016787525.1 Saprospiraceae bacterium | reverse complement strand
CTATGCGCAAAAGACGTGCTTTGAAAGTTTTTCTATTGGAGCGAGCGATTTTGTGATTACTTAACCCTACTTTATATACTTGACACGGTCAAAACCCGAGAAATACTGAGGGGTATTTGAGGGCAAGTCAGTCGGTGACTTTGAGTCACCGACTGACTTGCCCTCAAATACCCCTCAGTATTTCTCGGGTTTTGACCGTTTCAAGTATATAAAGTAGGGTTAAGTAATCAAAAAATCGCTCGCTCCAATAGAAAAACTTTCAAAGTACGTCTTTTGCACATAGCGCAAAACAAGTGAGTATCAAACACGCGAAAACTTATTCCTAATTACTTAATACCGTTCCGAAAGTTCTCTTAATTCAATACGAGTCATTTAGCTCCCACAATCGTTTTAGCCACTTCATCTCTGAAAGCCACAAAAAGCGTCTTCAAAGGGCTTTCACTATCCGTACCATAATTAAGCATCAACGCCATAGTCGCTTTGTGTTCAGGAAAATAATCAAGGTCAGCGGTGTAAGCGAGGTCACGACCACGATGTCCCCACGCATAATCTTTGCTTGGGTTGCCAATGTCAATAAAATCACGATAACATGCCACGCCTAAGTTCTTTCTGTTCTCAGTAGTCGGATGAAACACGAGCATTTCGTTGATAGAAGCCTGCGACAACAAGGTTTTTTTGACAAAAAGAGCCTCAATAAACGCATTTAAGTCCCAAACTGTCGCATAAAGTCCACCATAACCATTGCCAGAACCTGTATTCCAATTCGATAGATTGACAATCGTCCCGTTATTATAAAGGTCAAAATAACCTTGTGCAATTTTATTGGCTGGCAAGGCATCGTGCCAATGATAGTATGAGCTTTGCACGCCCAATTTGTCTAATACTTTCTCATGCAAAACTTGACTGTGCGGTTTTCCCGTCGCTTTTTCGATAACGATGCTCAACAAAAGGAAATTGGTGTTAGAATAACTCGCAATATGCTCTGGGTCGAAGACTGTATCCGCTTTTTTACCATACACAAACGATAGAAGTTCGTCACCTGTCCAGTGTTTAGATGGATTGTTCAACACTTGAAGGTAAAAACCATTGTCACTGATGACATCGTAGAATCCAGTTGTGTGATTCATCAGATGACGCAGTGTGATGGCTTTGTCACCGTTGGCAATTTTATCTAATTTCTCTTTTTCGATGTATTTACTGAGGGGGTCGTTCAGACTCAAAACGCCTTCTTCTTGTAGTTTCATAATGGCAACACCGAGATAAAACTTTGTGATACTCGCTGCCTTCGCAATGTGACACGGTTGCATCGGAATACCTTGTTGAATATCCGCCATACCCGATGAGCCGACAAAAATCCCCGATTCATCTTTGACCAAAAGATTCATGCCTGGCAGTCCTTTCTGCACATATTTGTCCATCAAGGCTTGAAAAGCCGCACTTTTAGGGTGTGTTTTGTAAGCAGCATTGTTTTCAAAAGAACATGCCTGTTTTGTTGCCACTGTAATGTCTTCTTTCTGACAGGTGGTAAAAAGTATCATAGAACCTAAAAGGGCAAAACGCATTATATTCTTCATGTTTTGTTTTTTTAAATGGTGAATGAAAACACTCTGTTACACATTTACGAAATTTTTTAAAATTTCGTAAATGTGTATTTGTTTTGATAAGACTAAGGCAAACAAAACTGCCAACCCAACAACAAAGAACCATTGGGCAAAACAGGTACATAACCTTTCGCAAAAGGTGTTTGCACCCAAAATTGATAGTTGAGCGTCAAGCGTTGCGGTTTTTCTTTTGACCCAAAATTATAGCCTAAGCCCACATCTGCACCTGCCATAAATTGCGGTCTGCCCCACCCATTATCGGCTTTGTATGTGCCATCCGATTGCAAAACAGCCCGACGAGAGAGTAAAAACTGGTGCATATACCCCATCAACAAACCTCCTTCAACTGACAATCGGTTGAAAGAACGGCGATACCCCCCCTCAGTATAAAGCTGAATCGCTTGATACGCAAATTGGTGGTAGAAATAACCCAGTTTAGCCGACTGAAACCACTTGGCTTTGTCCGTTTCGCGCCAGCCAAACTCGTAGCCCAATGCAGCACCTGCGTGTAGAGGCTGATTGAAAGTCGCCGTCAATGAAGCAGGCGGCAACATCGTCGCATTGTTTAGAATTTGAGCAGAAAAAGGCTTCGATTTCCAATTTTGTGCCGCTAAAAGCATTGGAAAAAGGCAGATAATGACTAAAATTTTGTTTTTCATCGCTTTGATTGTTTGTTAAAAAAGATTTTTTGATGCAGAAAACTCGACTTTATGCCAATAAATGAGGAATAACACGCCAACCATGAGAAAAGGCGCGCCAAAAACGGTGGCAATGTACCAATCGCGATTTTCAATGAGTTGATAAACCCACATAGCCGCACCGCCCAACACAAGTGTCCAGCCACCGTAGAATGTATTGAACCACGTCAAGACATAGCCCAACACAGCCAACAGAAAAAGAGGTAAAAAAGGAATCAAATCCGTTGCTTTTCCAGCAATCAAGTCTGGAACGACCTCCCCAATGAAAAAACTGAGGAAGAAAATACTGGCGGCAAAACCCAGTATGCGTGCTATCCATTTAATTATTTCCATCGCTTTGTTTTTATCCAAAGCTACCCCCTCAGTATGAGGCGAGAAATGACCAAACACAGCGATTCAGGATGATAGAAATCAGTCTTGGCTCAATGATGCAGCCGATTGGGCGAGTTGTTGAAGTGTTTCGAGGGCCTTTTGTGCTTGATGGTGAGGTACAAATATATGGTCGTGATAAAAAGCCGCCACAACATTGCACGAAATATCGGCTTTTCCCAAAGCTGTGGCAAAAGCGGCCGTCAATCCCACCGCTTCTAAAGCTGAATGGACATGCAAGCTAATCCAAGCAAAAGTAGAAGAATAGGCAAAACCCAAACGGTCGGCATAATACTGTGTGACAACCACCGTCGTGCCTTCTTTTTCCTTAAAAACCAAAAGCAATTCGTCAAAATCGAGGTTGTCGAGATGGGGAACGCATAAAAAAACATACAACCCATCGTTCAAAATGGGTTGCATGTTTTTTATGAGAATAGATAAGTTCATTTCTCCATTAGGCATGACTTACATGGACATTTTAAGTTCAAAATGTTCGACCAAAGGAGGATTCTCGAAGAAAGGCCCAATCAAAGCACGCCATTCTTTGAACAATTCAGAGCCACGAAACCCCTCAGTATGCGCTTCCAAAGTTGCCCATTTGATGAGTAAAATGTAGCGATTGTCCCTTTCGATACATTTCTGAAACTCATGTCCCAGATACCCTTCCGATTTGCTGATGACGTGTTGGGCTTGTGCCAAACTTTGTTCAAATTCGGCGTTTGTGCCTTGTTTAATATCAATTGTTGCGAGTTCAAGTACCATAAAAATCTGATTTTTTAAGTAAATTATCTATAACTTTGCAAAAAAAATGTCATGGTTAAAAGTAATTTTAGAGAATGGACTTTAGATAAAATTGATGATACGTTTGGTTTGGAAATGGTTCGTCAATTACCTGTTTTAGATAAACTATTGAGTTTTGAATATGAATTAGATGACTATGAAAAACGTTTTCTCAATGAATTAAGAGAAACCTATTTTCTTGGAGGTGATGATTGGAATGAAGCAGAACTTGAAAATAAAATCATCAGTCCTCTCTTTGTTTTTTCAAAAATTGACAATCGTAAATTCGTCTATTTCTTAGAACGAGAACTTTCAGTTGTCATTGATGACTACGAACTTTCGGGTAAAGTTGATGGTATGATTGCAACGGGTTTTCGCAATCCGAAAAAGCCATTTTTTTGTATGAATGAATACAAAAGAGCCACAGACCCCAATGGTGATCCTAAAGGACAAGCATTAATTGCCATGCTTGTAGCACAAAAACTGAACGACAATAAAAAACCAATCCTTGGTTGTTTTATAGTAGGTCGCCACTGGTGTTTTATGGCTTTAGTTGATAAAAAATATGCAATTAGTCATTCCTTTGCTTGCGATGACGATGAAATCTATGATATTTATCGCATTCTGAAAAGTTTGCGTTACCAAATTGATATTTTAGCATCGTGATACTGAGGGGGTGTTTAGAGAAAACACGCCCTCAATATCACGTATCAACTATTTATTCATCTGTGCATCAACAACAGAAATCGCAATCATATTCACAATTTCACGAGAGGTACTGCCTATTTGCAGTAAGTGAACAGGTTTTTTCAAACCCAAAAGAATAGGCCCCATTTTTTCGATACCCGCCACTTCTTTCACCAAATTGTAGGCAATATTGGATGCCGACAGATTAGGGAAAATCAAAACATTCGCCCCACCGTTGACCAAATCGCTAAAAGGATGATTTTCGCGTAGCAATTCTGTATCAAAAGCCAAGTGTGCTTGGATTTCACCATCCACAATCATCTTCGGATGTTTAGCCCTCAGTAATTCGGTGGCTTTTTGCATTTTTTTAGCATCATCCCCTTCTGCACTGCCGAAGTTTGAGTATGTCAAAAGCGCAATTCGCGGTTTGATATTGAATCTTTCCACTTCTTTAGCTGCCAATTCTGCAATTTCAACGATTTCCTCGGCGGTTGGATTGAAATTCACGGTCGTATCTGCTAAGAAAAGAGGTCCGAAACGGCTCATCAAGATATACATACCTGCGACTTTCTTAACACCTTCTTGCTTTCCGATGATTTGTAGCGCAGGGCGGATGGTTTCGGGGTAGTTGCGTGTCATACCACCGACCATAGCATCTGCTTCACCTGACTCGACCATCATAGAGCCAAAGAAATTGCGGCGACG
Organism: Saprospiraceae bacterium; assembly: GCA_016787525.1. Taxonomy (GTDB): domain Bacteria; phylum Bacteroidota; class Bacteroidia; order Chitinophagales; family Saprospiraceae; genus JAAFJT01. Next base: position 10,549 of record JAEUUP010000040.1, on the reverse strand, counting down.
AATGACATCATGCGCTTCTGATTTGTTGTAGCCTTTGCGTTTGCGTTTTTCAAACAACAAATCGCCGAACTTTTGCAATCTTGCCTTGTCCTCTTCGTCGTGAGGGAATGAAGGGTCAATGATTTCGATATGACCCAAATCCAAATGATTTTCTTTGATGAGGTGTTTTATCTTTTGAATATTGCCTAACAAAATAGGGATGGCAATTTTCTCATCTTTCACCTGTTGAGCGGCTTTTAGGACGGCGACGTTCTCTGCATCTGCCAAAACAACGCGTTTAGGATTTGTTTTAGCCTTGGTAATGATGACTTTGGTGAGATTATTGTCCAAACCGAGGCGTTTTGCCAATTGCGTTTCGTAAGCTTCCCAATCCGTAATCGGGAATTTTGCGACACCTGTTTCCATAGCTGCTTTTGCAACGGCAGGAGCAACGGTTGTAAGCAAACGAGGGTCAACGGGTTTCGGGATAATGTACTCTTTTCCAAAAGCCATATTGTCTTGGCTGTATGCCATATTCACAAGGTCTGGCACAGGCTTCTTCGCCAAATCTGCTAAGGCACGCACGGCCGCCAATTTCATCTCCTCGTTGATGACTTTGGAGCGTACATCGAGCGCACCTCTGAAAATATAAGGGAAACCCAAGACATTATTCACTTGATTGGGATAGTCGCTGCGTCCTGTTGCAAAAATGATGTCTTCACGAGCAGCCATAGCCTCTTCGTAAGCAATTTCGGGCGTTGGATTAGCCATAGCAAACACAATACAGTCTTTTGCCATGCCTTGCACCATTTCTTTGGTCAATACATTGCCTTTCGACAAACCAATGAACACATCTGCACCTTGCAAAGCTTCTGTTAAAGTTGTCTCAGCAGGTTTGTTGCTGTTAGCAAATTCAATTTTTTTGCCATCAAGATTGGTTCGGCTGGGGTGAATCAGACCTTTTGAGTCAAACATGAAAATGTTTTCTTTTTTTGCACCCAAACTGTGATACAATTTGGAACAAGAAATCGCCGAAGCTCCTGCACCATTCACGACAATTTGCGCTTTTGCGATGTCTTTGCCCACCAATTCTAAAGCATTGAGCAAAGCGGCTGCACTGATAATAGCTGTACCATGCTGGTCGTCGTGCATGACAGGAATATTCAACTCGGCTTTCAAACGCTCTTCAATTTCAAAACATTCGGGCGCAGAAATATCCTCCAAATTGACTCCACCAAACGTTGGCTCTAATATTTTGACCGTTCTAACTATCTCATCCACATCTTTTGTGTCCAATTCGAGGTCAAAAACGTCAATATCGGCATATATTTTAAACAAAAGACCTTTACCTTCCATCACAGGTTTGCCCGCAGCAGCCCCAATATCACCCAAACCCAGAACAGCCGTGCCGTTGGAAATCACAGCGACCAAATTACCTTTGGCTGTGTATTTATAGACATCTTCGGGATTGTGGTAAATCGCCATACAAGGTTCTGCAACGCCCGGAGAGTAGGCTAAAGTCAAGTCTCGCTGTGTGGCAGTCTCTTTTGATGGGATGACTTCGATTTTACCTGGGCGACCTTTTGCGTGATAGTGAAGGGCTTCCTCCTTCATTGTTTTTTTAGAATTCATAATTCAGTTTTATTTTTTTAGATTCTCGCTAAAAAGGAAAGTGATTTTACTTTGAAAAAAAGGGCAAGATACGAGGTTTTAGCTTTTGCAGACTATTTACGCTTAAACAAAAAATAGGATGAAACCGTCTTTTTCTAAGCATTATCAATCACATCGCCGAATACAAGATTGGCGAGGTCATGCGCCTCGCCAATCTCAATACCCCCCTCAGTATAAAGCACTTATTTTTTCTTCAAAGCTTCTTCAATGGCTTTTTGTGCCAAAGGAGCCATGACTTTGTAGCCCGCTAAAGTCGGATGAATACCATCGGCCGCCATTTCCTTACCCATTCCGTTGCGACTGTCTTTCATAGGCGTGTGATAGTCCAAATAAACCAAGTTTTGGGCTTGTGCATACGCTTTTAAACGCTCATTGAGTCGAATAACCTTGTTAGGCACATCTTGCACAGTCTTGCGCCATGGAAACTCGAACGCAGGATGAATGGAAGCAATCACCACTTTGACCTTATTGGCTTTTGCAATTTCGACCATGGATTGGATATTGCCAAAAGTAAAGTTTTCGTCGTAAGGGCCTGAGTTTTCAGCAATGTCATTGATACCCGCACTGATAACCAAGACTTTAGGTTTCAAATCCAAAACATCTTGACGGAAGCGTAAAAGCATCTGAGGAGTCGTTTGTCCGCTGATGCCACGCCCGACATAGTTGTTTCGGATGAAAAAGTTAGAATCAGCTCTGACCCACCCCTCAGTAATAGAATTGCCAAGGAAGACAACACGCGTTTCTTTCTCCGTTAGCACAGGCAATTTTTGATTATCGGCTTTGTAACGATTCAAAAAGCCAAAATCGCTGCGATTGCGCAAATCAACAGCACGCCAATAATCATCGCGGTCATCTATTTTTGTTTTCACTTCTTTGATTAAACCGTGCAAATACAACCACTCTTCGAAACGGTCAATCCATCTATCTGTCGGAATATTATTTTTACGCATACCAAAACCATGTCCTCCTTTTTCAAATATGTGCAATTCCGCAGGTTGCTGTGCAGCCAACCACTTGCTATAAATATTCGCACTGTGAGGTGCCAAACCCAATTGGTCGTCGCTGGCAGCGCACACAAAAATCGGTGTTTTTACTGAGGGGGGTGTTGAACCAATGATGGCTTTCTCGTAGGCATAGATAGGTGCGACAAAATTGGGTCTATCTGCCTCAGTGCCGTTGTAAACCACCGACATAGTGAGCGTACCACCAGCCGAAAAGCCCATAAAACCAATCTTATTGGGGTCAATATTTATCTCGCTGGCATGGGAGCGGACATATTTAACGGCAGTCAGACCATCGCGCATCGCTAAAGTGACAACAGAATCATTTTCGGCATCTAATTTCTTAAAATCCCCCATTTTCCCCATCAATTCCCGCACTGGATCGTCTGTGGTGCTGTGTACAACACGGTATTTCAGTACAAAAGCTGCCACACCGCGACTGTTGAGCCATTTAGCTACATCAATACCCTCACTTTCGATGGATAAAGTGTGAAATGCTCCACCCGGTGCGACAATCACAGCCGTACCATTCGCTACTGAGGGGTTCGGTAAGTAAGCCGTTAGACTGGGTTTCGAGACATTATAGACGATTTTGGTGTTGAACATGTTTTGAGTGTTTTCTTTTTCGTCCCAAGTCCATGTTTCAGAACCTGCGGGTATGCCTTCGTACAATGGAATGACTTTTTGGGCATTCATTATTGAAATAGATAGACAAAAGAATAGACTTGCTAAAAGTTTGATTTTCATTGTTTGAAACAATAGGCTTTTTTTGATTTAAAAAATATGGTTTTTCTTGCTATTTTATTCTACAAAAGTATTCATCCCTTCCTTCAAAGCCCGACTTTTCCCTTTCCAAACCCATGTACCTGTCACTGATTTGGGCAATTCAATTTGAATGTTCCATTGATTGTGGGCAAATTCGTAATTCACTGAAATCGTACCTTTTGGATGCGGTATTTGACCGTTGATTTTCTTTATATCACCCAGATGTGGCTCGATTTTAACCTTTGAAAATCCTAAATCATCGCTGTCAATACCCAAAAGAATTCTAAAAAACTCGATATTGGGACTCGAACCCCACGCATGACAGTCGGAACGCGCTCTATCTATCTCTGAAATTTCAGCCCAAGTCGTCAAACCCATTTGGATATTCTCACGCCATTTGTTCAACCATTTGATATAATCATCGGCTAATCCAGCTTTAGCTAATGCAAGGTGCAAATAGTATTTGAAATAGATGGAAGCAGGTGCTAAATCTTTGTTGTTCAAGAGTTGTTGCGCCATCAAGGCAGATTCTTGTGCATTGAGAACCCCCGTCAGTATGGCAAGTGTATTGGTGTGTTGTGAGAACACATCTTTTTCGATGCGGTCGGCAAAAAGTTTTTTGTCATTGTCCCAATATTTCTCCCAAATGGTTCGAGTGAGTTGTTCAATGGCTTCTTGATAGGGTTTGACATAAGCGGGCATACCCAACCTCGACTCCAAATCAGTAGCTACTTGATAGGCCAAAAGCAATTGCAAATCCAGCATGGCCGAAGTGCCATCAGAACCCATCGGCCCTACGCCCGATTTCCACTCTTTGGCTTCTACCCAATCGGTAAACATCCATTGAGGCACATTTTGCAACGAACCATCGGCTTGTTGGTACTGTTTGAAATAGCGCAAAATCTCCCGAACACCCCCTAATTTTTGTTTAACGAAATCAAGGTCTCGTCCATAGCGGCTGTAATCGTGCAACATGCCGATATACCACAACGAAAATGTCGGAATATACTGAGGGGTATAGCTGGGATGACGACTCAAGGTCACTCCTTCGGGCTGACGCGAGTAATCCATCAAATTGAGGGCATTCTTGACCAAACGTTCGTCACCTGTGTTGTACAAACTGACCAAGGCTTGGATGCGGGCATCGCCTATGTATTGCAATTGCTCGTAGTAGGGGCAATCCATATAGGTTTCGACGGCACACAATCGGGCTGTTCGCCAACCAATGTCCAATATTTTAGTCATTTCGGCATTGTTGGCTTCCAATTTGGCTTTATATTCAAAAGGATAGCCTGTGAAAGTGCCAAAAATATCGTTTATAACCAAAGGGTCAGATTGTGTTAAAATCTTGATTTGCACATAACGATAGGTGCGGTAGGTCAAAGGCGTGAATTGTTGACCTTCGCTGCCGTCAGAAATCAAACTGTCTTTCCGACCTAAAAAAACCTTGTCTTTGACCTCATCGCGATGTCCTTTTGCAGGGAATTTGGTGTACAACGCTTCGGCATAACTCATCGAAATCGTGGCACTGCGCCCGCCACTGAATTGTAGGGTCGGATAAGCATTGGTCAAGTAGGATTGATCCAACAAAATTGTGACTATCGAAAGTGGTGGAATGGTTACATTGACTTTTTGTTTCGGAAAATTAGGCGGCAATTTATTACCCCCCTCAGTAAAAACGACTTTTTCAAAACGTTCTTCTTTCATTTCCACAGGTGGAATGGCAGAAGGGACGAGCATCCAACCATTTGTCGTGCCATAAGGACCCAAAACATTTTTAGGTGCGCCATTGAACAGCGTTTTAGCGTTCTGCCATTGGGCATCTACAAAATCAGCTCTTTGCCATGTTTTGAAATAAGTGGCCATTCTGCGAATTTCGCCTGCACCAGAGACATAATAGGAAGGAATTGTGAATTTCAAAGGTTCAAAACTGCCATCACGGCGGCATTTCCACGTCCCATTGGTGTTCACGATGGATTCCGCATCGGTTGCACCTTGCAATATAAAACCTGTCATCAACGAAATCTGGGCTTCGGGTTTCCAAGTGCCTTCATTCCAGACCAAAGCGGCGAGAATATTTGTCCCGCTTTTCAGATAGGGCGACAAATCCACCGTTTCAAAGTTCCAATGGCTCAAATCTCCCCTCGCAGGGCCCAATGACACCAGTTTTTCGTTGACAAACAGCTTATAACGATTGTCTGCGGAGACATGAACCACAAATGAACTCGGCTTGACAGCCACATCGAACTTTTTACGGAACATATAAACGCCATAATCATAAGATGGCTCGTTCGGAACAGTTATCCAATAAGCTTTCCATTGCTTTTGGAGGATGTGGGCTTCTATTTTTTGCGCCCTAACGTGTAGAAAAGGCAATGAAACGAGGCAGAAAAGCGCGAAATAGGAATGTATTTTTGTCATAGCCAAGCAGATACTGCTTTTTGAATGGTTTAAGATTGTAGATTCACTGGATATTTTTTGCTACAAAAATAACAAAAACGTCGGGCTGCAAAGTAAGTCTGACGTTTTTGTTATTATTTTCGGCATTAATACTTCATTACAAAATCAAGGTAAGGCAAAAGCGACATACTGATTCCCTTTGGGCGTTCCCAACTTTGTACCACCACATGCTAAGACCACATATTGTTTGCCATTGACCGCATAAGTCGCAGGTGTGGCGAAAGCAGCGGCGGGTAAAGTGGTTTCCCACAGTAATTTTCCTGTTTTTTTGTCAAAAACACGGAATTGACCGTCTTTGGTGGCGGCAATAAACAATAAACCGCTGGCTGTGACGACTGCGCCACCGTAGTTTTCTGTTCCTGTGCCTTTGACAGATAGATGAGGTTCGTTGCCAAAGGGGATTTTCCAGAGGTATTTGCCTGTATTGAGGTCAATAGCGTTCAATGTCCCCCATGGAGGCGATATGGCAGGGTGTCCTTTACTGTCCAAAAACTTATTATAACCTGTACTTTTGAATGGGATATAAGGTTGTTGTGTCTTAGTCGTCGCTTGTGCAGTGACTTCCTTTTTTTCCAAACCCAGTAAGTAGTCTATGACAGCTTGTTTCTCTGCGGCACTCAACTGACTCATGCCTGGCATCATGCCTTTGCCATTTGTGATGAGGGTATTGATTTGCACACGATCCATTTTTTTACCAATATCCACCAAAGAAGGATAATTACTGAGGGGGTTGCCTTTGCGTTCCGCACCATGACAAGAGCGACACGAGACCACATAAGTCCGTTCGCCCAAAGGCAGGTGTGCTAAGGCTTCGTCGCTTGGCGATTCCACCATGGTGAGAATCCAAGGCATTTCGTTGCTGTTCACGTATAAGATACCTTCGTTCGGGTCAGCCGCAGCACCGCCCCATTCTGCGCCACCATCATAACCTGGGAGGATGACAGTGCCTTCGCGACTCGGTGCGGCGAAACGTTTTTTCTTGTATTGTTTCCAGCGTGCCAATAAGTCGGCCCTATCTTCGGCGTAAGGGCTGATGTCCTTATCTGATAGTTCGTACGCTTGTCGGGCATAAGGTGCAGGACGCGTCGGAATAGGTTGAGTCGCCCAAGTAACTTCTCCTGGCAGGTCGGAAGCAGGTGCTTTTACCTCTTTGATGGGGAAAATGGACTCTCCAGTCACTCTATCGAACACAAAGACGTATCCTTGCTTTGTCACTTGCGCTACAGCGTCTATGTTTTTTCCATTTTTCTTCACTGTGAGTAAATTGGGCGGCGCAGGTAGGTCTCTATCCCACACATCGTGGTGCATGGTTTGGTAGTGCCAAATCCTTTCACCCGTTCGGGCATTCAAAGCAAGCAAACAGTTGGCATAAAGATTCTGACCCAGACGGTTGCCACCGTAGAAGTCATATGCTGCCGAACCTGTTGGAACGTAAAGGATGCCGCGCTTTTTGTCCACAGCCATACCTGCCCAATTATTTGCCGCACCGACTTCTTCATTCTTGTAGGCATCGGGTGGAAAGGTCTCATAACCTTTCTCGTTGGGGTAAGGGATGGTGTGAAATGTCCAAACGAGTTTCCCTGTCTTGACATGGAATGCTCGAATGTCACCTGGGGCGGCATCAGCACCTTCGGACAGGCGCACAGGCATTACTATCAAGTCTTCAAAGACGGTACCGGGTGTATTTGAAATGATAAATTTGTTCTTCGCTACTGAGGGGAGTCCTTCGTGCAGGTCAACGCGACCATTGTCGCCAAATGAGGGAATGGGTTTGCCCGTTTTGGCATCTAAACAATAGAGGAAAGAGCCGATGGTGTGCAATATGCGCTTTTCTCTGCCGTCTGTCCAAAAAGCTACGCCGCGACTGGTGCTGTGCCAAGCCGTCAATTTGTCTCCAAACGTCCACAACTCTTTCCCTGTGGCGGCATCCAAAGCAAAGGCTTGTACTGAGGGGGTCACACCATAGAGAATACCATCAATCACAAGCGGATTGACTTGCATTTGTCCTGAGTCGGCGGTCGCATACGTCCATGCGACTTTCAGATTTGCCACATTTTGCGGATTGATTTGCGTCAAATTGGAATAATGGTTTCTATCGGCTCCGCCCAAATAGTCTGCCCAATCCTCATCGCCCTCTTTGGGAACATAAATTTGCCAATAAGCACTCGTTGCCAGCACCAAACTGCCCAAGAGTAGGAGGAGTTTTGTCGTATTGTTGGTTTTCCGTTTCATTCTTGGTTGTTTTTTTAGCAAAAATAAAAAGTCACTGGAATGAAACAAGGCTTTTCTCACATTATCGTCTTCTAAATAATTCTTTTTGACATACCCCTCAGTATTAGCCTTTTGTCAGAAGTCTTGCTTTGAGCTTAAAAACAATTGTTTAAGTAACGAGTAAGTAATAATGTGGTTAAAGCTATAGGTATCCGATACAGACATTTGAATCGTTTTCTACTTTTTTTCAAAAAAAAGTAGAAAACGATTCAAATGTCTGTATCGGATACCTGCGCTTGAAAAGACAGTTTGACCAAGTTATTATTTACTAGTTACTAACACATTGAAAGTATGTAAATCATGAATTAAAAAGCCTCAGAGGGTTCAAAGAACGCCTTTGGCGGCGGCATACTTGCCATCCGATGCACAATTTGATAGCGACATTTAAAAGTGCTAAACACTCACTGTTCTTAGCTTCGCTCTCCGAAGGGGGTCTTTGGACAAAATGTGTGCTTTGGAATAACTTTTTTCAGAGCGCAGTCAATTTTTGAGCTTTTCAAGCTCAAAAATTGACTGCGCTCTGAAAAAAATTATTCCTGTAACGAGGGAGCTTGCGACCGATGTTGTATATATTCTTAGAATTTTTCTATGTCGTTGTCACAATAACAACCGCATAGAATGATTTTGAATACGAAGTTTTGCCAAAATGCAGTCTGAGTTGTCCAAGAATTGATTATTCTTGCAGTACCCTTCTGTATTTGCATCACGTAAAAAGCGTAAAAAGGTTATGATGATTCTTGCTTTGATTGTTTTTCTGATACTTTTCTTGTTTTTTGTACCTTCTACCATTCTCAAGGCGTTGGAAGCACCCCCTCAGTATGACAGCCAGCTAAGACGTATTTTTAAGGAAACGCAGCATAATTTGCAAGGGAGCATCTATGGCATCATTGTATTGGGCATGATTGCGATTGCCGCTCTGATTTATGTCGCTTTGAAAGGCACGCCTTACGAAGGACACTATATGGAGTGGCTCAATCTCATCATCCGTTGGGCGCATATCATCTTTGGTATTGCATGGATTGGCGCATCTTTTTATTTTGTCTTTCTGGAGAATGCACTCAATCGCACTAAAAACCTACGTGATGAACTGGCAGGGAACTTATGGGCTGTGCATGGTGGCGGTTTTTATTATTTAGAAAAGTATAAGGTCGCACCCAAAGAGATTCCAGAAGACTTGCATTGGTTTCGTTTTGAAGCTTATTTTACTTGGATAACGGGTATGTGCCTGCTTTGTGTGGTCTATTATTTCAATGCCAAAGGCTTTCTCATTGATACCAATGTCTTGAATTTGTCTCCCACGCAGGCTGTGGGTATTGGTTTAGGCTCACTTGTGGTGGGTTGGTTGCTTTATGTGGCTCTTTCTAAGTCGCCGTTGATACATTATGGCTATGCGTTTGCGCTTGTTGGGTTCTTAGTATTGGTGGGTTTTGCTTATTTTTATACACATGTGTTCAATAGTCGGGCCGCTTATATTCATTTTGGGGCTTTGATAGGGACTTTGATGGTGGGCAATGTGTTTTTTGTCATCATTCCAGCACAGACAGAGATGGTCAAAGCCGCCAAAGAAGGGCGACCACTGAACCCCGCTTTGGGCAAATACGCAGGTTTGCGCTCCTTGCACAACAACTATCTGACTTTTCCTGTCTTGTTTGTGATGATTAGCAATCACTTTCCCAGCACTTTTGGGCATGAATACAATTGGGCGGTGTTGGCAGCTTTGTCTTTGGCGAGTGCGGGCATCAAACACTACTTCAATCTCATCGAAAAACACCAACAATCTCTCTTAGTCATGCCCCTTTCGGTGCTGCTGTTGGTCGCAGTGGCATTTGTGACCGCGCCTAAATCGGCTTCTGACAAGGATTGTAAGCCTGTGACATTTGCTGAGGTGAATACGATTATTCAAAAACGGTGCGTCAGTTGTCATTCGTCTCGTCCGACAGACGATGTGTGGACGAGTCCGCCCAATGGTGTGGTCTATGATACGCCTGAAAAGATAGTTGGCTTGGCTGAAAAGATTATGCAACGGGTGGTTGTGACCAAAACGATGCCGCAAAACAACAAAACCAATATGACAGATGAAGAAAGAGCCTTGATTGGTTGCTGGATTCAACAAGGAGCGAAGTTGTGATGCTTCTTTGTAATTGTTTTGTCTGTCATTGAAAGGTTTTAAAACAATTACTGAGGGGGTAAGAAAACGCCTTTCGTGTTTTAAGCGAAAGGCGTTTGGTTCTTTATGACTTTATAAACTTAGAAACATACACCTTGCCACCGACTGTTGTGAACTTTAGAAAATACATGCCTGTATTTAAATCATGCACATCTATCTGTACTCGGTCTATTGCTGCTATCTTATGTGTTCTAATCTGCCGTCCTGCTAAATTATAAATGGCAACTTGACCTGT
>JAEUUP010000124.1 GCA_016787525.1 Saprospiraceae bacterium | reverse complement strand
TAACGCGACAGAAATAAATTACACCATTACACACTGTTTCGTGCTACGCACGAAAGGCGTACAAAATAAATTTTTTTATGGATTGAAGCTAAAAATTGAGGCAAAAGCCTCAATTTTTAGCTTCAATCCGAAAGAAATATTTTCAAAGCACGCTTTTTTTTGCTTGCAAAAAAACAGTCCGTAATGGTGTAGTTTATTAAAATCGTATTACTAATGTATTATTTTTCATAGTCAAGATGTCCTTTACCTGCAAAAATCTTAGGCATACATTTTTCAATCCGCGAAGTTCGCGTAGCTGAATTTTTAGTTTGTGTAAAATGCAACAAATACCCCCGTTGTCGCCCAGGTGTTAAGGCTTCAAAAGCGGATTTGAAAGCTGGATTTTCGTCAAATTTAGTGCTCAGTTCTTCGGGTATTTCATATTCTGAAGTCTTTTTGTACGCAACTTTCAAGCCTGCTTTTTCTACCTCAATCGCTTCAAAAATGTACTCTTTTAGTATATCTTCCAAATTAACAACCTCTTGAACATCACTAAACTTGACCCACCGTGTCGCTTGCGAATTCTCTCCTGGTAAGCTCAAAATTTTGTGTTCATCTTGCAAAAGTGCCCCTTTTATAAAACTGATAACACAAGACTCTTTGAAAGCACCTAAAAGTAAAACATTTTTATTTTGATACATATAGCAAGGCGAACCCCATTTAGCTTCTTCATGGAGTCCACAATCAAGTATAATTTGACGCAATTTTGCCAATTCAAAATGCCATTTGTGAACTTTACAGTTGGGTGTACCGCCTAATTCACAGCGACCACACCCCTCAGTAAAATAGAGGTTTGGATTTGTTGTTATTGCCATTTTTATTAATTTGTGAGTGAATTTATAAGTTTTCTACCTACGGGGCGAAAGTGCCACGAAATGACAGCCAAAACAAGCAGCAACAGCGAAGGCAATATTTGATTGATAGAATTGCCCGTTGCTATATGTGAAACAATTGCGCCTGACATAGCAAAGAAAAATCCTGCATAAGCCCATTCTTTTACAAGTGGAAATTTAGGAATCAAAACAGCTACCACGCCCAAAACCTTCCAAATACCGATGATAGTCAAAAAGTAAAGCGGATAGCCCAAATGCGTGATATTGTCCACTTCTTCTTTCATACGCATAAGTTGTACGATGGCAGTTGATACCATGCCCAAAGCCAACCAAAGGGTCGAAACCCAATAGATAATTTTATTTCTCTTTTCCATTTTGAGTTATTTTATATGAAGAGCGGACATCAATACTTCGGTAATTTTTTAGTTGAAAAACGGCGGCTTCGCCGCCGAAAAAATTAAACCTTCCCTCCGAAAAGTCCACTCCGCCGCCACAGGTGGCGTTATTTACGCTTAAAAAACTACCGAAGTATTGGACATAATTTATTAATATTTAAGGCTTTACAGAAAATCACTGTCCCACGCTACGCACGAAAAAACCCCTCTAAGGACTAGGGAACTTGTGATGTCGCATCAAGCTGAAAACATGACCAATGCCGTGTAACTGTAAAAAACTTGTTTTTAATTATGCCCCCTCAGTATTTTAAATTCTTAACGATATCTTGTAGGCGATTGTGAGCCATGTTAATGCCTTGTGCGAATGGCAATTTTAGCATTTTGTCTCTATCTTCTACTGATTTATACACAACTTGCATAGTCAATTGGCTGGTTTGTTCCGTGATTTCTTCAAACTTCAAAAATTCGAGTTGCACTGGAAAACCTGTTTTTTCCATTTCAAAAGTCCGAACAATTGACTGATTTTCAACAATACCGTGAATCACACCATTAAATCGGTGTTTATTGCCCATAGGGTCAGTGGTTTCGAATTGATAACTGCCATGAGTTTGGGCTTTGAGTTTCAACACTTTTGTTCCCATCCATTGTTCGACAATTTCCGGTTCGACAAATGCCTTGAAAAGCAAGAACAAGGGCAAATCAAATTCTCTTGTAATCCAGAGTTCTTGTTTGCCATCTTCGGCAGTAACTTGGGTTTTGTATATCATTACTTATTCTTTTGATTGATAATTTTTCATAATTGACTCTAATTTGTCGAATCGCTCTTCCCACATCATGCGGAAAGGCTCAATAAAATCTGCTATTTCCTTCATTTTTATAGGATTTAAGTGATAAAAAATTTCCCTCCCGTTGTGTTCTTGTTTCAAAAGTTCACACTCCGTAAGTATTTGCAAATGTTTGGAAACAGTAGGTCGAGCAGTCTCGAAATTAGCCGCTATTGTGCCAGCAGTCATGGACTGTGATGCCACTAAAACAAGAATCCCTCGTCGTGTTGGGTCTGCTATGGCTTGAAAAACGTCACGTCTTAAATTCATTATGTAGCTATTTGACTACAAATATACGTGTAGCTATTTGACTACGCAAATTATTTGGTTTGTTTTTTATAAGAAAACAACAATCAATCGGATTTGACCTCCAATAGAGTCAAATCTATTTACTTCTACCCCCTCAGTATTTTTCATAAAAATCTTAATAAAAAATTTGTGAAACCAATTAGTTGCGCATATATTTGCAACCGATTGGTTTCTTAATGAAAAATAAAAAAATGAGACGAGACATTTTTCAAGCCATAGCCGACCCGACAAGGCGTGCCATAATTACCATAATTGCCTTGCAAGCAATGACCCCAAATGCGATTGCTGAAAATTTCAATACAAGTCGGCAAGCTGTGTCAAAGCATCTACGCATTTTGACCGAGTGCGACATTGTAAAACAGGAACAACAAGGCAGAGAAATTTACTACACCCTCGACATCGAAAAAATGAAAGAAATAGATATTTGGTTAGACCAATTCCGCCAAATTTGGGAAACCCGATTCAACCAACTGGACGACGTTTTATCAAAATTAAAAAATGAAAAAAATGAAAAATGATTTGCAACTCGATTTTACCGTTGACAAAGCAGCCAAAACGGTAACTCTAATCAGAGAATTTGCTGCTGAACTCCCGCTTGTATGGGATGCTTACACCAAACAAGAACTACTTGACCAGTGGTGGGCACCTAAACCATGGGCATCAAAAACAAAATCTATGAACTTTGAAGTAGGTGGACGGCGGTTTTACGCCATGGTCAGTCCCGAAGGGTATGAGCGTTGGGCTATTCAGAAATACACTTCCATTAGCCCCAAAACCAATTTTCAATTGTATAACTCTTTTGCAGACGCAGATGAAAACCCTGAATTGCCAGGTTCCGAGTGGGATTTGAGTTTTAGTGAGCAAAATGGAAAGACAAAAGTCGCTATCATCATTTATAATGAATCTCTCAGCCGCATGGAGCAAATGATTGAAATGGGCTTCAAAGAAGGAATTACTATGACATTGCAAAGCTTGGAAGACTTGTTGGCTGCTTTGTCTGAGAAGTGATTTTGGTTGCAAAAGTTTTAAATTCGATTTTACATGAATCAATACTTCGGTAATTTTTTAGTTGAAAAACGGCGGCTTCGCCGCCGAAAAAAGGGGGAATGGAGGGAAGGTTTAATTTTTTTCAAGTTCGGGCTGCGCCCGAACTTGAAAAAAATTAAACCTTCCCTCCAAAAAGTCCAC
>JAEUUP010000097.1 GCA_016787525.1 Saprospiraceae bacterium | reverse complement strand
ACGCGACAGAAATAAATTACACCATTACACACTGTTTCGTGCTACGCACGAAAGGCGTACAAAATAAATTTTTTTATGGATTGAAGCTAAAAATTGAGGCAGAAGCCTCAATTTTTAGCTTCAATCCGAAAGAAATATTCTTAAAGCACGCTTTTTTTTGCTTGCAAAAAAACAGTTCGTAATGGTGTAGTTTATTAAAATCGTATTACTTAATTGTGAAAATTAGCTTTCGTATTTTTATTTTAACTCAAAAATTAACATCCTGCGTTCAGTATTTAAACTCAACGCAGGATGTTTTATGTATCATATTATTTGAATAAAACCGACTGACATGTTTAAATCATCGTTGCTATTTATTTTTTTATTTCTTTTATTTATTTCTGCCTGTCAACCACAAGTTGATAAGCCACAAAAGCAGTTTCTTTATTTCGAAAATGGTAAAGTGAGACGCGAATACCAAACCATAAATGGTAAAAAAGAAGGTCTAATGATTGATTTTTATCTCGATGGCAAAACAAAAACAATTCGAAATTTTATCAACGATGAACAAACTGGGAAGACGACTATATACCATCCCAATGGTCAAACAAAGGAAGTACAATACTACGATAGTACTGCACAACGTGAAAAAGGCGATACCGTTTGGTATGACAACGGTCTTATAGAGTACATTGCCGAGTTTGAAAAAAATAAAAAAAACGGTTTAATGTCTAAATTTGATTCATCTGGCAAACTGATTTACAGAGCCATTTTTAACAACGATTCATTAGTTAAAGTGCTACATAATTTATAAAACTCAATAACTACATTCAATAGTTTGGTAATTGTTTAGTACCTAAAATAACTTAAAATAGCCGCCGAAGGCGGCAAATAGACCTTTTGGAGCGAGATGTTTTATTTTTTCGGCGGTGAAGCCGCCGTTTTTCAACTAAAGAATTACCGAAGTATTGACATTATTGCAAAGTAATAGGGTGAAACGTGCGCCAACTATGCCAATATTCTTGGTAAGCTTTCACTTTTTTCAAATTTGGAATTTTTGAATTGAGAGAGTAGCCCATAAAATTGTAATTCCCTTGTGCGCTTTTTATAGTATCATTTTGTAGCAAAAACCTTTGGTTTTTATCAACTCTTTCCAAGACAACAAAACTATTATTATCTCTTGACAACAAAATAGCAATGGGTTGCTTCGCCAATTCGTCATAAATAATACGCTGTTTTTGCAACAGATTCCAATCATAGGCCCGATTGGCAGTACCTATTTCAACCCCAACAACCCACGATTTGTCTTGCCATGAAGCTGTGTCACGACGCGTCAACTTACCTGTTAACCTACCTTTTTCATAAGTCCTCATACTATCATACGCTACTTGAAAGTTTGTATCCGCTTGCATTACTAATGTATTTGGATACAACTCAACCCACTTCGACAAGGTCGTTTGCATAGATGGAAACTCTGGTAACAGTTGTCCTTTTAAAGGGCCAGTAATGGCTTCACCTGTTGCTTGCCGCCACCAGCTTTTGGTTGTATTATCTTCAAACATAGCGTTGAAGTGATCCATGCCAACTAACCTAAAGTCTTCAATTTTACCATTGACGATAGGCTCAAATACACGGCCTGTGCGACAAACTGTGCAGTAGGTTACCATTATCGGCTTACCCACAATGCTATCTCGCACCTGATGATGATAACCCAAATATTGAATTGGATAGGCTCTCGCTTGTCCTTCATAGGATATGCCTATCACTAATTTGTCCTTTTCAACCACATTTTCATTAATGCTTTTCATTATTAATCTTTTAGGTTGATAGAACATAATATCGGCAGCCATGTAAAAATTAGTGGCATACACAACGCCCATTAAGGCAAGAGAGGCCAGCGTAGGTATCCACTTTTTACTTGCAAAAGCAGATTGTGCGCCCAAAACCACCAGCAGCCAAAACACCCCCCTCAGTATCCAACGCCAAGAATGAAGAAAATAAGCTGCCTCAACACTGTTCACTTCTTGACTACCACCTGGCATGGGCATAATGAAATAAACGTTGGCTATTTCAAATAAGATCAGACCAATAATGCCTGCATAAAATAATTTTTTCATTGAATATATTTTTGCCAATTGGTAAATTGGGCATATAATTAATGTAATTGCCTCCAAACGAATAGCCATTGTCCATTATACTGAGGGGTATTCAGGACATCAAAATGTACTATTCTGTTTGAAAATTTTATAATATTGAGTTGGGAAAATGAAACTAGACCACTTTGGGCGGTGGCGTCAGATTGGATAAGTCAGGTGAAGACAGCATATTTTTTGAAGCATTGCCTAATATAATTGTGTCAAGCATTTGCGTAGGGTAATTGACAACAAGAATATAAATATTGTCAGAAATGTAATCTTTCAAAAAGTTATTCAGCAATTGTTTGAGGGGCGTTTCTTTATTGGAAGATTGTTTGGTTAGTGTTTGTGTTTCAACTATATTGTTCAGTTGTTTTTGCAACGTTTCTTGCTTAAAATTGCGGAGATAATATAGATAAGCCGTATCGTTTACAATCTTCTTTTTGACAATGTGGTAGGCTTTATTTTCTATACACATCTCTTTGTCAAGATACTCAAAGTCTCTATCTCCTACGGATGTGTAAATAGCCACATTCATTTTTATAACTTGCAAATCAGAGTCAGCTATATTTTGTAATTCTGTAAAACGAGCTTGTTTTTTTTCATACACGAATAGACTATAATACCCAAAGGCATTAAAGAGTATCAAAGTAAGTAATAATATGGTTGCCATTTGTTTCACGTGGCTAAGGTAGTGATATTTTTTGAATGCTACACTTTCCATTTTTCACTTTTGAGGTTTGGATATTATTTTCTAAGAGATTTATAAAAAAGCAGGATAAATCATCGTGATTTTATACTTTTAGCCCAATGAAAAATTTTAGTCTAAAATCAAATTCCATCATGATGAAAAAACAGTTTTACTTTTTATGTTTTTTGGCTCTTGGACTTGTATCAACTGCCGAAGCGCAACAAAAAGAGGCTTTAAAAAATGAAGCCATCAAGGATTTAGACGGCAAATACGCCGACTACAAAAACATTGCTATGCAGATTTGGAATCATGCCGAATTGGGTTACAAAGAAGTAGAAAGTTCTAAATTGCATCAAAAGACATTGAAAGACAATGGTTTCACTATCCAAGCAGGTGTAGCCGACATCCCAACGGCTTTCGTCGCCACATTTGGTGAAGGCAAACCCGTTATCGGGATTTTGGCAGAATACGACGCATTGCCAGGTCTTTCACAAGCGGCAGAACCCGTCAAAAAGCCCATTGCAGGCAAAGCGGGTGGACATGGTTGCGGACACCACTTGTTTGGTACAGCATCCGTGGCTTCCGCTATCGAATTGAAAAATTTGATGGTCAAAAACAAACTCAAAGGCACAATTAAACTCTACGGAACGCCTGCCGAAGAAGGGGGCAGCGGTAAAGTATATATGGTGCGTGCAGGTTTGTTCGATGGGGTAGATGTGGTCATCCACTGGCACCCAGGGGCAACCAATGAAGCAAATCCCTCATCGGCTTTGGCGAATATTTCAGCGAAATTCCGTTTCAGAGGACAATCTGCTCATGCTGCTGGCGCACCCGACCGAGGACGTTCTGCTTTGGATGGCGTTGAAGCTATGGACAATATGGTGAATATGATGCGCGAACACGTACCTCAAGAATCACGGATTCACTATGTGATTACTGAGGGGGGTAAAGCACCGAACGTTGTGCCAGATTTTGCCGAGGTGTACTACTACGCACGTCACCCCAGACGCGATGTGGTCAAAGATTTGTTCGACCGAATCGTCAAATGTGCCAACGGTGCAGCGATGGGGACAGATACAAAAGTCGAATACGAAATCATCGGCGGTACGCATGAGATTTTGCCTGTGCCTGTTTTGGCACAAGCCATGCACGCCAATTTGACAAAAGTTGGCGGTGTCAACTACACAGCCGAAGAGATAGCTTTCGGGCAGAAACTGCAAGAATCTTTTCCTGCCAAAAATCGTCCTAATATCATGGACGCTTCCAAAATTGAACCTTACAAAGATGAATCGTATCGGACAGGTGGCGGCTCAACGGACGTGGGCGACGTGAGTTTTGCCGTGCCAACGGTGGGTTTGCGCACAGCGACTTGGATTCCAGGCACGCCTGCACACAGTTGGCAAGCCGTCGCGTGTGGCGGTACAGATATTGGGGGCAAAGGCATGATGGTCGCTGCTAAAACCATGACTTTGATGGGTCTCGATTTATTGATGGATAAATCATTGATTGATAAAGCCACAGCGGAGTGGAAAGCGGCTCGCGGTTCAGATTTCAAATATGCGCCACTTTTGGGTGATAGAAAACCTGCTTTGAACTACCGCGACAGTGCCAATGGTAATTCTGAATAAAACAGGTGCAAGGACAAAAGACTTTGATTGTAAAATTGTACAAATCAAGCAATTAGAGTCTTTTGTCCTTGTCTTTATCCTAATTATGTAAAAATCAATTATGCAACCAGACCGTGCTACCCAAGTCCGACAGGGCGAAGAATTAGACATTGCTCAACTTCAAAACTATTTGCAACATCAAATAGACGACTTCGGTTCTATTGTCGAGACAGCCCAATTCCCGGGCGGTTATTCCAACTTGACTTATCTTTTGACAACCGACAAGGGCGGAGAATACGTGCTGCGTCGTCCACCATTTGGCGCGAATATCAAGAGTGGACACGATATGGAACGCGAGTTTCGGGTGCTGAGTTTGTTAGAAAAAGCAGGTTTCACTCAGATTCCAAGACCCCTCAGTATGGAGGCATCGGGTGAGGTTTTAGGTGCGCCTTTTTACGTCATGCAGCGGCTCAAAGGGGTTATCTTGCGTGCCAATCATGCGCCCAAGCTGAATTATTCGCCCGAAAAAATGACAGAACTTTCGTCTGCGTTAGTGAAAAATTTGGCACATTTGCACGCTTTAGACATTCAAAAAACGGGATTAATCACTTTGGGAAAGCCCGAAGGTTATGTTCGCCGACAAGTTGATGGTTGGATAAAACGCTACCAAAACAGCCAAACCGACGATGTGCCGAATATGGAAACAGTAGCTGAGTGGATGCAAAACTTTGAACCTCGTCCACAACAACCGACTTTTTTGCACAATGACTATAAGTTCGACAATGTGGTTTGGAATACCGAAATGACAGAAATCATCGGTGTTTTAGACTGGGAAATGTCCACTGTCGGCGACCCTTTGATGGATTTGGGTGCGGCTTTGGCTTATTGGTGCGAGCCACAAGATTCAGATTTTTCAAAAATGTTCAATCTCACGTGGCTCAAAGGCTGCTTGACCCGACAAGAAGTTGTATCGAACTATGCAGAGCTGACAGGGCGAGATGTGACAGACATTCATTTTTACTATATCTTCGGCTTGTACAAAAATGCGGTCATCATGCAACAGATTTATGCTCGTTGGAAAAAAGGCTTAACGAAGGACCCTCGATTTGGAGGTTTGATTCACGGCGTTTTTGAACTCTCAAAAATGGCTATTAAAGCCATGGATACTGAGGGGGTATAAACAATTAGGAAATTTATGATGAAAAAATGCTTTGCCTTATGAAGGAGCTATTGAAACAATGAGAATTTCTATTTTACCTCGCATTGGTGTACATTGATAAAAGAATTTATAGAAGAACCAAAACTTTAAACAACACAACTTAAAATGGAAAACCGCTTACAATCGCTCGATATATTTCGAGGCATGACCATCGCGTTTATGATAATCGTCAATACGCCTGGCGATGGTTCAATTTCTTATGCACCGCTCCACCATGCCAATTGGCACGGCTTCACACCCACTGATTTGGTGTTCCCATCATTTGTATTCATCACAGGATTATCCGCTTGGTTTGCTTTCAAAAAAAATAACCACACATTGACAGCGGATTTACTGAAAAAAATCGGACGACGGACATTGATTTTGTTCCTTTTAGGAGTCCTGCTCTACGCTTTCCCTTATGTGGGCAAACCCCTCAGTAATTGGCGTATTTTGGGTGTTTTGCAACGCATTGCATTGTGTTATGGTATAGGTTCTGTTTTAGCTTTAACGCTCAATCACAAGCAAATCATCGGTTTAGTGGCGACTTTACTGCTCGGCTACTGGTTCATTTTGTTGGGTTTTGGGGATTTGACCTTGGAAAACAATGCCGTTCGACATCTCGATAGGTTTCTTTTCGGCGACAGCCATTTGTACCATGGCGATACTTTGGCATTTGATCCCGAAGGTTTGTTGAGTACCTTACCTTCGTTGGGGACCTTTTTGATCGGGTATTTGGTCGGACAATATATTGGCACTGAAAAGGACAAATATTTGATAGTCAAACAACTACTCATCGCCGCCACAGTTTTGATTCTTGGCGGTTTGTTATGGGATTTTGTTTTTCCAATCAATAAAAAATTGTGGACGAGTTCGTATGTACTCTTAGCAGGCGGTTTATCGCTGGCCATTTTCACAGCAGTTTATTACGCCGTAGATGTCAAGAAGCAACAAACGTTCAGCAAGTTTTGGGTTGTTTTTGGTACAAATGCGATTTTAGCCTATTTGATTTCTGAATATCTCATCATGATTCTGGAAACCTTCGTCAAAACCCAGAACAGTGCAGGCGAAATCGTCAATGCTCACGAAAGTACATTCCATTTTATATCTCAATTTTTAGGTGTCAATGAGTTTGCGTCATTCATTTGGTCTTTGCTCTATGTGACCGTGTGTTGGCTGATGGTTTATCCGTTTTATGTGAAAAAAATATTTTTGAAAGTGTAAAAAGCAAATGTCTTTATCCAGTGTCGGTAGAAGTTTTTCTTCACCGACACTTTTTTTGTTAACGAAAATATAAAGCAGACTCGATTTTAGTGACTCGAAAACCTATTTTTGTCTAATTACTCGATGTCACAAAATTTTTTTTCAAAAAAGACGTTTAGAAATTAAGTGTCTATACACATAATGCTTTACCTTTGCGATAGATTTATTCTTAAACATTTATTTTCAAATCAAAATTTTAAAAAAAACGATGAAAAAAGTATTCTTTTTCGCTGCATTGGCAGTATTGGCGTTGAGTTCAGCAACAATTTTGAAACCTACTATTTTCAAATTGGACGCATCAAAAAGTACATTCAAATGGACTGGTAAAAAAGTATCAGGCTCACACTGGGGCTATGTGAAATTTTCAGATGGTACAGTTTCAGTTGACAAAGGCAAAGTTGTAGGTGGTACATTCAATGTGGACATGACTTCTATTTCAGTTGAAGACACAAAAGGCGAATGGGGCAAAAAACTCGAAGGTCACTTGAAAGCTGATGATTTCTTCGGTGTTGACAAGTCGCCTAAATCAACTTTGGTTTTGAAAACTGTTACACCAAAAGGTGGTAATAATTTTGAAGTAAAAGCAGCTTTGACTATCAAAGGCATCACAAACGAAGTGACATTCCCTGCAACCATCACTGTTGCTAAAACAGGTGTTAATGCAACGGCATCATTCAAAATTGACCGTACAAAATACGGTATCAAATATGGTTCAGGTAGCTTCTTCGACAATTTGGGCGACAAAGCGATTGACAACGACTTTATGGTTGAAGTCAGCATTGCAGCTGCAAAATAATTCGGAATTAGGTTAACTAATTTCGAAAAGACGAATTTTAAGAAGTGATAAAGGTCAGTAAGGTTCAATCCTTACTGACCTTTTTTAGTATATTTCAAGTGAAAATACTGAGGGGGAGTATTTTTCGGTAAAAAAGCCATGTCTCAGAATAAAATCTTGAAAACGGTTTTTTACCTTTGCAGAAATTTTTTGAAAAGATTAACAATTCAGTAACTAACCAAATGGTTTTGCTACGTCATAATTGTCAAATAGTGAAACGTTCATTTTTCTAAAAACAATAAAAATTTCAAGCTAGATGAAGAAACTCATATTGGGAATTCTCGCACTTACGCTGTTTATCGGCACAACTAATGCTCAAACACCTGTTGAATTAATTTCAAAAGCTAAAAAAGCAATAAAAGCAATTGGTGGTAAAAAAGAAAAATTGAAAGATGCTGAAACAGCGGTTGAAGAAATGATGAAAGCATCTGAAAATCAATCAAATTGGGAAGCTCTTTTATGGAAAGGTAAATTGTACAACGAAATGGCTTCAATTGACAATTTACAACGTTCGACTCAACAACTTTTGGGCAAACAATATAAAGCAGAATTTACAAAAGCGGGTTTGATGGCTTCAGACGCTCTTTTGGAAGCCTTGAAAGGGACACAAGATAAAAAACAGATTAAGGAAATCACGTCAGCTCTTTCTGAGACACAAGTGAATGTGAACAATAATGGTTCAGATTTGACAGATGCAAAAGATTACGTGAATGCTTATAAAAGTTTCAAAAGTGTTTTGACTATTCACGATGCTTTGAAAGCTAATGGTGTCAAAAGTACAATGGACAAAGCAGATGACTACAACAAACAATTGTACTACACAGCGTTGTTGTCAACATATTCAGAAATGGAGAAAGACGCAATGCCTATCTACGAAAAATTGATTGCAGCTAAAAAAGATACGTCTTTCATCTATTCATCTATGTACAAAGTTTTAGTAGAAACAGACAGAGCTAAAGCATTGACTGTGTTGGAAGAAGGTGCAAAAAAATATCCAGAAGATACGCAAATCCTTTTTACACGTATCAACCATTATTTGAAAGACGGCAAGTTGGAAGAACTGATTACACAACTCAAAGAAGCCATCAAAAAAGAGCCTAAAAATGCGACATTGTATTCAACGCTTGGTAATGTTTTGGATAATTTAGCACAATCAGAAAAAGATGAAGCCAAAGCCAAAGCTTATGCCGAAGAATCAATGGTGTATTTCAACAAAACGCTCGAAATTGACGGCAAAAATGTGGATGCGATTTACTCAATCGGTGCATCGTTCTACAACAAAGCGGCTAATTTCAGTAAAGAAATGAAAAAATTGGAAAGTGATTTCAGCAAAGAAGGTCAGAAAAAATATGAAGCTGCTGAAAAAGCCATGATAGCTGAGTTTGACAAAGCTTTGCCTTATTTCCAAAAAGCTGAAAGTATCAATCCGAACGATCGCAATACTTTGATAGCTTTAAAAGAAATTTTTGCTCGTAAGAATGATTTAGAAAAAACGAAAGAATTTAAGGCTCGTTTTGAAAATGTTGAAAATGGCGGTAAAAACAAAGAGTCTTATTTCAAGCAATAGTGATTAAGCATTGGTTGAAAAATCAATAAAAAATAAGAATTTTAAATCGGTTAAACAATTGGGTGAGACCCGCGATGTGAAAGCATTGCGGGTTTTTTGTTAGAGTTTTTTACAGTAGTTTGCTGAGCGCATAGCTCACCAACAGAAACAACGAATAGACTGTATAAAGGCGAATATTTGTGTAATCACTCATACTAATGTTGTGTTTTTGTTTTAAAAATAAAGCAATTAATAGTTTTTCAATCAAAAAACCAATTACCAATGCCCAAGCTACCCCCTCAGTACCCAACGGAAAAATGAGCAAAAAACTCAAAATGATGATGGATAAGGTTTCGATGATAGAAATAAACAGCATCGTTTTGGTTTCCTTTAACGCCAGCAAAATGCTTTGTGGAAATAAAGCCCTACTTGTCAGAAGTAATAAAAACAAGCAAAATATGTCTGCACTTTGAGTAAATGAAGGATTGAAAACCAATGGGAATAAAAATTTCGCAGTCAACATCAACCCGATAGAAGTTGGAAAAAGGATATGCCACAAGCGTTCAGACTTTTGTTTCAATAATTGCATACCTACTTGTGTCGTTTCGGTCAAAATAGGAATCATACTATTCGATAAACCTGTTGCCAAAGCGAGCGACAGTGGAAATTCGCGCGCACCATATCTGAAAACAGCAAAAACCATGTTATCTCCTTCGTAAAACCATTGCACAATCCATGCTGTGAAAGAAGTGACAAAACCATTGAGAAATGAATAAGCCATGAGAGGCAGCGACAATGTCAAAAAAAGTCGTATTATTTTTACATCAATAGAAAAGAAACCATAGGTGCATAGAATATGGACAACCAACCAAATATAGCGAATCGAAGCGACTCCAATCATACCGTAAAAACTATAAATAAAAGGCATATAGAACCACAAAGGCAGTACAATAGCAAAAGGCAAAAGTAGATGCGACACCAACGAGTAGGCTAAAATACTGAGGGGGGTATTTTGGACAGTCCAAAGGCTTTCGAGTAGGAGAGGAGGAAAACTGAGAAGTAGTGAAAAAACATACAAGTCATAAAACGGGAGTTCCGATTTGCCTGCAAAAAAAGAAATGATAAAGGGTTTGAACGTCCATAGAATGAGGCAGAGCAGCAAACTAAAGGCATTGAATATCAAAAAAATATTGAAAACAGTTTTGGGCTTTTCAGCTGTATTTACTGAGGGGGTAAATGTTAAACTGCTTTGAATCAAGGCATTCAACCAAAAATAACTCATAGCAGTGCCGATAAATAGTAAGGTTTCATAAACACCAATATCAAAAGTTGTCAAACTACTTTTGGCTAAAAGGATAGAAATCAGAATAAAGCTGCCTTGACGCAGCACTTGGTTGAACTGTAAAGCCGTCGTTGTTGTTATCCTCATGGTTTTTGCAAATAATCGAGAGCTTGCTTGCCTCCGCAACAAAAAATAAGGTCGAGTATGCTCAGATTAGGTAGAAAACCATTGCGGTCTTCAAAAACTTGGGCATATCGAGTATGGTTTTTGTCGTCCGATTTGGGCTTGATAGAGTTGCGCAAGTCCACCCCCTCAGTAAAAATAGGTTCATAAGTGTGTGAAAAAGAAATAGATACAGACTTATCGAGTTTCAATATTTTTAAAATTGTATGAATTATCTGACTATTATAATCGAAAAGAAAATCAACATTCTGACTGAAATACGGCTCAAATATTGGCGCATAGTGTTCCCAAAAAGGAGCATTGCCGTAAGCTGTTTGTAGCGTTCGCCACATAGGACGTTGCCAATTCACATCATTTGCAATCTGCACATCCGTTATTTTTTGTTGCTGATTTTTTCCTTTTTTCAGAGGCACACTCAATACATGAATGCCTTGCGCCGTTGCAATATGGCAACGATTTCGATATGTACCTTTTTGAAAATGCTCATTTTTTTCCAAAATAATCCTTTTTATAGAGGCTTTTTGGAGAGGGGATTGTAAAATACTTTTAAAATAAGAAATAGGTGGAAAGAATTGATTATCAATCAGAACGGTACTTTGTAAATTCATTATTCAATATTAACTTTTTGATTCGCGCTCAAAATTAGGCTTTAATTGCCCGAATATATTATTTTTGCGCTCGATTTTTTAAAACTACAAAATGGAGAGTTTTTTATTACTCATTGCATTAACACTCATCAACGGTATATTTTCTATGTCTGAGATTGCACTCAGCTCTGCCCGAAAGGTTCGCTTGGAGTTAGCTGCAAAACGTGGACATAGTGGCGCAAAAGCGGCATTAGCACTCACTCATATACCCAATGTTTATCTTTCAACGGTTCAAATAGGTATCACTCTTGTCAGCATCACACTCGGTATTGTCGGTGGCGAGGCTTATGCTGCAAAAATGGAACCTTGGATCAGACAAATTCCAGTGATAGGTATTTACGCACTTGAGATAGCAAAAGTATTGAATGTACTTTTTGTGGCTTTCATTTCCATCGTTTTTGGCGAAATGATACCCAAGCGTATTGGTTTATCGAAACCCGAAGCCGTAGCGCAACTAATAGCGATTCCAATGTCGTGGTTGTCTCGTTTGACTCGTCCGTTTATCTGGCTTTTGAGCCGTACTACGGAGTTGTTTATGCGCCTTTTAGGTATCAAAATGGATAGCTCAAAAGTGACTGAGGAAGAAATCAAAGCCATCATTGATGAAGGTGCAACGGCGGGAGCGATTGAAGAAATTGAACAAGATATTGTCGAAAATGTGTTTCACTTAGGCGATAAAAAAGTGGGTTCTTTGATGACACATCGTGCAGACATCGTTTGGCTGGATGTCAATGACTCAAATGACGTGAATTTGGCGAAAATCCAAAAACATGGACATGCAGTATATCCTGTTTGCGACGATGAATTGGACAATGTACAGGGCATTGTAAATGTTAAAGATATTTTGTCTGCCATGTTGCGAGGTGAACACATCAATATCAATAGAATGGTGCGCAAAGTCAATTATTTCCCAGAAACTATGAGTGCTTATTCTGCTCTGGAGAAATTCAAAGAATCCAAAATACATCAAGGTTTAGTGGTTGACGAATATGGCTCATTGGTAGGTATTGTGACCATAAATGACGTATTTGATACTTTGGTCGGCGATATTTCGGAAGATGATGGTCAAATATCTTATGCAATGGTAGAACGCGAAGATGGCTCATGGCTCATTGACGGTCAGTATCCTTGGGACGATTTCTTGAAAGAATTTGAAGTAGATGATGAATCGCATACACGTGAAGGTTTCCATACTATCAGCGGTTTTGTTCTACACATTCTTGGTGAATTGCCAAGAACTGGTGAGATTATCAAATGGAACGATTTCTCATTTGAAGTGGTGGACATGGATGGTATGCGTATTGACAAAATTTTGATAAAAAGAGAAAATGACTAATCTGTTCATACTAATATTATTTTTTTAACCGTAAATCCAATCTGTTATGTTCAACAAAATTTCTAAACCGATTCTTGCATTAGCTTCGGCTGCATTATTTTTTAGTTCTTGTCAACCCGATACCGAAGAACCTGTGGTCGTTAAAGAATATGGAAAAATTCAGGTTTTCCATGCGGCGGTAGATGCAAGAGCTATTGACTTTCAAGTAGATGGTTCTAAAATCAATGCCGATTCAATTGTTTATGGTAAAGGCACAAACTATTACGAAGCTCTTTTGACAACAGGCAAAAAGACAGTGTTTAAAGTAGTGTCTTCTAAATCAGGCGCAGTGGTTTCGACGGATTCTTTAGCTTTGAATACCACAGATGTTGGTTACTCTGTTTTTGTCTATCAAGACAAAGATGCTGCGAAAACAGTCCGTACATTGTATGGCCCAGACAATTTATTAGCTCCTGCTGCGGGCAAAGCAAAAGTTCGTTTGGTACATCTGATTCCCGATGTCAATGTCAATATTGATGTAGAAGCTGTTGCACCGGGTGGTGTGGCGACTATAAATAGCCAATTCCCCAATGTACCTTTTCCAAAGATTTCGGACTTTGTGGAATTAACTAACGGGACTTATGATTTAAAATTCAAGATTTCAGGACAAACTAATGTCTTGTTCACTGTCCCGAATGTAGTCGTTGAATCGGGTAAGATTTACACACTTGTCGCACGTGGATTAGCCAATGCTGTTGCACCTCGTGGTCAAGCTGTTTCGATTATTACGAATAAGTAAATAAAAACACCCCCTCAGTAAAAAAGCCCGAAAGCATCTCTTGCTTCGGGCTTTTTTTATTAAACTTGGAAAGATTAGCGCAAAAGCGACTTACCCAAATACGTTGCCATGCTACCCAATTCCTCTTCAATGCGGAGCAATTGATTGTATTTTGCGATCCGGTCACTGCGGCTTGCCGAACCTGTTTTGATTTGACCACAATTTAAAGCCACAGCTAAATCTGCAATTGTTGTATCTTCTGTTTCGCCTGAACGGTGACTCATCACGCTGGTATAACCACTGCGTGTTGCCATGTTCACAGCATCAACAGTTTCAGAAAGAGAGCCGATTTGGTTTACTTTGATTAAGATGGAGTTGGCAATACCGTTTGTAATACCTTGTTGCAAACGGCTCACATTGGTTACAAATAAATCGTCGCCCACCAATTGAAGGCGATTGCCTACTTTTTGAGTCAATTTCTTCCAACCGTCCCAATCGTCTTCTGCCAAACCGTCTTCAATGCTCAAGATAGGATATTTGTTACTCCAATCCACCCAAAACTCAACCAATTCGTCAGAAGTCATTTGCTGACCAGAAGACTTTTTGAACACATACATGCCCGTTTCAGCATTGTACAATTCACTCACAGCTGCATCCATAGCAATCATAATATCAACACCAGGCCTATAACCCGCTGCTTCAATGGCTGTCATTACTGTATCAATTGCTTCAACATTACTTTTGATATTAGGTGCAAAACCACCTTCATCACCCACATTTGTTGAATAACCTTTCTTTTTCAATACATTTTTCAACGCGTGGAACACCTCAACACCCATGCGCAAACCTTCTTTGAAAGACTCTGCACCCACAGGCATAACCATAAACTCTTGAAAATCAATAGAATTATCAGCGTGTTCGCCACCATTCAAAATATTCATCATCGGTACAGGCATGACATGCGCATTCACACCGCCTAAATAACGATAAAGAGGTTGATTCGACTCACGAGCCGCGGCTTTTGCCACTGCCAAACTCACACCCAGAATAGCATTTGCGCCCAACTTACCTTTATTAGGCGTGCCATCGAGGTCAATCATCGTTTTGTCAATCAAGCGTTGCTCAAAAGCATCCATACCAATCAAAGCATCACAAATGATTTCATTGACATTTTCCACCGCTTTCAAAACACCTTTACCAAGATAGCGCGATTTGTCGCCATCACGTAGTTCAACTGCTTCGTGTGTACCTGTTGAAGCACCAGAAGGAACAGCTGCTCTGCCAATAAACCCGCCTTCAGTCATCACTTCAACTTCAACTGTCGGGTTGCCACGAGAGTCGAGTATCTCACGGGCATGTACGTTCAGAATTTCACTCATTATTAAGTTTGATTTTTATAAGAAATAGACATTTATTGTTGATTGTGTTTCACAACTTCGCACCCCTCAGTATTTTGAGCAAGTCGAATCAATTTGGCTGGTCATTTTACTTGGTAAGGCGCGCAAAGATAAAATCAAAAAAGCGAAAACAAGTATTTACACCACAAAAATTCTGTTTTTGACAGAAAAACGGCTACTGCACAAAGCAATAGCCGTTTTTTTTAGCCTTCAGAATCATAGACAATCACCTTTGACCACAAATGCGCGCATTTGGCGATAAAAGCATGATGCATCGGATGCACTTGATACACTTCTTCCGCAGCCAAATCATCGAACACCAGAAGCCACGACACAGCATAAGAACGCTCAATGACATCGCGGTTCGTCGCCGCAGGAAAACCGATATGCACCATCTTGATACCTTCTATCGCTTTGAGTTCTTCCAAGCCAGCCACCAATGCGGCTTTATCACTTTCGCTGTCTGGGTTTTTCAACCAAAAATAGACATGATGAATGAACATAGTTGAAATTTAAAATTTTAAGATGAAAGATTTTGCGAGCAAAGATATTCAATAGGTTTTACTATTTTTACAAATCTTTTCACACTTTAATACCACCCGACACCATACTATCAAACTACATTTCTTCACTATCAAAAACGGAAAACATGGATTCACTTTTGTACACGCTCCTCGTAGGCGCATTAGCAGGTTGGCTCGCAGGATTACTTGTCAAAGGCGGCGGTTTGGGCATCATCGGCAACATCATCATTGGCATTTTAGGTGCATTCATTGGCAACTGGTTGCTGGGTGCGTTGGGTGTTTCATTTGGCAAAACGATGGTCGGTCAAATACTGACGGGCGCAGTCGGTGGCGCAGTATTGTTGTTCATCGTCGGATTAGTCCGAGGGTCGCGCTCTTAGCTACAAAGTAAACATACTGAGGGGTCTGATTCACATCGAAACAGACCCCTCAGTATGTTGTATAATAAGCGATAACGAGGTTTTGAACCTCATTGTCGCTCAATAAAAGTCGTATGTCTTACTTTTTCTTTTGTTGCTGTTGTTTCGCCATTTCTTGTTGTTGCTTCATAGCTTCATCCAATTTTTGGCGGAAAAAGCTTTGTTTTTTAGGCTTTTTCTTATGTTCTTCTAATTCTTGACGGATTTTGTCGTGGTCAATGATGTAGTTTTTGGTGACGATGGTTTGACCAATATTCAAAATATTAGAGAATAACATGTACAAACTCAAACCTGCTGCATAGCTATTGAACACCAACATGAAAATGAGTGGTGTGAAATATTGCATATACTTCATCGCCGCGGGTTGACCTGACATGTCCACATCTTTCATGCTGTACCATGTAAAAACAAGCAACGATAAGCCCCACAACAAGGCAAATAAACTGACGTGCGCGCCATACATCGGTACATAAAAGCCCAATTTCATAAATTCTTCAAAACCTGATAAGTCTTTTGCCCACAAAAAGCCTTGTTGACGGAAATCTATGGTGGCAGGGAAGAAGCGGAATAAGGCCATCCAAATCGGCATCTGTAACAATGTGGGCAAACAACCGCCGAGAGGGTTCACACCGTATTCGCCATAGAGTTTCATTTGCTCTGTTTGGATGCGTTGTTGGTCGTCTTTGAATTTGGCCTTCATCTTTTCGATTTCAGGCTTCAAAGCGGTTGTTTTGGCTTGCGACATGAGCATTTTGTAACTCAATGGATACAAAATAGCTTTTACTAAAAATGTCAATAACAAAATACATATCGCTACGTTGCCAATGATGCTGTGCAAAAAGTCGAAAATGGGGCGAATGACCCAACGGTTGATTGTACCTAAAATAGAGCCGCCGTAGTCCACGACTTGCTCCAATTTATTATCGTATTTACTCAAAATACCGTAATCATTGGGCCCAATGTACATTTTCATGGCGTAACCATTGGCGAAAGCATCGGTTGGTATTTCGAGTCTTGTTATCATCTTTTTCAAGTCTTCATGTTTCAAATCATGGTTTTCTGTTTCTAGAATAGCCGATTTGAAACCGTTACCCGCCGGTGCTATCAAAATGGTACTGAAAAACTGATTGCTGTTCGTCACCCATTCGATGGGGTATTTGGTCAGTTCTTTTTTATCGCTGCTGGTGCCTGACAAATAATCGGGTGAACTGTCCGATTCTTTGAAGTGCAAATACGAATAAGAGGATTCGTAATTGACATTTTTCTCCAATTTGTCAAGGTTGTTCTCCCAATTCAACTGAATGGATTTAGCGTCAGATTTCAAGACAGACGACAAGCCGTTGAATTTCACTGAATAATCCAAATCGTAGCCTGAACCCAGAGTATAACGCTGCTCAAAGCCGACTTGGTCGTTCAACATAGCGCGGAACGTGAGAATATTGCCCGATACTGAGGGGGTGAAATACAAGTTTTCAGTTGAGACTGAACCCGATGCAGTATTGGTTGGAATATTGAAGCCAAATTTGTTTTTGGTATCTTCCAAAAGATAAAGCGGTGTGATAACGTCTTCACGCTTTTCGTTTTCTAAAATCCGTTTGAATTTTTTGAGAACAACGTTCTGAATTTTGCCGCCTTTATTGGTGAAAGTAACTTTTATGTTTTCATTTTCAAGTACAGATGTTTGCTCATTACCTATCGCCAAACTGGCAAAGTTGCCCATTTCGTTGGACAATTGTGCCTTTTTCAAAGAGTCAGATACTGAGGGGGGGACTTGAGTCGGTGCTGTGGCTTTTTGCAAACTATCATTGATGCGTTGCACGTTGGCAATCGAATCTTGTGTTCTTTTTTTCTGTTCCAATTCAGCTTGCGAGGGTGTTGAAAGCATGTTCCAACCCAGCAAAATGAGTAAAATTAACACCATGCCAATCATGGCGTTTTTGTTGTCCTGATTCATCAATTCTTAAATTTTTAGCAAATAATGAAGCGTCGTCTGAGCGATTTTAAACTATTCTAAAATCATTCGAGCCTATTAGGCGACACTAAGCGGCGCAAAATTATAAAGTTTACTTCGTAATACGGCTTTTATTTCACCTTTTTTCAATGACGAATGTGTTTCGACTATATTGGCTCTTACTTCAATTTTGCCCAATCTACTTCATAAAAAGAGGTGAAAACAGAATCGGGCGCATTTAGATAAACACCCATAGGCACCATATTGCGGTTTTCGCCACGACTTACAGCCAACATGATATTTTGTAAACCTCGATAATCGGCCCAAGGTGTGGACATGGTGGGCTTTTCGTTGCTGTATTTGGCATAATAGTCCCACTGAACAACCAAATGGCTCGATGGATTGACATAAACATGGTATTTGTTGTCGGGTGTGTTGCCTACATTCTTAAAAGTCATCTCTACGACATCGCAGGCAACGCCCAAAGTGTTTGGTTTTTGCCCCACATACTTCAATGTCACTCCTGAATCCTTCATTTTGAATGGCATGACGAGCCAGTAAGAGTCATTTATCCATGTGCCTTTGCCACGTTCGAGGTATTTTTTCAAAGAGTCGGGTTGAGTCATCTCTTTACCATCTTTCCAGACACGACCTGTCATATCTTTCAAGTTGAGACGAATCTTCAAGTCGCTATCGAGAAAGTCAATGCGCACTTTTTCCATTTTTTTATCCCAAAACAAAGAACGACGACCAAAAAATGTCCAACGAATGTAACGTGTTTGGTCCCAAGCATAGCGACCTCCGCAAGCACGCATCACAGAGTCGGCAATCTCAATCGCTTTGGCATCAGACCCCTCAGTATTGAAGCCGACGGCGGGCGTATTGGGCACATCTTTGTTGATAAATTTTTGTGAAGACTGGCAAGCCACGAAGCAGCCTAAGACAACGAGCGCAATGAGTAGCTTTTTCATAATGATATTGGATTTTGACGTGAAAAGTGAACAACAAAGGTAAAAACTTGAATCGTTTTGATAACTAATCAGCGAAATTTATTGGGATTTGTTGAAAGATACTAATTTTAGCACACTCTCGTGTAAGCGAAATTTTCACGAAATTTTCATTCACCAAACTAAACTCTACGTAAAATGCACAATTCAACCGTTTCGCGTCGTCGGTTCATGCAACAAGGCGCAACTTTACTCGGTGGTGCGCTCTTCGCACCCTCTTTTTTTGACTTAGATTTTGAATCAAAAAAACGAGAAAGCCACACTTGCCTGCAATTGTACTCTGTGCGCGATGCCATGAAAGCAGATCCAAAAGGAACATTGGAACAATTAGCCAAAATGGGCTTCAAAGAACTCGAACCTGCTTCCTATATCTATCCAGGCGTTTATTTTACCCGCAAGATTTACAATTATTCGTCCAAAGAGTTCCGCAAAATCACAGACGATTTGGGTTTTAAAATCCCATCAAGCCACGTAGTGTTTAGTATGAAACATTGGGATGCTGCTAAAAACGACATGGAAGACGTTTGGAAATTCGTGATGGAAGACGCTCTGAACCTCGGACAAAAATACATCATCAGTCCGTGGTTCGATGCTGACCACAAAAACCTCGATGCCGTCAAAAAAGGTTTAGAAGTCTATAACAAAGTCGGTGAGATTGTCCACAAAGCGGGTTTGCGTTTTGGTTTCCACAACCACCACCAAGAGTTTATCCAAAAATTTGGTGACGATTATCTCTATGACATCATGCTCGACAATTTGGATTTGAAATACGTTTGTCAACAGTTTGATATTGGCAATTTGGCAGTTGCAAAAGTGGATCCCATGCGTTGGCTCAAAAAATATCCTAAACATTTTGAATTGATGCATGTCAAAGACAAAGACAAAAACAAAGACGAAAGCACGTGGCTCGGTGAAGGCAGTATCAATTTGACCGAAGTGCTGGCTTATGCACGCAAAAAGACCAATATCACGCATTGGGTATTGGAGCAAGAGTCTTATGGCGACAAAACAGCCTTAGAATCTGTGAAAATAAACTTAGATGTGTTTCAAAACAAGTTTAAGTTTAAATAAAGTGCAATACTGAGGGGGTAATCTTACCCCCTCAGTAAAACCCTATCGCTACAATTTTCGTTCTTTCATTTTCTCCAACTCTTGTTCGTACTTTTTGGCACTCATATCTATGCCTTTCAAGGCTTCTATGGCTTTGGTTTGCCATTCGATGGCTTCGTCGTAACGTTCGAGTCTATACAACAAATGAGCATAGGTATCCATAAAAGCACTGTTACTATTATTGACAGAGGGTGTCGTTTCTTTGAAAATATCAATAGAGCGTTTTGACCATTCCAAGGCTTTCGCTAAGCTGAATTTGTCTTTGGTCATCAGGTAATAAGTCCATGCTGTACTATTCAACTCATCAGCATAATAATTAGACCTGAGTGTGAAACGGCCATTATTGCCTGTTTGTGCGATAGCTGCTTCAAGTTCGCGTTTGCTTTCGGCTTTTATCGTATCTATAGGGATGTTCTGTATAAAACTTGCCAGCTGTTCACCATCCATCAAAAAGCGTGCGGTATCTTTGATGGCTTTTGAGTAATTAGCAATCAGCGATAGAGCGGCTATTTGACCTTTTCGATAGTCTCGACCATGAATATTTCTGGTGAACGAACTCAAATTGTATAAAAGAGAGCTATTTTTAGTTTTGACGGCTAAAGCAAAAGTAGTCGCACTTGTTTTGTTGTTGATGCTGACCCTTTGAGCGTTTGGCATCGTGTACCAAATGCTATCTATCACTTTTGAGTTATTGATAGCATGAATGGCTTTATAAGCCATTGAATTGAGGGGCAAACCTTGCTCTTTTACAAACTTTATCACTTTGTGACTGCGCAGCGAATCAAGTGTGAGTTTCCCAACATATTCTTCCATAACATCGTCCGCGTTTCTATCAAGTTCGCGAAGCGCATAAATATACTGTTCTAAAAAGGCGGGCGTTCTGTCCCCTTTTTGATAGGTTGCAATGAGTTCATCTATATTGCCCACTTTTGCACTATTGGCAATGGCTTTATCTGCCCATTCAATGTACCGCATAGCCAAACTGGTGGTCATATTGTTTTTAAATAAAACTCGACCGTTGGCATCCAAATACAAAGACCCCATTACCTCTTTTGCGCCCCATTTTTCCATTGTGGATTCATAAATAGGGGTATTGGGTTTGATTTTCGTGCTAACAAAATTGACGGCATACTTTTCTTTCAGTTGTGTGCTACTCAGACCTTGCATCGCCACCTCGTTGCACTGGTCGCATTTATCCGATTCGATTTGAATAAAGACCAGTTTCTTTTGCGTGCGTGCTTGTTCGAGTAATTGATTGAATGATGGGAAGTCTTCAAAAACAACTTGGGCATTTGCAATAGCTGAAAAGCAAAAAAACAAACTTAGGGATAGTGCTTTTTTCATTTTTTCTTTTGGATTACTAAGTGATTTGATACAGTTTTGTTTATAGTTGTTAAAAACTCTTAAATTATCAGTTATTCACTGTTTCTCGCTGCGCTCGAAAAGCGTACAAAAATGTTGTTTTTTTAGAGTGGCGGTGGGGTTGTGTTTATAATATGTGGTTTTTGTTGTGGAGTGGGATAGCCCCAGGGAGGGGGTTGTTG
>JAEUUP010000070.1 GCA_016787525.1 Saprospiraceae bacterium | reverse complement strand
AGTTTGGAAAGTCTTTTTGGTGAGCCGTATTGAAACAGAATCGGGCACCACCTTTTTCGAGAACAAATTTATCGTTTGGAAAGTCTTTTTGGTGAGCCGTATTGAAACCGGTAATCCGTTCCTTTGTTGCTAGGGAAAAATATCACCGTTTGGAAAGTCTTTTTGGTGAGCCGTATTGAAACTTTCGCAATTGTAACAATCTTTATCTGCCACAAAAGGTTTGGAAAGTCTTTTTGGTGAGCCGTATTGAAACTTGTTGTTCTGTCAAACCAAAGGTTTGAACGCCTTTTTGGGTTTGGAAAGTCTTTTTGGTGAGCCGTATTGAAACGAAACGCCGTTGAAGTTCAAAACTTCGACGGCGTTTTTTATTTCCATTTTAAAATCTTCCTTTTCGCGTTATTAAAGTGCAATCACCCTGCACTTACAATTAGCTGCTTTGTACCATAAAAAACAAAGCAGATAGAATGAAGACTTTCCTTTCGATTTTGACCGCTTGTGCGGTTTTGTATTTCGGACGCGACACCGAAACACACGTTTCGATAGATGAAACACCCGCACAGCACCCCCTCAGTAAATCGCCTACTTTGTCGGTTGTGGCATACCAATATGCGCGTAGGGTAGGAGAGACCGTAGAGATTGCCGCCCACGATGTTTGGGAATCGGAGCGATTGCAGTTTCGCTTGCCCATTCATTTGACGGTCGGTGACAGTGTGTTGCTGGACAAAAGCAGTTTTTTCTATCAAAAAAACAGAGATTTCCAGACCCTTGAAGCGGCCTTTGCAATTCGGCGATACGACAATGATGGACAGTTGAGACACCTCGAAGGCGTGTTGAATTACTGTGTGCAATATGGGGAAGAAGTGTTGTGTGTGTCGCAAATACCCATAAAAGTGGCTTTTGTGGATTGATGTCAGCCGTACTGTTGCAGGGCTTGTTGCAAAACCTGCTGAATTTGTTCCCTAAAATGAAGCGGTTGCAGCACTTCCACATCTTTACCGAATTCCAAAACCTGCGCTTCGAGTTCTTTATTAATCAATATCTCAAATTGAAAGTCCACATACTGAGGGGTCTGTTCGAGTGTGATTTGCGAGTTGTGCCAGGGTTTGGTCAGCATATACGAGGCACGCGGTTGTTGCACACGCAGCACAACGGTATCGAAAGGCTCGTGTCCGTACATGGTAATACCGATGCGGTTTTGAAAAAAAGTATCAAAATCAATCTCCCGATTGGGCATAAAAGGATAGGTCGTCGGCACAAGCCTTTCGATACGGTCTAAGGCATAAGGGCGCACTCGGTTTTCGTTGGCATCGAATCCGTAGATATACCACCGATTGTGGTATTGTTTCAAGAAATAAGGATGCAACAAGGTTTGGATATTCGATTGAGCAAACTCTGTATAAAAAAGTGACAAGACTTGTTGCTCCTTAATGGCATTGTAGAGCATCTCTAACCGATTGAGACCACGCAAGCTGTCTATTTTGTCGAAAGCGATGATATTGTTTTTGTTAGGTGACGAAGGTTTGATACCTGCTTCATGCTCCAACTTGAATAAAATAGTTTCCAAATCGCGGAATTGGGGCAAATGTTGAAATTGCCTCAAAATGGCAATCGCTTGATTGATGCGCTCGGCATCTTGGGCCGTCAGAGGTTGTTTGGGGGTCAATGAAAAAGCAGCGTGATAGGAATAGTGGCTTTTTTTGTCTTCATCGAGCATCGTATTTCTAATATCGAATCGCTCAATACTGAGGGGTGCGCCGCGCTCGCGCAGTTCTTTCATATCGGTTCTAAAAGTCCGCAAAGAGAGGGTTTCTTTGAACGTTTGTTCAAACCGTTCAAACAATTCTGCTCGTGTAAAACGGCGTTTGGTTTGAAACTTTTCGTCCCAAAACTTGAGACGCACCTCAGAATTGACCATGATTTTGTATGTTTTCAGAAAGCAATAATTTTTTTCAATTCATCATATTTCCGAAATAAAATAAGAACAAATTCATCCGACTCTTTCGCATCGGACATATAGCCGCCGTGGTTGATGTCGTTGCGGTATTCGTAACTGATTTCGGTGTAAATAGGGTGCAATGCCCTGAATGTTGGATTGCGACACACCAAGGTAATGCCATTCACAAAGTCTTCTGCCGATAGACCCCGAGGCGGTGTAAACTGTCGCAACGCTTTTTGAACGATTTGAGGAGTAGGGTGGGGTGGCAGTTTTTGGAGTTGTATGGTAAAGGCTTTTTCGACAATGGCTCTTTCGTTTTTGTTAGAAAAATCGAGACCCAATTTATGCCCAATATAACTCACAATGGCTTCACGCATCAAAGTAATGCCCTGTTGATAGAGTTTGTGATTGAGACACCATTCAATAGCCCGAAAACCATTGAGTATGTCGTCGGACTGAAAAGGCTGTAATTCGGCATTGATTTTTTCTAAAATGGGTTTCAAAGGCCTCGGCGCATCGCGTTCAATATCTTGTATATTTTGGCGCAAATCAGAAAAAACAAGCCCTGTCGTCATTTTTTTACCCCGCACTGTGCTAAAAGCACCTGTCAGGGCATTGAGATTGACAGCAAATTCACGACTCGAAGGGAATTTTGCCATTTCAGCTTGTTTGGCCAAAGCTGTTGCGTTACCATGTTGCAAAAAATCATTAGCGGCACTCGTCCAGTCTTGAAGTTCGACAATGCTTTTTAAGTCCAAAATAGGAACAAGGCGGTCGGCAGGGTTCGGATATTTTTTGACAACTTCGTAAACAGGACCCAGTTTTTCAAAAATACCGTAGTAAATGGCTTTAAGATTCACACCTTTTTTCAAAAACTCAGTATAGTTCATCAGCGTTGTCGCAAAAATCGGAATGGAGCGAAACGCATTGGTGATGTCCAAATAAATCGCATCCCGTTCGTTGATACAGTCAAAAATGGTTTGGAAGTTGGCCCAAATCTCCGTTTCGTCGAAACCTTCTTTTATTTCGATGGGTTCAATTTTGGCTTTTAGTCCCAAGTTGTTGAGGCGTTCTTTAAGACCTAATGTATCGTCAGGGTCATTCTCATAGGCTTTGCCTAACCAATTAGCCGTTCGAGCGTCAGGTGTCAAAAAGATAAAAATGCGGTCATTTTCTGTCCAATTTTGACAGTTCAGGACACAAATAGCTTCTGTTACAAACCGAACAACAGGCGATTGTTCCTGTGTTTGTGGATTGACATAGACACAACGTTCGTATTTGTTGCGTCCAATGAAAGAAAGAAGGACTTTGGGCATATCGTCAGAGTTTAGGATAAGCTCTAAAAGTTTGAAACTGAAATTTAGCCGTTTTTGTGTCTGTATTTTCTGCTAAAATAAGCCGTTTGGTTGTGCTGCACACGACCGTAAACCCTTTTTCTTGTAACAACTTGACTAAAGCAAATGTAAAGGTTAATTCGCCCATCAGATGAATAGTCGTTGTTTCTTTTGTATGATTAGTGGTTATTTTTTGTTGATATTCTTGAGCTAAAAGAACAACTTCGTCGCTTGTCGCTAACGGAGATATTTGAGGAAAAGTCATGTCTTGAATGTCTCCGAATTGGGCAATAGCGGTTTCTTTTTGCTTTTTTGACCATAATACTGAGGGGTGATTGCTGATATTGATAAGCATATTTGAAAATTTCGTAGCCAGAGCTATTTTGTACTGAAATGAATGTGTCCACAACCCATATCTGTCATACGACCCAAGTTAATCTGTTCGGCTAAAAGAAGTAAGGACAACCATGTTTGCCAACGACCTGTATAAGTGACTTTTCCCAAATAGCCCACAATCGGATTTTTATCGGCTTCTCTTGGAATATTGACCTCTCGTAAAACTTGTTTTTGTACTTGTACCTCATGCTCTGCTCTTGCGCTGTAAGCCAAAATCATATCATCGTCCGCCCATTGTGCTTGCCCATAGAGATAAGCTAAATTGCGTAAACGCTCCAATAAATGTTTGATAATCAAGCCAAAGCGCAATTCTTCGGGCAGTTTTTCACGTTCATAAATACTGAGGGGAGTCAAAATAGTCATCTCCAACAAAACATCATCGTCCGTGATAGCCAACGTAGGTGTCTCGGAGACAATAGATAACTGCTCAATACGGAAAACAAGTCGCTGAGAACCCAATTTTTGAACCGCCTCCTCGATAGCAGGCAAGATGCGTCTAAAAAACTCGCGGTTCACGTCACCCATGAGTGTGAGCGACCATTTGAGCGTATCGCCTTTTTTGTACAATTGCGGTTCTGGCGCATAAGGTGCTGTCAACGAAAAAGGTTTGGGTGCATTCTGATAGCGATTATTATACCCCTGCGGAAACTGCCCTCGTGGCAACCACAAACGACCCACAACACACGAACAAGACTCGCCACACGAAAAAGGTCGTACATTTCGCTTATAATCCCGACAATTGTATCGCCAAAGAGCGTGACCCAAAGCCCCTCTCAAGGTTGAACCCGTAAAACCGGGTAAAAAACCGCCCGTTTCTACTTTGAGTGTTATATCATAAGTAGTGAGGCTTATATTTTGCAAAAAATCTAGCATACATTTTTCCTATTTCATATAGCCATAGCCGACGGCGGTTTTTGCGCCGATGCCTTTTTCTTTCAAAGCCGCTTCGAGCCAAGTTTTAGTTTGGCTTAATAAATCCAAATGCTCCATTTTTTTGATACCTATGATAAACTGAAAAGCTGTGCCTTTGGCAACGGATAAAAAAATGATTGGATTGGGTGTAAGGTAATCCGCAGGTGGTGTTTTACCTTTTTCGTCACCGTAATAATCGCCATAATGCGGATTCATGATGTCAGGTTCGACGATTACTGAGGGGGTTGGGAAAGCATCGAAAAAGATGACTTCGCCTTGTTTTTCAGTAATCTTATATTCGTTTTTATGGCGTTTGTAAAAACAATCAATCGAATGTTTCTTCTTATTTTCATCTTCATAAGTAATACTTTCTGGACATCCAAAAACATCACACAATAATTTGCTTTCAAAGAAAGCGGCTGCTTCACTTTCTTTTTTATGCCCTTTAAGCTGTTCAATAGCAAAACTTCTCACAACGCCTTTCACAGAAGACGCAGGAATAAACGGCACACCATACACATGATGAAATGCCAAACTGGTTTCAAAAACCGATGCACTGCCCAAACCAACCATCAGTCGTCCAGCTGTTGCCATATTTATCGTTTCAGTTTTGGGCAACCAAGCTGTTGCTGTTTGCTTTTCCTTTTCGGCATATTTGCCCGTTTGCAAGGTTGTTTTTCCGCCTTTGCCATCCAGTTTTTGAATATCGAAGCTGTCTTTATCGAACAAACGAGTTTTATTTAAGTGAATAGCAAAATTGTCATCTTGCCCAACTTGTATTTTTTTGTAAGTGAGTTTGCCACGAATTGGCTGCTCTGCTCTTTGTGTCTGGGCTGGTTTATGACCTCTTCCACTTTGTTTCGGTTTAGTAGAAATGCGTTTAGTTCCATAATTATCAATAAAAAACTCAACATCAAACTCAAAACCTTGCATGAGAGCCAACTCAGAGTGTCCTAAGTTTAAAAACTTATCAATAAACAGATAGTGTTTTTCACCCTCGACATCGAGCTGAATTTTATTGGTATCGCGGAAAATGCGGATAATTTTTGCTTTTGCCATCTTGATTAGACCCCTCAGTATTTGAAGGTATTTTTTTGAGTGAAAAACTATTCTTCTGATTTGACAAAACGGCGTAGCCATGACAAAACGGCTAAGGTTTCGTCAGTAACGATGCGTAATTCTTCATCGCTCAAATTGGCTATCACCGACACAAACTCCTCGTTATTACCTGTTAGTTTCACTTTGATAAGCATTTGTTTATCTTTTTCTGCAAACCATTTTTTGATGTCATTGTATAGTTTATTCCAATTGGCATCTTTCCGTTTCGAATAGGCAAAAGCCAAAAAATTAGTCAAGCCATTATTTAGAATATACATTGGTGCTTTTTTAACATAGCTACCATAGGCTTTACTTGAATCTTTCGCAAACTCAAAAGCTGCTTTAGCCCGTTCTTGCTCAATATTGACCATTTTGATTAAGCGATTTTAGTTTTAACAATACCTTTTCCAAGCGTTGCGTTGCCGCCAATTTGAATGACTTTGCCGATTGTTTCGATATAAGCCATTACTTTTTCAGCTTCACCACTGCCAAAATGCTCCTTACCGACTTTCGAGAAGACATCACTTGCCAAAACAAGGCTGTAAAGCACCGATTCAGCAGGTAAGTATTCTTCTGTAAAAAGCGCGCCTGAAGCGACTGTTCCCGTGGCATTATCAATTTTGATGCGTGTCACAACCTCCGTTGCGTTGCGGACAAAATAGCTAAATACATCATCGGGTAGAATCACCAATTTTTGTTTCAGTTCAGTAATACCTGTCAAAGTTGCTAACTCTGCGGCAATGGCTTTTGCATCTGCATTGTCTTCAATATCAAAACTGTATTCTTCTAATTGAATTTTATTGCCTATGATACTGAGGGGGGCTTTGTCAGCGGCTATGACCTTATTTTCTGGTACATCCACTTCTTTCAATACCGTTGTTTTTTTACACAACTCACTCATTTCGGAAGACAAACGGCGTAAAACTTTTCCACAAGTTGCCCAAACGAATACGCCACGCATGGATTTGAGTGGAAAAAGTAGCAAACGGGCATCTGAAAACCCTAATGCACCTGCGAAATCTTGGTCTTCCGAACGCTCGAATTTTTTCTTGACATTTTCCTTTGGCATATAAGCACCATCAAAACCAAAAGCCACATGAATTTTGGTAAAATCGTCGTCAGTTTTAGCGATTTCTTCAAAACTCTCCCGAATAGCCCCTTTCAAACTGGAGGCTTCAATTTTGGGGTAATGTGTATGGCTTTCGCGTTGGATAGGCAAATCCACAATGCCTAAATCGTCGCCGCTACCCGCGTGCATGGGGGTTTGGCAGTGGATAAATAAGGGTTTGGCGATTTTATACATGATTGATTGTTATTTTTCTTGTTTTTGAATTATTGATAATTTGCTCTTTTATACTCTCATTAAAAGACGTTTTCAAAAATTTCTCATGCTCTGAATGGTTTTCAAAAGTTCTATAAATGAAAACAACTCCATTCTTCTCAAAATAGTAAATTCGATTATTGTTATCTCCATCTTTAAACATGAATTTATGTTGCAATTCAGGTTTGTTTTTACTCGCTCTTTCTGTTGAGTCATAAAATTTAGATGCCAAAATCCTTTGAATGTCTTTTTGTTTTCCGATTTCTAACCAAACATCGTCTGAGCATTTAAAGGTAAAAAACTGGCTTTTATACTTTTCCCAAAGTGCAAAACCTAATGAATTGAGCATACATTCTTTGCCATCAATATCTAAACAACTTTCTGCTTCTTGTACAAATTGATAATGCTCGCTAATATCCAAAGTATCGTTTTCAAGTTTCGTAAACTCCGTTGTATATTTATCAAAAAGGCTTTCATCAAGGCTCAAAGGCAATCGTGGTATCTCAATCAGTTCTTCGGTATCTTCAAAAATATATTTGACAACTACTTTATTGACTTGACCTAAAATAGTCAAATAGGGAATAATAGCTTTATAACCTCCTGTTATGTTTAAAATCAGTTGTTCATTGCCATTTGTATTCAAAAGCACATAAAATCGAGTCATTAAAGTTGTTAACCCTGCTTTAAAATGCCTAATCGTATCAATGTTCAAATTTTCGATACGGTCTTGATTTAGATTAAATACAATACTTATCGTGTAATCCCCTTTGTAATGGAGTTTGAACCAATATTCAATAAGCTCACATGCTAAAACAGAAAGCAAAGTATCCGTTGCTATCAAATGTGCGGTAATGTCTTGTTTGGTTTTTTCTGCTATTTTGATAAGGCTTTTAATCTCAGCCGAAGCCATAAAGCCACTTTTAGCAAAAGACTTTTTTACCAATTCAGTAATGCTTTCACGTTTGTCTTTTTCAATGTTCCAATCTATTTCAGTAAAGGATTTAGATTCTAACCGCTTAATTTTAGTGCCTAAATTTTTAGCATCGCTTTCTATGAGCCATTTTTTATCGGTATTCATCGCGTTTGTAAAGATGGAAGTACCAACGGTTGT
The DNA here is from genome assembly GCA_016787525.1 of Saprospiraceae bacterium. Lineage (GTDB taxonomy): Bacteria > Bacteroidota > Bacteroidia > Chitinophagales > Saprospiraceae > JAAFJT01. The sequence goes on along the minus strand of JAEUUP010000070.1, from coordinate 12,122 downwards.
AATAACTATTTTATTCATCGTCCAACATAGCAAATACCAAAACCTTCTTTGGCTTTTTGTGAGAATTTAGGAGAACTATTAAGAATAGACTGTTCGTGAAATTTTGTAACGACATCGTTTATTGAGCCTTCTAAAATATCAAACCAATAAACAGAACCTACAGGAATAGCCCGAAACATTGTTTTAGGTTCAAACCTTTTGTTTTTTAAGTTATAACCAAAGCCACCAATACTGAGGGGTCGCCCAAGACTTGCGGACACTAATTTTAGTTTTATACCTTCATATTCTCCTTCAAAACTGGATTCGTTTATCCAATCGGGCAGCCAACCGTTGTCAAATACTGAGGGGGTTGCCAAAACCAATCTAAACGACTTCTCGTCACCTTCAAATTTAGGCGGCTGAATACTTGGCTTTTTATCCAATAATTCGATATGAACAGCTTTGCCTTCGCCTCCGAATCTTAAAAAATCCATGTGATTGAAACTTAAACCTTCAAACTCAATAACAAAACGTGTATCTTCTGCTATAAATCGCTTAAAATCAACGCGATACAATTTGCCTTCTTCTGTTGTTCGCGTCTCAAAATCGCGCCCGATACCAATTTTACTTTCGTTGAGAATGATATCGCTATGAAACGTTAAATTACTTAAATCGTCATTTAAATAAGCCTGAAAAGAATCTTTATTCAGAAAATTTGAGCCGCTTAACTCCTCAACAAAGTCTTCCGTTGGTGGTAAAACAGCTTTTAAGCCCTGTTTTTTGATGAGAAAATTACTTTCAATCGGTTTTGTTAAATGGTAAGCCGCATAATATTTCTCTTTAACTAAATCTCGTGGGGCAGGAATAGCCAATTCTCCAACTTGTAAACCAATTTTTTTAATTCTCAGATTTTCAGATGCTTTAATATTCACCTCCGAAAATCCATCTTTTTGCTGAGACAGCCAAAGACTCCGCAAAGCCCCGTACAAAACACTCGGTGCAGGTGGAAAAACCCCATCTGCCCAAGTCTCCGCGCCCATTGTGAAGGGTTTGCCATCGCGGAAAAAGAAAGTATCCAATGGATTGAGTGTGATTGTCATGTCGTGCGATTGATTTTTTTCTGGGTGAATTCTGCTATGTTTAAGAGTTGTGAGAAATTGTCGAAACTATGCGCTTCCGAAGGAATGTCTTTGGATGCGAACAAATCAATGACTTTGTGTGCCAATTGGCTTTTTTGTTGTTCACTAACCGATTTCGATTGTGCTGAACGATTGACCAAGCGTTTTATTTCTGATTCAACAATCGCTTTTCCTGCATCTTTCAAAAAAATATCATTGCCCGTTTTTTCATCGTCTTTACTGAGGGGAGTAAATTGACGCTGTAAGCTGTCAATAAATTTGGTTGAAAAATCTGTTTCTAAGGCAGACTGAATATCTTTCAAGTCACCTAACTGCGTCCATTTCAAAATCGCTTCGTGGCTTTCGCCCGAATGTTTCAGCGCAGCAATAGCGAGGGCATCGCGTCCACCTTTTTCTTTGGCTTGATGCTCCATGTCTGTCGCTTTTTTCAGTACAATACTGAGGGGGGTCTTATAATGCGCTAAAACAACTCCTGCTGAGAAAGTGAAATTAAAATCGCCTTCAAATTCAAATTGAACATCTACTCCTTCGGCATTTCTGAACTTTTCTTTGAGTTTTTGACTGACTGCACAATCAAACTTTTCGCGTAACTCCTTCAAAACTTCAAATAGATGATTGAGATTGACAAAGCCTAAAAAATCATCACCACCTGTATAAACCGTTCTTCCTTTTGGATTGGTCAGAAAAGCATTCGCCCATTGCCCATAATCGTGCAGTAACTGAGAAGCTCGCCGTTGAAAAGCTTCTAATTGACTTTTGTCTGTCAAATCTTCGCCACCCATGATTTTGCCCATGCGGTCGCCGTCAAATTTTATAAGGGCGTAGTATTTCTGTATTTTCAGATACTTGCTCAGCTTTTCATACTTCTGATTTAACTCGGCTGATTTGTCTTTTACTTTATCAAAGCCATTCTTTTTTAAGTATTTACTATTCAGATTTTCGGGATAAAGCAATTGTTCATCAAAATCATTAGCACCAATAAAATTTTTATACTCAAATAAAAGATTAACAGGAGTCATATCTTTCAAAGTTGCTAAATTGTGTAGTGTATCCATTAAAGCAATTTTAGCTGTCGAGTCAAACCCATTTTCTTTGTTATTATGACACCGCTTAACAAAGCTCACTGCACTCAAACCCTCCGCAGGTTGTAGAATACTGAGGGCTGCATGATTTAACAACTCTACATCATTTTCATTACAAAACAGTTTGGAATAGAGTATATCTGATTTTTTTTCATTTTCGCCAAGCCGATAAAATTTTACATTGCGCTCACCATCCAAACTACATTTGCGTCCTTTTTCTTCCAATTGCTTGAAAGGACGGAAGTTTTTAGTTGCGCCAAATAGTTTTTCAGATTCGGCATAAGCTGTTGCATAATTGTTGTTTTTTATCTCATAAAATAACCAATGAATGTCCAAATGTTGTTCTATTTGGCTTTTGATGGCATCATAAGGCAATCCAATTTTTTGTTCTTGCAAAACATCTTTTGCTTTTTTGACAAAATACACTCTTACAATGTCTTCAATACCTTGACCTATTTTTTGCAAATCAACCCCCTCAGTAATTGCCAATTTCCCAACAAAACGGTTGGGGATTGAACTCTTTTGTGAGCCAATAGGTAAGTAAGGGAAGATAATCTTAACACCTTTCGATTCAGCCGTTTCAATGGCTTTGCGGCACAAATCGCTCAATAAGCGACTACCACCGTAGAGGTCTTGGGTTTTGCGGGCTTGCGCGATAAAGCCTTGCACGGGTCCGATAGAGAAGTGGAAGATGTATTGGGTCATGTTTTTCATCTTTTTATTTAAAAGCTGTTACAATTCGTTTATTCATTCATCAAAGAATTTGTCTCTTAAACTCTTTCTGTAATGATAAACTAATATCTCGACTGTAATTCTTCTGCCCATTTTGTGGTGGCACAGTATTGAGCGTTGTGATTATGGGCAGGTTATCTTTGTTTTGCTGGACAACAGAGACATAAATCGGCGAAGAAAAACGGTCGCCTGCACCCATGCCAATAGAGGCTTTGTATGGGTAAGGATTGTCTCTCATCACAAAATGCGTGGCATCACCAATAATGCGGAGTAAATCATTGTCAGGTCGCCCAATTTCTATTTCTTTGATAAATGGATACGCATTTTCGCGATTGTAGCGGGCTGAAATACCCCCCTCAGTATTTTCTTCAAAAATACCTTTGGGATTGACTGTTTTCAGGTGTTTCAGAATCACTGAAATCGTGGGTTTATCTGTTCCAGACAATTTAACACTCCCAAAACCCCGTCGCGACCGATTGCCCAAACCGCCTAATGTGAATGTCAGATAAACAAGGCTTTTGACTTGTTCAATTGTGAAAACAGCATTGTCTATAAAACCGATTTTCAATGTGAAAAACTGACGGGTGTCAAAGGCTTCTTTCATAAAACCTCGCTCTCGATGTGGCAAAGGACTGCGTTTGACGATTTTGGGCGATGTCAATTCGATTCCTTTGATGATAATGCGACTGCGTTGACTTGTATCACCAAATATTTGACCTTCTTGTTTTTTTAGTTCCTCTATGGTCAAATGCCCATTCATCGCCCGCCACCAAAAACGCAGCGCACCTTTGATACTCGGCGCACGCAATTCAGGGGTCGTGCCGTCGGCACCTGACATGAAAAGAGGGGTTATTAATTCGCATGTGAAATGTATTGATTGCATGGTGATTGATTTTTGCTCTGGTTATTCATTTATGGTTCATGCTCGCCTATTTTTTCTTCTTTGCTTGTGCCATCGAGTGCACATATCCATAACTCGTATTGCCCCTTTTGATAAAGTGCTTTATGCTTTTCGGCTACTTTATTGAGGCTGTGTAAGGTAAAAGTGACGATATAGTGGCGGTATTGTTTGTTGTGAATGGTGACGATGCTGGATTCCTCACGAATATAGGGTTCAAAATCCAATCGCTCGCCGCTATTCATCAATTGACCAATGGATTGTCCCCATTGTCGAATATCTGACTGCCCTGCAAGATAGGCATTTTCACATTTTAATATGATTTTGTTGTTGTATAAAAAAACAACGGTCAGTTTTTGATCCAATTCATCGTATCGCTGTTTGCGAAGCATATTCAAAGCGGTAAAAAAAACGGCAAACAGGGTTACAGCTTCAATCACACCCGCACTATTAGTCAAAACGTCTTTTTTATCTGTCACCAAAGCATAGATAGCTATCAGTATAGCTATTAACCACGCTTTTTGTTTGGTAACAAAATGAATCGTATCGAAGTAGATGTTTTCTAAAGTGTTTTTTATCATAGGGCTTAATTGACTTTAACTGCTTTGATGCTGCAAGATAGTACATATTAAGTGCAAATTACCTGCACTTATATCTTTTTTTTAAAAAATTTATATTATTTATAAATTAGTCTCTTAATAGGCGCATTTAAGTATTCTATCTATGGGTTTTATGGATTTCAATGGGTCGTCACATAGTTTTTTCGCTCATATTGATTTGCGAAAATTTGAGAAATCATCCATTTCTACAAGATGTTGATTGTCAATGTTTTGTGTTTTTCTACTCTTTCTGGCTGTTTTTAAAATTTTCGCAAACCTCCTTTTTGGCACTTTGGGCTGAGGAGATTTGCGAAAATCAATGTTTTCAAAATCTGTAAACAATTGATTATCAATATAGAGATTTTATTGTTAGGTTGCGTTTTTCGCAAACCTCTTTTTTGACCTGTTTTGAAAAACGATTTGCGAAGTTTTTTTCGATGCTTATCAATTGATTATCAATCACTTATCCTAATTTTTAAACTTTATTAACAGAATTGGGCGTGAAAATTTGGATAGATTTGCGAAAATTACCTATTTTAGCGTCGTGGTAAAAATCGTAGGACATACGTGATTGATTTTGAAGACTTTAACAATCACCCCCTCAGTATGCCGTCGGTTTTATCATAAAAAGACTTTTCTTAACTCATTGATTATCAGGCGGTTTGGAAAGTCTTTTTGGTGAGCCGTATTGAAACATGATTTTCAATTATTTAATTAAGTGATGAATAAAAAGTTTGGAAAGTCTTTTTGGTGAGCCGTATTGAAACAAATGATGTGGCATGAAAGAAGAACTAACGTTTGTCTTGTTTGGAAAGTCTTTTTGGTGAGCCGTATTGAAACGGTCTAATGATTGAGAAATAAAGTTATAGTCTGTGAAAAGTTTGGAAAGTCTTTTTGGTGAGCCGTATTGAAACAAAAAGCCTTTGTAATCACAAATTGGTTCACCGTCTGTTTGGAAAGTCTTTTTGGTGAGCCGTATTGAAACAGTGTTTTATTTTTATTCATTGCTTTTTACTCGGGTATGTTTGGAAAGTCTTTTTGGTGAGCCGTATTGAAACAGAGGTTTTGAAAAAGGCTTTGTAGTCACAAATGGGTTTGGAAAGTCTTTTTGGTGAGCCGTATTGAAACAAGTCTTTGTCATTATTATTGAGCGACCATAAAAAGGTTTGGAAAGTCTTTTTGGTGAGCCGTATTGAAACCATTGAATGAGTAGCACTTGATGCTGCTCATGTTTTGTTTGGAAAGTCTTTTTGGTGAGCCGTATTGAAACTCACAGAGGATTTCAAATCGTCTTTCATTTTCTGATAAAGTGTTTGGAAAGTCTTTTTGGTGAGCCGTATTGAAACTGATTTGCTCAGTACCACTTGCGACAAATTCGATGTTTGGAAAGTCTTTTTGGTGAGCCGTATTGAAACTCGTACCGCAAATGCTCAGTTTCACCCGATTTTTCTCCGTTTGGAAAGTCTTTTTGGTGAGCCGTATTGAAACTGCCAAACGGTTTTTCTCTCTGATTTACTCATCTTTATAAGTTTGGAAAGTCTTTTTGGTGAGCCGTATTGAAACACTTTGCCAACAAGTTGGAAGCGTACGCCTTTGTCGTTGTTTGGAAAGTCTTTTTGGTGAGCCGTATTGAAACTCGTTTAAGCGTTGTTCAAATTTGAGCGTTTTTTCTTTGTGTTTGGAAAGTCTTTTTGGTGAGCCGTATTGAAACTAGTACATTATCTTTTAGTACTTTTGCTTCGAATGTTTGGAAAGTCTTTTTGGTGAGCCGTATTGAAACCCATAAATGACATAGCTCCAGCATGATACGAAACCGTTTGGAAAGTCTTTTTGGTGAGCCGTATTGAAACGATTACGATCAAATTGTGACATGATAATGATATTTAAAGTTTGGAAAGTCTTTTTGGTGAGCCGTATTGAAACCCATTTCGAAGTTTTCTGCAACGTGCTTGAGAAGAATGTTTGGAAAGTCTTTTTGGTGAGCCGTATTGAAACTATGATTCCGTTATTTTCAATTCTATGTGTTATAATAGTTTGGAAAGTCTTTTTGGTGAGCCGTATTGAAACGCGGGTTCTGCTACCTTTGCGACTTCTGTTTTAATCGTTTGGAAAGTCTTTTTGGTGAGCCGTATTGAAACTTAATTTTCTTTCTCTTTCCATTTTTTTTCAAATTGTTTGGAAAGTCTTTTTGGTGAGCCGTATTGAAACGTTTTAGAAGTAATCCCTATAAATTCTTCTACTTCTGTTTGGAAAGTCTTTTTGGTGAGCCGTATTGAAACTCAGTTGGTGCGGTACAAATAATAACTTTTATTGTTTGGGTTTGGAAAGTCTTTTTGGTGAGCCGTATTGAAACCTGATTTCTCATTTTTTAGAGATTTTACTGAACCTTGTGTTTGGAAAGTCTTTTTGGTGAGCCGTATTGAAACATGCATGGTGCGCTAAAATTGTGAATTTTTTCATTGTTTGGAAAGTCTTTTTGGTGAGCCGTATTGAAACCCGAAAACGAATTTTTACAATTCTTCAACCAAAACTTACGTTTGGAAAGTCTTTTTGGTGAGCCGTATTGAAACTCTATAACAGTTGCGTTATAGTCTCGATTAGTATGTTTGGAAAGTCTTTTTGGTGAGCCGTATTGAAACAGGACCTGGATCCGGTTATCTTGAAATTTGTTGACACGTTTGGAAAGTCTTTTTGGTGAGCCGTATTGAAACTGAAATAGACAAAAAAGCAAGAAAAATAGAAGGAGTTTGGAAAGTCTTTTTGGTGAGCCGTATTGAAACATAGAAAGGTTAAGAGCCCCAAGACAAGCAAAGTGTTTGTTTGGAAAGTCTTTTTGGTGAGCCGTATTGAAACTTCTCCCATCTTGTAGGTTTTTCTATGCCAAGAGGGTGTTTGGAAAGTCTTTTTGGTGAGCCGTATTGAAACAAACATACTCAATTTCGTTCGGTAGATTTTTCACAAGTTTGGAAAGTCTTTTTGGTGAGCCGTATTGAAACATTTGTCCGAATAATATAAATGGACAAAATAAAAAGTTTGGAAAGTCTTTTTGGTGAGCCGTATTGAAACCTTTGGCATTTTCGACACTGCCCCATGCTTTCTTGTTTGGAAAGTCTTTTTGGTGAGCCGTATTGAAACGATATTCGTTATTGATATTTTTTTCATCTGTATTATTTGTTTGGAAAGTCTTTTTGGTGAGCCGTATTGAAACCAGTACACCAAATCATAAACCGCATCGAAACAAGCGTAGTTTGGAAAGTCTTTTTGGTGAGCCGTATTGAAACGACTTCGTCGCCTACTGATAATGCATGAGAAAATTTGTTTGGAAAGTCTTTTTGGTGAGCCGTATTGAAACGCATGAATGATTCGTCAGCAGTACCTACATACAGATCGTTTGGAAAGTCTTTTAGGTGAGCCGTATTGAAACGTATTATTTTTGATTTTGTGGTGGGATTTTTTTTGTAAGCTTGGAAAGTCTTTTTGGTGAGCCGTATTGAAACTCCATTGTAGCCATATGTAATGTTGCTACTGTTAACAAGTTTGGAAAGTCTTTTTGGTGAGCCGTATTGAAACAAAATGGCGGCGATGTACATACATCGTCGCCATTTGCGTTTTTAAAGATACAAGCTCCCCCTCAGTATAAAAGTTTATCTTTTGACAAACGAAAACATATAGGTCGTATTGGTGGTCGGGTCAACGAATGGAATGCTCATGCCTTTGGCTACGCCATTTTTCTGAATGAAGAAAGGAGTGATTGTTGTTTTCACATCATAGAGTGTTGCCAAATTTTCAACACTTTGGAGTCCTTCTCCGGGTTTGAATTTGGCTAAAGCATAGGCACACGAGCCAACCTCAATAATGTTTCTATAAACTTGTTTTTGTGAAGGTGACATTGTCTTTGATGCGTTGATGGCTCGTAATCCAATTTGTTTAACAGCAGTTTCGGTCAAACCAGAACGTATCATATTGACACTGGTCGCACAAGCCGCCTCTCCTGCCACAGGAATAGTCAAACCCGCTGTGCAACTTACAGCAGCGACTGTGACAATAGTAATATTCGCAGGATTTGACAAATAATCGGTGGCAATATCTTTACCGAGGTCAAGAGCAACCTGCATCGTGTTGTCGAGACCTTGATAAATAGGTAATACACCGAATCGGCTACCCAATACCATTGTAGGTAATGAGATTATTGGAGAGCCGTCAATGCTCACTTTGAGATTCGATAGCCGTGTTGCTGTGCTACTGGACGCGACCGCTACAGTACTGAAAGCGTTGTAATTACCATAAGAAAAATAGAAAGTGTAGAGTTGCCGTTTGGTGAGGCTTGATGTCGAGCGACTCCAATTGGCGATACCTTGGCTATTGGTTTTCACCCATGTACAAACCAACCCAATGGGGTCGTTAATAAGCACTGTTGCATTTGCAATGGGTTTTGTTCCATCCATCAGTTTTATTTGATGATTGAAAACACCACCTGGATTGATGATGCGACTGGTGGTGGCTGTGACGGTTAAGCTAACAGTGCCACTGATAGCTGATGCGTCAGTAGGGTGTGATGTCAACGAACTCTTTTGATTCGTTTCGGGCAGTGCGACTTCATTCGCCTTAGGTTGGCATGAAACAAAGATTGTCAATAAAACTGTAAAGGTGAATAAGATACGAAAAGTTTTTTTCATTGTATAAAAGAGATTTATTTGAATGCAGGGCAACTATTGGTGATTGCCCTGCACGCATTTTGAAAAGATAATTATTTGATTAAAACCAATTGGCGTGTGACGATTTTCTCATCAAAGGCTAGTTGAACCCAATAATTGCCTTGGATTTGGTCGTAGAAAGGAATAGTCAACACACGATGACCGTTTATGTCTTGGGGTTTTATCTGATACACTACTCGCCCTAAGACATCAAATATTTTCAAGCTCACAGTTCTGCGTTGTGTGGTGTTGATGTCAATGGTAAAATCGCCATCTGTCGGATTCGGATACACACGCATATGGTCTTCGTCTATTTTAGTTTCGTTGGTAGCAACCACGAATGTCGAACTGGATTTCTCCACACAACCATTTGCATCGGTGGCTTCGACATAAACAGAACCGCCTTTGCCTGTCAGTAAAAAACGATTGTCTGTTGAGGAGGTTCGCTGACCGTCTTTGTACCATTGGAAGGTTTGAAACAAGGACGCATTGGTAACAAGTAAGGCGTTGGGATTTCGAGGATCGGCAGACACAATGGGTTTTGCAGTTGGGTAGGCAGATACCACAAAAACAGATGAATTGAGACTCCCAAAACTGCATGTTGGGTGCAAGGCATTCACAGTATAGTTGCCGGGATCTGTGATTGTGATAGAAGCCCCTTGCCCACTGTTTGTCCAAGCATAAGTCAAATTGGGATCATAATTGCTGACTGATAGCGTGACTTGTCCACCATTTGGGCAAATACGATTCGCACCTGTGATGATAGGGACAGGAGGTTTGGCAATCAGAGTGGGTTTATAAGGTTGTGAGGTTGTTTGCCCACAACTATTTCGCACCGTGACAGTCAAACTAAGGTTGCTCGAGGCGTTGACCGAAATATTTTGCCCTGTGCTGCCATTGGACCAAGCGTATTGACAATCGGTACACGGGTTGTCAATACCGATTTGTAAGACATCATTTGGGCAAACGGCATTGGTGGTGCCGCTAATAATGGGAACATCTGGGATTTTATTGATAGTGACATCAGCAGTATTTGAACTGACAGCATTGCAGCCCTGTCTTTCTGCGGTGACAGTATAAGAACCAGATTCCGATACGTTGAGTGTTGTGCCTGTTTGTCCATTGCTCCACGAATAAGTAGCACCTGTTTGTGGATTGCTGACACGCAAGGTCGTTGAATTACACGCCAATAATGCCCCCGAAATAGTGGGTGCGAGGGGAGGGAAAATAGTGACGCTGACAGGTTTCGACAAAATATTGCCACACGTATTACTCGCTCGCACAGTCGCCGTTGTAGATGAATTGTACTGGGTAGTTGTGCCCGTAGAACCATTAGACCAAGTGTAATTGACCCCTCCATGAACATTAGAAACACTTAACGTCACCGCACCTTCACAACTCGTTGGGTTGCCATCTATGACAGGCTCATCGGGTGTGCTATTGATGGTCACACTGAACGGTTGAGACGTAGCCGTATTGCCGCAAGAGTTGGTCGCCCTCACTGTCACGCTTGTTGTCGTGTTGACGGTGGTAGAAGTGCCGCTTTGATTATTGTGCGACCATTGGTAAGTTACCCCACTCTGGACATTGCTGATATTGAGCGTGACTGAACCTGAACAACTGTTGTTTATGCCATTTATCATAGGTATGTTGACGGTTTGGCAAGGAGACCACAGCCCAATTTTGAAACTGCCATAACTGTATCCTGAACCAAATTTCCAAACACGGATATAAAGTGTTTGACCGATATACGACGATAGGTTGATATTGTCTTGGGCTGGCATATAACCATTGCCATTGGCAATACAAATCACCTGTGACAGATTGAGTGTGGAGGGGCAACTGCCCGCTGTCGCACGAAATATGGCCAAACCAATATCGCTATTGGCCACACTTACGTTTTCTGTTTTGAGCGACACTATGCCACTTGTGGGGACGACGAATTTGAGCCAAAGCCCAGGTTCTAAAGTGCCACTCGTTGACATGATGCTTCGGTCGCAACTGGGCAAAGGAATGAAATTGATAAGCACACCCATCAAACTGTAGCTTGAAGGTGCATAGGATGTTCCCACACTCAAACTATACGGGCTGCATGGGCTCGAACCTTGCGCAGCGATTCGCGCATTGGAAATAAGTAAAAATAAGCATAAGAAAGTGTAATAAGCTTTCATTTTATGACATTTTGGTTAGATAAATAATAAAGATTTACACAGCGTTTGCCTTCAGTTGTGAGCCAATGCACACGACTGTACTTGTAAGGCGTAATGAAAAGGTTATGGAAAAGGAGTTAACTATTTTATGTTTTTCGGTTATCTGTTGCTCGATTTAACCATGGTTTCTTACAATTCATGGTTCAAAGAAAGGTCCCTCAAGTGCGAGATATTTGCACTTAGACTTTTTTTAGGAAAGATTTTTTTAGGTTGGTAGGGCTTGTTTTTATTAAAGCATAAAACAAAATCCTTTAAAACGTGCAATCAAATAGTTTTTTCTCTAATATTGATTTGCGAAAATTTTGAAAACTATCCATTTTTACAAGATGTTGATTGCCAATGTTTTGTGTTTTTTTGCTCTTTCTGGCTGTTTTTAAAGTTTTCGCAAACCTCCTTTTTGGCACTTTGGGTTGAGGAGATTTGCGAAAATCAATGTTTTCAAAATCTGTAAACCATTGACTATCAATATCGAGATTTTATTGTTAGGTTACGTTTTTCGCAAACCTCTTTTTTGACCTGTTTTGAAAAACGATTTGCGAAGTTTTTTTCGATGCTTACCGATTGATAACCAATCACTTAATCTGAATTTTAAACTTTATTAACAGAATTGGGCGTGAAAATTTGGATAGATTTGCGAAAATTGCCTATTTTAGCGTCGTGGTAAAAATCGTAGGACGTACGTGATTGATTTTGAAGACTTTAACAATCACCCCCTCAGTATGCCGTCGGTTTTATCATAAAAAGACTTTTCTTAACTCATTGATTATCAGGCGGTTTGGAAAGTCTTTT
>JAEUUP010000036.1 GCA_016787525.1 Saprospiraceae bacterium | reverse complement strand
CTTCATAGGCTTGCTCAAACTCTGAATCATTTTGAATAGGAAATTTATTTGTTTCCATACCTTTATAGTGATTTTTGTAGGGCAATAGCCCTGTGAATAATTCCCCGCTTCGTGTTGCAACCACTTAGCGGGGCTTTTAATACGACAAAATTACAACTATTATGCAATTTTAATACAAATAAAAGTTGTATAAAAATCATACGAAGCACATGAAATTTAAACCGAATGACTTCATTTTAGTAAGCACTTTGTTTTTTGTTTATGGATTTAGTATCTCAAATTTGGTTTCACGACTTCCTGAACTACAGAGTATTTACAAGGCATCAAATAATCAAATTGGTATTATTGCCCTCAGTATTGCTATTGGTGGGGTTGCAGCTGCATCAGCATTAAGCCGTACATTCATTAGATTTCAGCGTAAAACATTGCTCATTATAGCCTTCGCTATAAGCAGTTTCTTACTAACAGTCAGTCCATTACTCAGGGGAGAGTGGGGGGCGTTCATTCTGTTTTTTATCTATGGTATGACAGATGGAACGAAGGAGGTTATTGTAAACGAATACGCTGTTTCAGTAGAAAAAAAGCATAAGAAGCCTCGTATGTCTTCATTTTATGCTGTATATAGCCTCAGCATATTTTTAGGAGCAATCACAGGTTGGCAATTTGAAAATTACAAAATACCCCTGTTCAACCATTTAATCATAATTTCATTTTTTTGCCTACTCCTCATCATTTGGAGTTTTCACCATTTATCAGCCAACATTGAAACGCTATTATTAGAAAATGAAACACCTACCCCCTCAATAGCAAATCGCAAAATTACTCTGCTTTTAGGAGGTATCGCTTTTTGTGGAATGTTAGGAGATAGTGCATTAAACGATTGGTCAAGTATCTATACAGTTGAGATGATCAAAGCCGATAAAGAATCTGCTGCACTCTCGTTTGCCTCATTTACAGGTGGAGCATCTTTAGGGCGACTGATAGGCGACTACCTCACTTCTTTCTTGGGAAAGTATCGGCTATTGTTTTGGAATGGTATAGTGTCAATCATTGGTCTAAGTATTGTCATTAGCACATCACATTTATATGTTGCTTTCATCGGCTTTTTTGCGGCTGGATTAGGTATTTCTACTATTGTTCCCTTAGCGTATTCTGTTGCTGGAAATACTAAGGGAGTATATATTTCAAAGGTGGCACAAATTGGTTATAGTGCCTATTTTCTTGCACCGCCTGTTATCGGGGCATTAGGCGATTATTTTTCTCTGCGGGTGGGTTATGGTTTTGTTTTATGTTGGTCAATATGCCTTATATTTCTTATTAAAAAACTGTATTTATCTCATAAATTTCCGTAAAAAATGTTTTCCATTTTGCTGAATTAAAACCATATAAATGCCAACAGGCATAGAAGACAAATCTAACGTTGTACCTTTAGTAGCCAAAATTTGCTGACCCATGATATTAAAAACACGTACATATAACTCTTTATATAGATTATCATTATTTGTCAAAATAGTAAATACTCCTGTTATATTGGTATGACATACGTCAAACTCATCTGTATTAGGTATATTAATAGAAATAACTCTTGAATGGAAAAAAGCTCCTGTTTTGTCTTCAATTTTCAAACGGTAAAAATTTATTTGACTGTGCTTTTCAGAATCAAGAAAATTATAATTAATTTGACTATCTGTAGCCTTTATAGAAGCAATTTTAATAAAATTAATACCATCTGAACTTCTCTCAATTTGAAATTCTTTACAAGAAAATAATGGGGAAAAGACTTCCCATTTAAGAGCAACTTTGCTATTTTCATATTGCCCCTCAAATTTTTTTAACTCTATTGGTAAAGTAGCATTATATTTCATGGCAGTAGCTTTAAAAAAATTAGCACCATCTTGATAGCATACATAAGGTATTGAATTAGCTAATACGAAAGAAAGATAGTAAGCGGTGCCTGCAGAAAAACCTGCCGTTCCAACTGTTACCCAGCTACTACCATCATACATCTTAACAGTAGCACTACCAGAAGTCCCCGCATTCTCCATGTATGCTACATAAGGGATAGTACCGTTGAACGCCAACGAAACATAATCTGCTGTACCAGTAGAAAAACCTGCTGAACCTACTGTCACCCAATTACTACCATCATACATCTTAACAGTAACTTTGTTGGAATTAACAAAATCTTTATAAGCTACATAAGGGACTACGCCGTTAAATGCTAAAGAGATACTATTTGCTATACCCGCAGAGAAACCAGCTGTCCCTACTGTTACCCAATTACTACCATCGTACATCTTAACAGTAACTTTATTAGAATTAGTAGCATCTCTGTAAGCAACATATGGAGTAGTACCATTAAATGCTAGTGAAACAAAATCTGCTGCACCAGCAGAGAAACCAGCTGTTCCTACTGTCACCCAACTACTACCATTATACTTCATAACAGTAGCTTTATTAGAATTAGCTAAATCTTTATATACTACATAAGGAGTTGTACCGTTAAATACTATTGATGTGTAGTCAACAGCTCCAGATGAAAATCCCATTATACCCCCAACAGACACCCAATTGCTACCATTATACATCATAACAATTGCTTTTTGCCCACTACCTCCATTTTGATAAACTATGTAAGGAGTAGTTCCATCAAATGCCAAAGAGATAGAATAAGCACTATTTGATGAAAAACCTGCCGTTCCAACTGTTATCCAGTTAGTACCATCGTACTTCATAACAGTAGATTTTCCAGATTGTGTCCCGTCAGAAAAAGCAATATATGGAGTAGAACCGCTAAATGCTAATGATGTATATTCAACCGCTCCAGATGAAAATCCTGTTGTATTGCCAACTGTGACCCATTGTGCTTTTACATCTAAAATCAATAAAATATAAAACATAATATTAATGTATAAAAAATAAACCCCTTTAGGTAATAAATAGTTTTTCATGAAATTTAATTTTCAATTTTTATGATTAAGTATTAAAAGTATTTAACTGTGTTATTATCCTAATAAATTTACATGAACGTAATTATACGTTCTAACGTACTACCGAATTATTTTTGAGTTCTCCATCTTCAACCGTCTCTTTAACTGCTGAACATGAGCAATTCTTTCTTGTGTGGTGGGGTGATTAGAATAGAGCCTATTCAAAAACGTTTGACCTTTAACAGGGGTATCAGGATTTTGGGTTGATTGATACCATGTATCGTAATTTTGAAGATTTGTAATAAGTGCTTCGGGGTTTTCTGTAAGGATTACTGCGCCTCTATCAGCATCGAACTCACAAGCCCTTTGAAACATAAAAGCTGGAATATCCAATAAACGGCGTACTATCCTCTCGCCAAGAGCCAGCGAAGTACCAATAAGTAAAATTCCTTTGGTAGAGGCTCTTTCTTTGGGGTTTACACGCTTTGCAACACTTACCCCAATTAAAGTCGTCAGCCCTATTATTGAGACTTCTTGCAAAATATCAACCGCATGAATAGCCTTTTTTTGTGCAAGATGAGTTATCTCATGGGCTAAGGTTGCTGCAAGTTCTGCTTTTGTTTGTCTATCTAACAATTCCGTAGATAACATTATAGAACCCGTATGTAAACAAGTGGCATTAGGCTTATTAGACTCGTAAATTATTAACTTAGGTTGTCTAATAAGCCCTGCTTTTTTGTATAAATGAGTAAATAACTTGATTAAATCTCTATCAGATTCAGCATCAGCCAGCCGAAAAGATTTATCTGTTCTTTCCTTAATTGCTGCCACTTCATGCGGAGTTATGCCTTTCTCTGTTGGAACAAAAAAAGCATAATAAGCACTTCGTAGAGAATCATAGATTCCAATAAACATACTAACACCTTACAGAAAAGATGTTGCATTTTTATGTCATCTGCATAACAAAACATTGGATAAAATCCAGATTAAAGATTATTTCCATGAATATCCTTACCAGTAGTATTTCCGTAAATATCCTTATCTGTACGGTTCCCGTGTATGTCACGCTTTTTATAATTACCGTATATATCCTTGTCTTTGTCGTTGCCTGAAAAATTGGATAAATCAACACCTGTAATAGCCTTAACTACGCTGACGATTAAAGATACAAATTCCATTTTCTTAATTTTAATGATGAAGAAATAAGATGATTATTTTGATAACAAATCCACTTTCCACTGACCATCTAATTTGACCAAATGAATAGGGGTTTGGTATATGGGTTTGGGCGGATTTTTGAAAAAGACAAATGCTTTATCACCTACAATAGAATCCCGCATATCAGGATTATCAGAGATTTCCTCCAAAAAAGCCTGTCCTCCAATTTTAAAAATACGGTCTAACATTTTTGCTGATTGGGCTGTACAGCAAGCCTTAGCTCCTTCAATATCATGGTGTTTCATGTAGGAGACAAATTTTTTAGCGACAAGCTGGGCTGAATCTCGCTTTCCTAAAATACCGTTATCGCAAGAAGCAAAAACTAACAGAAGCAGTACCGACTGAAAGAAAATTTTCATCTTATTAGATTGATTGTTAGGTGTCAAAAACAGGTTTATTTCCAAGCCTTATTTCAACTTTTCGGCTTATCGTGCATCTGTGCAATAATGTCGTCGAGGTCGGGAAAATCTGCCTTTACCTGTTCTGCTACTGCGGGGGTTTCTTCAACCTTTTCTGCAATATGTGCCACAATTTCTTTTTGTGCAGCTGTGATGCGCTGGGTTGGCTTTCCTTTCATTGCCATTTGCATTTCTACACTTTCTACCATGTTATCACGAATATCGAGTAATCTATTAAGATTAGCCGTGTGTTTCCAATTAGAAAAAATTGCTAATGAGAAAGAAGATAGAAGCAGCCAAATAGCTGTTGTTCCCCCTCCTACAACCCCAAAGATGATGGCAAGAACAAACAAAAAGAATGGCTCAAAAAATGTGTCTGTAAAGGCTATTACGTCCGTATAAAGTGGTGGCAGATTGTCTGCATTCTTTCGCTCTCTTGCGGTTAAAAATTTCATGTAAATAATACTTATAGGTTTAGCGATGAGATTGACCAAATCCATAAAACCCGCACCTAAAACAATCAAACGGCTTGTTCCATCATCAAAAGAATGTAAGGGAATTCTGTTATAATTTCTCCAGCGAATTTTGAAAAAATGGTATGACCCTAACGCAAGATAAGCTAATAAAACCCATAGCATAGAGTTAGACAGAAACGTATCAAATAGGCTGGGTTCTTCATCTGTATAACTTCGCTGGTTTAGGGACATTGCGAAACCTCCTAAAACTCTGCCAAATGCTCCCCCTGCTTGCTGCATGAGATTATACCAAAGGAGTATTAGTAACCCCGCATAGAAATTGATTTTAGTGTACCAGCGTTGCCCAAAATCACGTCTTAAAAGCGTTTCTGCGGGGACGGTAAACCATTGCAAAAAATGCATCATGGTATTGAGCAAGGGGAAGTTTGCAGCCCATTGGTCGAAACCTCCAAAAACGTTACGTTCTTTGTTTCCGTTCATTTTTAAGATTGTTTAAATGTGGTGAATAAATAGGTTTTTTCATTGCTTTCCCAAATACGCCCGTTCTGAAAAACTACTCCCTCTACAATCTTTCCATTCGCTATGCCGCCTTTTCTTAACCTTGTGAATTCTTGAGGGATAACATCATAATCATAGCTTTCACTCTGACCTTGACTAATGTTAAAACTCTGTCCTCCTATACTCGTCCCCATATTGTCCCTTTGCTGCCAACTTTTGCCTATCACATTGGATGCAAACTCATTTGTAGTGGGGTCGCTATTGGCATGAAAAATTTTAGTCTGTAAATTGCCTACCAAACTATCTACCCTGTATTTGCTGTGTTCACCCCCCATTTCAGCATAATAATTTGGGAGGTTTTGGGTAAGGTAAACCGTACAAGCCCTTGAGCTTCGGGCTGTTGCCTGAAACTGCATATCATATTCTGTTGCGAAATTCTGCGCTTCATCTACCCATAAAAAAACAGGGCGAGGGTTTTCCTTTACATTGCGCCTTTCTGCAGCTTGCTGCCAAAGGTATTTATACACGACTTGGGCGGCTCTCCCTGCGTCTCCGAATTCTTTAACAGGCAAGTTGATAATGATAACAATCCCTTTATGGGTTAATTCTGGCAAGGCTATTTGCCTACGGTCGGCGGGTGGTTCTGAAAACAACTGCCTAAAAGGTCGGCGCAAAAAATTATCCATCATTGTTGTAAGGGTAGAAAGAATATTGCTACGGGTCTTTTCATCCAAGTTTGGGTATTCCTCTAACCAAAAGCTGGCGGTACTATCAAAATCATGCCCTACCCATGTATCAAAATACCCTGCTTGTTTCTTGGCATATCCTTCCAACAAAAGATTCCAACATAGGCTTTTATCTTGCCACTCGTCTTTTATCCTTTCCTCTTTGCTCTTGGCTGCTGACATAATAACATCGTGAATAAGTGATACCGAAGTAGTACCCCTTACTATCATCAATAGATCTATGGCGTTCCTTAAAAGCTGCTGCATCGCTCTTTCCCAATATGGGTCGCTTCCCCCTCCGCTTCGGCTTCGACTTATCGCCTCATAAACTGTTGTGAAAAGCCTTACTAAATTTTCGGTGTACCCTGCACCTTCCCCTCCTCTCTCAATTTCATATTGTAAAAAAGGGAATACAAATTTTCCACTTGCGTCAAAAACTAAAAAACTATTTTCTCGCCCTGTTTCTTGGGCATAGCCTTTAATGTTTTTTTCTTTGTTACCTACCCATGTTTCTAACTCGTCTTTTTTAGCACATAACACTAAGCCGCCGAAGCCAGCACTTAGCATTGCCTTTGCTAATGCTGCGCCGCTTCCGCTTGTTTTACCAGAGCCGATACCACCAAAAATTTGTACACCTTCACAAGCGTTGCCGATGGTGAATGGTTCGACACCGTTAAAATGGTAAATAGCTTGTTCTAAATCAAATGTTTGTATGTCCATAACCATTAGGATTTAAAAATAAATCTTTCAGAAGCCCATAATGGGTAAGGACAAAATTAGAGATTGGTCAAATTCGAGAAAATCACCATACTGAAAATAAATATCACCATTCGGTGTATCGGAAATAAGAGAGTTCTTCTAAAAACTCTATCACGTCTGTAACGGTGCGCTTTTCCGTAGTATCAAAATAACTTGGGAAGGATTCTTTGGCTTTGGCTAAAATCTGTTTATTTTGTGTATCTACAGTTTCTTTGTCTTTATTAAGAAGTGCCGCAATAGCTGCATTGGTCAAATTGGGTTGTTTTCTTTTGATATAAAGCACTTGCCTTTGGCTTTTGGTTAAAACAAAAGGTTGTTTTGTGAACCGCCACTTTTTAAGCTCTTTTGTTAGATCTTCATCACGCAAACCTTCAATGCTTACATCAACAATAATAGCGGATTTTTCCTTTTCAAAAAAAGGTTTAGACAGGATTGTATAGGTATTAAAATGGTAGGTAACGTTGCCGTTCTTATCTAAGCCAAGGACAAAAATTTCCATTTGTACCCAATAGTATTGATTGTTCTTCAACCGTATTGGGTAAATCATTCTGAAAATATGTTTAAAGGGTTCAATAATATGTTTGTTTTCTAAGACAAAGGCATATCCTGCTATTCCCCATTGAAGATAATCTGTAAGGTAATCAGGGTGAATCATTTCTAAAAATGATAAATCACTTTTTAAATCTGATGAATTAAAATAACGTTCAGTATTCCAATGAAAATGAATACCATTATCTATTGTACTCATTACCAAAAAGAATTGCCCATTTAGATTCTTACGACTTCTTACTTCTTCATAAAACGCCTCCAATTCCAAAGGGGAGGGTGTCACTGTTTCAGTGATGTCTTTAAATAACTCCCAAAGGTAATCATCGAATTGCTGGAGGGTTCTAAAATTACGAATGTTTTTAATAAGAAATTTTAACTTGCTCAAAGCTCCATCATGTTTGTCGTGAGTAAAAATTAACGACAAACATAAAAAACTATTCTCTGTTTTTTGGGTCATCACCTCTATAAAAATAGCAACTTTTCTACAACTTTTTGGTGTGTCTTTTTTGCAACTCTATCTATTAACGGCGTAAGGTGAATTAGCGGTTGTGTTCATAGCTGGTGACAGCGAAGGGGGCGAGTTGGTACAACTCTTAGACGCGCACTTAGAACACAACCGCTAATTCACCTTACGCCGTTGCCTTCGCTCGCTCTGCTCGCTTCGGCAAAAGGAAATAAGCTGGTGAAAAGAAAAAGTGCTATTTTTGCAACATTAACATTGGTGGACAATGCACGCTTGTTTACATATTTCAACAATCAGTCGGGGGGCAGGACGCAATGCGGCGGCGGCTTCTGCCTATCGATCGGGCAGTTCGGTGGTTGCCTGTGCTGCCTATCGTGCAGGGGAAAAGCTGCAAGATAACTACCATGAAAAAACGCATGACTACACCAAAAAGCACAATGTTTTACACGCTGAAATTATCACCCCTGACGGTGCGCCCGATTGGGCAAAAGACAGGCAACAACTTTGGAATAGGGTAGAAGCTGGCGAAAAGAGAAAAGATGCCCAACTTGCAAAAGAGGTTGTTTTAGTCCTCCCTCGTAACCTTGACCATGAACAACACAAAGAAGTAGTCAAGGGATGGATAGCCGACAATGTAACCAGCAAAGGCTTAATTGCTGACTATGCTATCCATGCGCCTGATGCTTCGGACGGTGGTAAAAATCCCCACGCTCACGTTATGTTCACCCTACGCCCCCTTGATGAAAAAGGCGAATTTGGAAAGAAGCTGACAGGCTATAAAGACGGTGGTTTAGATGGTCGGGATATGCTGGAAGTTATGCGGCAATCATACCAGCACCACCTTAACATCGTATCTGCTGAAAATGAAAATAACCAAATTACCTTTGATTTAAGAAGCTATAAAGAAAGAGGGATAGACAAAACCCCTCAGTTAAAAATAGGGCAAAAAGTCAAAGCCTTAGAAAATCGGGGCTATAAAACCGAATGGGGTAAAGAATGGCAAAAACGCAATCATTTGAATAAATCAAAGCCCTATCAAAAGTTTGTCGGGTCTTATAATCTCATTGGGGACGGAACAAAATACTCCAGTAATTTTGTGGAATCTATCAGGGCAGACATTGCCCAAAAATATTATGATGTCATGTATGGAGAGGATAGAGGCGTTAAGGAGTGGAACGAATGGGAGAGATAATAAATTTAGACGGAATGGAAAATACACCTAAAGAGGATTTAATCGCCAAATATGGGGGTAAAAAATATGCCCCGCTTGAATCTCCTACGGCAAATAAAACCGCCGAAAAGGAAGATTACAAAGCCATGTCAGAACACGCAAGGCGGTCTTCACGCTTTCGTATCGTGGATGCTAAAGGCTCTGCCTATGGTAGCGGTTATGCCTACCTCTTAGGCTGGCATTACACCCCACCAAATCTCCTTAGCCTCTTTACCTCCTCTCATATTTTCCACTTTGAAGGGCGGGGGCTGGAAGCCATTGAACGGGCATTACTGGACGAAAAAGTTAGAGAATTACGGGTTTATAGTCCTGAAAGGCATTTGCTTTCAGAAGATACTGAAACCATTTTAGAATCGCTGGAAGTAAAATAATTAACGGTCTCTACTAACTGTTACACCTTGCTTTGTAAGGTTCTGTCCTTGTTCAACAGTTTCTGATTTTGCCTTCTCGCTTAATACTCTGTCTATGGCATTTTCTGATTTTTGCACTTGCTGTGGGGTTCTGTTGTTTATGTCATTCGATGCGTAAGCATTAGTAGTTTTTTGTGCAGATTCTATTGTTTGAGGGGTTGGAGTTTTAGTTTGAGTTGGTGTTGTATTGTCTGCAAGTTGGACATTTTTCTCAAACTGTTGCAGGTTTTGTTGTACTTTCGCCCTCGCTTCGGGCGACATTTTGCTTAATACATCATCTATTGCATTTGCCATTGTTGAAAATTTTTAAAGTTCTCAACAAAGATAATAGAATTATTTTTCAAATGAGAAAACAATAGGAGGTTTTCCGTATTCTCGCAAAAACTCGTTTGTGCTATGCAAGGAATCTATTAGCTCCTGTGTCAAGGAGACTTTACCCTCATTCACTACCGTAATGGCTTTTGTAGCCCATAAACGAAGTTGATACGCCCATATATCGGCATCATCACAATTTTCCATGCTTTCACTATTCGCCAATTGATAAGGAAATAAAAGCATTTGTGCGGTGGCGTTATCATTACTGGTCATGGTGTTATTATAGCCCAATGAGGTAAAAAGAATGTGAATGTTTTATGACAAAACGCTTAACAATTTTGTCATAAAACCCTGCTAAAATACTTAGAACCAGGAGTGAAAACATGACCGCCAATTTTGCCCCCCCTCAGTATAAACAAGCGAAAACACCTGAACAAGTTACCTTTGAAAATCTGCTGAAAACTTGCCCTTACTTGCTCACCATACCCAAAGACGGTTTTGTAGAGCTGGTGACAAAATCGGGGGCTGCCCCCTCAGTAACGATCGGGCATAAAGGGAATGATATTTATGAAATCATCGGGGATTATCAAGGCAGAACGCAAATGGTGACGTTTGAAGTGGATAGACAAAAAAAGGGAGTAGAAGCCCTTATTTTTCAAGAAAAAGGCGCAAAAACGCAAATAGAAGATGAAGCAGGACGCAAATTTGATGCTCTTGTCAGAAACCTTGCAAGGCAGGGTTATCAGCAAAAAGGTGTAGCAAGAGGGCAGGGGATAGCATAAAAAGAGGGGGCTTTGATGCCCCCCCTCAGTATTTTTAATCATTCCCTGTTTCGTCTAATTCTGTGGTTTCTGACTTAGCATTTTCGGATTTCTTTTTAACCAAAGGCGTTAATTCAATTTTGCTAACGATAATAGAGGCTTCTTTTTTGGTGATAACTTCACCATCACCATTGACCACTTCAAAAGGTCGGTAAGAAAGTGAACCCGTGACGGTTAAACGAGAGCCTTTTTTGAAGGCTTTGAGCATTTCAACCACTTTTGGATTGAAGGCAAGAATGTTATGCCAGACGGTTTCTTTTTCCTGCCATTCGCCTTTATCGTCTTTGTAACTATCCGTTGTTGCCAAAGAAAAGCCTACAAAATCTCTGCCTTCAGTTTTAATGATTCGGGCTTCGCTACCCATATTGCCAACCAGAATTACTGTGTTGTTTTGTGCCATTATATAAATCTCCTTTTGTCATGGTTTTATAGAGGTTTGATTAATAAAGAGTAAAACACTCGGGGGTGTCTTACTCTTCTGCCTCGTGGCGAACAGTGGGGGTGCAAATGTCAAAGGGAGGGGAATCACCCATGCTGCACAAACAACGTGCGGAAGCATGGGGAAACCCTTTTATATGCGCTGGGGGCGAAGCCCTAAGAAATATCGATTTATTAAGTGTAGATTTTATTCCACATTTAGGGGTGTTTATAGGCGAAAATTCACCATTTTATCAACAAAATCCCCTATCACTCCAATGGTATGTTTTTCTAATTAATTCAAGTTGCTAGTTAATAAATTGGTCAATAAGATGGGCGAAAAGCATCAAAAAGACTTTTAAAAGGAAGCCTTTTTGTGTTACAGCGTGAATTTTTCGAGCCAATAAAGCAGTGAGCTCGCTAAAAGTTGATTCAATAGGCTTACGCTCAACATTAATGATATAGTTCCACCAAGGCGCATGCTGTTTTTTAGAATTTTTTTTACGGGCTATTTTCATATCTACATTTTGACCTTCTTTTAGGTCTTGTTCATGTGAATAGTCCGTAAAACCACTATCGCCAAAAAGCGTTGCTGACTTAGGTAGCTGTAAAGGCATTTGTCTAAAACCATCTATTTCACCCCATGCCCCAGGTGTAAAGGTATATTCAACAGGCTTATTGTCTTTATTGGTAATAACAAAGACCTTAATGCCATAAAAATATTCTCGTTTTGACGCATTATACCCTCTAAATTCTTTGCCTTTGAACAATTTAGAACGGCTGATGCGTATATTATGGCAGCTTTTAACAGGAAAACTATCAATGCGATAGGTCAAATCTTCATCCAAAGACTTTATCACTTCGCCCAATTGAAAGAATAAATTGACAGCTAAATCCGCTATATTATGCAAACGACGATTAAAGCGACTTTCGCCTATCATCTTAGGCATTAAGCCTGTTTCTTTCACAAACCCTATCGCATCCGAATGATTGCCCCCATAATGTAAAGCGGCTATCATCGCTGTTGTTAAGATTTCGCTATCATCACATTCAGCGCGTTTGTCTGTTAGGTGACCAATACTTTTGAAAATATCGTCTATAAAAACGAATAGACATATGGTTTGATTGACTATCTTTACTTTGTCGGACATCTTATGGGTACTTTTTGTTTAGCACCTCTAAGGTAACTCTTTTCTGATGTCCGACACTTTTTAACTAGCAACTTGAATTAATTAAAAAACATATTCAATAACTTAATTAAAAATCATATAACATGGTAGGACAATCAATTCCTCTATCAACTCCAGTAGCAGCGATAGCTGGATTTTTAGGCGGTGAATTAGCTAATTACATTGCTAAAGAAATTGGATTAAATAATTTTGGACAAAGATTTGCTGTAGCAATTGGTCATGCAACAGCAAGTGCAGCAGCAGGTTACGCTGTTAACGCATTGGGAGGACTTGACGCAACGGGAGCAGTAGCCACAACTGGACAAACAGCACTTACTGCAACAATTCATGCTTTATGTAAAAATACTGATGAAGAATTAAATCGTCCCGATTTTAATTCATTTGTATGGGGTTGATGTAAAAATTTGATTTTTAGAATCTCAATAACTTTATTTATAGGAATAAGCTAAGATTAGTAAAAAAGAGAGCAAGGTTTTACCCCTGCTCTCTTAGCTTTTATTACTCGCCTTCGGCTTCATCAAAGCTGCTGCGGGTGATATAATCCACCGCTTTTTGGGCTTCGGCGGCCGCCTTAAAGATGAATTGCTTGTCATCTTTGAGTTTCTTTAACCAGCCTTGAATATAGGCGGCGGCGTTCTCTATGATGGGATCGCGGTCTATACCCGCAACACCACAAAGAAAAGACGCTCCCAATTCTGCAACCAATTCTTCCAAAGAATAACGCTCTGAACCGAATTTGTCGAAGTTTGCCACACCTTCACGGTTTAACCGTTTCGGGTGTCCTGTGGAGTGAATAGATTCATGAAAAAGGGTAGCGTAGTAATCCTCTGCTGAATCAAAACGCGCGATAGATGGCATGGTGATAGAATCCAAGGAAGGGCTATAAGCTGCGCCGTTCTCTTTTGCCGTTTCAACATACTGAGGGGGGGTAGGGTAGTTGGTTATGATTTGCTCACAACGTTCTATCCGTTCATGGGGCTGCAATTTCACTTCCTCAAACTGAAAATCTATGCCCTCAATATCTGCGACATTGAAAACTGAATAGTATTTGAGAAACTTCATCACCTTAACGGGTTGCCCTGCCTTTTCAAGCCTTGCTGCTTCTTCGTGGCTTATCTTCTCATCATTTCCGTTTTTGAAAATCATGTTGAAGTAATAAACACGCTCCGATTTAGCACCCTTTTTTACTTGACCGCCTAACTCTTGGGCTTGTTTATAGCTTAAATAGTAGGGGATTTCGTGGGATACAAAGAAATTCATAATCAGCATATTGATTCCTTTGTAGGGCTTTTTGCTGATATAGTTACGGGCTAAACCGTAGCTACTCCATGTTTTGCGCCATGAAAGTTCACCCGCTTCTAAGCGTTCAATAATGCGGTTTGTCACCACTTCGTACATATCAACCGAAGCGGCGGCGGTGTTTGCTGCCTTTTTCATTTTTGTTTGATTTTTTTGTGAAGAAATAATGCTTCCTTCATCAGCCATAGGCATAGAAAAGACCTGTTGAGGTACACGCGCAAAGGGCGAAGAAAGCAAAGGCAGGGTATCAGATGGGTGGATTTCTGTGTGTGAATTTTCGGTTAAATTGTGGGTCATGGTTCACCTCTTGGAATGGTTGGAAGGGTTAAAAAGCATGGCTGCTTTAACCCTTGCCTCGTGGCGAACAGTGGGGGTGCAAGTGTCAATAGGAGGGGAATCACCCGTTCTGCACGGAATGAGCGAAGCGATATAAAGGAAGAACGGGGAAACCTATTGACAGGCGCAGGGGGCGAAGCCCTAAGCAACCCAAAAGAAAACCTCCTGCACCGCAAGGAGGATCTGCAAAAAGAAAAGCGGCATCAGGATTGCCTGATACCGCTTGAAACTGTACCTTAGCGGAAAATTAATGGAAAAATCCAACGTGCTACAAAGACAATCCCTAAAATTAGGAGTGCTACGATTGCAACAATGGCTGATTTTGTTCCAAATCTTATCCGTGTAGTTGCACTACCAAAACTACTCTGAAAATCAAAAAACATAGTTAAAAAAAATTTTATGTTAATAAATGAAAAGTCGCTTTGATGTTAGCATCGCTGCGGCTTTTCTGTTTCAAAACCTTTGAAAAGGTGGATATACCACCACGTTATCATTACCACTTGCCTACTTCTTCCCTTATCTATAAGGATTTGGTGACTGCGACAAACTAAGCAGTAAATGATTAATAACCCAATTTTTAAGAAATCTTTTTTTGCAAAAAATTATCTGCGCTGTCTGTGTTGACAAAGGTAGGTGAGGTATCAAAAATAAAAAAGGACAGTTACATCAGCGGGAAATTGAGGGCGCATTATCCCTCAACGCATCGTTCAAATCTACATACATTGCATAGCTGGCATTGTATGGCTTCACGATTTCGGGGAAGGATTCTTTAAAACGCTCGGTTGCTGCCAGCCCTGCGGGGTTGTTATCAAGAAAGGTATTGATGGTTTTGTAGCCTTCGGCGGCAATTCGGGCGGCGGCTTTGGGAAAAGAAGAAAGCGAGTGCATTATTAATGCATCGCCTGTGAGTTGGTCATATTGCATCATCACAAGAAAAGATAAAAAATCGGTCATGCCTTCAAAAACATTCACGATGCCTTTATGTGGGTGTGTGCCTTTGATGATGGTTATATCTCTGCCATTCAGGGCGGATTTGAAGGGGTGCTGGTTGGAAGCTGCCCGAATTTCAAAACCGCCGCTTAGATTCTGCATACCAAAGGCAAAGTATTCTTTGCCGTTTTTTGTATTTTTATAGCGGATCTCCTGCACATAGCGTTTAGCGACTTTTTCAGGAATACAGCGTTCATTTTTGAGGTAGTTTAAAATAATAGGATTTGTCAAAGGGGCTGCGCTGACAAATTCAAGCTGCTTTGCTTCTTCTTCGGTGGGTGGTTGCTGGTGAAAAGAAAACAAATCGTGTTCTTTCTCCTGCGGTGCTTTGTTGGGTTTCATCGGCTCTAACAAACTGCCGTGAAACATTTTATCCAAATGCTGCAAGGCTTCGGAAACGTCTGCTAAATTATGATATTTCATAATAAAATCTATGACAGTTCCGCCTGAATCTCCAAAGTCATTCCATATCCAAAAACCCGCCCTGCCTATGGAAATGTGAAAAGAAGCGTCTTTTTCTTCTCTGAATGGTGATTTATACCAAAACTCTGTACCGCCCTTTGTCACCTTGACGGGGCTATGCCCTAACCTTGTGAGGATTTCAGGCAATGGAAGGTTCTTGGCTTGGCTTATATTCATACTTTAAAAATAATCAGAGAAACAAAAAAAGAAAGATTCATTTTATACCCCCTCAGTATGCCCCAAATTCTCAACGCTGGGCGTTAAAGCAAAAGGTGTTATGTGTGGTGGGGTAGCCCAAGAGTTAAGTTTGTGCTGTGCGTGGCTATTATTCGCCATATTTTCGATATGGCAGTAAAGGCTTTGCTGGCGGCTGTTTTTCAAAGGTTATCATATTCAGACGTTCAAAAATTTGAAGTTTGGT
>JAEUUP010000034.1 GCA_016787525.1 Saprospiraceae bacterium | reverse complement strand
CTTCATAGGCTTGCTCAAACTCTGAATCATTTTGAATAGGAAATTTATTTGTTTCCATACCTTTATAGTGATTTTTGTAGGGCAATAGCCCTGTGAATAATTCCCCGCTTCGTGTTGCAACCACTTAGCGGGGCTTTTAATGCGCCAAAAATACAACTATTATACAATTTTAATACAACTTTTATTTGTATAAAATTTGCATTAAAAGGGGAGGGCAGGGAAATAAAAAAAGCCGCCCTATGGTCAAACATAGAACGGCTTTTTCTGCCTTTTGGGGCGACAGTACTATTCTTTCTTCTTATCGTGCATCTGTGAAATAATATCGTCTAAATCGGGAAAATCCGCCTTTGCAACGGCTGCCGCTTCGGGGCTTCCCTGTGCTTTTTCTGCTATATGTGCAACAACTTCTTTTTGGGCGGTAGTTATATATTCGGTTGGTTCTCCTTTGATAAATCGCATGTGGTCGTCTGCTTCTATTTGTTTGTCTAATACATCAAGCAAATTATTAAGTTTATGCTCCTCCATCCAACTGCTGAAAATCGCCAATGCAATAGCAGACATGAAAAACCAAATAGAAATAAAAATGCCTCCGATAAGGGCAAATACAATACCTACCACAATCAAAAAAAACGGCTCAAAAAAGGTCTTGGTAAATGCGTCCACATCTGTAAAACGTGGTGGCACAACTTGCCCTGCGTTGCGCTGCCTTGCTGGTAGGAAGTTCATATAAAGGCTGTTTATAGGCTTTAATATGGCATTAACCACATCCATAAAACCAGCCGCCAAACCTGTTAATCGGCTTGTTCCGTCCTCTCTTGAATGTTGATACATTCCGTTGTAATTCCTCCAACGGATTTTAAAGAAATGATATGAGCCTAACAAAATATAGGCTAATAAAATCAATAATGGAATCTTAGGTAAAAGTGTGTCTAAAAAACTGGGGTTTTCATAGTCACGCTGGCTTATTGACCCCGCCAAACCTCCCAAAATTGCACCTAAAAAACCGCCAAATCTGTCTATAAGATTAAACCATAACAGCACTATAAGCCCTGCAAAAAAATTAATTTTGGTGTAGTAGCGTTGCCCAAAATCACGCCTTAAAAGCGTTTCAACAGGCACAACAAACCATTGTAAGAAATACATAATAAAATTAAGGACAGGGTTTGTATTTACCCTCTCTTGAAGTGTTTGCATTACGCTGTGTGCTTGATTTCCGTTCATTTTTTAGATTGTTTGAATTTGGTGAATAAATACGTTTTTCTATTGCTTTCCCATATACGCCCATTTTGAAAAACAATACCCTCCACAATACCACCATTTGCATCACCTCCTTTTCTTAGCTTCGTAAAAATTTGTGGTATGACTTCATAATCATAAACTTCACTCTGTCCTTCACTGACATTAAAACTCTGCCCTCCTACACTCATGCTTGAATTATCACGTTTCTGCCATGTCTTACCTATAACATTGGCGGCAAACTCGTTTGTTGTGGGGTCACTATTGGCATGAAAAATTTTAGTCTGTAAATTACCTACTAAGCTATCTACCCTGTATTTGCTGTGTTCTCCTCCCATTTCTGCATAGTAGTTCGGGAGGTTCTGCGTAAGGTAAACAGTACAAGCCCTTGAACTTCGGGCGGTGGCTTGAAACTGCATATCATATTCCGTTGCAAAATTTTGCGCCTCATCTACCCATAAAAAAATGGGGCGGGGGTTCTCTTCCACGTTGCGCCTTTCGGCAGCTTGCTGCCAAAGATATTTATACACCACTTGGGCGGCTCTCCCTGCATCCCCAAATTCTTTAACAGGTAAATTCATTATGATTATTGCGCCTTTGTGAGTATGCTCAGGGTAAGCTATTTGGCGAGAATTTTCGGGGGCTTCTGAAAATAACTGCCGAAAGGGTCGCCGTAAAAAAATATCTAACATCGTGGTTAATGTTGATAAAATGTTGCTGCGGGTCTTATCGGAAAGGTTGGGGTATTCCTCCAGCCAAAAACTGGCGGTACTTTCAAAATCATGTTTTACCCATGTATCAAAATGCCCCGCCTGTTTCTTTGCTTGTCCCTCTAAAAGTAAATTCCAACAAAGACTTTTATTTTGCCATTCGTCTTTTATTATATCATCCACATTGAGGGGTGCGCTCATTATTAAGTCATGGATAAGAGGAACAGAAGCCGTACCTTTTACAATTAAAAGTAAGTCTATGGCGTTCCTAATGAGCTGTTGCATGGCACGAGTAAAATAAGCGTTATCCCCTCCGCCTCCGCTTTGCTGGCGAGTAATCGCTTCGTAAACTGTGGTAAAAAGCCTGACTAAATTTTCGGTGTACCCTGCACCCTCGCCATCCCTCTCAATCTCATATTGTAAAAAAGGAAATACCCATTTCCCGCTTCCGTCAAAGATAATTACACCCTTATCTCGTCCTGTTTCTTTGAGGTACTTCTCCCATGTTTTCAACTCGTCCTTTTTGGCGCATAGAACTAACCCGCCAAACCCTGCCAATAACATGGACTTTGCCAAAGTTTCACCGCTTCCCGATGTCTTGCCGCTTCCGATTCCGCCGAAAATTTGCACCCCTTCAAAGGCGTTTCCAATAGTGAAGGGGTCGCCCTCGTTGAAGTAACAAAGGGGTGTGTTGGGTTCAAATGTGCCTGCCATGTGCTGCGTAATTTTCAGTTAGTTTTTCACTTCGCCCTGTCCTTACTCTCACCCGATAAAGATATGACAAAGTTTTAACCTGTTAATTTTTTGCATCATTAAAAGTTAATTTTCTTGATTTTTCCCCCTCAGCACACTGTTGTGTCTTTGCATCTATCCTTTACTCAAAAATGGCAGAAGGGGTGGTTGTGTTCGTAGCTGCCTTGCAGCAAAGGGGGCGAGTTGGTACAACTCCTATACGCGCACTTAGAACACAACCACCCCTTCTGCCATTTTTGACCGCCTTCGCTCGCTGCGCTCGCTTCGGCGGAAAAGTTTAAGGAGGCGGGTGAAAAGAAAAAGTGCTAACTTTGGGGATTAACTTTTATCATGCACGCAAATCTACATTTAACGGCAATCACAAGGGGAACAGGGCGCAACGCTGCCGCCGCTTCTGCCTATCGGTCGGGTAGTTCCGTAGTCGCCTGTGCTGCCTATCGTGCTGGTGAAAAGTTACAAGATAACTACCATGCAAAGACGCATGACTACACCAACAAAGGCGGGGTACTTCATGCGGAAATTGTCACCCCTGCGGGTGCGCCCGATTGGGCAAAAGACAGGCAACAACTTTGGAATAAGGTAGAAGCTGGCGAAAAAAGAAAAGATGCACAACTCGCCAAAGAAGCCCTTTTAGTCCTCCCTCGCAACCTTTCACATGAGCAACATTTGGAAGTCGTGAGGGGGTGGATAGATGACAATATCACCAAACGGGGGCTGGTTGCTGACTTCGCTATCCATGAACCCAATGCCTCAGACGGGGGTAAAAATCCCCATGCTCACATTATGTTCACCCTGCGCCCTCTCGATGAAAAAGGCGAATTTGGCAAAAAGCTAACAGGCTACAAAGACGGAGGAATGGACGGGCGAGAAGTGTTGGAAGAAATGCGTTTTTCTTATCAAGACCATTTAAACAAAGTTTCTGCCTCCAATGATAATAACCAAATTGTGTTTGATTTGAGAAGCTATAAAGACAGGGGTATAGATAAAATCCCTCAGTTAAAAATCGGTCATAAAGTCAAAGCATTAGAAAGTCGGGGCTATCAAACCGAATGGGGTAAAGAGTGCCTTAAACGTAAACAGCAAAATTTTGTAGCTACACCCAAAAGAAAATTTATAGGCTCTTATCACCTTATCGGAACGGGTCATGCCCGTTCCAGTAACTTTGTGGAATCCGTAAGGGCGGAAATTGCAGACAGATATTTTGATGTTATGTATGGCGAAGATAGAGGGGTGCAAGAATGGGAGAGATAATAAATTTTGATGAAATGGAAAATACACCAAAAGAGGATTTAATCGGTAAATATGCAAGGAAAACCTTTGCCCCCTTACAACCTCCAACGGAAAAAAATGAAGCTGGGGAAAAAACCGAATATGAAGGCTTAACCGAATACACAAGGGCGGGGCGCAATAATCGGTTTAGGATTATTGACGCAAGCGGCACATCCTACGGATTCGGATATGCCCATTTAGTTAGCTGGGTTTTTACCCCTCCTGCCATGCTTACCCTCAACACTTCAACGCATATTTGCACCATTGAGGGCAAAGGGCTGGCTGAAATAGATAGAGCCTTATTAGATGAAAAGGTCAAAGAATTAAAGGCATATAATCCCGTCTTTCACACCCTCAAAGAAGATACAAAAACAGTCATAGAGAAGCTGGAATTTGTTAACCGTAACGAAACTATTTAGCGGTCTATATCCTGCCCTTTTTGTTTTTGTGGCTCTGCGGTTACACCTTGCCCTGCAAGCGTTTTCCCTTGCTCGGCGGTGGCGGCTTTTGCCTGTCTGTCTAATGCCCTATCTATGGCGTTTTGCTCTTGCTGCGCCTGTGGTGGGGTCTGTTGTACCCCCTGCGCTGGCGGGTTCTTTTCTACTGTCTTTTGCGCTGCTTCCGCTTCTTTCTGCGGGTCACTAATCGCTTTTGTTTCTTTTAAGCCTGTGGTGGGGGTTTCCTGTCCCGCCTCTTGTACTTTTATAGTGTCTTTAGTGTCCTTTGTGACATTTGCCAAAAGTGCTTGGAATTTGTCTTTTTGCTCTTGTGAGGATTTATTTAAAAAATCGTCTATTGAATTTGCCATTGTTGAGAGTTTTATAAATACTCAACAAATATAGGATTTATTGGCTATTCATGGGGTAAATCAATTTTTAATGGTGGATAGCCCGTTTCTATTGCAAGGGCGTTAAATTCTCTAATAAATTGAAAATGTCTGACTTCAAGCGGCAATTTATAAATGTGCCTTGTGTTTATCATCTCGGTTACTGCTAAACGTGTTTGATGATAAAGTATATGGGTATCATAGCAATTATTTAAGTCCTCCGCTTCGGCTCTCTGAATCGGAAATAAAAGAAGCTGCGGGGCGGTGTTGTCGTTTTGATTCATGCGCTTATCATAGCAGAAACAAGTAAAAATAATGTGAATGTTTTATGACAAAACGCTTAACAATTTTGTCATAAAACCCTGCTAAAATACTTAGAACCAGGAGTGAAAACATGACCGCCAATTTTGCACCCCCTCAGTACAAACAAGCAAAAACACCTGAACAAGTTACCTTTGAAAATCTGCTAAAAACTTGCCCTTACTTGCTCACCATACCCAAAGACGGTTTTGTAGAGCTGGTGACAAAATCGGGGGCTACCCCCTCAGTAATAATCGGGCATAAAGGGAATGATATTTATGAAATCATCGGGGATTATCAAGGCAAAACGCAAATAGTGACGTTTGAAGTAGATAGACAAAAAAGGGGTGTGGAAGCTCTTATTTTTCAAGAAAACGGCGCAAAAACGCAAATAGAAGATGAAGCAGGAAGAAAATTTGATGCCCTTGTCAGAAACCTTGCAAGGCAGGGTTATCAGCAAAAAGGCTTAGTAAGAGGGCAGGGGATAGCATAAAAAGAGGGGGCTTTGATGCCCCCTCAGTATTTTTAATCATTCTCTGTTTCGTCTAATTCTGTGGTTTCTGACCTAGTATTTTCTGATTTCTTTTTAACCAAAGGCGTTAATTCAATTTTGCTAACGATAATGGAGGCTTCTTTTTTGGTGATAACTTCACCATCACCATTGACCACTTCAAAAGGTCGGTAAGAAAGTGAACCCGTGACAGTTAAACGAGAGCCTTTTTTGAAGGCTTTGAGCATTTCAACCACTTTTGGATTAAAGGCAAGAATGTTATGCCAGACGGTTTCTTTTTCCTGCCATTCGCCCTTATCGTCTTTGTAACTATCCGTTGTTGCCAAAGAAAAACCTACAAAATCTCTGCCTTCAGTTTTAATAACTCGGGCTTCGCTACCCATATTACCAATCAGAATTACTGTGTTGTTTTGTGCCATAAATTGAATCTCCTTTTTGATTAATTAGCGGATTGTTCAGCATTTAGTTGATATAAAATTTCATCAGGTAATTGCCTTAGTAATGGGTGTTTTTTAAATGCTTCCACCATATCAAAATTGCATGGTTGATAGCCTTGATGAATAGCGCATTGTTCTCTTGCTATGATTTTGGCGGCTCTTATTTGTGGCTCGGTGAATTGTTCCATAAATCTCCTTTTGTCATTGTTTTATAGAGGTTTGATTAATAAAGAGTAAAACACTTTGGGGTGTCTTACTCTTCTGCCTCGTGGCGAACAGTGGGGGTGCAAATGTCAAAGGGAGGGGAATCACCCATGCTGCACAAACAACGTGCGGAAGCGTGGGGAAACCCTTTTATATGCGCTGGGGGCGAAGCCCTAAGCAAAAAATTTTCACAAAAAAAAGAGCAGGGTTTTTATGCCCTGCTCTCTTAGTTTTTACTCGCCTTCGGCTTCATCAAAAGAACTACCTATGATAAAATCAACGGCTTTTTGTGCTTCGGCTGCTGCCTTAAACACAAACTGCTTGTCGTCTTTGAGTTTCTTTAGCCAGCCTTGAATATAGGCGGCGGAATTTTCGATTATTGGCTCACGGTCAATGCCTGTAATACCACAAAGAAAACTTGCGCCTAATTCTGCGACTAATTCCTCTTGTGAATAAGGAATAGAACCGAATTTATTAGGTGTTTTCACTTCCTCCCTTCCAAGTCTTTTTGCATGACCTGTGGAATGAATTAACTCGTGAAAGAAAGTAGAATAATAAAACTCTGCGCTGTCGTGCTGCTCAATAGGAGGCATATTAACTAAGTCCTCTAATGGGCTGTAATAGGCTTTGCTTCTGTCCTTCTCAACAAATTGAGGAGGTGAAGGGTAGCTATTAATCACTTGTTCGCAACGTTCTATTTTTTCATTGGGCAACAACCGTATTTCTTCAAATTTGAAATCAATACCCTCGATGTCCTCAACATTAAAAACATTGTAGTATTTCAAGAATTTCATCACTTTAACATTGTCGCCTAAAGATTCTGCAACCTCTTTTGAAACTGTTTGGTCGTTTCCATCTTTAAAAACCATGTTGAAATAGATTACTTGCATTGATTTTGCGCCTTTCTTTACCTGTCCCCCCATTTCCTGCGCTTGTTTGTAAGTGAGGTAATAGGGTGTGCTATGCGGTGAAAGAAGGTTCATCACAAACATATTGATACCTTTATAAATTTTGCCTGATTGGTAGTTTCGGGCTAATCCAAAGCTGCTCCATGTTTTGCGCCAAGGTGTAACACCTTTTTCAAGTTCTGCGATAATGCGGTCGGTAATTACCTGATACATATCAGGTGCGGCTGTTTTGCTTGCTGCCTTTTTCATTGTGTAATTTTTATTTTGTGAAGAAATAGTGCTTCCTTCACCAGCCATAGGCATAGAAAAGACCTGTTGAGGTACACGCACAAAGGGCGAAGAAAGCAAAGGCAGGGTATCAGGTAGGCGGGTTTCTGTGTGTGAATTTTCGGTTAAATTGTCGGTCATGGCTCACCTCTTGGAATGGTTGGAAGGGTTAAAAAAGCATGGCTGCTTTAACCCTTGCCTCGTGGCGAACAGTGGGGGTGCAAGTGTCAATAGGAGGGGAATCACCCGTTCTGCACGGAATGAGCGAAGCGAAATAAAGGAAGAACGGGGAAACCTATTGACAGGCGCAGGGGGCGAAGCCCTAAGCACTTAATGAACTAAAAATTAAAAAAATACGTTATGTATTTTTTTATCATCAAAAATTTATAAAAATGCCTATTCTCACAACTTTGCTTATTAAAGCGGTCAAAATCGCTTTATCTTCGGGAAATTCAGGAGCGGCAGGTCAAGAGGGGCTTTCCTCTCTTGGTGAAAGCGGAGAAAACACCCCTTGGAGTTCCGAAAATACAAAAGGCTATAGTGATTTATCAGATTCAGGAGATTCTGACTCTATTGGCGAATTTATAAGCAACTTACTTGACTCTTTGTTTTAAAAATAAGTAGAACAAACTGTCATTAAATTGCAATATCTTATGTGTAGTGTCATAAGATGTTCAAGGACTTGTATAACTCAATAGAAAGTATCATTGCTTATTGCCTTCCTGAAAAAATGGGGGTTATTACGCCTTATGAAAAGAGAATGTTTGCAAAAGGTGGGGTTAGAGAATATCGCCTTGCAAATAAAGAAACTGATACGCTACTTATTGAAAAAGTAGAAAAAATTAGCCGTGCTGCGGGATATAAACAAACACCAAAACTTTTTATCTATAAAAGTCCACATCAAAACGCTGGCTCAATGTATAATGGGTCTATTCTCATTTCTACGGCAGCAATAGAAAACGAAACAGAAAAGGAAATAGAAGCTACATTAGCGCATGAAATAACCCATAAATTACATAGGCGTACAAAAATCTTAAATACTCTCACTCTTACTTCTCTCAGTCTATTAGGTGCGGGATATATTACTCATAAAACTTATAAATACCTTAAATTAAACAAACCCGACAAACCGATTTTACATATTCTTTCAATCGCTGCCCTATTCTCATTCTTCGGTAATTTGACAGATAAAATCCTCACTATTCCTGAAAGAGCCATGCAACGGATTTTAGAAAAAGATGCAGACAGAGGGGCGGCAATCCTTACAGGAGATGCGGATGCGGTATTATCACATTTAAAAGATTTGAAAGAAAAATATGGGGATGAAGAATATGAAAAACGAAGTGATAACATTCTAACAGAATTGAGAAGAACACATCCACACTATGACGAAAGAATAAGCTACATTGAAAAGGTCAAAAAAGAGATAGAAGAAAAAGGAATTAAAAATCTTTCTCCTACAAAATTTTTCTAAATAGACTCTACAAAGAAAATAAACTAACGCCTCATGGTAGGCGTTGCGTTATCCCTTAAAGCGTCATTCAAATCTACATACATCGCATAGCTGGCATTATGGGGCTTTACGATTTCGAGGAAGGCTTCTTTAAAACGCTCGGTTGTTGCCAGCCCTGCGGGGTTATTATCTAAAAAAGTATTCACGGTTTTGTACCCTTCGGCGGCAATTCGGGCGGCGGCTTTAGGAAAAGAAGAAAGCGAGTGCATGATTAGTGCATCGCCTGTGAGTTGGTCATATTGCATCATCACAAGGAATGATAAAAAATCGGTCATGCCTTCAAAAACATTCACGATGCCTTTATGCGGGTGTGTGCCTTTGATGATGGTTATATCTCTGCCATTCAGGGCGGATTTAAAAGGGTGCTGGTTGGAAGCTGCCCGAATTTCAAAACCTCCGCTTAGATTCTGCATACCAAAGGCAAAGTATTCTTTGCCGTTTTTTGTGTTTTTATAGCGGATTTCCTGCACATAGCGTTTAGCCACTTTTTCAGGAATGCAGCGTTCATTTTTAAGGTAATTTAATATAATAGGATTTGTCAAAGGGGCTGCGCTGACAAATTCAAGCTGTTTTGCTTCTTCTTCGGTGGGTGGTTGCTGGTGAAAAGAAAACAAATCGTGTTCTTTCTCCTGCGGTGCTTTGTTGGTTTTAATAGGCTCTAACAAACTGCCGTGAAACATTCTATCCAAATGCTGCAAGCCTTCAGAAACGTCTGTTAAATTATGATATTTCATAATAAAATCTATGACAGTTCCGCCTGAATCTCCAAAGTCATTCCATATCCAAAAACCCGCCCTGCCTATGGAAATATGAAAAGAAGCGTCCTTTTCTTCTCTGAATGGTGATTTATACCAAAACTCTGTACCGCCCTTTGTTACTTTGACGGGGCTATGCCCTAATCTTGTTAGGATTTCGGGCAAAGGCAGATTTTTAGCTTGGCTTATATTCATATCTTAAAAATAATCAGAGAAACGAAAAAAGAAAGATTCATTTTATACCCCCTCAGTATGCCCCAAAAACTAAACGCTGGGCGTTAAAGCAAAAGGTGTTATGTGGTGGGGTAGCCCAAGAGTTAAGTTTGTGCTGTGCGTGGCTATTATTCGCCATATTTTCGATATGGCAGTAAAGGCTTTGCTGGCGGCTGTTTTTCAAAGGTTATCATATTCAGACGTTCAAAAATTTGAAGTTTGGT
>JAEUUP010000032.1 GCA_016787525.1 Saprospiraceae bacterium | reverse complement strand
CAAATTTCAAAGCGTCTTTGGGTTGTTCTGTCAACAAAACATCAAATGGGACATAACCTAAAACGCCATCAGGCACAATCACCACTTCGCGTGTCAACAAATTACTGAGGGGGGCTATGAGTTTTTGCTGCAACTGAAAAGAGGCATTGGTAAAACTGTCTGCTTTCATATCGTAGAGTTTTTCGGTTTTGATGGTGGCTGTATGATAACCATAAAGCCCGTCGCGGAGTTGTTGAACCCACGATTCGAGGGGGAAATCTTTTTTGAAGTCAAAAACAGCAAAGGTATCGGGACGCACCACAAAAGCATAAATTGAACTATCACCGACAAAATACGATAATAGTGTTTGCTCTTTTGACAGCAGTTTTTGTTGCACTTCGGTGACATCAATCGTTTTGTTACTGTATTTGAGGCGGTAGTAATCGGGGTAGTTTTGTTCGAAAGTCTTTTTCAAATCAGCATATAAGGTTCG
The DNA here is from genome assembly GCA_016787525.1 of Saprospiraceae bacterium. GTDB lineage: Bacteria > Bacteroidota > Bacteroidia > Chitinophagales > Saprospiraceae > JAAFJT01. Next base: position 10,113 of record JAEUUP010000032.1, on the reverse strand, counting down.
GATAGAATCGGCGCGGATGGCGAGTATCAAATTGAGGCTATCAGTTTCAGGTTTGCCTTCATGAAGGCGTTCTTGGCGACCTTTTTCGAGCATAGTAATGGTAAGTCTAAGTTCTTTCTCCCGTTGTAATAGGTTATCGGGTATATTCGCAAAGCGCAAGGCATTGTCTTCTTTTAGTTTACTTTGCAATAGGTTCGCTTTACTTTCCTCCATAAAGGTAAATGTATTGATAGGATTGTTGAGCAATCTATTGGTTTCTATTGCACCTTCGTAGAGTGTGTATCGTTTTTTCTTTTGATCCGCTTTTGACCCCTCAGTTGAGAATAGCCGATTTTGATAATCGAGGGCGGTAAGTGCCTGACGATACGTTTCAGCAGAGGCTATAAGATGGATTTTATTTCCACTCGCCAAATACCACTGCCGCTCAAAAGTGGCTTTAGCAGTCAAGGCATCAAATAAATAACCATCATACCTGACTTTTTTAACTTCAAAATTTTGCTCTTTAAGTATTTGATTATAAATAGTATTCGCTCCTTGATAATCCTTTTTCTTTTCAGCTATTCGAGCCAAGCCTAAAAGAGGCTCGATAACATCTGGGTGAGTATTTCCGTATAATTTTTTGAATAACGAAAGCGTATTTTGATAGTAATGATATGCGGAATCTAATTGATTAGATTTTTCATAACAGTTTGACAGAACTTTATACACATAAGCCTTGTATTCAAATTGAGTGGGAATATTGTCTTCATAGATTTTCAATGCCATTCTATACGCCTCAACTGCTTTGTCATAAATACCTATTTTATTGTAAGAATCTCCTAATATAAAATAGGATTCCATATGCCATCTAAAAATATTAACCTTTTTAGTCCATTCAAGCGACTCCAAAGCATATCGAATAGCCTTTTCATTTTCTCCTTTGGCTATATAATTCCGAGCTAATTCCTCGCCTACACCTGGCGACCTATCATCGCCCGCATCCCACACTCTATGGATGAAGTAAAGTGCCTTATCGTAATCTTGCTTATAAAAATGAGCCATCGCTAAAAAGCGTAAAGCCCCAATATCATTATGAACATTATACCACTGGTAAAACATATCAATAGCTTTGTCATATTCATCCATGGTTACATAAATTTCTCCTAAAGTCCGATACGCTTGCGTTAAATTACCTATCCGATAGCGTTCGGGCTGCAATTTAGCAATGTCTAAAAATTTATTACCGTAATACAGCGCTTTATCTATGTCAAATAAAAGCCTATATGTTTCAGCTAAATGCATGTATGTATTGGCAATTAGGGGATGATTCTCTTTACCTAAAACAGCGAGCCGGATCTGCAAGGCTTTTTCGATGTAACGTCGACTTTCCTCAAATTTACCTTGAGTTTTGAACAAAGCTCCTAAGAAAAAATAAGCTTGAGCTGACATTAGGGTATTTTCAGCAGACGCATTTCGACAAATATCTATCGTTTTCTGATAGTGCCCAGTGGCTTCTTCATAGTATTCATTATTGTCATACAACCGCCCAATTTCAAGATGACTACTTCCTACCAATGTATCAGGTATAATCGTAGGAGGTATTGCTTTTTGAAAATATAACTTGGCGGTGTCGGGTTTTCTAAGCTCGATGCAAATTCTTCCCAAATGGATATAAGCTTTGTTGACATCAGCGTTTTGCTCTCCATATAGTTTGATGCAAAGGTTTAAGCTTTTTTGAGCAAAATCAAGAGCTTTGTCGTATTGCTGTTTCATACGATATAAATTAGCCTTAGTATTTAACACCTCAGCCACACCTCGAGATTCTTTACCCGTGACTTGTTCAAAAATCAGAAGTGCTTTATCAGCTTTGAGCAAAGCTGAGTCAGCTCGACGGGGATGTGTAACTCTTGCCTCTTTTAAAAGCGCATTCGCAACCGCTGTATCAGCAAGGACATACATGGATTGAGCAAGAATTGAAGAAAAGTAACAATAAAAAAAGAAGGTAATTAAAAGAGTACATTTTTTCATAGTTCACACGGGTTTGGGTAAATAAAGATGATTTCACATTACTATACTGAGGGGGTCAATTTTTCAACGCCCGCATATCACCAATGGGTATAAAGGCTGCCCAAAAATAAGGATGCGCCAATTCGCCTTTGGCCCTGGTAAAATAATCAATCTTGGATTGCCATAAGGCTTTGTCTTTGGGCTGCCCCTTTCGCAGTTGGCGATAAAAACCTTCCATCACATACATTGTGCTTTTATCATTCACATCCCATAGTGTCGTGACCATACTTTTAGCACCTGCATAGGTGAACGCACGGGCAAGACTCACAATGCCCTCTCCGCGTTTCAATTCGCCAATGCCTGTTTCGCAAGCACTCAAAACAACCATATCGGCATTGAGCGACAAATTGTAGATGTCGCGGACATACAATAACTCATTTTGTTGGCTGTCACGTTGTTCTGCAAATGCCAAGAAGGAGTAGTCACCGACTTTGTCATTGGCATTGCCATGCGTTGCCAAATGGACAATGCGATAATCACCTACGATTTTTTCAAACAGTGTTTTGGTCGCTTGTTTACTCATCACAGACTCACCCCGCATCAGTTTTTGCGCTTTATACACTTCTTCACCTGAGTAGCGTAAAGGGTTGAGGTCTTTGCGCATGGTTGGGTCGTGTGCAAACAGTGTACTCAACAAAGTGGTATCGCCGTCGTAGTAAGGAGCGAAGCCGATGAAAGGTTTTTTAGGGTCAGTTTTGTGTTTTTTATCCCTCATTTCACGCCATAGGGTCGCTGAATAGTTGTAGCTGATGATATGGGTTTTACCCAGATATTTGTGTGAATTGAATCGGGTGGGGTCCAAGGGCTTTTCGGTCAACAAGACATCGAAAGGGACGTAGCCCAAAACACCATCAGGCACAATGATGACTTCTTTTGTCAACAAATGACTGAGAGGGGCAATAATTTTGTCGTGAATGAGAGTAGAAGCCAAGGCAAAACTATCGGCCGTGGCTTCATACAATGCTTCGGTTTTGACTTTGGCCGTTTGGTAGCCATAAAGTCCAGTGCGTAATTGTTGAACCCACGCATCGAGTAGAAAATCTTTTTTGATGTCGAACACAGCAAAAGTGTCTTTGCGAATGAGGAAAGCAAAAATGGAGCTATCACCCACGAAATACGACAGTAAAGTCTGGTCGGTGGACAGGAGTTTCTTTTGCACCTCATCAAGTGAGATGGTGCTGTTGTCGTATTTGAGTCGATAGTAGTCGGGGTAAGTTTGTTCGAAATATTGTTTTAAGCTATCGTATTGCAGTCTTAAATCAAAGAGTTTACTCGATATGGCTAAAATACTACTATCTGTTTCTATTTTGCCTTCATTGAGTTTTTCTTGCCGTTGTTTTTCGCGCCAATTGATATCTATACGTAAATTATATTCTTTTTGGAGTAAATTGTTAGGAATTTTTACAATCTTCAAGGCATTTAATTCTCTTATATTGTTTCTTAATAGCTGGGCTTTACTATATTCAGAATAAGTGAAAGCATCTATTAAATAAGAGTTATTATTTTGGGATTTACTTAAAGTAAGATTAACATCCAATAGCCCTTCATATATAGGTTGAATGGTTTCTTGAAATTCTAATTTAGAGTTTTCATACCTTAAATTACCTTCTTGGTACATAATCATACTAAAAAGATTCTTATAAATATTTATAGAATGATTTAAATATAATGTATCTTTAGTCTCAATATAAAGTCTAAATTTAAAATAAGCTTTAAATTTTAATATTTTAATTATTTCATTAGTGTTTTCCATTTCAAATATTTTTTGATTTCCTTCGAAACCAAGCATTAAAAGGGCTTGATGAATTAAAGAATCAACTTTATTATATTCCCCATTTCGCAGTCTTGCTATAGCTATATTTTTAGTTGTAATCGCTTTTCTTTCTTTTTTTACTAAACCTGTTATTGCTTCTTCTGCATATTTAATGCCTTTATCATATTCGCCTTTATCGAAATAGCAGTTCGCGGAAATAGATAAAATCTGGGCTCTACTAGGATGATTAGTGCTCAATACCTTATTGCTTATTTCAAGTGCTTTCTCAAGATATTCTAAAGCTGCTTTATATTCTTTCTTTTCGATAAGACAAATAGCAATATTTCCATAGGATATAATAATTTCGTGATTAAAATAACCTAGTTTCTTCAATTTAATATCTAGAGCTTTAAAGTTGTAACTTAATGCTTTGTCATAATTTTTTTTATTCCGATATGCTGAAGCCAAACCGTTATATGCATATGCTAATTTTATATTATCTTTCTCAAATATTTGAATTTTAATATTTAGTGATTTGTGTAAATATTCTACTGCTTTGTCATAATCTCCTATTTGATTATAATAATTTGCTAAATTATTATAAGAAGTTGCAATATCTGGATGCAGAGGGGGTAATACTTTTAACCTAATATCTAAAGCTCTCCAGTGATAATCAAAAGATTTATAGTAATCTCCTTTTTTTGCGTAAGAAGTTGCAATGTTATTTAAATCATTTGCAATATTTTGTTGTGAAATAAAATTGTTATTACTGTCTATGTATAAAGCTCTTTTATCATTCTCAATTGCTTTGTCGTATTCACCTATATTAGAATAATATTCTGCCATTCCTCCATATACTTTTGCAACTATCAAAGGATCTATTATTATTACATTTGTATCAGTCTCTATTATTTTTTGCCAATGCTTAAGAGCTTCTGAATAAACAGCCTTATCATAATACGAAAATCCTAAATCACATAATGTTTGAGCAATATTATTGTTTAAAGAATTATTGTTTTTTAGTTTTATATTTAAGCTTTTTTCTTGATATTCTATCGCTTTATTAAAATCACCTAACCTGCTATATAAGTCCCCTATATTATCATATAGATCTGTCATTTCAATACTATTTGAATCAATTTCGAGTATTTTTAGGGATATTGACTTTTTATAGTTATCCAATGCTTTTGGATATTCACCTTTTTTAAAGTTAAAATATCCAAGCGATTGGTGAATCACCCCATCAACACTAGAATATTTTTGAGACATATTTTTTTGAATGTCTTTGGCTTTATCTATTGCAATAATTGCTTTGTCGAAAAGTCTTTGTGTACTTAATAAATCGCTTTTTCTACATAAAATGTTAATTATTCCTATGTTTTTTGCCCCATATATTGACTCTATAATAATTTGAGCACTATCTAATTTAGTCAACGCTGAATCGTAGAATCTCTTTTTAATAAAGTTAGATGCTTCACTTAATAAACTATTCGAATAAGTCGTATCCACTAAAGTATAACTCTGCCCAAAAGCGGAAACAGAAAAGAGTGAGAATAGGAAAGATAAATAGCGTAATTGTCTCATTATCATAGTGGTTTTGTAAACAAAAATAATTTTTAAAAAGCAAATATCGAAAAATTACTGAGGGGGTGCAATAGCATAAAAGTAGTAAAATAAAAGAGGGCAATCGTGTTTTTTCACCATTGCCCTCACACGATTTGCAGTCATTTAGCCACTTACTGCAACGAAATACTTAAATCTGGATTAACACGAATATTCCGACAAGTTGCTGGTGGCGTAGAACCCGCAGGCGCAAAATCTAATTTAAAATCAAGAAATTTTGCCAAATAACCTTCACAATATTCTTCAGCCGGTTTACCGATAATAGGTACTATTTCAGAGATACCTTCGCAAATGACATATTTTAGTTTGCCACGGAGCATTATATTGATTTTCCCCCAAATATCTGTACCGACTTTAACGTTGACAATTTGCATTTTTAAAGCACCGTTATTGCAAGAAAAAACCAAATCGAAGTCCACATCTAACTCTGGGTCAGGGCTAAGTCTGGCACTTTTTTCCAAATCTAAATCTACATGAATGGTCGTTGGGCTGACATATTTGAGTTCAACGTGCTTTCCCCATGATGTATTTTTATCACCCCATGCGATATTCGGGTCTTTGGACATTTGATTCCCGATGGCACTTTCTATAACACTCGAAATCATAGAAGCTCTTATAACCGTTGGTGCTTTCCACATAGTGCTTGTTGTACTGGGATATTTCCACCCTGCATGCGCTCTCAATTCTTGATAAGGAATCAATAGCTCTGATTGTGAGCTACCTTCTTTTTCAAGCCATTTTCCTGCTGGAAATGTTTTTTGGTATGCCAAATGTCCATTCAGATACAACGAAATTTGACCTATCATAATAGCATCCGTGCCTGTAATGCCTAATTTTAAGAATTGAATGTCACGGATTTTGTTCACATCTTTAGGTAGGATGTCATAATACCCTGTGCTACCTTTTTCAAAGTCATCTTTTCCGTAGTTCAAAAAGAATTTATCAGTACCCCTCAGTAAAACATAGACATTGTGGTCGGTATTGGCATCTTTAGCGTTTGGAACGGTGACTGAAACCATAATACGATGTAAAGTAATGTCTTCAAAAGCAGGGCGTGCGCTTGCCGTTGTGGTGGTCGTTGCAGAAGTTGTTGCGCTACCTATCCGTAGATCTGAGGCTGTTGAAGGAGTCGTATCGGCCTTACTGATTTTGGCTCCTTTTAACTTATGTCCTCCTCCCTGTGCATGAAGGTGATATTGAGGTGTTAAGAAAATGCTAAGTGCTAAAAGTATTTTAGCCACATTAGGCAATGAGAAAGTTAACTGTGATTGTTTCATTGTAAAAAATTATTAAAAAAATGCCTACTCTCTCCGCTTTTCGGCTTCTGCGCCCTACTCTTTGAGGATTTTCGGGTGACTCCTTCTCTGATTGAATGTATGAAATCTTAAAGGCTAACACTGAGGGGGTATTTTGAAATTAGATTTGAGGTTAACAATTCTCAAATCAATCTAATCATGCTATTGAAAACCCAAGCTATAACAAGTTGGCGTACCCGATATATAGCGCATTTGAACAGTCAGCGTATCGCCTATTTTCATATCAGGAATGTCAATTACCTCACGAATATTGTTGCGGAATGTCATAGTTGTTTTAGGACTGGACACCAACGTATCTTTACGCATAACAGCAACGACAATATTGGATGGCTCTGAAATATCGTAAGTTATTTGAGTCGGCACTTTGTTTTTTGTAGAGGATTTAACTACTATACGCCAATAGTCGTTGTCGTTTTTGAGAAGCGAAAGCCATTCTGAATTTTCTGTCATTATTAATATTGGCGCGGTTTCTATACGGTCATTCAATTGCTCGAATATATCAGTACATTTGCCTTCTTGATTGTCTTCTTGAACTTCAATCGGATCTGATTTCTGGCAGGAAGCCAATACTAAAATCGAGCAGACGACATAAAAGGTGTAAGTTTTCATTGTTTTCAGTTTGTTTTTAGTATAAAAAAGATTTGCCTACTCTATACGCTTTTCAGCTTCCGCGCTCTACTCTTTTAAGGATTTTCGAGTTGCTTTCTTTCTTTTTCTATGCAACCAGTATTCTCTGAAATATAGTGGGCTTCCCTAAATTGCTTGTTTGACTTATCAATTTTTTATAAACTTCAACACTTTTTGACCTGTAGCCTGTTCTATTTTTATAAAATAAACACCTTTTGAAAGCTGACTCACATTGACAGATTGGTTGCCATTTATTAATTGATTGTACATCTTTTGCCCCTGTAGATTTAAGATTGATATGTTTGCATCCTCTTTTAAATTATTGATTGTTAAGACATCTAAAACAGGATTAGGGGAAATCGAGATAGACTTTTGTTGAAGCTTACCATAATTGACTGCACTACTTAATTCAATTTGCTCGGTTTCATTTTGATTTGATAATACACTTTTACCAACCATATTTGTACTATTTGTTCCAGTTGTGGGCGCAATAGAATAAACAGGTAGTGGATTTATCCATTCCGTCGTCGTCGCCTTACACCCAGTTGTAGAATTATATACTTCTATATTAACCCAAGTATTAGGGGCTATTCCAGAGGCAGAACATGAATAACTAATATTATTATTAAAACGACACGCATCACCGCCCGTTTGATTCACATCAATACTCCCAGTAGGTTTTTGTTGTGTCGGTTGAGTGACATGCACAGACCATATTCTAGGTGGATCTGGAACAGGCAAAATTGAAATATAAACACGTTCTGATTCACATTCATTATATTTATTCTTTACCACAACGGAGTATGATTTATTGGGGCTGAGATAAAATTCGCTTTGGTTGAGTTGGTAGTTAATACCATTGTCAAAACTATAAACGGCATTAATAACAGGGTTATTTATTCTAACGATGCCTTGTTTTATTACACATGTTGGTTGAGCGACAATACTCACTTCTGGTGTTTCTGGGACATCAGGATGTTCTATTATGCCCCACATTGGATTAGAGACACATTGGCTTACCTTATTTCTAATTTTCATTTTATATAAGCCTATGAGATTATAATTTTTAACGTTCGAACTTTGATAAGTCAAACCATCGTCAAAACTATATTCATAATTGACTGATGGTGTTTTAGGTGTTATCGTTATTGTACCTAAAGTCTCTGTGCATTTGAATAAACACTCAACACGGTCTATGACGGGTATTTCGAGAGACAATTTTGCTTTCAAACCAACTATATTGGTACAACCTTTCTTTTTGATTTTGATGCTATAATCACCTACGACCAAATTACTTTTTGTATTACTTATTTGGTAAGTCAAACCGCCATCAAAACTGTATGATAGGTTTAAATCAGAAGTTACTGATTTAATGGTAATACTACCACCAATATTTGAACAAGTTGGGTTAACAATACTTAGTGTAAAAGTTGGGAAAGTACAGGTTTGAGCTTTTAACATAAGCATAGGGCTAAAAAAAATCATTGTAATTACAGAAGCGATACTTAGTAATTGAGTTTTCATTTTACATTTCTATTAAAATAGTGATTGATTAAGTTACCTACTCTATACGCTTTTCGGCTACTGCGCTCTACTCTTTTAAGGATTTTCGAGTTACTCCGTTTCTTTTTCTATTAGTGCAACTGTTCAAAATTAGGTGACAGCACTTTTGTATTTTTTTTAAAATTTTTGAATGGCTTTAAAATCATTTGATTATTGTATTCATATCCTTTAGTGCCATTGTTTAAAAATAGGTGACTATCTATTTTTATTTTTTTCCAAAAAAAAATCGTCTTTCCCAAATACATTGAAAAAGACGATTTTTAATAGCTTATACTGAGGGGGTCAATTTTTCACTGCCCGCATATCGCCAATCGGAATAAAAGCCGACCAAAAGTAGGGATGCGCTTGTTCACTTTTTGATTTGTTCAGATAATCCATTTTTGCTTGCCACAGAGCATGGTCTTTGGCTTGACCTTTTCGCAATTGGCGATAAAAACCTTCCATCAATTGCATGGTACTTTTGTCATTGACACTCCACAAGGTTGTAATCATGCTTTTTGCACCTGCATACGTAAAAGCACGCGCCAAACTGACAATACCTTCGCCGCGTTTCAGTTCTCCAATACCTGTTTCGCAAGCACTTAGAACGACTAAATCGGCGTTGAGCGACAGATTGTAAATATCGCGGACATACAATAATTCATTCTGCACACTGTCTTTTTGTTCTGTGAATGCCAAAAAACAATAGTCGCCGATTTTATCATTGGCTTTGCCATGTGTGGCGAGGTGAACGATGCGGTAATCACCTGCTATTTTCTCAAAGGTTTCTTTAGTCGCTTTTTTGTCCATCATAGATTCGCCGTGCATGAGTTTTTGGGCTTTGAATACTTCTTCGCCAGTATATTTCAGTGAATCTAAGCCTTTTCGCATCGCTAAATCGTGGCTGAATAGATTACTCAAAAGTGTTGTATCACCATTGAAATAAGGTGCAAAACCGATGAAATTCTTTTTCGGCTCTGTTTTGTGTTTTTTGTCGCGCATCTCTTGCCACAAGGTTGCCGAATAGTTATAACTGATGATGTGTTTTTTGCCAAGATAGCTGTATTTCTCAAATTTCAAAGCGTCTTTGGGTTGTTCTGTCAACAAAACATCAAATGGGACATAACCTAAAACGCCATCAGGCACAATCACCACTTCGCGTGTCAACAAATTACTGAGGGGGGCTATGAGTTTTTGCTGCAACTG
>JAEUUP010000101.1 GCA_016787525.1 Saprospiraceae bacterium | reverse complement strand
TGTTGAAAGGCAGCTCTTCAATTTTTTCCCATTTGCTACTTTGAGTATTGAATTTAGCGGAGTAGATCTTGAGTCTGACTTTACCATCTTTTCCTTCTCGTGGTTTGCCTTTTTTTAGATTGGTACGCGTAAAAAACACGATATTGCCATCGGCATTGAATGACAAAGGCCCATCGTAGAACTTTGTCGTCAATTCTTCTGCAAAAGCGACAGGACGTTGCAGATTGCCATCGTTGCCACGTTTTGCTAAAAAAATGGAGGTTGTGGATTTACCCAGCTGAGTATCTTCTTTTTTGTCTTTGTTGACAGCTGGGTTGGCTGCAATAAAAACTAAGCCTTTCTTAAAAAAAGCTGGACTGTACTCTTGAAAAGCTGTGTTGATACCGCGTTCATTGACAACGGCAAATTGAGCATGAGTTTGAATTGTCGTGCAAGCGACTAAGGCTGGCAACAACAGAGATAAGGCGCGCTGAACCATTGATTTCAGTTTTTGGTGAATTCAAGATATATTTCATGGTTTAGGAAAAAAAATCCGTAAAAATTCGCTTTCAAATTTTACGCCGATTTTTAGTTGGTCGCAGCTTGTCCTTTTATGCTGTTGTTTGTAAAGTTTTTCCTGTCTATTAATTCCTTGGCAAAGACAAAGATACAAATTTTTTTAAAAACAAATTGAGTATTAATTAATTTAAAAAAAATAAATCCGTTTTCTCCCTGTTTTTATTGATTCGTACCCCTTTATAAACGCAAAAGCCTCGCTCAATGATACACACTGAAGCGAGGCTTTTGGCAAAAAAGAGCTTTTTGACAATTATTTGAACAAACTATCGTAATCGCTATTGGTACTGCCTCCCGAAGCCTGTTGTTTGTCGGCTTGAGGCGCACTTTTCAGTTGTAAAGTATCCGCTTTTTTAGGGTCAAGCAACATCAAAGTGCTTTTTTGTTCCCATTCTTCGAGCATACGCATACCTTCTTCTTCAAAAACACCATTTTGAAGGTCAATTGAGTTCATAATATTGGAAGACATATCCATAAAACGCTCCATTTCACCTACTTTCGATGCCACATCGTTGTTGATGTTTTCCATCGCCATTTCAAACATAGCACGTTTATCAGGGTCGCCTGTCAATACATTCATAGCCGAAGTCATAGCCGAGTGGCTGGTGCGAATGATGGCGCGCTCTTGTTCTTTCACCTTCACTTGGTCGCGTGTATCTTCCAACAAGATTTGAGAGTTTTCGTACATTTTGCCCAAAATGCGCTCTAAAACCTCTATTTTTTTAGCTAAAACGTCATATTTCTCATTGCTTTCTTGCATCCGAGCCGCTTTGCGCGTGAACAACACAATTTGCGATTCTTGACCTTGCTTTTTCGCTTGCTCTGCCAAACGCATATTGGAGTTAATTTCTTTTGAGTTTTCAGCCATCAACTGCACCAATTTTTGCTTTTGACCTTTGAGTGCTGAAATTTGCTTGCTCATTTTGCCCAAGTTACCTTCAAGGCTCTCGACATAGCTTTTCAAAATGCCAATAGGGTCAATCGTAACAAACAAGCCCGTAATCCAACGCATGACGCTTTTGTAACCGTACCATACGAGGTTGCGCATACGAGGGTCTAATACCATATAAACAATGGCTGCCAAAGCTATAAGCATCAAAGAGAGATACAATATATTGGCTGTCATAGCAATCAAAGTAGGCAGTGCTTTGTACAGTAAGTAGCCGCCACCGAGTACGATGCCCGCCGTGAAAATCATGCCCGTTACACCTTCTGGTTTTTCCCAAAAAGATTTAGGTTTGAATTGCGGAGTCGGAGTTGAGACAGGTGTGATATTCGCCATTTTCCCAGTCAGTTTTTAGATTTTTTTAAATTAAAATTGATTTTTGTTTAAAAACGAAACATGAACGAAAAATTACTGAGGGGGTGTATTTCATATTTCATACTTCTAAAGATGTTGTCTAATATTTTCTATATCTTTTTCCATCAAATTCAATATACTTTGATGTGTGAACAGATATTTAGATTTTGCTTCTTCAATTTTTACAGAAGCATTGTCGCGCTCATAGTCTAATTCACGAATTTTTGCACGAGCTTGCTCCACTTCCTCTTGCAATTGTTTGATTTTTGCTTCATTATCAGCGATTTTGCGTTGCAATTCGCCAACTTGTTGCAAATTCTGACCGATTTTGAGGTCTTGCTGTTTTTGCGAAGCGGCATCGAACTGTTCCCGTTCTTTTATTAAGACATTTTTATAGTGTGTTGCTGTCTCAATAATTTTTTCTTTCGTCAAACCCATTGTTGCCATCGTTGCAAAAGCAGACTTGATTGCTGTGATTTCGTCCAAATTTATCTTTTTCAAATTGTCAACAGCCATTCTGAACTCCAGATAGTCAAATCCGGGCAAATTGGCTTTTTCAATGGCTTTTGCAATAAATTCTACGCTTTTTTCATCTAAACCGAGATTCTCTCCAAAAAAATTCTTCATATTTGTTAAACTTAATTTTTGACCAAAAATAAGCACTTTACGCATCTTAACCAAAACGGAAAGGCAATTTGTTCCCCCCCCTCAGTATCCATTCGACTAAATAGGGTTTTTAGAGGTATTAAATCGGATTTTTCTCCGTTCAAAAAATTTGAGAAACTCAAAGGAACTGACAAAGGTTTAACTACTTTTGCAACAGAAAAAAGCCTAATATTCATCATGTTCAAACAGATTCAAGCATACATCAGTCATCACGCACTCGTCGAAACCGTCCGAAATTGGGCAAAAAACAAGACTTTTTCTGGATTTCAAGGTGTTTCGCTCCATGCTGTCTTGCGTTTTCTGTACGATGAAGTGTTTCGCAACCCGATGACTATGACGCGCGCCAATGCGATTGCTTTTAGTTTTTTCATGTCATTGTTTCCCGCTTTTCTTGTCCTGTTTTCGTTGATTCCATTTATTATCACCATTTTACCCATAAAACAAAGTGACATATTGAAACAAATCAACGATACTGTCATCGAAATTATGCCCAACAAAACAGGTGAAACGTTCTACTCTCTTATCAGCTCGTTTTTGAAAAAGAAACGGACTGACTATTTTAGCATCGGTTTTGTTCTGTCTATCTATTTTGCCAGCAACGGTTTGATGGCACTCATGCGCAGTTTTGAAAAAAACCATGCTATTTTCCAACGCATTCCACCTTTTGAAAAACGCATCCGTGCTGTCGGCATGACTTTTATGTTGGGCATTCTACTTGTTGTCAGCACCGTTTTAGTCATTCTGGGCAATCAGATTTTCACATGGCTATTCAAACTATTGAAAATCAGCAAATTAGCTGCTAATTTTTTCATTCTGCTCAAGTGGTTTGTCGTCGTCGCCACTATTTATATTGGCATTGCAGCTATTTATAAATTCGGTACAAATCTGCAACGCAAGCTCAATTTTTTCTCTCCCGGCGCACTCACTGCGACCGTTTTTTCATTGATTTCGAGTGTCATCTTTTCCTTCTACGTGGACAATTTCGGTCAATATGACAAGGTCTATGGCTCTTTTGTTGCAGGTATTATATTGTTATTATGGCTACAACTCAATGCCATTATCCTCATTGTCGGTTTCGAGCTCAATGCCGCCATCGCTGTCAACCGAGAATCTCAAAATCAAATGACTCTTTTCGACAATGACCCAGACAAGGCATTAGAAAATGCCCCCCCTCAGTAAAATCCTATTGAATATTGTTTATTGGTGATTGATTATTAACCTTTTACGCAAAATAATCCATCATCAATAAACAATATTCAATCCATTTAGTCTTCAAATTCTTTCTCCCATTTTGCGACCACAACAGTTGCCAAACAGTTGCCCAACATATTCGTACCTGTGCGCGCCATATCCATCAACACATCAACTGCTAAAATGATATAAACAGGCGTATCTGGCAAACCAAACATCGAAATAGTACCCATCAGAATCACCAAACTCGCGCGTGCCACGCCTGCTACACCTTTCGATGTGAGCATCAAAGTCAACATCATCGTGATTTGTTGTCCGATGCTCAGTTCAATATGCGCCGCTTGAGCCACAAAAAGCGAAGCCGCCGCCAAATAAAGCGTTGTGCCATCGAGATTAAAACTCATGCCTGTTGGCAACACGAATGAGACAAATTTGCGCGGTACACCATATTTTTCAAGGCTTTGCATCGCAGGAGCAAGAGCCGCTTCCGAACTCGCTGTACCAAAAGCAATGGTCACAGGTTCGGCAACCGCTTTCAAAAATTTGCTCACTTTTATCTTAAACAGCATGGCGATAGGCAACAAAACCAATAAAATAAAGGCAATAAGCGACAAATAAATAGTCAAAACCAATTTGGCTAAAGTGAAAAGGACATCAGGTCCCATTTTCCCAACCGCATAAGCCATTGCGCCAAATACACCGATGGGCGCGAAATACATGACCAAATTAGTAAATTTAAACATCACCTCTGCCAAGCTTTCTGTCCAATCGAGCATAAAAGTCTTGTGTTTGCCTTCTTTCAACATCGCCAAACCTAATGCAAAGAAGATACTAAACACCACAATCTGCAAAACTTGCCCTTCAGCAACCGATTTAGCAATATTTTCAGGGAACGTATGCAGAATAATGTCTTTCCAATTCTGTTGTGCCACGGCGATTTTTTCCCCAGATTGCACGGCACTCATATCAATGCCATCGCCAGGACGCACCAAATTAGCCGCAATTAAGCCAAAAGCTAATGCTAAAGTCGTAACCAATTCAAAATAAAGGAGAGATTTCCAGCCCATGCGACCCACTTGTTTCATATCGGCATGACCCGCAATGCCAATCACAAGTGTTGAGAAAAGTAAAGGCGCAACGATGGTTTTGATGAGTTTGAGGAAAATTTTGCTAAAAACATCCATTTCCTTGGCGACACTTGGGGCAGCTACACCGACGATGATGCCCGCAACTAAGGCGATAAATATCCAATGTGTAATCGTTAGTTTTTTCATTATTGGTTTGATTTTAAATGATTTAGGTTGTGTTGAAAATAAAAATTTAAGCAAAAAGACGATAAGATTGTATGCCATCTTATCGTCTTTGTATTCCAAATTCTAAAGCCTCGTAAAAATATCGTTTTCTCGCTCAACTCGTTACTGTGAGTACTTAATTTTTACAAAAAACTTTTCATCTTTTGCGCCCAATAGCTTCGCTACTGAGGGGGCCACTATCAGCACCGTTTCCGAGCCATAAGCATTGGACGGAATTTTTCCAATGACTTTAGCATAGGCTGTGCGGTTGTTCATATTATTCGTGATGGCAATAACAGAGCCTACTTTTGCCGTCCGATGCAGGCAATATAAATCCGTTTTGCTGTTTCCTTTGGCATTCCAAGAGGCGGCACCACGTTCTTCAACGGGCTTTTTCTGTTTCGTAAAATGCGTACTCAACATTTTTGAGCGCACATCCACCGAGCCTTTTTTCAGATTTCTGATCGAATCAGGCACGCCGTCAAGGTTCATCCAACCCACATGCAGCAACTGTCCCGGTTTGATGGTCGCGCTCGGCAATTTATTCCATTTCACGACGCTATCAACGGGCATGTGAAACAGCGTTTGAGCGATTTTATACAAATTATCCCCTTTTTTGACCAAAAACATGATGGGTGCATACTTCCATTGTTTGAAATTTGTGCCTTTGAAACGTTTAATCGCAGCATTGGGAACGGGTACACGCACTTTTTGTCCGATGGCAACGGCATTACTTTTCAGATTTGGATTGTATGGATATAACTCTTCTTCATTTAAGCCGTAAAAACGAGCCAACGAATAGAGGGTTTGTTTGGCAGCGATGCGATGTTCAAAGATTTTTTCCCCAGTCGTCTCGTCGAGGGTGATAAAAAGCGTATCTTTCGCCGTCAAATACTTCGTAGAATCGCCTGTTGCGCCCAGTATTGTCGTTTTCAACAAAAAAAGCAGGACAATACTATTCAACGAACGCCTTACGGAGAGGGGGTGGAAAAAGCGCGATTTTGAAAATAATAATTGTGACATTACAGTGTACATAGCTCGAAAGTGGATTAAGTTTCGTTTAATAAATTTATAACTATCTGACAATTAACTTTTTGCAAAGTAAAACCTTTGTTGCGTACAAAAGTAAGGCTTCGTTTGATTTTTTTCAAAAGAAACTGTCAATAACTCAATTAACAATCAACTAATTCAACGAACAAAAGTGAAAGTTCTCGGTATCATTCCCGCCCGTTATGGCTCGACGCGTTTTGAAGGCAAACCTTTGGTGAACATTCAAGGCAAAAGCATGATTCGGCGTGTCTATGAGCAAGCTAAAAAAGCGGAAAGTTTGGCTCATGTCATCGTTGCAACCGACGATGAACGCATTTTTGACCACGTCAAAAGTTTCGGTGGCGATGTGATGATGACTGCACAAGAGCATCAAAGCGGCACCGACCGTTGCGCAGAAGTGGCGACAATGATGAATTTGGACGTGATTTCGACCAATTTTGAACGGGCTAAAACCTACGCTTTCGACTCTCGGCGCACCCTAACTTTCGATGCCGTTGTCAATATTCAAGGCGACGAGCCGTTTATCAATCCGCTGCAAATTGACAAAGTGGTTGATATACTGAGGGGGGGCATTTTCCCGCTTGCGACCTTAGCCAAAAAAATTGATAATCAAGAAGATATACAGAATCCGAATATCGTAAAAGTCGTTTTCGCAGCCGATGGTCGCGCCCTTTATTTCAGTCGCAGCCCTATTCCCAATTTGAGGAACACCCCTCAGTATGAATGGGCGGGAAAAGGGGAAATCTTCAAACACATCGGTATTTATGGCTATCGCAATCAGACTTTGCAGGAAATCGCGCGATTGCCACAAAGTCGTTTGGAGAAATTAGAGTCGCTCGAACAATTGCGTTGGCTCGAAAATGGCTATTCGATAGGCGTAAGCATCACCGATTTAGAAACTATTGGTATTGACACACCTGAAGATTTATTAAAAATATGAAGTATGAGGTATGAAAGATGAAAGATGAGGTATGAATTATGAAAGATGAAATAACATTGGGTTCATAATTCATATTTCATACCTCATAATTCATATTTCATACCTCATATTTCATACTTCATAACTAAACAAGATGAATTTCTGCTCAAACTGCGGTCAAAAAGTCCAATTTGGCGACATCGAAGGCGACCACCGCCCACGGTTTCATTGTCTCGATTGTGGAACGATTCACTACCAAAATCCGCGCGTCATCGTCGGTTGCATTCCTGTTTGGGAAGACAAAGTGATGTTGTGCAAACGGGGCATCGAGCCTCAATTCGGACTTTGGAACATCCCCGGCGGCTTTATGGAAAACAGCGAAACGGTGGAAGAAGGTGCTGCCCGCGAGATGTTTGAAGAAACCAAAGGACGTGTGCGCATCATTGGGTTGCAATCCATGTTCACGGTGCTGCATGTCAATCAAGTGCATTTGCATTTTGTGGCAGAAATGCAAGATTTAAATTATGAAACAACGCCCGAAAGCACAGATATTCAACTATTTACTGAGGGGGAGTTGCCGTGGAAAGAGGTTGCTTTTGCTTCCAATTATTTTGCTTTGAAAAAGTATTTTGAAGACCGCAAACTCGGTGTACAACGCACGCACAGAGGCAGTTTGTCGGTAGTGGACGGCAAATTTGTTGTTCGAGGAGAAAATTGGGAAGTCAAAAACTCGAATTACTGACCCTAATTACAAGGAGAATAGCCGAAATTTTACCGTCATTCATCACTTATCCTTTATCATTCATCATTAATTTTAACATTCTAATCTAAAAAATAGCGATGCAGATAGACAAGAACCTAATTTTGAAACTTGAAGCTTTGGCACGTTTGGAATTGAGCGATGCAGAACGCGACAAATTGCAAGGCAGCTTGAACGACATTCTGACGATGGTTGAAAAACTCAACGAGTTGGATACTGAGGGGGTCGAACCTTTGGTCTATATCAACGAAGATGTGAATGTCTTGCGCGATGATGTTGTGAAAAATGAACTGAGTCGCCCCGATGCACTCAAAAATGCGCCCGCTCAAAACGGAACGTTTTTCAAAGTACCAAAAGTTATTGATTTATAATTGATTGGTTATTAGCTATTGGTTATGAGTTATTGGTCAATCGCCAAACACTCATAACGAATAACCCAGTAACCAATAACTAATAACAAACCATGCAGCCAATTATTTCGGTTAAGAACTTACGGAAAACCTATGTCATGGGTGCGGACACGATTCATGCGCTCAAATCCGTTTCGATTGATATTTACAAAAACGAATATGTTGCCTTGATGGGGCCTTCGGGGTCGGGCAAATCCACTCTGATGAATCTTCTCGGCTGTTTGGACACACCTTCAAGCGGTACATACATACTGAACGGAACGGATGTGAGCCAAATGACCGACTCTGAATTGGCGGAAGTACGGAACAAAGAGATTGGCTTCGTCTTTCAAACGTTCAACTTGTTGCCTCGTATGTCGAGCCTCGAAAATGTGGCGTTGCCATTGGTGTATGCAGGTCTGAAAAACGCCGAACGCCTCGAAAAAGCCCAAAAAGCAATGGAAGCCGTCGGTTTGGGCGAGCGCATGACACACAAACCCAACGAATTGTCAGGTGGTCAGCGGCAACGTGTCGCCGTGGCAAGAGCCTTAGTCAACAATCCAGCCATCATCTTAGCCGACGAACCAACGGGCAACTTGGATACCAAAACTTCAATTGAAATCATGGGTTTGTTCCAACAAATTCATGAGCAAGGCAACACGGTTATCCTCGTGACGCACGAACCTGATATTGCGATGCACGCTCACCGCATCATTCGCCTGCGCGACGGTTTGATTGAGTCAGACATCAAAAATGAGAACATTATCAGTGCTTTTGACCCCAATCATCCGTTTTTGCAAGGCAAGGAGATTTTGTAGAGAAATGATGAAATATGAAAAAAGCGACCCCTCAGTAAGGTCGCTCTTTTCATATTTCATCATTCATATTTCATACTTCAATTTCCGCTTTCCAAGTGATGGTCGCTGATTTTTCGAGCATGACTCCCACTGAACAGTATTTCTCTACCCCTAATTGTACGGCTTGATTCACCTTTTTTTCTGATAAATTATGCCCCCTCAGTATAAAGCGTATTTCGATGGCTTCAAACGGTGCAGGAGTCGCATTGGCATCGCGTTTGCCTTCGATGACGATGCGAAAGTCTGTGACTTCTTGCTTCATTTTTTTCAAAATCAAAATCGCATCAATCGCTGCACAACTCCCGATACCCATGAGAATCAATTCCATCGGTCGTGCGCCAGCATGTGTGCCACCTATGGCTGCCGCTGCGTCAATATGCACAGGTACTTTGTCGCTACCCAATGCCTCGAAGTGAAACGCATCATCCACGCGCGTCAATTCGACGGACATGGTTTTGTATGTTTTTTCTGTTGTTGGATTCATAAATTCATTTTATTAAAAACTCATAATTTTTTTTTAAACGTCCCTATCACAGAATCTACAGATTTTTGCTGCTTTTTTTATCGTTTCAGCACAATAGGGGCATACTTTCGTATCCTCCTCTTCTTCAATAACAACTGCCCTAATTTTATTGTTTTTGAATGATCCAACTGACACTAAAATCACTCCAACTACCAATGCCAGCCCAAATAGATACAATAAATTCCTTTTATCGTTGACTAAACCAAAATTGATTATACGATTTCCATATTCTGTTAAGATAGATTCATCTTTGCCATACGCATAAAAAAGCCCAAAAGAGCCTATTATTATCATTGACCAACCTAAAAAACTAAACCAACTAATGTAAAATGAGTTTTTTATACCATTTTTATTAGCTTGATAGTCAGAATCATCTTTAGGAATTAACCAGTTGATAAATTTAGATTTACTCTTAGCCATAATGTTTAATCATTTTTTCTTTATTTGTTCGTTGCAAAAATCTCAATTCTATTTTTTCGTAAGCATCACAAAACGCTTCTACTTGCTCAACAAAAACATCTAAACTATTAATATCATAAAGAATTTGCATTTCTTGTGTTAATTCAAAACCAATAGCTGATTTAAAATGCCCTATCCAATTTCTGAAATCCTTTACTTCATCTCTAAATTTAGTTTTTTCTTTAGCATTAGAAAAAACCATTAAATCTGAAAGAAGAAAAGCCTCAAAAATCCCTAATTTTTGTATTTTCTCTTTCATCTTTTGACATTTTTCAGTATCATCTTCAGGAAAGTATGAATTATAGTTTGGGGGCAATTTTTCCTTCATGTAGTTTATAAAATCATCATTCTTATATCCTTGACTTTTTAAAAAATTTCTAAGATTTTTTTCAAACAACATCAGATATTGATAAAAGTGTAAATACATTTTATCATTATTGTAATCTGAAATATGTACTACACCTATAATTTGGTTCTTTTGATTTAGTACAAAAAGTACATTATCTTTATCTTTTTTAAATTTTTTAATAGTCTCTTTATCGAACAATAAATCATTAGTTCTAAAATAATGCTCTTCTGAATCTAATTTTTGCTCCCTAAATCGTCCATTTTCAATGGAAAAATATGATTTTCTGTCAAGACTTGGCATTGAAGAAATCCCAAGTTTTTTACAAAATTCTAAACATGTATCTTTTATATCCTTATCATAGTATATGAGGTCAGTGACCATAATATCACCTATTGTCAAATTCAATATTGGATTCATAGTTCTTACAATTTAGTTTAAAATTATATAAACGCTAATTTTATACACTTAGTTCCGAATAATTTAACCTGATTTTAATCGTGCTTTTATTGCTAAAATCCAAAAATCCCCCTATTTTTACACAAAAAGGATAAAATATATCAACAACAATGCTCGCACAGCCTGAAATTCTGCACGGTCAAACAATAATAGCAGACAACTATCTTGCAATGTATTTGAATATCTCAAATTTATAAAAATATTAAGTTATGAACGCTGTTTCTTTTTCTGAAAAACTTTTAACTGTTGCCGAATATATCGAATTTGAAGAACAAAGTGATATTCGGCATGAATACCGTTTTGGTCATTTGTATCCTATTGCAGGAACATCTAACAAGCACAACCGTGTCAAACAAAACGTTGTTTACGCACTTCGCGGTCATTTTTTAGAACGAGGTTGTGTTGTTTTTGATGAAAATATAAAGCTACAAATTATTGAAGACGGTATATACAACTATCCTGATGTTATGTTGACTTGCGATTCACAAGATATTGATTCTGAATTTATTATCAAAAATCCAAGTCTTGTTGTCGAGGTTTTATCAAAATCAACTGCCCGTTACGATAAAACAGATAAGTTTGAAGATTTTCAAAAAGTAGCTTCCATCCAATACTATCTTATTGTCGAATCACGCTGGCAATCGGTTATTTTATACAGCCGTACAGAAAACCCAAATTTGTGGACATACCAACTTTTCAATGCGCCAAATGATGTTGTAGCCTTTCCAAAATTAGGTTTTGAATTATCCCTTGAAACAATTTACAAGTATGTTAATGTACCACAATTTGCGACTATTTCACATTACCTTGAAGATGACGACGAAATATAAATTATTGAAAATCAACACTTACGAAATTCTATAAAATTCCGTAAGTGTTCCTTAATCTATTTCTCAACCGCTTCCAACGCCTGAAAAATATCCGTCTTTATATCGTCAATATGCTCCAAACCCACCGAAATCCGTATCAAACCTGCCGTAATATCCACCGCAGCGCGTTCTGCGTCCGTCAATTTTGAGTGCGTTGTCGAAGCGGGATGCGTGGCAATGGTGCGCGAATCGCCCAAGTTGGCAGAATGCGAAATCATTTTCAAATTATTCAAAAACGCACGTCCTGCGTCAATACCGCCTTTGACTTCAAAACAAACGACACCGCCGCCGCCATTGGGCATTTGTGTTTTAGCCAATTCGTACTGCGGATGAGCTGGATGGTGCGGATATTTGACCCACGATACTGAGGGGTGTGTTTCCAACAAGTGCGCTAATTCTAAAGCGGATTTGCAGTGTCTATCCATGCGAACGGCTAAAGTTTCGAGTGATTTTGAGAGCAACCACGCATTCATCGGAGACAAACTGGGGCCCGAGTGACGGGCAAAAAAACGAATGTCTTTGATTAAGTCTTTGCGTCCAACTATTGCACCTGCAATCGTACGACCTTGACCATCAATGAATTTTGTCGCAGAATAACTCACTATATCTGCACCGAATTTTATAGGTTGCTGCAAATAAGGCGTTGCAAAACAGTTGTCCACATTCAAGATGATATTGTGTTTTTTTGCTAAAGCTCCGATATGCGCCAAATCAATCAAGTCAAGCCCGGGGTTTGACGGGGTTTCCAACAAAATCATGCGGGTATTGGGCTGAATCAAGGCTTCCCACTCTTCGGGCTTTTTAATGTCCGCATAAGTCGAAGTGATGCCCCATTTCGGAAAAACCATTGTCAATAATTGGTGTGTCGAGCCAAAAACGGAACGGCTTGCCAAAATATGGTCGCCTGTTTTCAATAAACCTGCGATGGATGTAAAAATTGCTGACATACCCGAAGCTGTTGCCAAACCGTCTTCTGCGCCATCCATGAGGCAGAGTTTGTCAATAAATTCTGTATTGTTTGGATTTGAAAAACGCGTGTAAATATTGCCTGCGATTTCGTCCGCAAACAAAGCGCGGGCTTGTTCTGCATCTTCAAATGTAAAACTCGATGTCATAAAAATCGGGGTCGAATGCTCTCTAAAGCCTGATTGTTCGGCACGAGTGCGTATGGCGTTGGTTTCAAAGTTGTCGTAAGGCATAGTAGATATGAAATATGAATTATAAATGATGAAAGCGGGTTTTGATTAAAAAATACTGAGGGGTATTTTTGCTTGTGTCGTATTATTACTACTTTTGAAAAAAATTTAGACATGTCCGCAATTCCTGCAAGTAATAAACCGATTCCGTTGACGGTTGAAGAGTATTTCAAGCTCGACGAAGGCAGTGAAATCCGTTACGAATTTAACGAAGGTTTTTTAAAACCCATTGACGGAACGAGTGCGCGTCATAACCG
Source organism: Saprospiraceae bacterium (assembly GCA_016787525.1). Lineage (GTDB taxonomy): Bacteria > Bacteroidota > Bacteroidia > Chitinophagales > Saprospiraceae > JAAFJT01. The sequence continues at coordinate 1,262 of JAEUUP010000101.1, read as the reverse complement.
TATTGTACGAAACAGCTCCAATGTTGTGGATAGCATTTTTCGTCCAAGAGGCTGTTCTGTTTTTACAGAAAGCGTCAAATTAGAAGTTGTAAAAAGTAAACATTACGCCTTTCCTGATGTGATGTTAACTTGTCATGGTTTCGATTTACACTCTGATTATCTGATGTATTTCCCAAGTCTCATTATTGAAGTATTATCTCCTTCGACTGCTGATTATGACCGAGGTATGAAATTCAGACGTTATCAAAATATTCCAAGCCTTGATTACTATTTGCTGATTGAACGAAAACAATGTTTAGTTGAATTGTATTGCCGTACCGAAAATCCAAGAAAATGGACATACCAAGTTTACACAGAAATCGAAGATATTGTTGATTTTCCAAAACTCAATTTTTCGTTAGCACTGCATCAAGTCTATGATGGCATCACATTTGACGCGCCCGAAGATTGGGATTAGAAATTGATGATTGATTATTGCATAATCAATTAATAATCAATCATCAATAGTCATTAATCAACCTTAATTCGGTTGCGGCACATAGCGCAAATACGGCTTTTTAATATCCGCTTCAACGCCATATTTTCCTTCAATTTCTTCTGTCGGTACATTCAAAGTGACGATGACATCATCGCCTACTTGCCAGTCGGCAGGTGTTGCCACTGAGTGTTTCGCATTGAGTTGCAATGAATCCAGAACACGCAAAATTTCCAAGAAATTGCGCCCAACTGCCATTGGATAAGTCAAAGTCAATTTCACTTTTTTATCGGGTCCGATGATGAAAACGGAGCGAACCGTTGCCTTTTCAGACTGTTCGGGGTGAATCATATCGTACAATACAGCTACTTTGCGGTCTGGGTCGGCGATGATTGGGAAATTCATCGTTACGCCATTCACTTCTTCGATGTCTGGCACCCATTTGTTGTGAGAGTCCACGTCATCCACTGAAATAGCAATGACTTTGCAGTTGCGTTTTTCAAATTCGCCTTTCAAAAGAGCTGTTTTACCCAATTCTGTTGTGCAAACAGGCGTGAAATCGGCTGGATGTGAGAACAAAACGCCCCATGAAGTGCCAAGCCATTCGTGAAAATTGATTGTGCCGTAAGTGGTGTCAATTGTGAAATCTGGTGCTGTATCGCCTAATCTTAATGCCATAATTGATTGATTTTAAATTGTTTAATAAAAAATTGATTTTGAATTTAAATTATATCCAGATATAAAAAATATACTGAGGGGGTTGAAAAACTTGTTTATGTTTTTTACT
>JAEUUP010000022.1 GCA_016787525.1 Saprospiraceae bacterium | reverse complement strand
TGTTCGTTCATAATTCTGTATAAATCCCTAAAACCTTCGTGAATATCACTTTTTTTGAAAATAAACGCAATAGGCAAACGGCTGTGTCTCATATTTTGCCACATTTTGCGGCAGGTTGTTTTAATCCTCATTTTCGTACATTTTTTTATACTTTTCAGTAATTTTTTCAATAGCTCTTGCCGTTCTATTTATTTCAATCCGTTGTTTAAAAACATCATCGGGCGGCACAGTTGACGGCAAGTTTAAAGACTTTTCTAACTTTCTCTTTTTTTCCAATCTTTTACGACAGTTGGGCGTAGCTGATTTTTGCCTACCCGTCAAGAGCCGACCACAACCACAGGCGCATAAGTCCCCATACATCGTAAGTTCATGCTCTTTTATGTATTCTTTATCTTCGGTTGCAACTTTCACGGCTTCGGCGATGCGGCGCGACACAAGCACATTTACACCATTTCCGACGGCGCGATATTTTGCCGATTGGTTAAAATTGGGTAGGTCAAAGTCTTGCGGTAGTCCTTGCAGTTCGCAAAAGTCCGCAAAGTCGCGGCGGTCTTTTTGCTTCCCTTCGCTTGCTGTGACGCATCGAGATACTGAGGGGGGCGACGGGTCACGTTTTATATTTAAAATCAATGTTGGCAATTCGTTGTCAAAGTCACACGTATATGAGCCAAATTGAAAGTGACGATTACGGTTTTGCATTGACCCGCAATTTTTTGCGTTTAGGTCAAACCGTTGTACGAAATAATCATCAATTTTGACATTTGGCACAGTTGGGACATTTTCCATAATAAACCAACGTGGTTTAGCTTCTTCAACAATTCGGCAAAATTCGTTTAATAACTCTAAACCTTCGCCCGTTGGGGCGGTTCGGCGGGCTTTGCTGAAATCTTGACACGGAGGCCCCGCAATAATACCATCAAAGACACCCTTTTTAGCTTTGAACTTTCTAATATCGTGGTGTTCGCCTAAAATCGTGTCGCCAGCAGACACGACACAAAAACCAAGTTCTTTAAAACCAATATCCAACATTCCAATCCCCGTAAAAAGACTTAAAACTACTTGCATAATGTACTTATTTTTTAAAATGTGAGTTATCAGGAATGAGTTAATAAAGCTCATTCACACTTTTAAACGCAAAGTAAGTTTAAAAAGTTCACACTTTGTAAAAAATATGTACGATTTGAGTTTATTTTATTCACACTTTCATTTGAACATTTTTAAGAAATCGTGTGAATAAATAAACCGTGTTTGGTGAAATTGTGCAATCGTAAAACCTTTGTGCGAAGGTTCGACACGTTCAAATTCTACTAACATTCGATAATAATTTGAAATACTGAGGGACGACGGCACACGGCAACGTACAAAATCTTTATTGTGACTTATCCAATAATGAAAAACGATAGCTTGAAAAGGATTAAAGGCAGGTATTTTGTCGTCTAATAAAACCCATTCAGACTTTAAGGATTTTGGCAAACCCACATAGAAAGAATAGTATTTTTTCATACTTAGTTTTTTGACAATCGGTTTTCTCATTTTGTTTCAAACTTATTTAATTAAATTATTGATTTTCAATGGTTTATGTTTTTTTTCTATAATTTACCTTATGTTAATTACTTTAACGCGTTTTTCGCGTTTTTACTCATTTTCATCATTTTCGTTGTCTGCAATTTTCTCTTTTTTGTCATAAACGATTTCTGAAAAAGTTGTTTTTTTATTGACATAATACTGCCAAACGATTGACCCCCTCAGTATGCCAGCACGATTTTCAGGCGCAATGCGTTCTTTTTCAATCAGTTGAGCTGTTTCACGACGTTTTTTTAGCATATAGAAAAAATTGCCATAAAAACTAAAATGTGCTTTCATGATAGACCAAACATGTTTGCGTTGACCGTCAAACAAAAATTTTACACCAGCAACACCGTCTAAAACCAATCGCAACGGAATCAACCACAATAATTTACTGAGGGGTTCATTTTTTAACAATGTGTAAAGGCTGTTTCTAAAATTTAAATATGTTTTTCGTGGGCTGAGATAGTCCATTGTGCCGCCTCCAACATGCCTAACAACGCCTTTGGGTTGTACCATCACCTTGTATCCAGCTCTTTTCATACGCCAACAGACATCTATTTCCTCCATGTGCGCCCAAAAATCTTCGTCGAAGCCACCGAAACGATGCCATAAATCGGCTCTAACGACCATAGCTGCACCTGAAGCCCAAAAGATTTCGGCTTCGTCATCATATTGTTTGCGGTCTTTTTCGAGATTGTCGAACACACGCCCGCGACTGAATGGATAACCCAAAGCATCCAGCCAACCGCCACCTGCACCCGCATACTCGAACTTGCGTTTCTTATTGTAACTCAATACTTTAGGTTGTACAGCTGCCACTGCCCTATCCTTTTCCATCATTGAGATGATGGGTGTCAACCAACCTTGTGAAGTTCGACAATCTGAATTTAGTAGCACGTAATAGTCGTAACCATTGGGCGTATCTTTTGATCGTGGGCGGAGTTTTTCGTGTTTTAAAGCCATATTATAGCCTTTTGCAAAGCCATAGTTTTCTTTTAATTCAACAACTTTGACTCTATCCACACCCATTGCAGCAGGAATGCCGTCCAAATTGAGTTCTCTGACAGTTTCTATACTATTGTCCGTTGAGCCGTTGTCAGCAACGATGACATCGAAATTGCCATATCTTGAACCGCAAACCGAAGGCAAAAACAGCTTCAAATACTGAGGGGTATTCCAATTTAAAATAACGATGGCAACACGTGGAATCTTTTGATTTTCAATAGCTTGCAAGATTTCTCGGCTGGCTCTTTCGTCATCTGCTAACTGAATGACGAGAGATTCTAAACTATCAAAATATCGGTCAGGACGGATGAATTCTACTATCTCTACTTTCATCTTCTGACCATAAATATCGTCTTTAAAATCAAAAATATTAACTTCAATAGTGATATTATCGTGTTCTTTCAAAACGGGTCTGTCGCCTCGATACATCATGCCTTGGCGGACTTTTCCATCAGGCAAATGCACTAAAACGGTATAAATACCATGTGGTGGCAGAAGTTTATTGCGTTCTGTCACTTGCAAATTGGCAGTCGGAAATCCAATCTCTCTGCCTATTTGTTGTCCTTTAACGACTTCGCCTGTGAAGCTAAAATAGTGACCTAAAAGCCGAGTAGCTGTTTTGATGTCGGTGGCTTCGATGGCTTTTCTGATTTTGGTGGAAGAAACGGCGATGTCGTCAATGACTTGTTTCTCAATTTCGATGACTTCGTAACCAAATTTAGGGGAAAGGCTGCGCAAAAAGTCGGTATCTCCTACCCTGTTTGCCCCAAAACGGTGGTCGTAGCCAATAACGATATACGTTGGTTTAAATAGCTTGTATAAGAAGTTTTCAATATAGGCTTCGGGCGTTTGTTCCGAAAAAGACTTTGTAAAAGGCACAACAACGACGACATCAATCCCATATTTTTCCAATAAATCCACCTTTTCTTCTACCGAATTGAGCAATACAACAGACTTATCGTTGGGTTGTGCGACCAAACGAGGATGCGGATTGAATGTAATAACAACTGACTGACTATCAACGCTTTGTGATAGTTGTTTAACGCGCTCTAATATGTGTTGATGTCCACAATGAACACCGTCAAATGACCCAATTGTAACAACTGTGTTCTGAAATGCGGGCAAATCTTCAAGGCTATAATAAACTTTCATGTCTATATCAACGGATTATGTTTGAATGACACCGACATTGAATTTCTCAACGGGTGCATTATTGGCGGCTTCGATGCCCATGCTTATCCATTTTCGCGTTTCGAGCGGGTCAATGATGGCATCTACCCACAATCTGGCGGCTGCATACTGAGGGGTGGTCTGATTGTCGTAACGGCTCTTTATTTCGTCGTATAGGCTTTGCTCTTCTTCTTGCGTTGGCACTTGCCCTTTGGCTTTCATCGAAGACGTTTGGATTTGCATCAACACTTTTGCGGCTTGTGCGCCACCCATGACGGCTATTTTAGCAGAAGGCCAAGCAACGATTAAGCGAGGGTCGTAGGCTTTGCCACACATGGCGTAATTGCCTGCCCCATACGAATTGCCGATGACAATACTGAACTTCGGAACGGTCGAATTGGCAACAGCATTCACCATTTTTGCACCGTCTTTGATGATACCGCCGTGTTCGGAACGCGTACCGACCATGAAACCTGTGACATCGTGTAGAAACACGAGTGGAATCTTCTTTTGGTTGCAATTCATGATGAAACGCGTGGCTTTATCGGCAGAATCGGAGTAAATAACGCCGCCGAATTGCATCTCTCCTTTACCATTTTTGACCACTGTGCGTTGATTGGCGACTATTCCGACTGCCCAGCCGTCAATGCGGGCATAGGCGCAGACGATTGTTTTGCCGTATTCCTCTTTGTATTGTGTCAATTCGGAATTATCAACGATGCGTTTCAGTATTTCGACGGTGTCGTAAGGTTTTGTGCGGTTGTCGGCAGGGAAAATTTCAAGCAATTCTTTGGGTTTATACTGAGGGGGTGCTGATGGCTCTCTCGAAAAGCCTGCATTGTCAAATTTTCCAAATTTATCCACCAAATTTTTGATGGTTTCTAAGCAAACGGTGTCGTTTGGCACTTTGTAGTCCGTCACGCCGCTGATTTCGGAGTGTGTTTTGGCACCGCCTAAAACTTTTTGGTCAGCATCTTCGCCAATGGCGGCTTTGACCAAATAAGGACCGGCTAAAAAAACCGAGCCTTGTCCATCCACAATCAGGGCTTCGTCGGACATGATGGGCAGATACGCACCACCCGCCACACAACTGCCCATGATGGCGGCAATTTGTGGAATCCCCATTGAACTCATTTTGGCATTGTTACGGAAAATGCGCCCAAAATGTTCTTTATCTGGAAAAATTTCGTCTTGCATCGGGAGGAAAACACCTGCTGAGTCCACCAAGTAGATGATGGGCAGTCGGTTTTCCATAGCTATTTCTTGTGCGCGGAGATTTTTTTTGCCTGTGATGGGAAACCATGCGCCTGCCTTGACTGTCGCATCGTTGGCAACGACAATGACTTGCCTTTTTTTGATATAACCGATGACCACAATCACACCTGCCGCAGGACAACCACCATACTCATTGTACATATCGTAGCCTGCAAAAGCACCGATTTCGATTTGTGGCGCACCTGCATCCAGTAGGAAGGCAATGCGCTCACGAGCCGTCATTTTGCCCTCCGCTTTTTGTTTTTCTAAGCGTTTTTTGCCGCCGCCTTCGTAGATTTTTGCCAATTGCCGATTGATATTCGACACGGCTAATTTCATTGCGTCTTCATTTTGGGCAGCTTCTAATTCTTGTTTTGTCATATTTCGTGGTTAGGATTCAAGGATTTTGTCACCTACTTCTCAAAAAGTCCTTTTAAAACGCAAAAATAGGAAAAGCCTACTCAATTCATTAACCCCCTCAGTATTTTTCCATTTTGTTTTGATAAAACAGAAGATTTGTCCTTTTGTTGTGGCTTGTAGTTGGCGCGATGAGAGTGTCTCAAGGTGCATTTAGCTTGTATGGTCATGCACCGAGGAGCTAAACGGAGGGGGCAGAGATCTACTTACGAAGGAGTGCCAAACACTTTTGCTGTAATTGATATGTAAGGTCGGTAAGCCTCAGTATATCACTGCGTTCCCTTCTTATGGTATGCAAACAGCGAGCCGTCTCAAATGCAGTTTGAGACGGCTCGCTGTTTGTTATTGATAAATAGTCATCAGATAGCTACTTCAACTTCGCTTGTTTGACCTCGTTTGACAATGATATTTGGAATCACTTTGACACTTCCATCCTCCAGAGGAATATTCAATGAAAATGTACCACTTTTAGACAATTTGAAAAACATCTCGCCTTTTTTATTCATTTTACCCGCTTTATTGGTTTCCACGATTTTGGTACTTTTCAGACTTTTATTGTTTTTGATGTCTTGGACGGGTAGCAATCCCCTTTGATTGTCGGATGAATTGAATATCAATTTGATAAATGTGGGTGGCGGAGTGGCGCGTTTTTTCATTTTGATACAATCCATCACACTGCTGTAAAACTCATCGTCAGTGCCTACGAATGCAGCGGCGGCATTTTTGATTTGTTTATTGGTGATTTTGTTCACTTTCGTAAAAATTAATCTTTTGGCTTTTGTGCCTGCCTTTTTTTGCCCCAAGAGTTGAGTCGTTTGAGGCGTTTTTGAGTCGAATGTATCTACTTGGGCTTCTAAATCCAACATATCTTCCATTGTATAGCCGTAAGCCGCCAATGAGCCATTCAAGGTTTTGGCTTCTGTCAACACTTCGCGACATTGTGTCGGAAATTCGGCTTGTTTCGCTCGTGACAATTTAGTGCGTATCGCTTTCAATTTATTTTCCAGAATGATATTGTCTTGTGCATCCGCATACGCCAGCATCAATTGGCTGAGGCGTGTGATGGCCGCTTTGACTTCGTCTTTATTCTTATTTTTTTGCTTTGTTGAGCCTGTGGTGTCTTGTTTCGATTGGGTTTCGGCTGCTGATATGAGGTTTAACTGCGCCTCCAATTTTTCGATAAGCTGCACAAAAGCTGGGACTCTTTGAGCGCGCTCTTTGTTGTGATTGACATACTCAATCACGCTGCGCGCATTCATATACTTTTCGTTTTCAATCTTATTCATTCCAATTTCTTTTAAAATATTGAACAATGATGGTTTATTGTCGTGTTGAATCAACAGGATTTACATAACAAGAATTGTACCATTTATGGAAATGAAGTATATGTAAAACGTTAATTTTTGTGTTTGAGTTGTTTTTTTTTTGTGAAGATGCTGAAACTTTGTACTACGAAAAGCCCCCCTCAGTATAAAAGCTATTTTGGGGCGGTTTTGAGCGAGAACTGAACCCCTCCAACAAGCACATCAAAACCACTTACGAACGGGTTTTTGAAATTCGGATTTGATAACTTTTTAAGGCATGAGTCAAAAAGAGCAACAAATCAAAACCTTCATTTATCAAAGACTGAATCGTATGGACTTCATACTGGTGCGCACCTTTGTTTTCCGACAGAGCTTGACGCATGTATTTTGTCATGCCCACATCGTATTTCTCGACAAGTGGCAAAGCGCTTTCCAATCCTAAGCCCAATTGGACATTTTCTTGGAAAATATGGTCGGGTAGTTTGAGTGACAGATTGAAAAAGCAGACATGCGGCGGTTTATCATCGTAACCCATGCTCACGCCTTTAAATTCATAGTCAATTTCGCCAAGCGTGATGATTTTATATTCGGGTTCTGTCTGCGGCTTCGGGACATGCTTCGGGTCAATATGGATTCTCGACAATGCACAACGCACCAAACGTTCTAAGTCAAAACCTTCTTCCGCCAACAAGTCGAACGCCTGTTTTTCGCGCGTCATAGGGTCATCGAAGCCATCAATCACCTTTTGGACATACTGCGTCATCGGTTCATCAACCAGCGCAGCTTGTGTGAGTAACACCGAAATCGGAATACAGATGTTAATCGGATAAGCAATGTACTCGTCAGGCACTTTGATGTCCAAGTCTGCCTGAAAAACCGACTCTTGGGCGAATGAATAAGTAAATGTCAACTTTTGAATCACATAGTCAATGTCGCTAAAAGCCAAATGTTCGTCGGGTTGCGGCTGTGGGATTTTCTCGCTTTTCTTTTTTGCCATTTTTTAGGTATTTTAAAAATTATAAACTACAAACACTGTTTAAGGAACTCTTCGGGAGAGGGCGATGTTTTTAGAAACTGTTTTAAAACCTATTTACCACATAGGTCTTACATTTTCTTACGCTTTTTCCTTTTCAAAGTTTCATACTTAAGAATTTGAAACAGTAGGTATTGTTTGTTTTGCTTTTATACGTGTGTTGACAATGAATTTTTAACTGTTTTGATTTTTTGAACTATCTTTGTCATACCATTTGCTATTTTTCGATACTTTTTAATTCAATATTGTCATGACTATTTCTTTTTCAAATTCCGTTGAGCCTTCAAAAATTGAACGTCTGCTTCAATTTCTTTACAGAGAGCATATCCCTTTTAGCTTTGAACCATCGCCAACTGTTTCGCCTGAAGACTTAGCGATTCGGGAAAGGCTGCATGATAAATATGTCTCAACAGGCGAATGGAACGCTATGACGCTGGACGAAAAAGAAGACGCTGCCTTGCTTGAATCCATGTTGTTTCTTGAAGAAACAGGGCAAACCACGCCTTTGAGTGCGGATGAAGAAGCGGACTTCAAAAACGAAATCAACAGCTGGGCAAACTTATGAACTACTCAACATCCTCCCATTTCCGCAAAGCCGCCCGTCAGTTGTCGGACGAAAATCGAAAACGATTGGCACTTGTGTTAAATACAATCGAAGCGGCTGAAAGACTTTCTGACTTACCCAATTGTAAAGAAATGCAAGGCAAAAAGAACAAAGGTTACTATCGTATCCGTTTTGGCGACTATCGGCTCGGCTTCAAGTACGATAATAGCAATAACGCTGTCTTTTTGATAGATGTCGGTCCAAGAGGCGATTTCTATAACCGCTTTCCTTAATACTTCTGACCTACCATTCGACACACTTTTTACGGACGATACCAAAGACTATACAGGCATAAAGGGTTTGAAAATACTTTCCATGTGAAAATTATGGAAGACTTAGCACAGTGGGGAATGTGCGTTAATCTAGCTAAGTTCCCTGCCGAGCGGGTGCTTTTGGCTACGAAAATAGTACGGTTAACACGGCCGTTGTGGTAGAAATTAAAAGCCATTTGAGAGAAGATGCCATTGAACAATTGGAAGAAACGATGCAAAAATTCCCTAAATTCTTTCCTGACCATGCCGACAAAAAACTGTATGGTATCATTGCCTGTGTTCACGCACCCGAAAATATGAAAAACGTGCTTCGCAAAAAAGGTATTTATTTAGCTATCCTTCATGAGGACGTTTTTACACTCTTTCCCTTTCAAAATTTCACACCTAAAAATTTTAAACAATGAGTATTGATACCTTTTTTGCTTCCTTTGCTTGTTTAAGTTTCAATTTTTCATGCTTTTATACTGAGGGGTGCTTTTTTGAAGTAGGATTCCTGCCCCGTTAAAAGCCTATCCCATCGGCATAAGGGCATTTCAGTGGTTTTGAGGGAAATTAGGGGAAAATATTTTACAACCCGATGAAAGCGGGACTATTCTATCTTCTTAGATTTTTTGCTCTGATTTATCGAATCTTGATTCATTTTTGTAATCTCGATAGCTCTATGAAGTTTTTCCGTAAACCATTCTTTACTGGGTAATTCTGTAAGATATTGTGCGACTTTTATCTCTGATTCATCGAGCATAAGTAGTTCAATATGTTCTGTATTGCCTTCGCTGCACAACAAGAGTCCAATTGGTTTTTGTTCGCCTTCTTCCATTTCGTTCCGTTCCAACCAACGCAGATACAATTCCATTTGTGCCTTGTATTTGGGTTTAAATTTGCCCAATTTTAAATCAATAGCCACCAAACGTTTGAGTTTTCTATGAAAAAACAGTAAATCCAAATGATAATCTTCTCCGTCAATCATAATGCACTTTTGACGCTCTAAAAAAGCAAAACCATTGCCTAACTCCTGAATAAACTGCTGCAAATGTGTAATCAAAGCATCTTCCAAATTCTTTTCTGAATAAGTGTTTTGCAAGCCTAAAAAATCTAAAAGATAGCTGCTTTTAAAGACTAAGTCGGGGTCAAGGGTTTTGTTGTCTTCTAATTCTCCCAATGCTTCCTTGATTTGTTCTTCTGGTTTTTGGGCTAAAACGGTTCGTTCAAACAGCATTTTATCCATTTGGTCAGACAAGTCTCTGGTATTCCAACGAAATTCAATTGCCATTTTGAGATAAAATGAGCGTTTTAACGGGTCATTTTCATAAGAAATTGTTCTCAAATGTGTCCAACTCAATTGTCTACGCACTGCGTAGACAATTTCAGATTCAACAAAAGTCTCCGCAATGCGGAGACAATGTCTCAAATGTTGTGATGACCAACCTTTACCATATTTCAAAATAAGGCGTTTGGATAAAGAGACGATTATTTTTTGACCATAAGCAGCACGTTCACCTTGCAAAATAAAGGTTTTTGTATGATTGCCCACTTGCCAATATAACATTGGCAATTCTGTATTCACGGCAATAGCCAGCCTTTGTTTGCTGCTGTCTATCAATTGGCTAATGCCTAAATACAAGCCTTCTGTATCTTTGTTGATATCCATTATTCCGTCCATTTTATGAATGACTTTGGCAAAGCTACACTTTCTCTAATGGGCGGTACGGTCGCTAAAACATATTTTTTCTACACATAATCCGCTTTTTTGATGCTTTTATACTGAGGGGGTGCTTTTCATGGCGAAAAGCACCCCCTCAGTATAAAAGCTATTTTGGCGGACACGTCAGAGACGTTTTGATAGGGCGTGAACGGTCTGGAGATCGTCACGAGCGATAATTTTTTTGAAAATTTCCTAACTATTTTACAAACTGCATCTTGCTCTCTCATTAGCTTTGCAATATGCAATCTACTACAATCAAACGTATCGCAGTCAGCGTTTTCTTTTTTATTTATGGTTTTAACTTGGCTAATCTGAGTTCGCGATTGCCTGAGCTTAAGAAAGTATATGGCATATCGGATAGCAAATTAGGCGTTATACTTTTGTGTATTGCTGTTGGCAATATGACCATTGCGACTTTTTTAAGCAAAAAACACTTACCTTTTGAACGTAAAACAATCCTTTTGATGGCTATTGTTGTGGGTAGTGGTATGATGATGCTTGCCCCAATTATTAATGGGGATTGGTTGACTTTTCCTTTGTTTTTTATTTATGGTATGACAGATGGTGCAAAAGATATAATCATGAATGAACAAGCAGTTGTTTTGGAAAGTCAGTACAAAAAACCTTTGATGTCTTCTTTTCATGCCATAGGTACGATGGGTTTATTTGTGGGTGCAAGCACGGGATTGGAGTTTGTGCATTTGGGTCTGGATTTATTCCATCATTTTGCTATTATTGCCTTGTTGTGCTTAGTTATTTTGTTGGTGGGCATACCTTATTTGTTTATGCACTCTAAAACGATTAGCCAAGAAGTGGATACGACGACCCCCTCCCTATCATGGAGTAAAATAAGCCTTTTGTTGGGTGGCATTGCTTTTTGTGCAATGCTTGGTGACAGTGCGATGAATGATTGGGCGGGTATCTATACCGAACAGGTTCTTAAAGCGGGCGCGACATCGGCAACACTTGCCTACACTATTTTTATCAGTGGTGTAACACTCGGTCGGCTTTTGGGCGATAGACTCCGTGCTAAATTTGGCAACTACTCCTTGCTATTTTGGAATACAATTGTGACCCTCATCGGTTTGAGTACGCTTATTCTTGCGACACAATTGCAAACGGCTTTATTGGGTTTCTTTATGACAGGATTGGGTATTTCTACCATTGTGCCGTTGGTTTATTCCATTGCTGGACATTGGGTATCTACGAATCCCTCTGTTTCTATTGCCAAAATATCGCAATTGGGTTACGCGGCTTATTTTGCAGCCCCGCTTGTTATTGGCTTTTTGGGTGATATAGGGTCGTTGCGATGGGGGTTTGGTTTTGTATTATGTTGTTCGATTGGTATGATAGTATTGATACGGCAATTAAAAACCGTTTAAATAAAAAAGAGGATGCAGAAATGTTTTTCATTTTGCATCCTCTTTTTTGAGCGAAAATCAAAATACGTCTATTTTATTAAAGTCATTTTTCGTACTTGGACACGTCCATCTGTATTCAATTGATAAAAATAGACACCCGCAGCCAAATTCGATAAATCTAAATCAATACTATGCACCCCCTCAGTAAGCGCACCTTTTTTTATTGAAAAAACAGATTGTCCAACTACATCAAAAACCTTTAACTCGACTTGACTATACGCTTTGTCAAGATTAAAATCAATAGTAGTTGTGTTGCTGAATGGATTGGGGCGGTTTTGACCAAGCCATAACTTATCAGCATTGACTTCGCGGGTTGCTACTGTAAACGTAGCTGTTACTTCGGCTGTGGGCGTTTTGTTTTCAATATTGCCAACATAATCGCGTGCAACACTGTAAAATGCATAACGACTGCTGTTTCTGCCTACAAAATAAGCTGAATCAGAAGAAATACCTTGTAACCATGCTTGATAAGGTCCATTATCCTCTGAAACATAAATGAAATAATCCAAAATACCTGCGTGTGTATCTGTACCAGACCAACGAACAACCAAAGCATTCTCAGTTCTACTTTTTTCTGCTGTCAATACACGACTTTGAGGTAATACTTTATCCACTGTATTGCGCCAAGTAGGTGTTATGACAGGCGTTTCATAATCAAAAACAATACTTGCTTTGTTAGAAATTGTTGTTAAATGCTGTAAACTCTCAATTGGCGTGATTTCAAAATTGACATACCCCTCACCTTCGGGCTTTCGCTTGTTAGGTGGTAAAAAACCGTTGTCAATATTTTGAGTCAATGCTGTTGTACGCGGGTCGAGAGAACCAAAATACCAATTGACAATACCATTTGAATCAACATCACCTGTCACACGAAGAATGATGTTTTTACTGGGGCGTAAATCAATTTCTCTTACAAAAGACTTTGCTATTTTGGGCAAATAGTACCGATTACTCCCAAAACCAAAACCTGTAAATCTAAAAGAGTTGATTTGAAACTTAGTTTTATCCAAAGTATCATAAATCCTTACCTCACTCGCTGGTGCTAAAGCACTGTCTGCATTTTCAAATGATATATTATAAGGCATAACAGAAATGGTATTGACACAATTTAAGTTATTGATGCCTTTAATGCCTTCTTTTAGATTTGGGTCAAGTGAGGTGACTATCTGAATGATTTGTTTGGCTTTGTTGACTATTTTATCAAAGCATTTATAAGTAATTAAGGCTGGTTTCTTGAACTTATTAAATTGCTTATGTTTTTTGAGAGCTGCCTCTATTCCTCCTGTATAACCTAATTTTTTGGCTAATCTACCTCCTGGTAAACAATCTATAAGTATACTTGCCATAGTTGCACCAATATCAACTGCTTTTATATTTTTAGTAATAACGTTATCGTCTTTCAATGCTTTTCTAAAATCACAATAAATATCTCTGAACTTAAGTCCACAACTTATTGGAAATGGAATTGGCGCATATTTTTTGATATAATCATATCCTACTCCTATCAAAGCATCATAACATTCATCACCAGTTGTTGGGCAGATAACGCTGTTGATAGTTTGAAAAATTGAAGCCATTGTAGAATCTGACAATAAAGATTGCGAAACACTCACATCTAAATCAGTAGTTGTCGCAATATTTGATGTTGCTTTTATATTTATTGTTCCTGTGGCATCCGCAGGAAGATAAGGTATCATTAGCCAACAGACTTTTAATGGTTTTATCAATGAAGTATCATCATACACAAAGAAATTTGTAGGTATTCTTATGCTGTCTATTACATTGCGTGGAATGTTACCAAACGTATAATCCAAACTATCTACTACTCTAATTGTAACACTTGTATCTACTGTTATCAATACATCAACACCAACCAATGGCTCATTACCAGGATTTTTAACCACGACTTGATAATCAAATTCTCTACCCCTCAGTATTCTGCCTGGTCCGATAATAACAATTTCGGGCGGCAAACGTCTTGACAATTCAATTGTAAACGTATCGCGTATAATGAATGTATCACGTCCGTCAATGGCGCGAAGTGACCACTTGCCAACAGGCGAATTATCAAAACGAAAATTGACTTTTAGGCGCGAACTATCTACAAAAATGATAGAATCAGGTTTGATAATATCCGTATTGCGGAATAATTCAACTTTTGTCGCTCTATTCAACCCAAAACCGCTAAGAGTGGTTATCGCATAACTTGAATTAGAGGCGCGATTAGGCGATATACCTGTAATGCCTTTTATAACGACATTTTGACAAAAGGAATCCACTCCACAAGGCGGCGCGAGTCTATTCTTACAAGTCAAACAGACTTTGTAAATGCCTGCTCTGCTGTAAACATAAGTCGGATTTGTTTTGAGAGTGTCTTTTTTACCATCGCCAAAATCCCACACCCGCGAGACCACGTTTTTTGATGAATCGGTAAAGGAAACGGACAAGGTTTGTGGCTCAGTATGATAGATGTACTTTGCCATAACTTGGGTTGAACTATACGTTTCCTTAAAAAACGTATCACGTTTCACCGCACTCCAACCATTCTTCCCTAAAAAACGGATATTGAAAGCATAAGCCTCTCTGCAAAGCGTGTCTATGTTAATGTTATCATTAAAAACTAAACTATCTAAAGCAGAACTAATCGTTTTTTTTATGCGCGAGTTAAAGTTATTATCAATCCAATATTCATAAGCCGTAAATCCTTCGCCTGTGGCTTGGCTATTTTTAATGAATAATTGGCTCGAAACGCTCCCCCAAACTCCACCTCGTTGTAAGCGCATATTAAAAACATGAACACCATCGGGCAAATTTGACGTGCTAATAGTCTCGTTAATGCTACTTATACTGAGGGGGATGTTTGTCCGAGTTTGAAAACTTTGGTCAAACCAATATTCATAAGCCGTAAAACCTTCGCTTGTAGCTTGACTATTTTTTATGAAAATTTGGCTTGAAACGCTTCCCCAAACTCCACCTCGTTGTAAGCGCATATTAAAAATATGAACACCATCGGATAAATCAGACGTGCTGACAGTCTCATTGATACTATTTGTACTGAGGGGGGTATTGATGCGATTGGAAAAGTTTTGGTCGAACCAATATTCCCAACCTGTCGGTTGTTGTGCCAATAGTGGTGTTGCCCACAAGCCCACGACTATCAGCCAAAACCAATTCAACCTGCGGTTTTTGATAGATTTTGCCATGATGTGGTGGTTTTTAGTTTGAACCTGCTTTGGCTGTTACTCGGATATTTAAGGTATTGCCGCTTGGTGTGATAGTCCGTGAGAAGACATAAGGTATTTGTGGAACATCACGGAAAGGTTGTGTACCACTGTAAATACCTTTGTCAGCACAATTACAACGCGAAGTTGTATGCAAATCATAATCAAAGAAACCCCCTGTCCCTCTAATAAAAACGCTGTCCACAAAATTGGCAGATTTGAACTGGTTGGAATTTATATCCATGCCTAAACGGGTAATATCATTTTCTTCTGTTACTACTAAGTTATTGGAACTGGCAAAGCGACCCCCAGTTTGTATAGGAACCCAACCTCGAAATATATAGAATAGTATTGAGTTTTTGACAGTGACATAAGAATTACCATCAATCCTAAAAAGAAGATCGCTATTGGGAGCGCGATAATTGAATACACAATTATTAAAATTTTGATTACACCCATAAAAACAGTCAAATCCACTGCTGGAATACATAATACAATTGTCAAACGTAAAGTTTGCGGAATATAAACGGTCATAATTTTCCCAGCCAAAAACACAATCTTTAAAATTAACATTAGTAATAGGGTTATTGATACGTTCGCTAATTAAACCTAAAAAGAAACAGCTATTGAAAGTAAGACTCTTGGGTGTTCCATCTAAATAAACAACCCCTTTAAAGTCAATACCACTAATAATTGTGTTTTCAACACCACTTCCACTAAATACAAAATAATCTGCCAACAAAGTTGTTACACCTGATACACCCGCCGAATCGGCTCTATATCCATTTCCATAGATTGTTAAACGTTTATTGATAGGAACACTGAGCCTAAATGTTCCGCCTGGAATTATGATAAAATCACCGTTTAAAGCACTGCGTACAGCAGAATCTAATGTCGGAACAATGCGAGAAGTCGTACCAGTTTGTACAATAATGGGAGCTTGTTGCGCTTTTAGTGACATAACAGCCAAAAAGAACGTTCTGTGACAATTTTTGTGGTATCTTAGTGAATGGATACTACAGTATATGAATTACTCTTGAACCTACCTGAATTAAAAGTAGAAAGAGTAGAGTTAGAAAACAAAACAATACGTATTTATTGCCATCATTTGAATACTTCAGGGATGTGTCCTGTATGTCAAAAACGGTCAATAAAAGTAAATCAATACACGACACATATAGTTCGTGATTTAAATATTTCGGGTAGAGAAGTGTATCTACATTTGCGATTGAAGCAATATGAGTGTACCTGTGGTCGGTATTTTATAGATATACCAGATTTCATCGAACCGAATAAAAGTCATACGAAACGTCAGTCAAAATGGATATTTGAATTAAGTATCAAACAACCATTGAGTGAAGTAGGTGCGCTAACTAATACCCATTCAAAAACGGTTGAGCGGATATTTTATGAACATAGTCAAGTAAATGGCTATGAACGTTATGAAGGTGTCACTCAATTAGGCATTGACGAATTTTCGTTTCGTAAAGGCAAAAAAGATTACATCTGTGTTTTGACGAATTTAGAAAATGGCGAAACGATTGACATTTTACAAACGCGTCAAAAAGAGGCTTTAATAGCTCATTTTCAAAGTATTACCTTGAAAAATGGTGTATTATTTAAGGAACAAGTCAAAATAGCCAGTTGCGATTTTTGGGGACCGTTTTTAGATATTATCAAAAACGAGTTCCCAAATGCCACAGTTATTGGTGACCGTTTTCACTGGACGACCTATATCAATAATGTTTTAGACGCGACCAGAAAAGCCTTGCGAAAAGAGTTTCCTAAACAGGAAGCCTTCAAAAGTATCAAATGGTTACTTTTTAAGCAACCTGACCAAAATACAGAAAATGAGACGAATGTTTTACAAAACGCTTTGACTTTATCTCCTATTTTGGAAGAACTTTATTATATGAAAAACACATTTATCGCTATTTTTGAATGTCAATTTAATTATGATTTTGCCATACAACAAGTAAATCTCTGGTTAGAACAAGCTAAGAATTTAAAAAATGAAAAACTGGATGAATTTATAAAATTTCTTGAACGACAATTTGAACCCATTACTAATTTTTTCAAACATCCTGTTTCTAATGCCTGTACGGAGGGCAATAATAACTTACTTAGAACTGTCAAAAGGTTTACTTTCAATATGACTAATTTTGAACACTTCAAAGCGCGGTGTTTTGCTTATAAAGCCTAAAACACATAAATTGTCACAGAACGTGAATTTTTTAGATACTCATTTGCGGCTCTATCGCCGAAAAAGTAGGGTAATGAGCGTCTATTTTACTTTTTATACATAAACATTTTAAAATATACAAACAAGCCTTATTGATTTTAACAGCTACTTTTACCCCCTCAGTAAATTTGCGATTTTGGAATTTGTGAATTTAAAGGATACTCACATTCATAAATCACCAATCGCAAACCTAAGTTCTAACTGATGTTACGAAATGTAGAGGTTACGCACTGTTTTTTGCTACGCAAAAAAAGCGTACAATAAAAAGAATCTATCAGACCGAAGTTAATTTTCCAATCGCAAGCGATTGAAAAATTAACTTCGGTCTAAAAAAGTAGTTTCTTAGTACGTCTTTTTTGCGTAGCCATGAGCGCATATTGCACCACCAAGCCGATGAGATGGAAAACAGTTAGTAATTGTATCGTGCGTAACATCAGGTTCTAAGATTATTTCATTCCGTATAGTTCAAATCCTTATGAAAGGTTTCTTCCAAATTGCTCAAACCCCAAAACGCTATCAATATTGCCAGAACACCCACTACCATCGCCGCATTTACAGTACCAATATAAGGGTTTAAAAAACCAAATAAAAGTGTTTGAGGAATGACCGTTGCTCTTAAAATATTCAATGAAGAAGTAGTGACAGTGGCTCGAATATTCGTTCCATATTGTTCAGCTGCCAATGTTAGAAGGACAATCGAATAACCGACGCAAAAGCCGAGAAATAATAAAAGCCCGTAATAAACCATCAACGATTGATTCGCAAATGCGAAGAAAACGGCAGCCCCAATGGCATACATTGTCAAATACAAACGAATGGCTTTTTTCCGACTTTGGAGATATTGACTGACAAAACCGCCTGTCAAATCACCAAATGTCAAACCAATAAAATAGTAGGTAAACACGGCGGATACTGAGGGGGTCGGGTTCATGCCCCAAGCCTTACCGATTTCGGGTGTAAAAGTCATAACAACACCATTGACGAACCAAACGGGGAAGCCTAAAACGCAAATACTAACGTATTTTTTAATATAATTCTTATTTTTAAACAATAAACGTAAATCGCCTTTAGTGCTTGTTTTCTCTTTCATTTGGTTAAAAAGACCTGATTCAAGTACACCTAATCGCAAAATAAGCAGAACAAAGCCTAATCCGCCGCCTAATTGATAGGTGAATTGCCAAGAATATTTACCGCCAATATAAGCACCAAAAATAGCTCCCAACATACCACAACCGCCAATCAAAGCAGGACCAATACCTCTATATTTTTGCGGCATTTGCTCCGTTACAAGCGTAATCGCAGCACCCAATTCGCCTGCCAAGCCAATACCCGCTAAAAAGCGTAACATCAAATATATGTCAAAGTTGGGGGCATAAGCATTGGCAAATGTGGCAGAAGAATACAAAATAATTGAGCCAAAAAGCACCGACAATCGTCCGAATTTGTCGCCAATGATGCCCCAAATGAAGCCGCCAATCAACATACCTGCCATTTGGATATTGATAAGGGATACGCCTTTTGTAAGCAAATCGGATTGTTGAACACCCAATTCTAAAAGGCTTTTTGAGCGCACAATACTGAGGATAATAATATCGTACAAATCCACAAAAAAGCCTAAAGCCGAAGCGATAATAGCAAGCCAGATATGTTTTTTCATTTGTTAAAAGTTGGTATTTTTTTATAAAGTGTATAGTGTTTAGAAATCTAAACACTGTACACTTTATTATTTTATTCCACTGTTACGCCGTGCTTTTTTAAAACTTTTTGAAAGAAAATCATATGATATGGCAAAGCATTTTCCCAATATGCCCAAGTGTGGTCGCCGGGGCGTTCCGTATAATCGTGTGGGACATTGTTATAGACCAATCGAGCGTGAAATTCACGATTCACATCTAATAAAAAATCGTCCACACCACAGTCAACGATAAGTGGTAAGCCATTTTTTTTAATGGCATCAATCATATTGATAACCGAATTTTTAACAAATTCTGCACTCGTGGGGTCAGAACTGCCAAATAATTTCACGTACCGTTCTTTTTGTTCAGGAGTGGAAGGTTGTGTTGTTCTGTATTTTGAAAAATTCATATCCATTGCCCCACTCATCGTGCCTGCTGCACAAAACATATCGGGGTGACGAGTAGAGAGATAAACAGCCCCATGTCCACCCATTGAAAGACCTGATATAACACGCCCTTTATTGCTTTTCACTGTGCGATAAGTGGCATCAATTTTTGGAATTACCTCCTTGATGACATGGCTTTCAAATTGATTTTCTTTATTAAAAGGGCTGTCGTAATACCAACCAAATACCTCACCTTCGGGCATAACAATAATCATATTGTACTGGTCAGCCATTTTTTCAACCAATTTTTTATCATTCGGCGGACGGATAGACCATGAACGAAAATGCCCATTTGCGCCATGCAATAGATATAAAACAGGGTAAGAAGCCATGTTTTTTGCATAAGAGGCGGGTATGGCTACGGCGGCTTTATAAGTCGTGTTCATTGAAGGACTTGCTACGTCAATTGTATCAACTGTAGCTGCATTTAAGGCAAAAACGGAAAGATTCGTAATTGATAAAATCCAAAAACGTATTTTATTAAATGTCATTTTGTATTGTTTTAAATGAATGAAAAGTCATTTATACTGAGGGGGTGCGATTGGTATGCATTTTAAGTGCGTAAACTCGGCAAACCCACACCCGACGCATCAAAACCCCCATCAACCGCAATAATTTGACCATTAATATAAGCCGCTTCGGGGCTGCATAAAAAATAAACCGTATTCGCCATTTCTTCCATCGTACCGTATCGAGCCAACGGTATGGCATCATTATAAGACGTTCTGATGTCTGCGCTATGCACCAATTTTGCCATTTCTGTCTCGACAGGGCCGGGAGCAATCGCATTGGCACGCACACCTTTATTGCCATATTCCACCGCTTGCTGTTTGGTGAGGTGCATAATCGCTGCTTTGCTCGTGCCGTAAGCAATCCGCAAAGTGCTGGCACGCACACCCGAAATGCTCGCAATATTGACAATGCTCCCTTTACCCTCCAAAAGAGCTGGAAAACAGGCTTGACTACACAAAAAAGTACCATTCAGATTAGTCCCTAAAACCGTACTCCAATCCTCAAAAGTCACTTCTTCAGCTGGTTTAAAAATAGCAATCCCTGCGTTATTCACAAGTGCGTGAATAGCCGAAAATTGAGCCGTAATTTTTTGAAAAGTCGCTTGCACTTGCTTGGGATTGGACACATCACAGAGGTAAAAAGAATATCTTTTTTGACCTTTTAAAGCCGTTTTACAATTTTGCAAACCTGTTTTATCATAATCTAAGATGATAACGTGGTACTTCTCGGCGTGAAAACGTTGAGCAATCGCCAAGCCGATGCCCCTTGCTGCGCCTGTTACTACTGCTATTTTTAATGAATAATTTGAAGGCATATTTTGATTTACTATTTTGGATTTACGAATGACAAATTGCTATTTTTGATTTTAAATTCACGGTTTTACTGAGGGGTATTCTAAATCACCCACCCCAAAGCTCATTTGATTTAATGATTCCTTTACTCTCTTTCAATTTTTCTGCAATCATAAAGGCTCGTTCAATGCGTTTATCTATATTTTTAACACCTGTAACGAAGTGAATCAGCGATCGTTTTTTACCTGCTGTCAAAACATCAAAATAGCCTTTTGCTTCAGGGTCTTGCTCTAAAACTTCTCTAAATTCTTCGGACATGGGCAAGCCAAATTCACTCGTATCTTTCCGTATTTCAACTTGGACAGGTGAACCGACTTTTAAGCCCAATTTCTTTAAATTAGGTTTATTCATGCTAATTACCCAGCCATTGCCGTGAGGCATAATCGCTGCATGTAAAGTCAATGAATCATTAAGAACACAAACCACCCGCCGAGAACCATCTTCCGACTTGAACATCTCAGCATAAATAGATGGAACTCCGAAACAATGACCCCACGTTTCGTCACCAATATGAGAAGTGAAATGATAGGTGTTTTCTGATTCCATTAAAATAAATATTAGTTCGCTGTAATAATTATCCTTTGATAGCGTGTCAAATTAAATTCTCTTGTATCAGACACTTCTAAAATGACGTGGACAGTTTCACCTTTTTTAATATCGCTTGGCATTATAAAAGAAGCGTTTTGAGTATCTGAATTATTAATATCTACGCTGCCTTTATAAGTACCAACTTCATCATAATTCCACCAACGATAAGTCAATTTGTCGCCATCGGGGTCGGTTGCTCTACCTTTTAAAAGCACTTTTTGATTGGCTTTTGCACTCAGTTTATTGGCATGAAGCAATTTTACTGAGGGGGCATGATTGGCATTTTTATAGTCTTTTATACACCAATCGGCTCTGTTTACAAAATCCTTTTGAATGGCTTCAATCCAACGTACTTGCGCATACGCTGAGTCTCTTTGCTTTTGAGTGTATGGATTAAATTCAGCCGTTGCACCACCATCTTCCCAACGATTAGGTTGTTTTTCAGACTGAACTAAACGACCGCCCCAACCTCCAAAATGAGGATTATTTAAATTATTGAGACCCACATCAACCAAGTGTAAAAACGCTGGAGAGTCGCCTTCTGAAATGAAATCATATTGCGTAAAACTTCCCCATTGGTTCTTTTTGGCTTTTTCCATGCTACTGTAAATGTCGTCAATCTCGCCTTTTGGTGGATTGCCGTCACCATAACTGTAATACATTTTAGTCAAAGCACCTTTATTGTGGATGATATTGGTCATGAATTTTCCTTCCAAAAGATAGTGTAATTGTTGCGGAACAGCACGTTTCCAGAAGTAAGCAAATGACCAAAATTGATTGGAGTTGTAGAAAATTTTAATGTCAGGCCATTTCACAGAAATGTACTTTCTATAGGTCGCATCTTGATCTAAAATGGCATAAATAATCGCTTTTTTACTAACTTTTTGGTAAATTGCTTTCCAATTCGGCTTTTTACTGTATTCCTCTTCAATAGATTTTAAAGCACGAGCAATGGTATTTGTACCGCCCCATACTTGTAGATAAATCGGTTCAGTCGTATTATCTAAAAGTTTCTTTTTGATAAAATCAGACCCCTCAGTATTTTTAGCCATTTCGCCCTCAAAATCAATATTTCCGATACGAATCAAACTTTTTAAATGCTCACCTGTCGGATAGCCCTCAGCGTGTTTTTTTAAATTCGGATACACCTTTGTATAAGCATCCACTAAATCATAAATCCACTGCTCGCCAGGCCAGCGCAATTCAGTGCGTTCGCCATAAATACGTTTAGTCATATCCAGTTCTGATGTAAATTTTGTCCCTTTGCCATCACCCTTATAATGCCATTGCGACGAACTGATAATTAAGCCTTCGACATTATATTCATTTGAATACAAAAGCATACGAATGAACGAGTCCACATCGTCTAATTCGCCATCGGTGGTCACGATTGTACGAGGCTTTTTGGGCTTCACCGTTTGGGTTTTAGGTTCGGGTTTTACCACCTGAGCGTATTGTACTGAGGGGGGTAAAATCAAGCAGAACAGGACGAGATATAAGAATTTGTTTTTCATTTTACTATTTTGATTATCTTTCATTTATGCTGTTATTTCCAGTTTTTAATATCTATTAATTCGTCGTTGACAACATCGTAATAGTATATGGTGGAGTCGCTTATTTTGAATGAAAAAATATAGTATGTTTCAAATCTCTCAGTTCCATTGAAACCGACCTTAAAATTGTAAAAATCATCTGGCGTAGTCGGTTCTTCTGTCAATATGGATACTTTATGCGATTTATTTAAAAGTTGAACTTTTTCTAATTGATAGATTCTATCAACGACAGAGTCTATTACTGCATCGGTATGGCTATTTCGTTGGTGTTCTGTTGTGGATTTTACTGTCTCTTTTGAGTGAGGATTGGGCGTATTTTCGTCTATTTTAACTGTGTTTGTACTGTTATCTTGAGATGAATGTTGACACGATAGATGTACGAATAGTAAAATGAGCAAAAAGTATTTCATAAGGTTGTATTATGATGTTTTAAGCGTGACCTATCTTACAGAAATCGAAAGTACTGATGAAAACTGATAGGTTTTTTATTTTTCTTTGTTTAAATATTTCTTTATTTTTGCTTCGGTAGCAAAAATAGAAAATAATCGAAAATAAAAAAAACGATTAGAAGATTTTTTAGGAAATTACAAATGAAACAATCATTTGTAACACCCACAAAACCTTTGTCTAATGATAAAAGATGATAGGACTTTGTATGGAAATATACTGAGGGATTAAATTTCTGGCAACGAAATCCGCTTCCATTTTGAAACAATGCGGATACCAACGACAATGAAAATGCAAATCAGCAGTGTCCAATTTTCGCCAATACCTTGTTTCTCTAATAATACTTGAATTGTACCTCCTATCAAACAAGCCGTAGCATAGAGTTCACCTGTTTTGAGCAAATCGGGGATGTTATTGCTCAATATGTCGGCCAGCAAACCGCCAAAAGTTGCGCCTATCGTACCCAAAATGATGGCATAACCGCTGTTAATGTCTGCTTGCATACATTTGTGGATGCCCAAAACCGTAAAAAGTCCCAAGCCCACAGCATCGGTTATAAAAATGGTGCGGCGAAACTTGATGACATTTTTTTTGAATAAAAATACAATAGCAACTGCCAAAACGACTAAAACGAGCGCGGTATAGTCATTTATCCAACTCAGCGGGCGCACCCCAATCAAAATATCGCGGACTGTGCCACCGCCGTAAGCTGTGACAAAAGCCAGCATCGCTGCACCCAAAATATCCATTTGGTGCTTTCGCGCTTTGAGTGCGCCTGTTATGGCAAACACAAATGTGCCTAAATAGGAAGCGAATTGAATGAAATCCATTGATTTTGAACCTGTTTCTGCTCGGTTGATGAAATCGTAGCTTGATGATACAAACATAAAAATTTGGTTCAAAAGCCACGATGAAAAATCAATAGCTTTTTTTTGAAAAAAAATCTTTTATCTGGCTCACTGTAACTCATCTGTAACTTGTCTGTAACTCCCTCATCCTACCTTTGTGTCATCAAAAGAAAAAATTAGTTTTTACATCATTAAAAATCATAAATACGATGGCAACGTCAAGTGCAGCAACAGAAAAAACAATTACAGCAGCTTTGAAAAAACAAGCAACGGTTTTGAACAAAGAATTGCTCCAAGCATCAAACGAATTGGTTGATAACTCAGCAAAAGTCGTTGAAAAATGGCAAGATTTGGGTGAAAAAGTTTTGACAACAGGCGTAAAAATGTTGGCAGTTCAGCAAGAAGTGACTTTATCGGCAATTGAAACAATCGTTGGTCAGTTCGCAGCAAGCCGCAAACGTTTCAACAAATTGGTTGGTAACAAACCTGCAAAAAAAGCTAAAGTTGAAGCCGATACGCAAATAGAAAGCGACTTGACTATTGATGAATTGATGGCTGAAACCGTAGCAAAACCTAAAAAAACAACAAATTCTAAGAAAAAAACAGACGTTCAAGTTGCCTAATTCGTCGAAAGTCTCCCCCTCAGTATAATTTAGTATCAAGGGCTTTGAATCAGAAACAGATAAGAACATTACCGCAGAAGTTCACACTCTTTTATTTATTTTAAACAATATTGAATAACATTTTATCGAAAATATAGAAATGGAAAATAAAGAAAAAAAAGCAGCGAAAAAAGTAGAAACAACCGAAACAACAACTGTAAACGGTTTGGATAAAATCACAGCAACGGCTAAAACCATCAATTCAGATGTGGTTGAAACAGTGGAAAACATCGCTAAAGATTTGGCAACCAGCACAAAAGAAGTCAGCGAAGTAGCAACTAAGACAGTTAAAGATGCTGCGAAAAAATTGGAAATGGCTAAAAGTGTCAATAAAATCAAAAAAACAGCAAAAACAGTGAATGCTGAGGTGAAAGAAACAGCAGCTGAGATTGTGAAAGAAGTGAAAGCGAACTCAAAAGCAGTGAAAAACATCGCTGAGAAGAGTGCGAAAGAGGTGGCTGAAAAAATTCACGTGACTGAGAACATCAACAAAATCAAAGAGACTGCTAAGAAAGTCAACAGCCAAATCCAAGCAACAGCTTCTGAATTGGTTGCTGATGCGAAAACAAGTGCCAAAGAATTGCAAGCAAAAACGAACAAAATCGCTGTTGAAGCCATCGAAAATGTGGATATTACTGAGGGGGTCGCTTCTATCAAAAAAGCAGTGAAAAATGCGAACAGTTTTGCTTACGAAACAGCAGAAGACTTCGTTGAAGGTTTCGCAACAAATGGCGAAAAATGGCAAGGTTTGGCTAACAAAGCATTCAAAACAGGTTTGAAATTGGCTGAAAGACAACAAGACATCGTGTTTTCGACACTTGAAACGGTCAAAGGTCAATTCTTGAACAGTGCCAACCGTTTGAAAAACATCATCAAAAACTAATTGATGTCTTTGTTGTTGTGTTGATTAGTCAACTGGCTGATTCACTCGTTGTAAAAATTGGTTATTGGTTGACGTTACCAATAGCCAATTTTTCGTTTTTGAGCATTTTCTAAGAAATCACCATTTTTATAGTAAAAAATCATGCGTATCATACTTTTCACGGGCAAAGGAGGTGTTGGCAAAACAACTTCTGCTGCCGCTACGGCTATGAAAGCCGCCCAAGACGGCTTAAAAACACTTGTCATTTCCACAGACCCAGCCCACAGTCTTTCTGATGCTTTGAACATCAAACTCTCGCCTGAGCCGACTGAAATCTTACCCAATTTATTCGCACAAGAGTTCGATGTGTATTATTCGATGGAGAAATATTGGAATAATATGCGCCATTTGATGCAAACGATTTTCCGTTGGAAAGGTGTGAAAAATGTGGTGGCAGAAGAATTATCGGTCTTGCCGGGCATGGAAGAAGCATCTGCTTTTTTGTGGTTAGAGAAATATTATACTGAGGGGGCCTATGACTTGATTGTGATTGACAGCGCGCCGACTGGAGAAACTTTAACCTTGTTGTCGTTGCCACAAGTGGCTAAATCGTGGATGACGAAGGCTTTTAATGGTAAAAATATTGCTGTGAAAGCTGTCACTTCGGGTGTGCGGGTATTTACGGGTGTGCCTTTGGACAAAGGTTTGGAAGAGCTGGATGAGTTGTTCAATAAATTGGAGAGTATTCAAAAGGTTTTTCTCAATCCAGAAGTGTGTTCGATTCGCATTGTGACAAATCCAGAGCGGATGGTCATAAAAGAAGCGAAACGGGCTTATACGTATTTGCAATTGTATGGCTACAATGTAGATGCGGTGGTCGTAAACCGTATTTTGCCTGAAAACGCAGGTGGCGATACGTTCAAAAACTATGTGGCTTCGCAAAAACAGTATTTGACAGAAATTGAAGAGAGTTTTAAACCCATTCCTATTCTCAAAGTCGAGCATCAAGGTCAAGAAGTTTTTGGTACAGAACTTTTAGATAAAATTGGCGATTCGATGTATCGCGATACCAAAGCGGCTGATGTCTTACATTTGGACAAGCCATTTGAGTTCATTGAGAATAAAGACGGTTATTTTTTCAAAACAAAACTGCCTTTTGTGAAGGAAGAAGATATTGAATTGAAAAAATTTGGTGACGAATTGGTTATTGACCTTGGCAATCGTCGTAAATCAGTGATGTTGCCGCGTTTTGCCAGTTTTTTGCAATTGAAAGAATATCGTTTCCAAGCACCGTGGTTGGTGGTTTCTTTGGTGAAATAGATAAAATAGAAACAATGACCGAAACACTTTAGGCAAACCTTCTTTGAAAGTTTGCCTAAAGTGATACTAAATAAAATTCAAAAATGGCAAATCAAATCAAAAAACCTTCTCTTTTTTGGTTTTTTACTGAGGGGATGCGGGCAATCATCGAACACATTGGGTGTTTAATCTTCATGGCACGTTATCGGTTCACGCACAAAGGCGATGGGCATCCTGTTTTGGCTGTGCCAGGTTTTTTGTGTACCGATTATTCGATGCGTTATTTGCGTAAATTCGTCAATAAGCTCGGATACACGGCTTATGGCTGGGAACTGGGTCGAAATATGTGCGATTTGAAGGATTTGAACGACTTGAATCGCTTAAATGCACGTGTGGATGAGATTTATCGCAAGCACAATACGAAAATCACGCTCATCGGTTGGAGTATGGGCGGCGTTTATGTGCGCGAATTGGCGAAGCAGCGTCCGCATTTGTTCCGTCAAGTTATCACGATGGGCAGTCCATTTGGAGATGGTTATGCGCCAACAAACGGTACTTGGCTTTTTGAATTGCTACACGATTCATCAAAAATTGACGACAATTGGCGCAGACAAATACCCAATCCTGCGCCGATTAGAACAACTGCGATTTATACTAAACAAGATGGCATTGTGCCTTGGGCGGCTTGTTTGGAAAAAATAGAAGATGATTTGCATCAAAATATCGAAGTTGTTGGCAGTCATTGGGCTTTAGGCATGAATCCAACTGTTTTGAAAATCGTTGAAGACAAATTGGTTGCCCAACAAGAGGCTGAGAATGCTGTTTCAGCCGTTGGTAATAGTCCATTGGCTTATAGTTGATTGTTCAATTCGTTAAATCATGCCATTGCCAAATATCGGACTGCACAACTTTTTTGGCGCGTAAATAATCGTAAATGGGTCTAAAAGCCTTGTGATTGTCGGCAATATTGGAAAAAAAGGCAACGAGAACGCGCTTTTTCGGCATATAAATGACCACATTGGAAAATCCGCAAGTTGAGCCAGAGTGAAACAGTTCGCCCTCATCGTTGAAAAACCAGCCGATGTTGTAAAAACCTTTATTTTGAGGCAATGGATTTTTGTGAAGTTGTCGAATGGAATCTAACGACACAAGAGAATTGTTTTGCAAGGCTTTGTACCACAAAAAATAATCGTTTAGAGACGTGTAAACACCGCCATCGCCTTGCGTCGCGCTTGTTAGGCTTTGGTCACGAGGGGCTAATTGCCCCTTTTTGTTTTTAGCGAAACCATAAGCCCTGTTTTTTATCGCTTGATTATCAAATATTTGTGTGTGCGCCATGCCTAAAGGTTGAAAAATATGCTCAGCCATGAATGTTGTGAACGATTGCCCCGACACACGTTCGACAATCAAGGTCATTAGGCAATAAGCACCGTTGCTGTAACGATAGCTCTCTCCTGCTTTGAAATAAGTGGAATCTATATTTTTTACCATATTCAAAACATCTGTATCGGAAAGCTGCCGAGTTAAGGTATCGCTCATCAAAGCCTCGTAGTCTATTAAACCCGATGAGTGATTGAGCAAGTGTTTGATTTTTATGGTCTTACCAACGGGTGAAAAGTCTGGGAAAAATTTAATCAAAGGGTCATCGAAGGATAATTTGCCCTGTTTTTCCAAAATTAGAATGGACATGGCAGTGAACTGCTTCGAAACCGATGCCATGCGAAAATTACTGAGGGGGGTCAATTTTTCACTTCGGGCTTCGTTTGCCCAACCTTTGGCCTTCTCAAATATTTTTTTATCGCCTTGCACCACCAATAATGCGCAGCCTGCTGTATTCTCTTTGCTGATTTGGGCAAACAAAGTATTTATGTCTTTACTGGATAGTTGAGAAAATAAAAATGTTGGGCATAGAATTAAGATGAAAATTATCTTTTCCATTCTGTAAGGTTTAGTTGAAAGAGGACGTAAATGTACAAAAATAAAAAGTGGAGGCTATGATACATAACCTCCAGATTAATTTTCAACTTGTTAGATAGAGATAAAAATCGTGTTAATCTCATTTAAGCGTCTCTTTCTCTGCCGCCGCCTTTTTTGGAAGGCGACGGCAATAGAGAAAATTCTTGCAGAGCTATCAAATGCAGCTTAACATTTTCACTTGGTCTTTTTATGTTTTCATTGTGGTAATTTGTTATTTTCTTTCACATGTTTAATAATTTGTTGCTTTGGTGTTATGTATTCATAATTTGTTGCTTTTCAGCATTCTATGGTCTATTTATTTAGATATTTACCATCTGCCTGCACCGTTGCTACGGTTTATTCTGCTTGATACAACGGTGCGGCAGTTGATAAGTCTTAAGGGATGTACAGGTGCTATCAGTTGCCTTTACAGGCTTGTTTATCTGTTCTGAAAGTGATGTTCTTAGTGATGTTTGTTTTGCTTCGTCTTAGCGTTTTTTCATAATTTGTTGTTTTTTTAATGACAGTTCAAAAGTCTATATTATTTTGAATACGCTACGAACAAGTAGGATAAATGGTAGATTTCAGAGGGTCAATAGCTCATATAACATGACGAAGCTTTGGTTTTTCGTTTTTTTTTCCATTTGCCTTTCATCCTTGTAAACCGACCATTGGTCAGTTTACAAGTGCTTTTTAAACTAATGACAGACTGATAAAGGGTTATCTGCCTTATCTTCGTTGTTTGAATAATGCAACCCTCAAGACACTTTTTATTTCTTTAGACAAGTCAAATATTCGTTCTCCAAGTGACTCAATTTACCTTTTTCTAATTTTATTTACAGTGTTTTTCAATCCTACCTACAAGTGATTAAAAATAAAAACAAAATAATACAAGTCATCTTTTTATTCTTCACCATCGCATTGATACTGAGGGGGTTACAATCTTTTGCTCAATCGGATAGCATATTTATTTGGATTGGGCAATCTGAACAACTCATCAAGAGTGATAAATTGGCGGAAAGTCTTGTCTTGGCACAAAAAGCCTTTGATTCTGCTCAAAAAAGTGGCAATGACGACCAAATTGGTGCGGCTGCTCGCCAACTGGCAGAAGTGCATCGTTTGAGAAGTGGATTTGATAAAGCGGAAGAATTGTTGAATACGGCTACGAATGCTTATAAAAAACATGGAAATAATGTACTTTATGCACATAGTTTAGCCGAATTGGCACGCATCAAACAAGCACAAAGGAATTTCGACAAAGCCATTGAATTATATACCCAAGCGCAAACCATCTATAATGAAAAACTCAGTCCAGAGGAAGCCGCTAAAAATTTAAATCTCAAAGCTTTTATTTTGGAGCGTATGGCAGTCATTTCAAGTAGCCATCAAAAGCTGTATGACCAAGCGGAAACTTATGCTCAAGAGGCTTTAACGATTTGCGAAAGCATCAATGACCAAAAACAATTGGAAATCACCTGTACTTCGATGGGTAATATCTTTTTTTGGCGTAAAAATTACCAAAAAGCAAAGGAATACTACGAAAGAGCTTATCAGATTTCATCGTCGTTGGGATTCAATACAGGGCGCAATCTCAATAATTTGGGTATGATTGCGACGAATTTGGGCGATCCAACTAAAGCCGTGGAGCATTACATGGCGGCTATTGAGCAATACAAAAAATTGAATGCCAATGAATTGATAGCGCAGACGCAAATCAATATCGGCGACCTTTACAATCATCAAGGTAACTATCCAAAAGCCATTGAATTCAGCAAATTGGGCATTGAGGGTCTGAACAGTATCAAAAAAGTGAAAGGGCTGGTCGAAGGTTACGAAATTTTAATAAATGCCTATGCTCATTCCAATAATTATCAAAAAGCCTTTGAGTTTCAAACCACTTATATTCAGCTCAAAGACAGTTTGTTTAAGCAAAATCAATTGAATGAATTGAGTGCCTTGCAGACGAAATTTGAGACAGTCAAAAAGGATAACGAAATTCTTTTGCTCAACAAGCAAAACTCTGCACACGTGCGAAACAACGATTTACTGAGGGGGGCTATTTTCTTTTTGATTTTGTTGGCGGGTTTTGGTTGGTTCTTTTTGCGTTATCGCCAAAAGATAAAAGAGGAACGCGAACATATGGCGCAATTGCGGGCGGAGGAAGACGCTAAACGGCATTGGCAAGAAACCGAGCTGCGGGCGTTGCGCTCACAAATGAATCCGCATTTTATCTTCAATTGCCTCAATTCCATCAAAAGTTTGACACTGAAAAACGAGACGGATAAGGCATCGAGTTATATCACCAAGTTCAGCCGTCTCATGCGGTTGGTTTTGGAGAACAGTCGGAGCGAATGGATTTCGTTGCAAGAGGAATTGGATACTTTGTCGCTGTATTTGGAGATGGAAAAGCTGCGTTTTCAAGATAAATTCGAGTTCAAAATTGAGATTTCACCTGATATTTCAACAGCCAGCATCAATATTCCGCCTATGTTGATTCAGCCTTACGTCGAAAACTCCATTTGGCATGGATTATTACCCAAAGAAGGCAATGGTTGCGTCCGCATTTCTCTCTCCGAAAATGATGACAATCAATTGATAATCAAAATTATAGACAACGGCGTTGGTCGCAAACGCTCTGCCGAACTCAAAAGCAAATCTGCGACTGAAAAAAAGTCTTTTGGTCTACAAATCACGTCTGAACGCATGGATATTTTGAATCAATATTACAAAATCAACGCCACATCGTCCATCAAAGACTTGTACGATGAGTTGGGCAATCCGAATGGCACAGAAGTGTGTCTGACAATCCCTATTTAGTTACTGGTTATTTGTTACTCGTAGTCTGCAATCAACGAATAACTCGTAACAAATAACTGATCAACGAAAAAAAATGAAGGTAGAAAAGAAACAATTGCGAACCATATTGATTGACGACGAGGAAAATTGTCTCGACGTGATGCAGATTGTCTTGGAAAAACATTGTCCACAAGTGCAAGTGGTGGCGCGCGCCTCCAATGGTTTGCAAGGCTTGAAAGCCATCATCACACATGAGCCTGATTTGGTGTTTTTGGACATTGAAATGCCTAAAATGGACGGTTTTCAGATGTTAGAAGCCTTAGAGCAGATTGATTTCACTTTGGTTTTTACGACAGCTTATGACCGTTTTGCGATTCGGGCGTTCAAATTCAGTGCTTTCGACTATTTGCTGAAACCGATTGACGAAGAAGAAGTGATAAAAACCATTCAGAACATCGAAGCCCGTTTGTCAACGCAGACAGAGCGTTTGTCTTTGTTGAAAGAACACTATCAGAGTGATGAAAAAAAGATGCCACAACGTCTGGCGTTAGCGCATTCAAAAGGTTTCCAATTGACTGATGTTCAAGCGATTGTGTCCTGTGAGTCCGATGGCAACTACACCAAAGTTCACCTCAGCAACGGCGCAAAAATCATGGTCATCAGACCGATTCACTCGCTCGAAGAAGCCTTACAAAGTTTTGAATCACACAGTTTTTTCCGCATTCATCGCCAGCATTTGGTGAATTTGAAATACATCAAAAACTATCTGAATACTGAGGGGGGGCAAGTAGAACTTACGGACGGTCGTTTGTTGCCTTTGGCACGCAATCGCCGCGATGATTTTCTCAGTTTATTCACAAAATTCTAATGACCCAAAGCATTCACAACAGGATTGGCGTACATAGTCAACAATAAAAGTCGTGCTTCGTCATTGTTTTCCGCTTTTGTGCGGATGCGCTCCGCAAAAGTCTGCTTTTCAGCCTCCGAATAGTGTGCCGCGTAGGTGTTTGTCTCGTGCAACAAATCATAAGCGATGTAGTTAGATGCCCACAATTTGTAATGTCCGATGATTTGTGTGTCAATCAGTTGTGCCAAAGCCTTGATTTGCTGATTGGCATTGTCCAGAGCGATGATGTCGTCCATTTCGGAGTCCAAAACCTCGCCTGCGCTGATGTGAATCCGCTTTTTTTGCCCCGTCAAACCTTTCATAATGGAGTTAAAATCTTCTTTTTCGTGTTTCACATAAGTCTGATTATTCTTTACAGCCAATAATTCGGGCAATTTGAGCGAGTCCGTTGGGTCGTATTCGTACGAAATCGAAATGGGAACAATGCGCAAACGCTTGAAATACGCTCCTACATTCTCTTTTCCAGCTGCCATTGAGAGCATTTTCAAAACACCTGTGTGTGTGGCATCGTTTCCGTCTTTGGTTCTGCCTTCACGCTGCGCAATCCAAACCGAACGATTGTCTTTTGTCAATAATTCATGCACATATTCAGACATCGTGCGTGAGCTTTGCAATAGTTCGCGTGGCGATAGACCCCTCAGTACCAAGAAGTTGCGATTTATTCTCGATAAAGTATTGAGAAAAGGCATTCGCACCAGATTATCGCCAATGGCAGAAGCCGTCAGTATCATTTCATGCTCATAAAGTGTGAAGTTGATGAGCGAAGTGTCCAGTAAAATGTCTCGGTGATTGGAAATATACAAATAAGCCGTGTTTTTATCCAATTTTTCAAAGCCCGAAGTCGTCAAACCCTCCGAACTCTGCGCCAAAATGCGTTTGAGAGCGAAATAAACGATACTGCCTTGGAACGATTGCGTGCTGTTGATGCTT
Source organism: Saprospiraceae bacterium (assembly GCA_016787525.1). GTDB lineage: Bacteria > Bacteroidota > Bacteroidia > Chitinophagales > Saprospiraceae > JAAFJT01. The sequence goes on along the minus strand of JAEUUP010000022.1, from coordinate 61,169 downwards.
CGGAGGATGTCGAGTCGCTCCGTTTCCGTCTTATCTGGGAAAGTATAGTGCATGATTGCCGTCATCATCGGGTCGTGCATGATGGATTGGATGGCAACATTGACTTCGTGGTCGTAAAAAGGGCGTATCGCGTCGTATTTTGAATTCATAAATCTGAGATTTGATAAAAATTTGACTTCTTGGCTGCAAATGTAAACACAAAATCCCTGCAAAACGGTGGTTCTGCAAGGATTTTTGTTTGACACAAAGTCTGATACTGAGGGGGGCTAAGCCGTCAAAACGCGCCATAAAATGCGTGGATGAAACAACGAAGTCGGTGGTTTGAGCAAACTCATCACACGCAAAAAGGCTTCGCAAACGATGGGGTCTTTCAAAGTGGCTTTATGCACTTTCGAGACATATTTATTGATAAAATCTACGCCCGCAGGCTTGGGTCCAGTGGTTTCTGGATAACGAAAATCTTCACCAACGGACAATTGCCACGGAATGTCAACGACTTTTGCCGCTTTTTTGAAAAAAGTAAGAGCTAATTTCTCTTCTGAAACTTGTGAAGACAGTATGCTATCCAATTCTGCCGCTTGAAGTGAAGCTGACGACATGCCTTGACCATAAGTGGGATTAAAACTGGACACCGCATCGCCTAAAACCAAATAGCCCAAAGGGAAACGGTTGAGTTTTTCGTAATGGCGGCGCAAACTGCACGTGAATTTATAAGGCATAATCTCCGAAAGTGGCTCTGAATTGCAGATAATGTCTGCGATTTCGGGCATACCGAGACTTTTTGCAAATTGATTGAAGCCGTTTTCATCCATGGCGGCACTATCACCATGCCAACCGCCAATGGTTGCAATCCACCGATTGTCTTCGATGGGGAAAATGCCACCAAAACGCCTTTCATCGGGTGCTTTGGGCGTGAAAAGCATCCAATTATTGCTTCGTGGGTCGTTTTCTTTGCGTTTATAAACCCTTGTGGCATAACCCACATTGACATTGACCTCACTCACAGGCGGTGCTTCATAGCCCAACTCTGTCAACCACTGAGGGGTGCGCGATATGCGACCTGTCACATCAACCACAAGGTCGGCATCGAGCGCAAAGGGTTGTGTATCGCCTTTTTGTTCGACGAGAATGCCTGTGATGCGGCTTTTGTCGGTATTGGTTTGCAGTTGTTTGACGCTTGTATTGTCCATTAACTGCACGTTGGGCAATGCCAAAACCCGTTCACGCACCAAATGCTCCAACAAAGGTCGGCTCATGGTCACGCCTGTCAAATTCATATTGAATCTTTTGCGGTAGCCACCATACGTTTGCCAAATCATCGTCTCTGCAAAGTCACAAAGATTCGCACCAGCATCTGAAAGTGCTTGCGATATGTCTGGAAAATAGCGTAAAATAACATTGAAACCCGCAGGCAGTAAACCGTGAAGATGTCTTGTTTGTGGTTGACCTTTGCGTGATTCGGGTTGATGATTAACGGTGTCTTTTTCGATAATCAAAACGTTTTGGAAATGTTGGCTCAAGACTTTTGCCGTCATCAAACCACCCAAACTGGCACCCATAACGATGGCTTGGGCGCGATTGCTTTCATTTTGTTGCTTCATTTTTGATATTTGGTTTTTTATAAAAATAAAGAGATATACTGAGGGGGTATCATTGGATATTGCTGAGCTAACGCATTGATTTTTACATTATTTTATTCAACTTGTTAAACAAATACTAATGCTTAATTCATCGGAACTAAGCGTAAAATCTAAATGTTTTGATTCAAAATAGCTAATTTTAAGCCCTGTTTCAAAGACTATTTTTCACTCTAAATATCCATTCACAATGAAAACAAATCTTTTCTACCTTTTGAGCCTTTGCGCGCTCGTCAGTTTGTCCAACTGTACCACTTTACACATCTATGTCGGTGATTCGTTCCGAAACCAAGCCAATGAATATGCCGTATCGGGCAGACAAAATGCTTTCAAACGCGAAATGAGTTTTGGCAAGTTTCATTTTACCAATGTCAAAAAAGGTTGGGTGACAAGTAATTCCTCTGTTTTGTTTTTCAAAAAACAAGACAATGCCAAAAGTAAACTCTCCTTCAAACTCAAAGCGGGTGGTTTGGAAACCGAAACCTTTTGCGCTGCTCAAGCTCAGATGAAAAGCCTCGTTTTTGGCAGACTTCAAATCTATGAGGACATGAATGATGTCTATTCTGGCATGATTCAGTTCAAAGACGGTGCGACGTGGGATTTTTTCATCAAAAACACCAACAATCTCCACTGGAACAATCCTTCGATGGGTTATGCCACCGATGGTACGACCCGCATTGATATTCAAGATGTCCGAAAAGCCGATGGTGAAACACCGCGATTGCTGCCCAGCACCATTTTTGGTTATACTTTTTCAATTGACAGAGAACAAGTTGCCGTGGTCGAAACCATAGGTAACAAAGGCAATGTGTGGATTAAAAAAGGTTTAGACAAAGAGATTGAAATCACCCTCGCGAACTTGTCGGCAGCTCTTTTGCTGCGTCCTGATTTGAGTCAAAATGTGGACAATCGGTTTTGATACTCCATACTGAACCGATAGGTTTCCTTTGGAAGGGGGTGCTTTTACGACCGTTTTCAAAAAGGGAAGCAAACGCAAAATCTGTTGGAGCGATATTGCTTCCCTTATCACAACTCAATACGTTTTTCTACCATCAACTTGTAGCCATAGCGGCATTGAGGCTTGAAAAATCGCCCGAAGAAGTCCAATCTATCACCTCTCCTTGCTCATTGAATGTCCAAACAAAATGAGCTGTCACCTCAAAAGGTTGTCCGTTCGCTAAAACTTGACCACTGTGGACGACATCATTCGAGACTTCTCGCCCGTTTTCTACAAAATTAGATGTTTGAAAAAGTGTTGTTTGAGTCGTCGTTCCTAATGCCGTGAAAAACTGAGCCACACCTTCTTTTCCCTTGAATGTACCGCCAAACGGTGCTACTGAGGGGTCAGCTGCATTGAAAAATGAGACATCCGAACTGAGTTTTGAAAGGATACCGGGTACGTCGCCCTGTCCGAAGCAAGCATAGATATGCTCGACGGTTGACAAATTCTGAGCCATCGCAATTTGATTTTTTAAGAAATAATAAATAAAGTGAATGAGCGCATTTATGCGGTCAAGTTAAAGAGCCTCTGCTGCATCAATAAACCTGAGCGAATCATAAATCTGTACGCTTTTTTGTTTTCATCTTGGTCGCCGTTCGTCTCTCCGAACGTTGTTTGATAATCTTACGCAGTGGTTTCCTTTTTGGATTTCGGTTTTTCAAAAAAAGAGGAAAATATTTTCGGTCAAGCACAGATTTACGAAATTTAAACCCGTATCAGTTTGCAAAACATAAAAAAAGGGTTGCTTTCTGATTAAAAAGAAGGCAACCCTTTTATGTAAAATTTAACAAAAATCATTTCACGTTTAACAGGATACTTTATTCCACTGAAAAAACCAACATGTTGATTCTACGAATCAAGGCGTTAAAAGTGGTTTAAGTTATTATAAACGTGTCGTCGCTAACGCGACAAGTAGGTAGAGCCGCTTTTGTTGTCATTTTAACGACAATAGGTTTATAATCCAACGAACAAGTATTTTTCTTTGATTCTTAGAATCAACACGTTTCGGAGACACCCACATTTCAAGCGAAATGGGTGATTTAATGTTTAGGCAACTTTGAAAGTTCTAAAACCTCATATACACTAAACCAAATAACCGCCATCCGCCACATAAACGCCACCCGTACAATAACTCGACGCATCAGAAGCCAAGAACAGAGCCAAACCCACCATTTCTTCTGGTTGACCGATGCGACCAAGTGGCACTTGCGTCAACATGTGTTTCAAGATTCTATCGTTTGTCCAAAGTGCCTCGCTGAATTTGGTTTGGATAAGCCCCGGACAAATCACATTGGCGCGCACATTGTATTTGCCCCATTCTGCTGCCAATGTTTTGGTCAACGAAATCAAAGCGGCTTTCGAGACCGAATAGATGCCGAGCATTTGTTCCGCTTTCAGACCGCCGATACTCGATATATTGATGATAGAGCCACCGCCATTCTGCTGCATCACAGGCAAACACAACTTAGCTAACTCAAACGGTGCTTTGACATTGACCGCCATGATTTTATCAAAAACGGCCCCCTCAGTATTTTCGACAGGACCAAAGACAGGATTCGTCGCCGCATTGTTCACCACAATGTCAATGCGACCAAAAGCCGACATCGTGGCATCGAACAAGCGTTGGCAATCAGCCATATTGCCGACTTGCCCAGCCACACCTATCGCCGTGCCACCGTCGGCATTGATGGCTTGCGCCACAGCATCCACCGCTTCTTGTTTGCGACTGTTGACGACGACTTTTGCGCCCATCTGAGCAAAAGCCCGCGCCATCGCTTCGCCAATTCCTTTCGATGCGCCTGTCACTAAGGCGACTTTCCCTTCAAGTGAAAAAGAGTGATTCATTATTTTGTTTAATTGAACAGACTGAGAATTAAGTAGTTGCACGAATGAGACATCGCTCCGAGTCCGAGCGAATATTCGCCTCTTGGCAAAGGTAAGAAAGAGTTTGAAAACGACAAGGCAGAAAGTCAAGTCGTCTGAGTAAAGTCATTGTGGTTGGGTACTTCGGCGATTTTCGATAAATAGAGAGACGGCAATCACCACCAAAAGCACAACCAAACAAGGTAAAACCACCGACAAGGGCATTTCTGATTTTTTAATCTCTGCTTTTTCTACTTTTAAGACCTGTACCGCATTGGTTTTTGAGGTTTCCATGACCCACAGATTGCCTTTTGAGTCAAAAACCCCACCGATGGGCGACCAATCGCTTTTGGATTGATAAATCGTGGACACCGACCCATCGGGCGTTATCTTTTTGATTGTCTGACCACTCAACACTGCCACATAGACATTCTCGGCTGCATCCGTCCAAAGGCCATACAAGCTGAGTCGGTCGTCCATCCAACCAAACAAGGGCGTTTTATCAATCAAATGAGCTGCTAACAACTTTATTTGCCCATTTTTGAGTTGATATACTTTGTCGTGGTCAACAAAATACAAAGTACCCCCCTCAGTACAATAGAGCCAAGTCACCTCTTTGAATGCGCCTTGCCCCATCACTTCCACCGTTCCATCTTTTTGGGTGCGGTAGAGTTCGTAACTGTCCTTCCATTTGCGTTTATCGTAGTGCCGTCCCATCGAATCGCGGGCAAAAGAAAACGGTCTGTTGAACCCCTCAGTATCTCGCCCCAATTTTTGGAACAATCCATCGGCGTGCAAAGTCCAATAATAGAACAACCACCGATTGGATGTCTCACCCGTGTACCACAAATGTTCGCCAAACAGATTGTCTCGATTGTCCATAAACAACTCGTGCGTATGAACACCCGACACAACCACCGATGTGCGCCCATCTGCTGTCCGCTTCCAGACTTTCGACAAATCGGTGTAGTAGATATTGTCTTTTGAGTCTTTGACGATGCCTGTGCCTGGGTGCGCTGCCAGTTGTGTGCAACAAAAAAGCGCAAGGATGAGATACCTTTTTTTCATTTGGACGCTATTTTTTGAATGGCTCTATTATGATGGCTTGTGTCATGTTTTCGATGGTAAAGATAAATAGTATCTGAATCGCCAAACCATCAAACACCAAAATATCAACACAAAATAGCCATAATTGCTCTGTTGTTCAATTGTTTGACTGTCAAATAACCAAATAAAAATGCCAAACCAAATAAACAACTGAATATTAATGAGTTGATAAACAATAGGCAATTTGAATGTGCGAAACAAGACATTCCATGCCGTAATCAATGCCAAAATGGCCAACAAGCCGAAGAGCCATAGTGATTGTTTACTTTTATCAATCTCTTGAAAGTTTTGACCAAAATTAAAAAGTGTGTTGTTAACAAAATTAATGAAAAAGGCTATAAAAATGGCTGTAAACAGGTTGCTATGTGCCAAAGTTGTAAAAAACATCAGGAGGCTCAATGCCATGATGGCTAATTTGTTGTTGGTGGACAAATAGAGCGGATTCCACCCCGACAAAAAAGCGCGACTTTTATTGATTGTTATATCTGCTAAATATAAATAGTAGGCATTGACATGAAAAAACAAGCGGCTGTGTTCGCTACTATCTCGCAAGTAGCCACATCGGGTGTAAATGCGGTCTAAAAAAATAGAATCTTGCTCCGAGATTTGAGTGTCGCGATATTTTTTATAGTTATTGAATTCTGTATCAAATAATTCATTCTTAATGCTTAAATCATTGTATTGAGCTATTTTCTCAATTTCCCATCTAAAAACAGTATCAATTGGGATGGAGTCTCGCCGCATTTTTTTTAGCGTAGTGCATACGTAATCACGTTTGACATATTTACACTTCCCCGTTACGATGTAAAAAGTATCTTTATTTGTTTGCCAATCTTCTAAAGCGTTATAAACAAACCCAATATTATTATCAATGACATTGTAGAGTTTGTCAAAAGAAAACGATCTCTTATACTTTGCAAAATAAATAGAATCAGCATAGTAAACGACTTTATCAAAAAATCCTTTTGTCAAATATTTTTCGATTTCACTGTACTTTCCTGTTTGTTTGTTCCATTTGAGATTGCCAACGATAGTGGCGGCATCCTCTTTTTTGTATAAATTATTGATTGCGAAAGCCATTCTTCCCTCATAAATTCGTCTGTCTTTTTGTGTCAGTTGCGACAAAAAGTTCGTAGTCAATGAATCCCTTCTAAAGTACAGACCTACTTCCATTTTTTGAATATCGTTTCTATTCGATACAGGCATTGAAAGCATGATTTCAGTCAAATATTTCCTGTAAGCTTCAAGGTCTTTTTGTGTAAAATGATTGACTATTTGATTCTGCCAAAACACCTTCTCAAAGTTTTTATTTTCTGATTTGAGTAAATCCAAATAAGTCAAACCTTGATGATTGAAAAATACATTACTACAAGTATCCAAAACGGCAACTATATCTCTACGTCTAATTGAAGATAGGATATTTGGCATATCGAGATTGTGTTCCTTACGAAATCTATCAACCAAAGTATTTATGGATACATTTTTAACAGAATCAACTTGATACTTATCATAATTTGTAAAAAGCTGATAGACCGAATCAAGCGTAAAATAATCGTAACTGGAAAAAGGTGTAAACTCCCATTTATTAATAAACTCATCATTTTTAGCATCCCATTTTTCAACTAAAGCAAGGTGAGGTTTGACATATTTTTGAGCTTTACGATTTATTGAATCTTGCCATTCGCCATAGCATCCTGAATGATAGTAATATCTGTATTTATCATTGTCGTATTCCTGCAATTTGTCAGATAGAAAACCACTTCGCACCAAAAACTGAGAATCTTGTACAACATCATTCCTCATTATTCGATTATGATAGACCTGCATTAGTTTTTCGGCTTCCAAGAAAAATAAAGGGAAGAAAGAGTCAATAGCCGTTGTGTCATCTGGCGAAAGTCTCGTCAAATCATTCGTGTTAAAAGCGATATACCCGGGCAAATAAAAATTATGAGCATATAGTCGTTCTCTGTCTTCAAGAGTTATCTTATTGCCCACTCGATAAGCAATATTGGTATTCAAACCATATTGAAAAGCATTCACAGATTGCCACAACACTAAAATTCCGATAAAAAACAAAATACACTCCCAAAAGGCGTGATACCACCTCGCTGCTAAAATCCTGAACTTTGCTACTTGTTGCCACCAGTAAACGATACTAAAAAAGCCACAAACCAATAAAAATAAAAAAGAAACACGCTTAATCTCTTCAACAGCATAAGGCGTTCTCGATATATCATACATACTGAGGGGGTAAAATAAGCCTATGGAGAACAAAACACCCCAAGCTATAAGCCCATAGAAAAGGACAAAGTGAATGCGCGTACGCCAGATATGGGGTGCTTGCAATTTCAAATAATCATCAATACGATTCAAAAAAGGTGGAATGAGAAAATTAAGGTATGTCATTTTACTTGCGGATTATATGTTCAAGAATAATTGTTTGACAGAATGTGTGATGTCTCTAAAATACGTTAAATGCACCCCATTTTTCATCAATAAAGTAAGAAACTCAGTCGTCGAATACTCGTTTTTACTGAACTGGACAATGATATATCTGCCCTGACGCTGGATGGATTGTAAAGGACTCCCCCTCAGTATGTCCACTATCTCTGACCATTCCGCCTCGCAAGTAAATTCAAAAATATAGTTCTCCGTGTCTGCCTTAAAAGCTTTGGGTTTGCCATTGTAAACAATTTGCCCTTGTTCCAATACAATCAATTGGTCAGCAATTTGCTCGATTTCATGTATGTGTTGCGATGTAATGACTATTCCCAAAGGAAAACGCTCACTTTTCACCAAGTCTTTCAAATCTTGAAGTACAATCATTTGAGAAGCCATATCCAGATTGGCAAGGGGTTCGTCTAAAACCAAGAATCGAGGCTTCCAGACCAAGGCTTTAGCCAAAGAAAAGCGTAATTTGTAGCCACCCGATAGCTCATGCCAACGACGGTCAACATACTCTGTCAGTCCCAAACGTTCTAATATAAAGTCAACTCGAAGAATATTTTCTTTACCTGAGATATTGTGCAAAGTTGTTTCTATGTGCAAATTATCGCGCAAACTGCCATGCCACTCTGGTAAGTCTTGTGGGATATAAGCAATGTGTTTCTTCAACTCAAGCCACGGCAGTTGTTTGTTATTGTGTGTCAAACTTGGGAAAATCACTTCTCCGACATTGGGCAACAGCTCACCAACCATAATCTTTATCAAAGTTGATTTACCATTTGCGTTTGCGCCAACAATCCCCGTGATGTGACCCAGACTAAAATTCAAATTCACTTGTTGCAATGTAAAATTATGTGATTGGTAGCTTTTCCCGATGTTCTTCAGAACTACAATAGACTCTGACTTTGAAATCGGCACGATACTGAGGGGGCTAGCGGCGATTGTCGTTAACATACTGAGCATTTCCTCATGGTAGGCATTGAATGCGTTCTCTCTCGTACGACCTTGCTTTTTCAGTTGCCTCAACTGCCAACTGACTTCGACTACTCTTTTTTTTATATCCGAATCGTTGTTGTATTCTTCCACAAAGTCTAATGCTTCTTTCAAAGTCATTTCCAGTAGTGCGCTGTCACTTTCGAGCAGTTGCTTAATAGATTGAAGTTTATCTGTCATGTATATTGGTTTAGTAACGTTTTCGTATTCAACGTAGAAAACAGTGAAAGTTGTACAGAATGGCTGTGTTTTAATGCAAAAAAGTCCCCCCTCAGTATAGCAAAACAAAAAAGCCAGCCCAAACAATTTGGGACTGGCATAAACTCGATGGTAAAGCTTTCTGCACGCGAATCATATCATCGCACCGAAATGTGTTGATAGACGACATTTAGTCTAATTGATTTCTACCTCCCTCAGTATCTCTCGCACCTTTTCAGTACCTTTGCGACAAAATAGAAAGAAAAAATGCACAAATCAGGTTTTGTAAACATCATAGGTCGCCCAAATGTGGGCAAATCCACTTTAATGAATGCGCTCGTGGGCGAACGCATGAGCATCATCACGGCGAAACCACAGACGACGCGACACCGCATCATCGGCATATTGAGTGGCGACGATTTCCAAATTGTCTTTTCGGATACCCCAGGTTATGTCCGCAAACCCACTTATAAGATGCACGAGGCGATGAATTCGTTTGTGAAAGAGACTTTTGAAGATGCTGACATTATGTTGTTTGTCACCGAACCCAGCGAAGCATTCAATGAAGATGACCCGATTATTCAAAAACTGAAAGGGCTACCCTATCCAAAGTTTTTGGTGCTGAACAAAATGGATAAATTCGACCCCTCAGTCATGGACAGCTATGAGGAAGATTTGAACAAATTGGTTGATTTTCAAAAAGTGATACGCATTTCGGCTCTTAAAAAGCAAAATACTGAGGGGTTGCTTTCAGCCGTTCAGGAGACATTGCCCGAGGGACCAGAATACTATCCAAAAGACCAATTGACCGACAGACCTGAGCGTTTTTTCTGTGCCGAAATCATCAGAGAAAAGATTTTGTTGAATTATCGCGACGAAATCCCCTATGCTTGCGAAGTTGTGATAGAAGATTTCAAGGAAACGCAAACCAATAAAGGCGAAAAGTTGGCACGCATCAATGCGACAATCTTTGTCGGTCGCGACAATCAAAAAGTGATTCTCATAGGTAAAAATGGTTTGGCTATGAAGAAATTGGGCATGGATGCTCGAAAAGACATCGAGAAATTTTTAGACTACAAGGTGTTCTTAGAAATGACTGTCAAAGTGCGTGAAAACTGGCGCGACGATGAGAAGATGTTGAAACACTTTGGATACAATATGTAAAAGTCTCCGTCGGAAGGTACGATGTCAAACTTCCAATCTTTATTTGCACAGGACATTCGTTTATTGATTAAATATTTTCTTTTATAGACCATTAAAAAAATTTTATTGCCTAAATTCTTGTAAAAAAAGAAAAAAAAGGAGTTCTTGCGCTGCAAACTAACAATCATTTTATATGGAAAATATTCTAAGTTTTGTCAGCGAACACAAGGAGGCGATATACTTCATCTTGCTCGCTATTTTCGTTGGTGTAGAGGTCATCGAAAAAGTGCCTACCATCTTGCACACTCCTTTGATGAGTGGTGCGAATGCCATTCACGGCGTTGTTATCATCGGAGCCATCATCGTGATGCTCGATACCGAAACGGATAACATTCTTTCCTTAATTTTAGGTTTTATCGCGGTTGTTCTCGGTACGCTCAATGTTGTGGGCGGCTTTGTCGTGACCGATCGCATGTTAGAAATGTTTAAAAAGAAATAATCGTTGTGTTTGATGTTTAGATGCGTCATTCAATGACTAACTAACCAAATAACTTCCTAACCAATCACTAATATATGGGACAGCATATCCTCGAAATTTGCTACTTGATAGCATCTGTAACTTTCATATTCGGACTTAAAATGATGAGTAACCCCAAAACTGCCAGAAAAGGAAATATGGTGGCAGCTGTTGGGATGACCATAGCCATTTTAGGCACTATTTTTCTGTACGAAAGCAGTAAAACATCGCGCGAATCACTCAAACTTATCTTAATCTTTGCGGCTATTGCCATCGGAACGGTTATCGGCTGGATGACTGCCAAACGTGTGCAGATGACGAAGATGCCCGAATTGGTATCTATGTTCAATGGTATGGGCGGTGCGTGTGCAGCTTTGATTGGTTTAATGGAATATCATCATAATGTGGGCAATATCAATACGTTGTTGCCGACTGTTTTAGGCATGGTGATTGGCAGTGTCTCGTTTGCAGGCAGTGTGATAGCCTTTTTGAAATTGAATGGTACGATGGATAAACCCATCCGCTTGCCTTCATACAATATTTTGAATACGATTGTTCTCGTTGGCGTATTGGCACTCTGTGGCTATCTTATTTTCAGCGATGTTGAAAATTCGCCTTTATTGTATGGTCTTTTTGCTTGTGCATTGATTTATGGTGTTATGTTCGTCATTCCGATTGGTGGGGCGGATATGCCTGTTGTGATTTCTCTTTTGAACTCATTCACAGGTCTGGCAGCGGCTTTTGGTGGCTTTTTGTACGACAATAAAGTTATGTTGACGGGTGGTATTTTGGTCGGCTCGGCAGGTACGCTTTTGACAATTGTGATGTGCAATGCCATGAATCGCTCGTTGAGTAGTGTCATTTTCGGTGCATTCGGTAAGTCATCGGCAGCAGGTGGCGGCTCAAATACTGAGGGGGGTAGCATCAAAGATATTTCTGTCTCAGACTTGGCTGTTTTGATGAATTATTCTAAAAAAGTGGTCATCGTACCGGGCTATGGATTAGCAGTTGCTCATGCACAACACATCATACACGAGTTAGAATTGCTCTTGGAAGAGCGCGGCGTGGAAGTCAAATATGCGATTCACCCTGTTGCAGGACGTATGCCCGGACACATGAACGTTTTGTTAGCGGAATCGAATGTAGATTATGGCAAATTGGTTGAAATGGAGGAAATTAACCCTGAATTCGACCAAACTGACGTGGTTTTAGTAGTGGGTGCAAACGATGTCGTCAATCCAGCAGCAAAATCTGACCCTGCTTCTCCGATTTTTGGTATGCCTATTTTGGAAGTGGATAAAGCCAAACACATCATTGTCAACAAACGTTCGATGAGTGCGGGCTATGCAGGTATTGATAATTTATTGTTTTATGACCCAAAGACGAGTATGTTTTTTGGTGACGCGAAAAAGGCTTTGACTTCCTTGGTGTCGGAATTGAAAGCGATGTCTTGATACCCCTCAGTATCAATGACCTTATTTTGAGTTTAGAGACCACTTTTAAAGAGATAATTATGTCGTTTCAGACATAATTTTTATGAAATGGACATAATTATTTCTTGGTAAGACATATTTTCTATCAAAACGACATAATTATGTCCAATACGACATAATTTCTGAGAATTGGACATAATTATCTCTTGATAAGACATATTTTCTACGAAAAAGACATAATTATGTCCAAAACGACATATTTTCTACGAATCGGACATAATTATGTCTCACGATGTAGTGTTTTCAGTTTTTTTCCAAAAATAACAATAAGAGGAGACAATTTATGTGATATTTAACTCAAGTTGCCAGTCATATAAAGAAGACAGTGCAGCGCACTATAATATTTGTAGGAGTAGCTATAAAATAGATTCTAAAGGTGCAGCGCACCGAAATATCAAAGTGCGCTGCACCTTAATAACATGTGTTGAATCAACTTTCTACAAATATCTGGCGGCTCTGCCGCTTAACTGACAACTTAAGTTAGTTATTTCAGGTTCTTCATTCTTCCAAAAACAAAAGCCGATACTGAGGGGTCTCAATATCGGCTTTATATTTATCGCATTATCGTTCAGAAACTATGCTTTTTCTTTCAAAGTCTTCTTTTTTGCATCACCTGAAGTGGTAGTTTCAGGTTTGTATTCAGAAAGATCGAGGTTTTTAGAGAAGTCCATCATGATTGGCGCAGCCACAAAGATTGAAGAATATGTACCTGCCAACATACCAATGAACAACGCAAAAGCAAAACCTTTGATACTTGCACCACCGACCAAGAACAAGATGAAAGTCACAATCAAAACAGTCAAAGACGTAATGATGGTACGGCTTAACGTAGAATTGATACCATCGTTGATGACTTCTGCTACTGGTTTACTGGTATATTTACGCATGTATTCACGAATACGGTCGTAAACGATAACAGTGTCATTGACCGAGAAACCAATGATGGTCAACAAGGCAGCAATGAAGTCTTGGTTGATTTCCATGCTCCAAGGCACAATACCGTGTAACAATGTGAAGAAAGCTACAGTGATCAAAACGTCGTGTAATGCTGCAATAACAAGACCCAAAGAATATTGCCAACGGTTGAATCGAATCAAGATGTATGCACCGATGATAAGTACACCAAACAATGTTGTCAATAATGAACTACGTTTGATGTCGTCTGCTACTGTTGGGCCTACTTTTACAGATGATTTAATATGTGTTGTACTAACATCATGGCTTTTGAAATTATCTAATGCCAAATTACCGCCGACTAAACTGTTCACACCTTCATGTAACTTTGTCAATACTTTATCTTGAGCATCAGAGCCTGTTTCTTTGCTCATATAAGATGTTGTAATGTCGAATGTATTGTCAGAATTAACGGCTTTGACGATAGTAGATTGCCCTTCAAATGATTTTGTCAAAACATCACGCAATTGGTCTGCATTGACAGCACGGTCGAAAGCAACTTCGTATTTGTAGCCACCTGTGAAGTCAACACCCAACTCAAAACCACGCACGAAGAAACTGACCAAACCAGCTGCAATAATAGCCAAAGAGAAGGCGTAAGACTTTTTACGCATTGCCATCCAGTCCCAATGAATGTTTTTGAATGCACCTTCACTGAATTTTGCAAAGAAACGAATATCTTTACCTTTACCTATCAAATAGTCAACAATCAAACGGCTGACCAAAATAGCTGTGAAAAGCGTAAAAATAACACCAATCGCTAAGACAACACCGAAGCCTTTAATAGCTCCGATACCTTGCCAAATCAAAACCAATGAAGTCAATAAACCTGTGACGTGACCGTCAATAACAGCTGACATTGAGTGTTTGAATCCATCTGCAATCGCCTGACTCGTTGATTTGCCAGCCGCCAATTCTTCACGAATACGCTCGTAAATGATAACGTTTGCGTCAACTGCCATCGCCATTGTCAACAAGATACCAGCGATACCAGGCAAAGTCAAAACTGTACCATAAGAAGTCAAAGAACCAATGATGAAGAACAAGTTAGCAAACAGAGCTACGATAGAGATGAAACCACCTGTGCTATAATAGATAACCATGAAAGCCAAAATAGCTAAGAAAGACAAGCCCAAAGCCATGACAGAGTTGCGAATGTTCTCCGCACCCAAAGATGGACCGACCGTATTTTCTTGAATGATTTCTGCTTTTGCTGGCAATTTACCAACTTGAAGAATTGATGCCAAGTCTTGAGCTTCTTGAACAGAATAGTTACCTGTGATAGAAGAACGACCTTCCAAAATTGGGCTGATAACACGTGGAGCAGACACCACCTCTTCGTCCAACACGATAGCCACCTCACGATTGTTGTCACGAGCGCATTGGCTTGTCAATTGTCCCCAAGTCGCTGCACCTTGAGCATCCATTTGCAACGATACTTCCATACCGCTACCACCTTTTTCGGTGCTGTTCGCACGAGCATCTGTTACACGTTCGCCGTCAAGAGCAGGTCCTTCTTTACCAGCTGTTTTTTTCAACGCATACAATTCATATTGACCAGTTGCTTTGCCTGTTTGATCAGCAACAGGGTCTTTTGACCAAACAAATTTCAAATCTGAAGGAAATTTTGACGCAACTTCTGGTTTTGTCAAATATTCAGAAATTTGTTTACGTTTATTTTTATCAGCCGAACCAATAACTGCAGGCGACATAGTACCTGGGTTAGGTTGCAAAATTGCTAAAAGCGGACCTCCGCCTGCGATAGATGAAGTCGTGTCTTTTGACAATGAATCTACTTTTGCACCAGATTGGATGGCTTTAAGCGTATTGTCTGCTTGTTGTATCCCTGCTAAAATGCCATTATCAGAAGCGCGATACACTTCCCAAAACTCTAATTTAGCAGCTTTTTGCAAGAAGCTACGTGCGCGCTCAGGGTTTTCAATACCTGGTAACTCGACAACGATGATGTCACGCGATTTATCCAAAGATACATTCGGTTGGACAACGCCTAATTTGTCAATACGTTGAGTCAAACGTTTGAACGTTTCACCCACAGTTTCGTCCGCTTTCTGACGAATGATATTTTGAACAGCATTGTCGCTTGATTCAATATTAATAGATTGCTTCAATGACTCGTTGCGTGCAAAAATCGAAGCCAAACGGTTGTCACCAGCTAATTTTTTGTACTCTTGTACAAAAAGAGTGATGAAATCCGCTGTCGAGTTTGCTCTTTGAGCATTTGCGTTCTCAATAGCTTTCGTAAAGTTTGGATCTGTTGAGTTACCACTCAATGACACAAGGAAGTCTTTCAAATCCACTTGTAACAAAACGCTCATACCACCTTTCAAGTCAAGACCCAAAGCTAATTGCTTCGATTTTAAATCTTGATAAGTGTAGCTACCAATCAATGGCACATTCCAAATCTTCTCGCTCGACATAGAGTCGAGATACGATAAACGAGCCGCTTTTTCAGCAGCTGCTTTGTTTTCAGGTGCTGCCACAGCAGCTACATTTTTTGCGTAGTTTTCAGCATCACGCTCTACTCTGTTCGTGGGAATGTAGTAAATAAACTGTGCTGCACAAATCAGCAACAGTAGCACCAAGAAAAACTTAATAATTCCTTTCGCTTGCATCGCTTATAAAATTTTTTTTAAATCCTACCCCTCAGTATCAACTCATTATTTTGAGCTTCAACACTTAAACTTTCTTATCGTTTCTAAGTTTCTGAGCGGTTTTTGGTTGTCAATTATTTTGTAGAGAGTTTCTAAACGATTGATTATTACCGTTTTACAAAAATTATTTTTAAACAAATAAATATTCTAAAAGCCTCTTCTCAAAAGGCGTGCAAATATAACTCTTTTACTTAAAAAATGAATCTTTTGTTGCGATTTCCATTTTTATTAGTCCAATGGGCTATTTCTAACCACTTAGAACTTTCTGTCGAACACACCACACTTACAAATACAATTCCAATATTTCAAAAACGGCATGTTGCATTCTTTTTTATTCTGAAGCATTCTAAACAAAAAAGGCAGTACGCCCTGTACTGCCTCCAACTAAAAACCAATTAATTATCAAACATTAATATCTTCTGAAAGGATATTTTCGACCCACACAATATCTTTTGATAACAGTGAGTTTTCTACAATTTACCCCTTACTTTTCAATTTATCTTTAAATTCTTTCCTAAATTTTGTTATTTTTGGTGAAATAACGTAGGAGCAATAAGGCTCATGTCCATTTAATTTATAGTACTCCTGATGGTAATCTTCAGCAGGAAAGAAACGTGCAAAGTTAGTAATTTCTGTTACAATCTTGTTAGCCCAAAGACCATTTTTTTCAATTTCTTCTATAATTTTTTTTGCTGACTCTTTTTGAGCCTCACTATGATAAAAGATAACTGAACGGTATTGAGGACCAACATCGTTGCCTTGTCTGTTCAAAGTAGTAGGGTCATGTACATGAAAAAACACCCTCAAAATATCTTCGTAAGAGATGATTTTAGGGTCAAAATACACATTTATGACCTCTGCATGACCTGTATTGCCATAACAAACCTCACGATAAGTTGGGTTATTTTTTGTCCCACCCGAATAGCCACTAACAGCTTTTTCAACACCTTGGAGTTCATCGAAGACGGCTTCAATACACCAAAAACAGCCGCCACCTAAGGTTGCTATTTCGAGACCTTCTTTTTTGATTGTGTCTTGCATCGTAATCAATACTTTTTTTGTTTCAGAATTTTTTGATACTGAGGGGGTGTCCGTTTTGGGATTACACGCCAAAAAAGCTACTACACTATAAATTCCTATCCACATCCGTTTTAACATTTTTTGAATTTTTGTAATGAACAGTTTTTTCAAAATTAAGTTTTGTACGATGCAAATGTACAGACGCAAGTTTCACAAAATTGTAACGCTTTTTCAGTAATAACAAATTTTCATCGCTTTCCCTCAGTATTTTCGGACAAACAACTATACAGTACCTTCTTACGTACTTAAAATATGTCTAAACATCTTTCGTTTACACAACTTTATCTAAAAAATAAGGTCGTTCATGGACTCTCTCCTACTTTTGTAACATGCCAGACGACTTTTTTAAAAATTAAATCACAACTAAATTTCAAAAAGCGAAATATGCAGCAGTTTTTTAAATTCGTGTTTGCCTCTTGCTTAGGTGTTTTCCTCGCACTTGTAGCTATGACATTATTTGGCGTTATCACTATGGCAGGTTTTGCAGCTGCCTCAGGTGACAATGTCAAATCCGTAGAATCCAACAGCATCCTCGAAATCAAACTCGAAGAATCAGTACCTGAGCTGACTGGTAATACGGAAAGCGACAACTTTTTTGACAATAAAAAAGTCATTGGTCAAACCGCTTTGGTTGATGCCATCGAACACGCTGCTACTGACAATAAAATAAAGGGTATTTTTATTAATTCTCGTTTTATCGCCACTGAATTTACAAAAGCAGCGGCTATCCGCAAAGCCATCGAAAAGTTCAAACAAAGCGGCAAGTTTGTCTATGCTTATGCCGATTTCTACTCACAAGGCGGCTACTATCTGGCTTCAGTTGCTGATTCTATTTGCCTCAACCCGAATGGTGATATTGATTTTAAAGGCTTTGCGGCTGAAATTCCTTTTATGAAAGATATGTTTGACCGCCTCGATGTCAAATGGCAAATTTATTATGCAGGTCAATTCAAAAGTGCAACCGAGCCATTTCGCTTAGACAAGATGAGCGACCAAAACCGTATGCAACTTCGCGAATACCTTTCTGGCATGTACGATATGTACCTCAACGATATTGCAAAATCCAGAAAAATAGATAAAAAAGACCTTTATTCTTATGCCAACGAATTGAAAGTCACCAGTGCGCACCAAGCTGTTCGTCTCAAAATGGTGGATACTGAGGGGTACTACGATGTGGCTTTGGCTGCATTGCGTAGTAAATTAGGTTTGAAAGCCAACGCCAAGATTCCATCTATTTCATTAACTGATTATGCTCAAACGGTCAAAAAGAAAACCAGCAAGAGCAAAAATAAAATTGCCGTCGTTTATGCCGAAGGTGAAATTGGTTACTCTACAAATGGTGAAGAGACAAACGGCACGATTGATGGCCCTCGCTATGCCAAAATCATTCGTAAGTTGCGTAATGATGAAAATGTGAAGGCCATTGTCTTACGCATCAATTCAGGTGGTGGCTCATCGCTTTCATCTGATATGATTTGGCGTGAACTTGACTTAGCGCGCAAACAAGGTAAAGTTGTCGTTTCATCATTTGGCGACTATGCGGCTTCGGGAGGCTATTATATTTCATGTGCTTCAGACTCTGTTTTTGCAGAACCCATGACTTTGACTGGTTCGATTGGCGTTTTTAGTATGATACCCAGTCTTCAAAAGACATTTAAAAACAAATTGGGCATCAGTTTCGACACCGTTAAAACAACTGCCCATGCAGGCGGAGCGGATGTCTTTTTTGAAATTGATGACTATGAAGCCAAAATCTTGCAAATGCAAACCGACAGCATTTACGAAACATTCCTCAATCGCGTCGGTACTAATCGCAAGATGAGTCGTGACCAAGTTCACGCCATTGCTCAAGGGCGTATTTGGTTGGGTACTAAGGCAAAAGACATTGGTCTAGTGGATCAAATCGGTGGTCTCAATGACGCCATTGCAGCAGCAGCTAAAAAAGCAGGCATTTCCGATTACAAAACGACCGAATATCCTAAACTGAAACAGGGCATCGAGAAATTTATTGAGAACCTAACTGGTGAGAAAATGAATCCCGATGAGTTAAAAACCTCGCTCATCAAATCAGAGTTGGGTGAATACGCAGAAGTTTATGGCTATTTCAAGAAAATGAAAACTTGGAAAACACCTCAAATGCGTGTGCCATATCAAATCAAAATCAAATAACGGTAACGCATAAAACAAAAAAGCGACCCTTACTGAGGGTCGCTTTTTTTATGCTTTTAAGCCATTAAGCTTTAGCTTTTGACTTTTTTCTAACAATGATTAGGTCAGAAAGAATGTCTAAAACCATTTAATGACTACTACTAAACTACCTTATTGTGCAAGTTTCTTAGTGGTAAAATAACCAAAAACCCATTGCTCTTTATCGCTAATCTTGTAGAAATAGTCTTCAAAAGTAACGTTTTTGCCATCTTTCACATAAGTACGACGCATTTTAGTCGGACTTTGCGCTCTGATTCGATATTTTTCACCTGGATTAATCCATGCCAAAACACGAGCTTTTTGTGTATAACCATCCATGACACGCACCATACCTTCATTGTCCAATGGATTTTGAATCATCAAATATCCCTCTTCTATGGTTTGTGGTGTATTATTATTCGCAATGGGTGTAGGACTCGTGGCGACAGGCGTTGTGACACCAGATGGCTCTGGTTGTGGTGCAGCAGATGCCCCCCCCTCAGTATTAGTTGCCGTTGCAGCGACAGCCGCTGTTTGAGCCGCAATGTTTTTATTCGACTGCCATTTGAATACGCCGATAGCACCAATGACGATAATCGGCACAATAACATACGCCCAATTAATTTTTTTATAAAAAGGTTTTCTAGGAAAAGGTTCAATTGGACGAGCGGGAACAAATGTACGGTCACTTTCAGGGAGTGTTAATTGAATTTCGAGTTCTCTTAGTTTTTGCTCCAGAATGGTTAAATCTTGTTTGAGGCGATTATTATCCGACTTTAATATTTCAGAATTTTTGTTCAAACGAATTTCGCGTGTCCGCATCGTTCTCAACTCCGACTGCAGCTCGCTATTCAATCGCCTCTGCTTATTTATTTCATCGAGTAAGGAGTTAAGAGCCAGTTCTGGCTCTTTATGAATATCAATTTCAGGTTTCATGTAGTAGAATTTTTAGCTATGCGTCTTTTCTTTCGTTAGTAAAAATTGTGACTTTCAAAAACAAAATTAAATCTGTTTTTCCGAAAAACATAACTCTTACTTCATTTTTTTAAGTATGACATCATCAAAGAGAATTCTAAAAAGTAATAAAACATTGTAAAACAATACTTTCAAACAATTTTAGCTAATAATCACCTCCTTCAAAAACTCTTCTCCTATTTCATTATTCAGCATTTGCCTTATCTTTTCACGCCCCATGTGCAACTCAGAACGCAACGAAGCAGACTCAATCCTGACATACAAAATCTTGTCTCGAACGCGCAACTCTCGTGTGTAAGTTGCAATGGTTCGACCCATTTTTTCTTCCCAAAGGTTTTCTATTTTTGTCTTATTCAGATTGTCACCCAACTTAAAAGCTCTAACCATTTGTTGCAGAACGTCTGCCAAAGGCTCATCGTTTGTCTTTCTCATGCTTCATCGTTTTACAGACCAAAGAATATATTGCATTTTGCTTTTCCAAAGCTTCGATTTTCTATCGAAGTCGCTGCAAAGTTATAAAATTTGTCGCATCTCATTCTCTTAATTTTATCCTTTCCACGCGCGAACTATTCGTCCAAAATATGCGTTTATATAGCTTTGTAAGCTTAATGTAAAAATGACACTAAATTCCGTTACCAATACCCCTCAGTAAAGTCTTTATTGCAACACGAGATATTTCACCTGATTGTTTAACAATATAAATTTTAAAAAATGACATTGAATATTCGTAAAAACGCGTCAGTCGCAGACTTTCAAAATGCTTTCAACACTTATTTTCCGTATTTGAAAGCCGTATTTTTTCGCAACCCAATGGAAGAACCCAATGATTTTTGGGCTAATCACATGGTTTTGAATAATCAAATTCTTTTGTCTGAATTGTCAGACAACTTGCCTCAATTCGATGAGCATTTCACTTTTTCACCAAATATTACGGTTGCCGAATTTGAAAATGCACTCCAAAGCCGCTATGGTTTGACAGTTCGTGTATTCCGTAAACACTATGGCGATTTGGTAGAAACATCAAACTCTCGCAACCTCGATTTGGAAGGTCAAAATGAAAAAGGGGCAGCCACTTCGCAAATCGTAGAAGATGTCATTCTTTAAGAAACTGTTTTGCGTAAGAGGAAATAACGAAAAAGGTGAAAAATACTGAGGGGGTATTTTTCACCTTTTTTATAAAATCTTGTGCCACAGGCCTGTTGTTTGAAAAGGAATTTATAGTTTTGACGCTTACTAAATCAAATCAATAAAATTGCTTTTCCAATGAAAAAACTGTCTCTGTTCTTGTTTTTAACAGCTATGACGATGCTAAAAGCACAAAATAATGCTATAAATTTGATTCCACAGCCTGTCGAAATCAAAACAACCACCGGTTCTTACACCCTAACTTCTGCCTCAACTATCAGCTACGACAAAGCCGAAAGCCAAAAGGTCGCTGATATGTTGATTCAAAAATTAAATGCACCCACAGGATTTTCTCTCAAAGCTCAACAAGGGAAATTAGGTGCAATACAACTCAATTTGAACGCTTCGCCCAATGCCGAAATCGGCAAAGAAGGCTATATTCTGGAGTCAACGCCTAAAGGTGTCATGATTTCTGCCAACCAAACAGCAGGACTTTTCTATGGTATGCAAACGCTTTTGCAACTATTGCCCAAAGAAATTGAAAGCAAAACTGCGACCAAAGGCAATTGGGTTATCCCCTCAGTAAAAGTCAAAGATTATCCGCGTTTTGCATGGCGTGGCATTATGTTCGATGTCAGTCGCCACTTTTTTACGAAAGAAGAAGTCAAAACCTATATTGACCAAATCGCTCGCCTCAAATACAACACTTTGCACTGGCACTTGACCGATGATGAAGGCTGGCGCATCGAAATCAAATCGCTACCCAAACTCACTTCGATTGGTGCATGGCGCGTGAAACGTGCGGGTCATTTCGGCGACCGTGAAGCACCCAAAATTGGCGAACCTACGCCTGTTGGAGGTTTCTACACGCACGAAGACATCAAAGAAGTGATTGCCTACGCACAAGAACGCAATGTGGCAATTTTGCCAGAGATTGATGTTCCTGGTCACAGCATGGCAGCCGTTGCCGCTTATCCAGAATTGAGTTGCACCAAAAACCCCAATACAATGGTCAGCTGTGGTCATAAATTCTCAGAGTGGTATGGCAATGGCACATTTAAAATGCTGGTTGACAACACCTTAAACCCTTCAAACGAAGAAGTTTATACGTTTCTCGACAAAGTTTTTACGGAGGTCGCGCAATTGTTCCCGCACCCTTATATCCATGTCGGTGGCGACGAATGTTATAAAGGTTATTGGGCGCAAGACGAAGGCTGCCAAGCTTTGATGAGCAAGTTGAAAATCCACCATGTCGAAGATTTACAAGGCTATTTTATGGGTCGTGTCGAAAAAATATTGCAAGCCAAAGGCAAAAAACTCATCGGTTGGGACGAAATCTTGGAAGGTGGCATTTCGCCAACGGCGGCTGTGATGAGCTGGCGTGGCACAAAAGGCGGTATTCAAGCCGCAAAAGAAGGGCATGAAGTGGTGATGACTCCAACTACTTATGCCTATTTAGACTACAATCAAGGCGAAATGACTGTTGACCCACCGATTTATGCGGGTCTGCGTGTGAGCAAAAGTTACAGTTTCGAGCCTGTACCTGATGGTATAGATGCCAAATACATTTTAGGCGGTCAAGGCAATCTGTGGACAGAGCAAACGCCTACTTTTCGCTACGTGCAGTACATGACTTACCCACGTGCGTGGGCATTGTCGGAGGTCTATTGGTCTCAAAAATCGGCAAAAAATTGGGATGATTTCGCCAAACGCATGGAAAATCATTTTGAAAGAGCTGATGTCGCCGAAATCAACGCCAGCCGTGCCGTTTACGATGCGGTTGTGAAAACTAAAATGAAAGATGGCAAAATGTGGCTTACTTTGGAAAATGAAATCAAGGGTATTGACACCTACTACACAATTGACGATGCTATGCCCGATAAATATTGCTCAAAATTCACTCAATCTGTCGAATTACCCGATGGTCCTATCACTTTACGCGTTCAGAACTACCGCAATGGACAACCTATTGGGCATTTGATTACACTCAAACGAGCTGATTTGGAGCGACGTGCGGAACGTTAATAGACGACTCTTTCTGTAAAAAAATAGCCTTGCACAGGACAATTTAAGTCCTCTACAAGGCTATTTTACTGAGGGGTTTTGAGGGTTCAAAATCAAACTTTACTTGCTACGTGCTTTTGTAATTCAGGAAAAAATTGATTGAATTCTGCATCAAATGCTTCTAAAAACTGCTCCAAATGCTTCGCAGCATTGCCAAAATTACCTGGGAAAGCAGCCGCCTTTTCAATCCGTAAAAACGCACCATGCAAGCCTTTGTAAGTTGTATATTTCATCAACCAATCGTCGGCAATCATACGAGGCAAGCGAGTTTTCAATCTTTCTGGCAACTCTATATGCCTATCTGTCAATATTCTATACATCTTATTTGTAAAATCTCTCAAACTATCATTCCATACTGAGGGGTCGGTTAGGCTATAATTTTGCCAGTTTTTAGCCAATAAAAAATCATAATAAATATCCACAATCACAGGAGAATATTTGTGGTGAAATGGGTGCAGACGCTTCGTACTCTGTTTCACAATCGGATGTGCATCTGTGAATGCGTCTATCTCACGATGCAGAATGATGCCTCGTTGCACCCCCTCAGTAAATTGGGGTAATTCTTTATTTGTAATAAAATCTGCCACAAAGTTGCCAATCGCCAAATCCTCGTCGTCGCCTGAGAGGAAGAAGTGTGCTAAATGATTCATCTTGATTTGGTTGCTTTTTTCTCAAAAATAGACAAAAGTGATGAAAATCAAAACATTATAGCGAAATCATTACTTGTTTTACAAGTTTTGTCTAAATTTGCTCAAAACGAACAGCATATTTTTTAAAAACCAAATTTAGCCAAACCAAAAAATTGGCATTACTAAATTTTAGTCTATGAGACACAATAAGAGTTCAAAAGCATATCTCAACGCGCTCCCACTCGGCGACGACAAACTTGATATGTTTGCTGTTTTCAATGGCATACATCCTCAAATGACCAAATGGACGGAGTTATTCTACAATCAAACGGCATTTGAGACGGATATTCACGCTGAATTTCACAATTCTGAGCAGTTTCGCCAATTCTATTTTGAGACAAAAAATATACAAAAAACCCGTGGTCAGCACCCGTTTGGCTTTGGTTTCCCCTTTGTTTTCGACAAAAATACTGAGGGGGAGACAGTCGCCGCACCGTTATTTATTTGGTACCTAAACATCAAACCTCATCCGACTCGGCGCGATTCGTGGGTGCTGTCTTATGACGAAAATGGTAGCGTGGCTGTCAACGAATACCTTGTGACTCATTTTAAGGAAAAACAAGGACTTGATTTGGGTGAGCATTTGGCACAATATATTCAAAATCCACCCTTTACATATATCGGTTTCCAAGCTTTTTTGAAAGATTTGGAAGCCAAACTCAAATTTACGCTGCAAAGTAATGCGGCAATCATTCAATGCCCTTCGCCTCGATATGCGGATGAGTTGGCAGCAAAAGGGCATATTGGTTGGTGCGGTGCAGTGGGTTTGTTCCAACATCCAGAAGGTGCAATCGGCGAAAAAGACGCAGAAAGTATTGACTTTCAAAATTTTACATGGACAGCTGAACATACGCACGAGTTCACTGTATTGCCCGAAGACCTCTATCAACGCACAGCTTTGCGGACTGTTTTGCGCAACAAAATGACGCTTGTGGAAGGTGGTCATGGCACAGGGAAAACGCATTTGGCAGCCAATATTTTGCTCAATGCCCTGTCGAATGGGCAAAAAACAGCCGTTGTTGCCCATGATGTTGCCAGTTTGATGCAAATTCAAAATGCCTTTGTCAACCTTGGCATTGGCAATTTGACTTTCCTTTTGAAAGATATGTATCACGACAAAAACTTACTTTTAGATGTGATTCGCAAGGAAACCACAAGCCGCACAGTGGATTTCAAAGGAGAAGAAGACTTTAAAATTGCGCTCAAACAAGCTCGTCGGTATTTAGCAAAGTCCGATGAAACGCATCACACATTGCATCAGCCCGTTTTTGGCGATGAAAACTTTGCCGAGGTGGTCGGTCATTATCTTGCGAGCCAAAAGAATGCAGGTCGAGAACTGCTTGCAAATCATATCAACGCATCGGATTATACATTCACAAAAGAAGAATACGAGCGTTTACGCGCTGAAATTGAAACCAGTGAACGACTCTACAATGATGTCAATACACTCAAGCACCCCCTCAGTAATATTCATCCACAGGCATTTGCCGCCGAAAAAAGTGCGACAAATCGCGACGAACTGTTGAAAAAACTATCTGAATTTATCGAGAAATTCAAGGCTTTGCACCACCGATACATCGCTGTTTATGATGCTTATGCCCAAAAATTGATGAATTATTACGAAAGCTACTATATCGAACAACGGGGTCAATTGCGGCATTTGAAAGAAGCCAATTCAGACTATGAGTTTCAATATGGCGACGCTTTCAAATCCTCTAACGTATTCAGAGTCAGCGGTTTATATGCCAGCTCTCTTTTCAGCGGTCGTTCAAAAAATATTTTATCCGCAAAAGAAGAAGCAAGCAATCGTTACGACGAATTGGTGAAAACATATGATTCGCGCCGCCATTTTATCCACGATTTTTTGAAAGGTTCGGACAGAAAAGATTTTGATAAACTCAAACTCAATCTTGAAACTTTCGAATCTTTACTGAGGGGATGGCGCAAAGCTTTGCCCAATACAGTTCAAGAAGAGTTGCAGCGACTGAATTCAAAAACAGCGAACCATTTTGATAAACCATTGGCGGAAGATATTTTGCAACTCGAAACCGATCTCGATAATCTTTTAACAGCCATCAACGAAGCGAAAATTTATGCTGACCCACTCGGACACAAGATGTTGACACTGCCCAAACGTATGTTGTTCATCGAAGAAACCATCGAAAAATTGGAAGAAACGCAGTTGAATATGCGCGATTTCGACCACTTCTACGCATGGCAAAAATTTTGGGTTTCATTGCCCGAAAATGGTCATCGGTTGATTACAGCACTGACAAAAGTGAAGCCTGACAATTGGGCAGCGGCATTCGACAGTTGGTATTTTCACAATACCTTAGTTGTTCATTATCAAACAGATACACTCGACAATGATATTTTGATGAACAATATGAATGAAGTAGAAGATCGTCTTCGTTTGCATATTCCTAAACAAATTGCTTCGATGTGGAATGACCGAAAAAAAGTCGCTATCCGCGAAATGAAGGAAAAAAATCCAGAAGGTTATAAGCTGTTTTTTAACTCTAAAAATCTGAAATTAGCGAAGACACAATACTTGAAAGATATTCTCAAAAACACTATTCACACTCTGACCGAGGTCTATCCCGTGCTTTTATTGACACCACAAGTTGCTACACAAATCATTGAAGGAGAAGGCAAAGAGTTTGATTTGGTGGTATTCGACAATGCTCAAGATATTGATTCAGAACAAGTTGTGCCGATTTTGCGAAATACTGAGGGGGTCGTTGCATTAGCTGAAGATACGACTGTCCCCCAATCTCTGGCAGCTAAACTCAAAGAAAAAGAGGCCGCTTATGTCAGGCTCAACTACATTCACCGTGCCGCCAGCGAAACGACTAGGCGCATCAATCAGGCTGTTTTTTACCCTAATTTGGACATTCCATTCCGACAAGTGGCGACTAAACAAAGTGTAGAAGTTCGTCATGTAAAGAATTTATATTCTGAAAAAATCAGAACCAATGAAGCTGAAATCACTGAAATTATTGAGTTGTTGAAAGAAATTTCGGCAACGCCGTTCAATACCTATCCACGCATTGCCATTGTGACCATGACACGTCAGCAGAGGAATACCATTAATATGACCTTGCTGAATGTGGTACAAAAAACACTGTGGGGTTGGGAAAAAATTGAGCATATTCAACGTAATGGGTTGACAATTCTGAATATAGATGAACTGGCAGGCTTGCAATTCGACATTCTCATAGTGAGTGGCACGTATCCTGATTTTGATAAAATGAGTTTCCCGAAACGAGAATTTCGGCAATTATTGAACTGTTTTACTCAAAAATTGTACTGGATAAACGCTATTTCACGCGAACTCTTGGAAGCTTCGGCTCAAAGTCGAGATTATGAAATGCCGTTTTTGATGTCCAATTTGATACTATTGGCGGAGAATTTATCGCTCGACAATACCCCTCAGTATGAAGCCATTTTCAGTCAGTTGAATAAATTGTATGTAAAAACGAAAGAGCCTAAATCGTCCATTTTTGTGCATGAAATCATCGCTGCCTTGTCCGATAAAATCGAGCCTAAGCACATGAAAACCAATTTTGTTATTGAAAATCAAATCTTTCCGTTGGTCATTTTACCCGATAACGCGGAAGATGCTGCGGTTGTCGTCCGCATTGACGGGCGATTGAGTACCGATGCCACTTATTTCAATGCCGATTGGGAACGCCGTATGTTACAAGATTTGGAGCGACTGAATGTGCGAGTGGTTTCTGTATGGTCGTACTATTGGTGGAAAAATGTGGGCGAAGAGGTTGACAAGTTATGTGCGGAGATAAAAGCATAGTTTTATCAAGAATGACTTATATTTGCCGTCAAATTGTTTAAAATATGGGATATAGTAACTATAAGAAAATTAAAACGGTTGTTAAAAAATTCAACCTTGATATGCAATTGGTTACTTTATTTGGGAAAGTAGAACCCGTTGAACCGAGTAATTGGTTGGTTGAAACGCTCGAAATTGCCGAAATCGCACCATTAACGAATGAAAAATCGAAATCAGAACGCATTGTTTCACCAATTTTATTAGAAGTGGCAAAGCAGTATCGTCATAAAATTTCGTTGTTTTCAGGTGAAGATATTAATGTCAAATCAGAAGACGATTTGTCGAGACCTTGTGATTTTTTCTTTTCGCTACAAGCACCCAAATTATACATTGAAGCACCTATTATTTCATTAGCTGAAAGTAAAGACGAAGATATGGAATGGGGTATAGCACAATGTGCTGCTCAAATGTATGGTGCAAAATTGTATAATGAGATGGAAGGTAGAAATATTCCTATCATTTATGGGTGTGCAACCGATGGTATTGAATGGCGTTTTATTAAATTTGAAGACAATATTTTCTACATTGATAATAAAACGCTAACGGATTTACCAACGATTTTAGGTACTTGGCATCATATTCTGAAAACTTTCTAAAATACGCTACCTTACGCTTCAATTTCAAACAACTACAAACCCTTTTATGTCCAATACAGCTTATCAAATCGTCGGTGGCAATCCGTTACACGGCGAAATTACATGTTATGGTGCAAAAAACTTCGCTACTAAAGCGATGATTGCTACCCTCCTTGGCTCTTCTGCCACTACTTTGACCAATGTGCCTCCGATTGGCGATGTCGAAATCACGGTGGATATGTTGCGCTCGCTCGGCGTAACGATTCATTGGGATAAAGAAGCCAAAATGATGACCATTGACCCAACCACTGCAACCGATGCGCATGTGCGACAACCACATTCAGGAGCGAATCGAATGCCTATTCTCATGTTGGGCGCACTTTTGCACCGTTTCGATGAGGTGAGTGTACCGATGTTGGGTGGTTGCATCATAGGCGCACGAGGCGTTGATTTTCACCTTGATGCGATTCAAGATTTTGGGGCAAAAATCATCGAAGGTACTGAGGGGTATATCGCACAGAAGTCGCGCCGATTGAAAGGCTCACATTTTCATCTGAAATACCCATCTGTTGGAGCAACTGAGACATGTTTGTTCTTGGCTGTGCTGGCGGAGGGTACATCCATCATCGAAAATGTAGCGATTGAACCCGAAATCATGGAGTTGGTGACGATGTTACGGGCTATGGGTGCTGTTATTTTTACGGACTCAGGTCGTCAATTCCGTGTTGAAGGGGTGAAGGAACTGACAGGTTGCACAATGAATATTCTGGGCGACCGCATCGAAACAGCTTCTTGGGCTTCGATGGCTGTTGCTGTTGATGGGTCAATCACGGTGCATGGTATTAGACCTGAAACTTTGGGCAATTTCTTGTCGAGTTATCGCCAAGCAGGTGGTGGTTTCGAGTTATTGGACTACGATTCTATTCGCTTTTTTAGAGCGAAAAAACCACAAGCTATTCACTTAGAAACCGATGTTTGGCCCGGATTTTCGACGGATTGGCAGCAGCCCTTTGCGGTATTTTTGACACAAGCCGAAGGCGTTTCTGTCATTCACGAAACTGTATATGAAAATCGTTTTGGGTATCTGAAAGCATTGAAAAAACTGGGCGCAGAAGTGCAGTTGACGACGCATTGCCTCGGCAGCCTACCCTGCCGTTTTACGGGCAAAGGACACGAACACTCAGCCATTATCAGTGGTGCAACGCCTCTGACAGCCGTTGAGGAACCTTTAGTTATTCCAGATTTGCGGGCAGGTTTGGCATATGTCATAGCCGCTTCTGTGGCAAAAGGCACGACTATACTGAGGGGTGTGCCGATGATTGAACGTGGCTATGGTGACATCATCCCACGCTTGACAGCTATGGGTTTGAAAATACAAAAAATTGATTTTCAATGATTTAATTATTTACTACTCGTTAGTAGTTATTCGTTATTGATAGATTAGTCCTGACAAATTATAAATAACGAATAACCACTAACGAGTAATAAACGACCAATAACAATTAACCTTCATGCAGTTTCATAAAAATTTCAATTTAAAAAATTACAATACATTTGGCATCGAAGCGCATTGCTCGACTTTTGTTGAAGTACAATCCATTGAGGACGTGTGCCAAGTTTTGTCTCAAAACACCCTTCCTTTGTTTCTTTTAGGTGGCGGGTCGAATGTGTTATTTTTGAATGAATTTTATGATATGTTATTTCTAAAAAATGGCATTAAGGGCATTGAGATAATACAAGATACTGAGGGGGGGACAATTGTCGAAATAGGCGGTGGTGTTGTATGGCATGAATTCGTTTTGTGGGCAATTGAGAACAATTTAGGAGGTGTTGAAAATATGTCGCTGATTCCAGGTACTGTGGGAGCAGCACCGATTCAAAATATAGGTGCTTATGGTGTGGAATTGAAAGATGTTTTTGAAAAATTAGATGCCATCAATTTGCAAACACTTGATATTCAAACTTTTACAAAAGAAGATTGTCAATTTGGCTATCGTGATTCTGTTTTCAAAAATGAATTGAAAGGTCAGTTTTTGATAACAAAAGTGTATTTAAGATTGAGAAAAAATTCCTCAAAATTGAATACATCTTATGGTGATATATTGAAAGTATTTATAGAAAAAAAGATAGAACAACCAACTATCCGTGACGTGTCAAACGCAGTCATTGCCATTCGACAATCGAAATTGCCTGACCCTTTAGTCATCGGCAATGCAGGCAGTTTTTTTAAAAACCCAACTATTCCGAAAGCACAATTTGAGGTTTTGAAAGAAAAACACCCCAACATTATCGGCTATCCGAACAATACGGATGGAGTGAAAGTTGCTGCAGGTTGGCTGATAGAACAATGTGGTTGGAAAGGTAAAAAACAAGGGCATGTCGGTGTACACGAACGACAAGCCCTCGTTTTAGTAAACTATGGCGGTGGTAAAGGTTTAGAAATCAAAGCCTTAGCACAAAAAATACAAACTTCTGTTTTAGAAAAATTTGGTATTGAACTTACTCCAGAAGTTAACTTTGTCTGACTCAACGCTCCACTACGGCACACGTCAAACGACTGACACAGACTAATTTGCCCGCTTCATCTTTGATTTCGATGTTCCAAACTTGAATCGCCCGACCTATCCGAATCGGTTTCACCGTTCCGAACACCCATGTCCCTTCACGTGCCGAACTGAGGTGGTTAGCATTGATTTCTACACCGACTATTTGCTTTTTTGAACCTTGTTCGAGTGTCAAAACAGAAGCGACACTACCCAAAGTTTCCGCTAAAGCCACCGACGCACCTCCGTGCAAAATACGAAAAGGCTGTACCGTTCGATGGTCAACAGGCATTTTGGCGGTCAAAAAATCGTCACCAAAATCTATCATTTCTATGCCTAAATTGTCGGATAAGGTATTTTTACCTATTTGTTGCAAAATATCTATGGAGGGTTTTATTTTCCAAATCATGTTTTAAGAATTAAAAAAACTTGCGTCAGGCTTTACACTTGATGCAAGTTATATTTTTATAAATCATTGATTATCAATTTACTGAAACACAAAACCATTAGGCGCGATACCCACAGTGAGCTTCTTCTTTTCAGTTTTTGTCGTTGGGTCAATAATATAAACCGCACCAGATTGTTTGAAATCAAGTGCATCACCACACCACAAATAGCCTGTTCTGGCATCAAATCCTAGACTGTAAAGGTATGTAGCACTCGCTGGTTTCAAAAATACTGAGGGAGCATTTGCACCAAAATTGAGCAAGTCTTTTGTGTAAATTTGATTGTCTGCTAAAAAATAAAGCGTGGTTTTGGCTTTGTCAAGTATCAAATTTGATGCATATTTGGGTACATCAAAACTCAGTTCAACCGCTCCATTGCGAATTTTCACCAATTTTCCACTCCCTACTCTATCAAAATAGCCACCACAAAGCACCCAAACATCTCCATTTGCATCTTGTACCATGCTATTAGGACCTAAACCCACTTTAATTTTTTGCACCACGCTATCTGCTGTACTACTAATGATAGCTACTGTCGAGTCTTTGCTCAAACCGCCACTGTTCGTTACCCAAATACCGCCACTTGTTGTATTGTTCAAAATACGGTCAGCACCTTTACCCGTTGGAATCACTTTAGCAATCGTTTTCGTTGTATAGTCATATACTGCTACGCCACTTGTCGCACTGTCAGTACCAAACTGCGTGATGTAGGCACGATTGGCATCAATATGAAAAAAGTAACGGGGTAAGCTCAAACCTGTTGCCAAAGAACTTTCAGTTTTAAACGTTTTTGGATCAACGACTACTAATTTGTTCGCATTATTGGCAATCAAATACCCTTTCCCGTTGTTTAAAGTCAAAGATTGCAACACATTTCCTATGGTTGCACCACCATTTTCAGTGCCGAAAATGTCGTTTTTGAGTGCATCTACATCACGATCATAGTAACTTACAGTACCTGTACCACTACCAAAAGGACCTTCATTAGTGATAAAAACGCCTGTCTGATACAGTCCAGAAGGTTGCTCATCGCCCAATTCGCAAGAAGAGACCATCAAAGCGCATGCAAAGAGCAGAACGCTAAAATGTGATTTTGAAAAAAACATAATTTAAGTTTTTAAAAATTGGTTAATAAAAAGCCGAAACAGCAAGGAAAGAGTCTTTATTAACAATAAATATGCAAAAGAAAGCTAACAGACTACCCCTCAGTATCTGCTGCATTGTTCTGTCATTTTTATCGAAAAAGCTCATCTTTGACCCATTTTCCCGTAGGTTTCGATGTGATTTAAGACTCATGGCAGGTCTTCTGACTTGTCTCTTTTTGTCGCCTTCCCATTTTTCAACAGTGGCATAGTGACAAAATATTTTTGATAGGGCTTTTTCGCCCCAAAATAGACTTACAGCTGCGGGTACAGTCTGGGATTTCCACCCAATTCCCTTTTAATCACTTTTCCAAAAAAGTGAACCATAAAACGCCGCAAAGTTATGCAATTCCAATCCGTTCAAAGACCTTTTTTGAAAAATTACACAACCTTAACGAAAAAAGCCACTCGAATGTGAATTCAAAAAGCCATTTGTTTGCTTTTGCTTTTTAATTTTGCCCAAAAATCGCCCAACTATGCACGCCATCACTTTTCAGCCATTGCAACGTATGTCGCCTGCCGATTTGCTCGCATTCAGTCAACTCAATCGCGACCTCCAATGCGAATTGAATGCTAACGGAACAGTTATGTTGCGTACATCTTTTCACCTACGTTACACTAGTTTGACCAATAAAATCGTAAAAAAATTAGAAGTATGGAACAGTGAGTCAGCTCAAGGCACTGTTTTGACTAACAAAACGGGCTTCGTGCTACGCAATGGTGCAATTCGGCATCCAGCCATCGCATGGGTCAAAACAATAAAAATGGCAAAACAAATCGAGCATCTTATCGAACATGTGCCTGATTTTTTCATAGAATACTTAACCGCATCCGAGAGCCTTTCAGTCGCTCGCGGGCGTATGCAAGAGTACCTCAACAACGGCGCACATCTCGGCTGGTTGATTGATTTGGAGAACGAAACCATTTATATTTTTCAAGAAAACAAAGCTACTGAAACGATTTTAGGCTTCAAAGAACCGCTTTCTGGAGGCGAAATACTGAAGGGTTTTCAGTTAACGCTTAGTCAATAGCCATCCTAATTCTATAGTCTTTTGGTAAATAATTGTTAACTCGATTGGACAATATTTTGACCCAACCCAACGCTAAACCTTCGTAGCGAACCAATGCCCACCCTTTGGGCGTTTGTTCAAAATCAAAGTCAAAAGTTTCTTTTTTCAAAAAACGCAAGGCATCCATTTTCTCTAAATTTACTGAGGGGGTCGTTTCAGCAACTTCAATGCTCAAAGCCAAATCATGTGATGGTATGAAATCGTTGCCTTTAAACTCTCCTATTTCTAAACCTGTACTTTTGCGCTTCAAAACCTTATCAATCAAAGCATAATATTCAATATGTTTTTTCAAGATAACAAAAACAACACCATTTGGCTTTAAAAAAAAATCAAACTTGTTAGGATTTTGCAACCATCTTGCAACCACTTCAATTTGCTTTTTAGGCAATTTTTCAAAATTCAACTTCGGCATAATGAGAGAGGGAATGCCTTTATTCTTTTTTCTAAAAACTGATAAAAAGAAACCTTCACCACGCACTCGATGTGGATAAAATTGATAGCCAAAAGGCTTTTCAACTATGCCCCACTCTGCTTGTACACTCAACTTAACACACTCTAAGTCAAATTTTTGTATCAACCATTCTACATTTTCTTTATTTTCAAAATCATTATAAGTACAAGTTGAATACAACAAAATACCATTGGGCTGCAACGTTTTGACAGCTGCCGCCAAAATACGTTTTTGACGTGCTGAACAAGTTTGCACCGCATCAGGCGACCATTCAGAAACCGCTTTGGGGTCTTTACGAAACAAACCTTCGCCACTGCAAGGCGCATCAACCAACACCACATCGAAGAAGTTTTCTAATGCCGCAAAGTCCTCGACATCATGGTTGGTGGCACATACTGAGGGGTATCCCCATTTTATGAGATTCTCTTTCAGAACTTCTACACGACTTTTTATCACCTCATTGGCAATCAAAAAACTATTTTTTGAAAGCAAAGACGCTACCAAAGTGGACTTTCCACCTGGAGCGGCACAGAAATCAACAGCCCTTACATCCTCCTGTAAATCAACCGTTTGCCTCAAAGCCTCTGCGATAAACATTGAACTCGCCTCTTGTACATAATATGCCCCACCATGAAACGCAGGATCAAGCGTAAATGACGGTCGCTCTGGCAAATATACCCCCTCAGTATGCCAAGGTATTTTTTTAAGTTCCAAGTTCTGAGTTCCGAGTTCCGAGTTGAGGATTTTACGGTTATTGTAGCGAATAGAAACAGGCGGTGTTTCATTTAATGCTCCGATGAACTTCGGGTACTCATCGCCCAATTGCCCTCTAAGCATTTGTTCAAAAATATATGGTAAATCCATAAAGTTTTTTAACTTGAAAACGATTAAATTATGCAAAAAGCCATCCCAACATAAGCGGAATGGCTTTTTATTTATCACTGAGATTGGCTACTATTTTTTAGTCATCTTCTCTGGCTCTTGCTTCTGAAAATCAGCGATTATCTGATTGACATGCTGAATATCTAAGTCTAAAAGGTTCGAAATCATATTAGGTTCAATCCCTTTTTGCCAAAGTTTTATAATACTGTCAAAAGTGCCTTTCTCGATACCTTTCTCGATACCTTCCTCGATACCTTTTTCCATGCCTTGTACATAGCCTTTTTCAATACCCCGCAATTCAGCTTTTTCCTCAGCTATTTCAAACATTGTTTTTTTACTCGCTACCATGTCTTCTTTTAAATTTTGTTCAAGAATAGCATTAAACTTGTCAGATTCTAACTCTGAGCGTCGCTCCATGTATGCCAAAAGCATTTTGAAAAACTCTTGAAATACATATCCGATGGGCAACTTTTCTACAAATTTAAGGGCTTTTCCCATATCTTTTTGAAAAAAATTCTTCTTGTGTGCATTTTTTAAGGTCAAAAAGGCGGCTCTTAATACACCTAAATCTACCATTTTTTCTATTTCAGCTTCTGTAATCGCTTGAATGTCAATGATAATATATTTTGGATGGGGGATGAAGTCTAAAATTTCGGGTGGTAAATACGGTTCAAATTGCTCATAAAGCATCTTCTTGTTCCATTTCGTTGCACCATGATATATCAAAATAGGAATCACAGTGCTCGGCGACCTTTTATTTTTCTTATCTGAGCTGATAATGGCATAACGATACCGTTCCTGTTGACTTTCAATGGGTTCGTAAGGTTTATGACTTTTGTGTTCCCACAAAAAACAAAACCGAAATACGGGTAAATCGGGCATATTGCGCACAGTTTCAGGCAATTCTTCTACTTTCAAAGCGCATTCATGGATACTATCGGAGTATTGTGCAACCAATTTATTGTCAATATGCGTTTCCGATAGTATGCGCAAAGTTGAGAAATCAACATATCGCTGCAAATCAAGCGGTAGATAGCGGTGCAGTAATAGCAGCACCATTTCATCGAGACTCAAAATACCTTTTAAGAATATATCGTGGTCGCGATTGCGTTGTTTATAAGTTTTGGACATAGCATTTACTTTTATTTCAAGAGTGTAAAAGTAAGGGCTATTATTTTCATTTTTATAAATTTTTTGTTTTAAAATAGAATTTTATTTTTACCTATATAATTCCTTCCAATGCGCCGCCTTTCGCAAATAATTTATCAACACGCTCGCTTATTTTTTTGTCAACAATCAAAGGCGGTGCGTGATGCGGCTTTATGCGGGCATCAATGACCAAAGTGCGGCAGCCCCAATGTTTATGCTCGATAGTTGCGCCAATGCCGTGAATATCGTGACTTGGATTAGCCCTTGTGAAAACAGACCAAACGAAATTGTTGACATTAGCGGCTGTAAATGCAGCGTCATCAACCAAAAGAACAAGCGGAATATGCTGAAAGTCAATATTTTCTATACTCTTGCAAAAATCTTCCGCTTGTTGATACCCCTCAGTATGGGATACAAATTTGGGTGCTTTTATGGCTAAAACCCCTTTTTGAACAAAAACAGGCTCACTGTACTGAGGGGGGAGTTTGAAGTTGTTGGGCAACTCATTTTTTAATTCGCGTCGCTTTTTACCCGCGGCAGCGATGACGACTTTCGACCCTGCATTCCAGCCAGAGCCTGAATAATCGAGGGTATCAATTGTTGTTTTTGTTTGAAAATGAAGGTCGCGCATGAGGTCAATGCGTTCTAAAATGAAATTGAAAAATTGAGGAATATTTTTCGTTGATAAACCTACCCCCTCAGTATCGGCAGCGATAAACAGAAATTTTGCCAGACTCGTCTGACCACTGCCTAAAATATGGTTGGCAATAGTCAGAATTTCCTCTGGTTGGGTTTCTCTAAACGGCATATAACGTTCTTTACCAATGGCAAGCAACAATGGATGAACTCCTGCCGCATCCACGGCATGAATCTCGACAACGCCCGGAAACTCATTGGGAGTCAAGGGCTTAACAATATTGTGAATCATGTATCCGAAGCTGGAATCTTCGGCAGGCGGTCTGCCGACAACTGTGAAATGCCACAAAGGATCTTTGCGGTGATACACTTTCAGAACATCCATGACGGGAAAGTCATGTTCCAAACTATAATAACCGAGATGGTCGCCAAAAGGTCCTTCGGGCTTTTTTTCGCCTTTTCGGATGATGCCTGTGATGACAAAATCGGCATCGGCACTCACAACCGACCCCTCAGTATCTTTGGCATAACGAAAACGACGACCATTGAGCATACCTGCAAAAGTCGCTTCTGGTAAGCCTTCGGGCAATGGAAAAATGGCAGAAAGTGCATGAGAAGGCGGTCCGCCAACGAATATTGAGCAATGAAATGGTTCATTGGGCAAGCGATTATACTTTTCGTGGTGAACACCAATGCCACGGTGTATCTGATAATGCAAGCCAACTTCTTTATTCTGAATATATTGATTTCCAGATAGTTGTATGCGATACATACCGATATTGCTGCCCATGATGCCGCGTTTGTCAGGGTCTTCGGTATAGACTTGAGGTAGCGTGACGAAAGCCCCACCGTCCATGCCCCACGATTTGACTTGTGGCAATTGATCAATCGTCGTTTGGGCGTAGTTTGCAGCTGCCATACTGAGGGGGACTTTCATCGGCAAGGCTTTGATGGCAGTGAACGGCGCGCTGAGGTAGCGTGTCGGTTTTTTTAAAAAATTGGTTGGGTCAAGTTTGAGTTCCACGACTTTTTCGACAGCTCTGATGGTGTGTCTGAAAAGGAAATCCGTTCTTTCATAAGTGCCATAAATATTGGAAATAGCTTGAAAAGGCGAACCTTTCACCCTTTCAAACAATAAAGCTGGACCACCTGCGTCGAAAACACGACGATGGATTTCTGCCATTTCGAGATTGGGATCAATTTCAATTTTGATGCGTCGGAGTTGTCCTGTTTTTTCTAAATCGTGAGCCGCTTCACGCAGACTTTTGTATGCCATTTCGATTGATTAATGTTGAATGATTACCGCTTGTCGCAGATTTAGCGTATTTTTGACTTTTTTTACAAGGAACAAAAGTAAGTGCGAAGGGTTTTTATTTTTTGAAAAAATCGAAAATTTGTACCCCTCAGTATATTTACAGCTTTTTAAGGCAAAATACTAAGTGTCATGATAGAAAAGTTACATATACAGAACTATCGTTTATTTAAAGATTTAAAAATCGAGAAACTCAGTCAAATCAACTTGATTGGTGGGAAAAACAATAGCGGGAAAACGGCTTTGTTGGAGGCGTTACGGATATTAGGGGCTAATGCTCATAAATTAGTGATTAATGATATTATTGCAAATAGAGGCGATTTTCAATTAGGCGATAATTCATGTTATAAAAGTTTATTTAGCTTTAAAAGCCTCCCAATAGACGAGATGGTTAATAAGTTAAAAATTAATGGGATAACTATTGAAGAATTTGGACCTGAAGTAGAGTTTGATGATTCATATAAAAACCCTCTTTCAGATAATTTTTCTCCAAGGAATTTTACTCTTGAATCGGATAAGTTAATTCATAATCCAATCATAGGAAATGTTCTCTATTTACCAACATCTCTTGATAACGTTAATGACGCAAAATTTTGGGATAAAATCTCACTTACACCAAAAGAAGAAGATGTGATAAGTATTCTAAAAATTATAGATAACAGGATAAAAATTGTTAGATATGATAGTGGAAATGCTAAGGTTTTATTAGAAGGAGAACCTATGCCTCGACTATTGAAAAACCTTGGAGAAGGTGTTAATCGCCTATTTTCATTAGCTCTCGCTCTCGTAAACGCCCAAAACAAAATACTCCTCATAGACGAATTCGAGGTAGGCTTACATCACAGTATTCAGAAACAGTTATGGAAAATTATTTTTGAATATGCTAAAAAGTGGGATATACAAGTCTTTATCACGACGCATAGTTTGGACACAGTGCGCTCGTTTGCAGAGGTTTTAGATGAGTACGAAGGTATGGGGCAGTATATGCGTTTACAAAAATCACGTTTGTCAGGAGATATTGAGGCGGTTGTTTATGATAAAAAGAGTTTAGATATTTCAATCGAACAGAATTTTGAAACCCGTTAAACATTGACTATGAAACAACACTTGATTGTAGAAGGTAAAGACTATTTTTTCATCGGTACGCTTTGCAGAAAACATTTTGGTTTACCCATTGGCTTTACTGAAAAAACAAAGAATCAATTTTTAAAAGGTGGTGGTGGCTTTGATCAAACTTTGGATACATTTTTGGCTGCTTTTGATAGTGCAGATTTGACTAATATTGGACTTATAGTTGATGCTGATTTTGGAACTATCGAAAGTCGTTTTGCTAAAATAATAGTAGCATTATCACGAAAATTGAACTATGATTTTTCAAAATATCAGCTCGATACTGAGGGGGTGTTTATTGATGAAATAGGCTTGCCGACAATTGGCATTTGGATTATGCCAGACAATACGAATAGTGGTTATATAGAGCATTTTGTTGAAAATTTGATAGATGAAAACGATGATTTATTGCCAATTGCAAAAGAAACTATTGACAATATGATGACTCAGCCTTACTGCCGTATTACAGGTTATAAAAGGCAAAAAGCCATTATTCATAGTTGGTTAGCTTGGCAAGAAACACCCGGTTTGCCTTTCGGCAGTGCTTTGGAAGCTGGTTATTTGAAGCATGAAAAAGATTCTTTAAAATCATTTTTGAAATGGATTGAAGCTGTTTTTCAATTTTAACCCCTCAGTAAAACTATTAAAATCAATACTTTATCAATAAAAAAATAAAAAAATGGCAAAAGAAAAACTTGTCTCAGAAGGCAAATGTGCATATTGCACACAAACTGTCAAAAAATCAAGTATTTCTAAACATTTAGACGGGCACTTACAAACAT
The DNA here is from genome assembly GCA_016787525.1 of Saprospiraceae bacterium. Taxonomy (GTDB): domain Bacteria; phylum Bacteroidota; class Bacteroidia; order Chitinophagales; family Saprospiraceae; genus JAAFJT01. Next base: position 21,079 of record JAEUUP010000022.1, on the reverse strand, counting down.
TAGCGACTCAAAAACCGAGTCGAGAACGAGCTTTTCATGTGCAAGTGGAAGCGGATAAATATTTTCTGAACCTGTTGATTGATGCGGATGCACCTTTGAACTATTTGGACGATTTTCTGCGTGCCATTTGGTTAGAGTGTTGTGGTCATATGAGTAGCTTTAATGAGCGAGGTAAAAAAATATAAAAATAATTGGGACGACCCGAATGGCATTATTGGCGAAGACCAATCGAAAACTTTGAAAAAAGTGTTCAAAGTGGGACAAGTTTTTGACTATGAATATGATTTTGGCTCGACAACTCAGTTGACTATTCATGTATTGGCAGAGTATAAATTGGCTGTGACTGAGGGCATCAAGCTTTTATCACGCAATGAACCTTTGAAAATCATGTGCGAAGTGTGTGGTGAAAAAGCCGCTACAGATGTCTGCACGATACATGATTGGGAAGAAGCCTCTCTGTTTTGCAAATCGTGTGCTAAAAAACACGCCAAGGAATGTGAAGATTTTGCTGACTATGCAGGATTGAAGGTGGTCAATTCGCCTCGTTTTGGTGTTTGTGCTTATGAAGGTGGACAGATTGACAAAAAGCGCGATGGCGTTTGGAAGCTACAAGCAACCCCTCAGTCTATTGCACCGAAAGTTGAGAAAAAGGCGACTGCTAAAACTGTTAAAGTAGCATCAGATAGTAAAGATGTGGCTAAAAGTTCGGCTTTGATTCAGAAAGAAGCGGAATTGAAAGACCTTAAAAAGAAGAAAGATAAGGTTATAAAAAGCATTCAAACAACTAAAACCAAGCTCGAAGAGCTACAAACCGACGTGGATACAGCATCGAAAGAGATGATGAATGGTATGCAACGCATGGCTGATTTGAGTATTTTAAGTAAAGAAATCAAAGGGTTGTTGAAAGATTTGAAGAAGAAAGTCAAACTGAGTAAAAAGGACAAACAGGAGTTGGATGAAGTCATTGGGAGTGTCATTTTAGATGAGATGAGTGAAGAAGTTGACGCGGTTTTTGAACAGACACAATTTGGTAGTGCTGAAAACTTCAAGTCAGGACAATTCAATTTTGACGAAAAAGATTTCACAGATGAGTTCAATCGTAAACGCCGACATGAAATGTTCGATGCGTTTTCGGTAAAGCCTTCTGAAAGTGAGCAGAAAGAGATTCGGAAGACTTTTGTGTCGCTGGCAGGACGTTTTCACCCAGATAAGGCAGAAAATGATGAAGAATTAAAATTGTTCAACGACTTGATGCAGAGTATCAATTCAGCCTACCAAAGAGGCGATTTGGCAGAATTGTTGGACATTCAACAGCGGTTTGCAGATTATAAAACGAATGAGGGGGCTTCTTCAGACTATGATATTCCAATTTTGGATGTTTTAGATGAACAAATTTTGAAGCAGCGCAACGAGATTACGCTACTTGATAGTCAGTTGATTCGCTTGAAAGATGAATTGAAAAATTTGAAAAGTTCCGATTTGGGTCATTTGGTCAAAACAAATAAAAATGCAGCACGAGACAATCAAGGCACTACGACAGACTTGGCAGATGGCACGCAGTTTATGTTTGAAATGCTCACTGAAATTAAAATCGTTTTGACTCAATGGATTGAAAACGGCAAAAAACCTGTCGCTTTCAATCAATTTGCAGATGGTACACATCCTATTATCCAAAAAGGACGTGAGCAAGGTATGATAAATGATGGTCTTGATATGTTCGATTTTGACAGTGACGGTGGCGATGAAATGGAAATAAGTGAGGAGGAAATGGCGGAATTGATGTCTTTTTTCAATGCTATGGCACAAAATACGCCTAAGCGGAATAGGCGAAAACGATAATCGTTTGTTATTGAGCAATTTTTAATTAATCTACTGAGGAGTGAGCATACAGGAAAGCTGTTTTGACTATTCCTTAATATCAAACACGACTACTCTCAAATATTGTTTTCAAATAAAAAGCGGATAAATCAATGGAATACAGACGTTTAGGTAAAACGGGTTTACAAGTTAGTGTATTATCACTGGGTTCATGGTTGACTTTTGGCAATCAAGTTTCAGACGATGTGGCAGAAGAGTTGATGCAAATCAGCTATGATGCAGGCATCAATTTTTTTGACAACGCAGAAGGCTATCATTTCGGTCAATCCGAAATCGTGATGGGCAATATTTTGAAAAAATTAGGTTGGGATCGAACGACTTATATCATTTCGTCGAAAGTCTATTTTGGCAGCCGTCGCAAACCTGTCCCTAATCAAATAGGTTTGAGCCGAAAACACCTTGTTGAAGCCTGTAATGAAGCTCTTAAACGCTTTCAAACGGACTATCTCGACCTCTATTTTTGTCACCGCCCTGACCCCTCAGTACCGATTGCCGAAGTTGTGCGCACGATGAATACTTTAATTGCGCAAGGCAAAATTTTGTATTGGGGAACGTCAGAATGGTCGGCTGTGCAAATCATGGAAGCCAATGCTATTGCTCGTGATTTAGGACTCGAAGGGCCAAGCATGGAACAGCCTCAATACAATATGTTCTGGCGCGAAAAAATGGAGAAAGACTATCTGCACATTTTCGCTAATGCTGGTTTAGGCACGACGATTTGGTCGCCTTTGGCAGGTGGCACTTTGACTGAAAAATACGCCGAAGGCACGCCCTCAGGCACGCGAATGACCGATTTGAAAGGCTTGGACTTCATCAAAAGCGTGAATTTGGCAGATGAACGTTTGAATAAAATCAAAGCTCTGAACGAATATGCAAAGGAGCTGGGAACGACTTTGGCAAAATTAGCCATCGCTTGGTGCGTTCAAAACCCTAATGTTTCGACAGTCATTTTAGGCGCATCGAAGCCCGAACAGTTGCGTGAAACATTGACAGCACTTGATGTTGTGCCGCTTTTGACCCCCTCAGTAAATGAGCGTTTGGAAGCTATTTTGCAGAATAAACCACAGATGATAACGCTTTAAAATTCTATGTAAGTAGGTAGTGAGTAGTAGCAATATCACTCACTACCTACCAACTATTACCTCACCTAAATGCAACAACTGACATACTCAGATTACAAGCCCAATGCGATGAAATTACCTGTTTGGGTTCTACTGGACGATGTGATAACGCCGCGCAATACAGGAGTCATTTTTCGCATAGCCGATACAATGGGGGCTCAAGGCTTGGTTTTATGTGGCAATGTGCCGCCATCGAACCATAAATTGCTGAGTAGAACAGCTAAAGGAGCTGACCGTCATGTACCGTTTGTGTATTATAAAAACGCTACGGATGCTATTGAGGACTATCGGAAACAAGGCTTCTTGATTGTCGCTTTAGAAATTACAGACCAAAGTTCAGATATAAAAACAATTGATTTTCAACAATTTGATAAGATTTTACTCATCGCTGGGGCTGAAGACTCTGGCGTTTCGCAAGCTGTTTTAGATATTGTAGACTTTGCTGTTCACATTCCTACATCTGGTTTAAGTCTCTCGATGAATGTTGCCGTTTCCGTTGCGATTGCCGTTTATGAGATTAGAAGACAGTTAGAAGTATGAGATACAAGTTATAAAATATGAAAAGGGTGCAAATCACTTACGAATATCGCTTTTTTTCATATTTTATAACCTCATACTTCATTCCACCTATACGTATTAAATTCAAAGCCCGCCAAATCTAAAATGCGGTCAACGACCGTGGCGGCAATATCCTCTAAAGTTGTGGGCTTACTATAAAAACTGGGTGTAGCGGGGCAAATGACTGCACCTGCTTCAGTAAGCGTTTTCATATTGTTGATATGAATGATACTTAAAGGAGTCTCGCGTGGCACAACGATGAGGCGACGACGCTCTTTGAGCATCACATCTGCTGCCCGAGTGACGAGATCATTGGAAATGCCACTTGCCATGCGCGCCAACAGACCCATCGAACAAGGGCAAACAATCATCGTGTCATAGCGCGCCGAGCCGCTGGCAAAAGGAGCCATAAAATCCATTTTTCCATAAAATGTAAAATCATAGTCACGCCACCCCTCAGTACCCAACTCATGTTGCCAATTGTATCGGGCATTGTCGCTCATCACAACGCCGACAGCTTCAATTTGGTCTTTGATTTGAGCGAGTTTATCGAGCAAAACTTTGGCGTAAATTGCGCCGCTTGAGCCACCAATGGCAACCACTATTTTCTTTTTTTTCACAGATTTTGTTATTTTTTGCATCAAAATTTAATAAAAAATTGTCCCTTATGCCATAGAATAAACCCTTTATCGAAAAAACCAAGGTCTTTGTATGAGAACATTGTTAAAGGCAATTTAAAATCGTGCATGGAAGACAAATATCTGCTTAACTTTGTTGCGAAATCACCCCTCAGTAATTTTTTTTTATGATTAATTTTTGTTTATAAAAGATGAAAAAAATCCTTTTGCCTGTTGCCCTTTTTCTTTGCGCTTTTGCCGTAGTCGCATTTTCATACAAGCAAAATACGCCTAAATCGCCAGTTTTGGAAGAAAAAGTGAAGTGGATGACGTGGAATGAAGCCCTCGAAGCCAACAAAACGAAACCAAAGAAAATTTTGGTAGATGTCTATACATCGTGGTGTGGTTGGTGCAAAGTCATGGATAAACAGACGTTTACGAATGACACAATAGCAGAATATCTGAATAAACATTTCTATTGTGTCAAATTAGATGCCGAAGGACGTGACACAATTCGATTCGACAATAAAGATTTTATCTATGTATCGCCCGAAAATGGAGGCGGACGAAATGGTATCCATACACTCGCTTATGCTTTGTTGGATGGTCAAATGAGTTATCCGACCATTGCTTATTTGACTGAAAAGTACGAGCGTACAGCCATCTCTCCAGGCTACAAAACGCCTGATAAGTTATTGCCCGAGCTTCGTTTTACAGCAGAAGAAGCATTTAGAACCAAATCTTTCGATGAGTTTATGCGAACTTATCAAAGTAAGTAGAAAAATGATGCTGAATTTCAATAAAAAAGCCACTTAATCGGATGATTAAGTGGCTTTTTTTCTCTAAAAATAGCAGATTTGAAGAAAAGAACATAGATTTGTTCACTTAATTTTGAGGAAAACTTTTTAAAAATCAAATAGAAAAATTATGACTTTATACTTACTCATTGCTTTAGCGTTAGTGGCAACAAGTTCGTTTGTAACGGTTCAACAAGGTACAGTTGCCGTAGTGACTATTTTCGGGAAATATCAACGCATGATGCGCCCCGGTTTGAACTTTAGAATACCGTTCATTGAGCAGATTTTTAAACGCATTTCAACTCAAAACAAATCGGTTGAGATTGAATTTCAAGCTATTACGCAAGACCAAGCCAATGTTCACTTCAAAACGTTGATTATTTTTGCCGTTATGGACGATTCTGAAGAGACCGTCAAAAGAGCTTCTTTTAAGTTCATCAACGATGCCAATTTTATGCAATCACTCATCAGAACGGTTGAAGGCTCGGTCAGGGGCTATGTAGCGACACAAAAACAAGCCGATATTTTGGGTTTGCGCCGTGACATTGTGCATGATGTGAAAGAACAATTGGACCACGTTCTGGAAGATTGGGGCTATCATCTCATTGATTTGCAATTGAATGACATCAGTTTTGATGAAGAAATCACACGCTCAATGGCTAAAGTTGTCGCTTCTAACAACCTAAAAGCAGCTGCCGAAAATGAAGGTCAAGCCTTGCTGATTACCAAAACCAAAGCAGCTGAAGCCGAAGGCAACGCTATCAGAATCTCTGCTGAAGCCGAAAAAGTAGCTGCTCAACTGAGGGGTCAAGGCGTAGCATTGTTCCGTCAAGAAGTGGCACGTGGTATGGCAGATGCGGCAAAAGAAATGGAAGATGCGAAACTCGATAGCTCAATTCTGCTTTTCACAATGTGGACAGAGGCGATTAAAAACTTTGCGACTGAAAGCAAAGGAAACGTCATTTTCCTCGATGGCTCTACTGAGGGGATGGACAAAACGATGAAGCAAATGATGGCAATGCAAGCCGCCACCATGAAGAAATAGAAGATTGCCGCTTCAAACACTCTATCCTGCCGTTTACTGTCATGGTAAGCGGCAATTTTTTTGTAATTTTGCGACTCAATATTTCATCATTCATTTTTTGAAATTTAAAAAATGCCTAATAATTCAAAACAAGCCAAACTTGATGCCTTCGCTCGCCTTTTAGACATCATGGACGACCTACGCGAAAAATGCCCTTGGGACAGAAAGCAAACACTCGAAAGCCTGCGCAACTTGACAATTGAAGAAACCTACGAACTCGCGGATGCGATTTTGGACAATGACCTAAAAGGTGTAAAAGAGGAAATTGGCGATTTGATGTTACACATGACTTTTTATGCCAAAATAGGTGACGAAAAAGGCTCATTTGACATAGCGGATGCGTTGAATGATATTTGCGAAAAGTTGATTTCACGTCATCCTCATATCTATGGCGATGTAAAAGTCAATGACGAAGAAGAAGTCAAGGCCAATTGGGAAAAACTAAAACTCAAAGAAGGTAAAAAATCAGTTTTGCAAGGCGTTCCGAAGTCATTGCCTGCTATGGTTAAGGCCTATCGAATGCAAGAAAAAACATCAAAAGTAGGCTTTGAATGGGAAAATGCTGACCAAGTGTGGGATAAAGTCGAAGAAGAAATTCAAGAATTGAAAGAAATGATACCCCTCAGTATGCCAGCCGAAAAACGTGAAGAAGAGTTCGGTGATGTGCTTTTTTCACTCATCAACTATGCACGTTTTATCCATGTTGACCCTGAAACAGCACTCGAAAAGGTCAATAGAAAATTTAAACGCCGCTTTGAATTTATTGAAAAACACGCTCCACGACCACTCGAAGACATGTCGCTCGAAGAAATGGACGCTTTGTGGAATAAATCGAAATTGATTGTTGGTTGATTGGTCATGAATCACTGGCATATTTAATAATCAACCAATGACTCATGACCAATCAACCAACTTGGTGTTAAAAATGCACAAAGTCAGTCAAAACTTTGGTAAACCGCCAATTTTTCCTAATTTTACCCTTTGGAACTAAACTTTTTTATTTTTTTATAGGGAAAAGGACGATACAACTTAACGAATGGCTGAGTTTTCACAAGATTTCTTTAAAAATGCTGTAACGGTAGATAATGTCATTTTTGGTTTTGACGAGTCAGATTTAAAGGTATTGCTCATCAAACGTGGCACAGAGCCATACACAGGTTTGTGGGCATTGCCAGGCGATTTTATCTATGCCGATGAAAATATAGAGAATGCTGCATCTCGTATTTTATATGAATTGACAGGACTTGATAATGTTTACCTGGAGCAAGTCCGGACTTTTGGGGCTGTTGGACGACACCCTTTGGGACGTGTTCTGACTGTTGCCTATTTTTCTTTGGTCAAAATCAATCATTACGATGTCCACCCTTCTTCTTTTGCTCAAACAGCACAATGGGTCAAACTAGCAGAACTGCGCAATTCGCCCTTGGCCTTTGACCACAATGCCATCTTAGATGCCTGCTTCAATGCACTAAAACAACGTGTACGAGTACGACCGATTGGCTTTGAACTATTGCCCCCTAAGTTCACGCTCACAGAACTACAACACCTCTATGAAGCCATTCTAGAAGCCGATCTCGATAAACGCAATTTTCGTAAAAAAATCCTCTCAATGGACTTTATCGTTGACCTCAACGAGTCGCAAGAAGGTGTCGCACATAGACCTGCAAGGCTTTATGAATTCGACAAACTAAAATATGAAAAATTTGTCTCAGAAGGTTTTAATTTTGAATTATAGATGTGCAGAGAAAATTTTTTCATAGATTAAGTCCCTCAGTAATTAGTAATACGATTTTAATAAACTACACCATTACGGACTGTTTTTTTGCAAGCAAAAAAAAGCGTGCTTTGAAAATATTTCTTTCGGATTGAAGCTAAAAATTGAGGCAAAAGCCTCAATTTTTAGCTTCAATCCATAAAAAAATTTATTTTGTACGCCTTTCGTGCGTAGCACGAAACAGTGTGTAATGGTGTAATTTATTTCTGTCGCGTTACTTAATGTAAAACTTCATGAAAAATACAGATACTCGCCTTCCATTACGATGAAAGGCGAATTTTTTATCAAAACCTAATTTCCAACCTGTTATGAAACAACCGAAAGCGAAGAAAATTCCAACCGAATTGACCATTCACGGCGACACACGCATTGACCCTTACTATTGGCTCAATCAACGCGAAGACCCCTCAGTAATCGCCTATTTAGAAGCCGAAAATGCTTATCGCGAGGCAAAAATGGCACATACAAAACCTTTTCAAGAGCAACTTTATAAGGAAATAGTCGCCCGTTTTGCCCAAACAGATATGTCTGTCCCGTATCGTTATCACGGCTACTGGTACATTGCTCGCTACGAAGAAGGCCAAGAATATCCGATTTACAGTCGCAAAAAAGAAACTTTGGAAGCGGATGAAGAAATCATGCTCGATGTCAATGATATGGCAAAGGGACACGAATATTACAGTATCGGCGGACGCTCAATTTCTCCTGACAACAAATGGTTGGCTTTTGGTGTAGATACAGTAAGTCGCAGGATTTATACACTGTATTTCAAAAATCTTGAAACGGGTGAAATTCTGTCGGAAAGCATCACAGGTACGACAGGTAGTGCCGCTTGGGGAGCTGATAATAAAACCATTTTTTACACTTTGAAAGATGCTGAAACCTTACGTTCTTACAAAATCATGCGCCACCAACTTGGCACTGACCCCTCAGTAGATACAGTGATTTTTGAAGAAACGGACGATACATTCCGCTCAACTATTTACAAAACCAAGTCTGAAAAATATCTCGTAATAGGTTCATTTTCAACCGTTTCAAATGAGTTTTGGGTTTTAGAAGCCGACAACCCAATGGGCGCGTTTCGTTTGTTTGAACCACGACAACGACACCACGAATACTCGATTGACCATGCTGGCGACTCGTTCTACATCATCACAAATTGGGAGGCGCAAAACTTCCGTTTGATGTGTTGTACTGAGGGGGTGACTTCGCGCACGAATTGGGTCGAGGTCATTCCACATCGTCCCGACGTACTTTTGGAGGGCTTAGATATTTTCAAAAATCATCTTATTTTGTCGGAACGGAAAGATGGTTTGACCCAATTGCGGGTATTTGGAAGCGATGGCAACGACCATTATTTGGACTTCAAAGAAGAAGTTTATATGGCTTACACAGGTGTAAACCCCGATTACGACACAGATATTGTGCGTGTAGGTTTTATGTCTATGACAACGCCCAGCTCAGTTTTGGATTACGATGTCAACAAGCATGAGTTTACGCTTTTGAAGCGCGAAGCCGTTTTAGATGACAGCTTTGACCCAAAAAACTATGTGTCAAAACGCATTTATGCGACAGCCACCGATGGTGTAAAAGTGCCAATATCAATTGTTTACAGAAAAGATACGTTCCGAAAACGTCGCCAACCACTTTTACTATACGCATACGGCAGCTACGGACATTCGATGGACCCGTATTTTTCGTCACCTCGATTGAGTTTATTGGATAGAGGTTTTGTTTATGCCATTGCACACATTCGAGGTGGACAAGAATTGGGGCGCAATTGGTACGAAGATGGTAAATTGCTGAAAAAGAAAAATACGTTCACCGACTTCATTGCTTGTGCCGAAACACTGATTACTGAGGGGTATTGCGCCAAATCGAAACTGACGGCAATGGGTGGCTCGGCAGGCGGTCTATTGATGGGTGCTGTGATGAACATGCGTCCCGATTTGTGGCGTGGTGTGGTGGCCGCTGTGCCTTTTGTGGATGTCGTGACAACGATGTTGGACGAATCAATCCCTTTGACCACAGGCGAATTTGACGAATGGGGCAATCCGAAAGACAAAACCTACTACAATTACATCAAATCCTATTCCCCTTACGACCAAGTAGAAGCCAAAGCCTATCCGCCGACTTTGATTACAACAGGCTTGCACGATTCGCAAGTGCAATATTGGGAGCCTGCCAAATGGATAGCGCGTTTGCGCGAATTACGAACCAACAAACGGACTCCACTTTATATGTTTTGCAATATGACTACAGGACATGGTGGTGCTTCAGGCAGGTTTGAACGCTATAAAGAAACGGCGATGGAATATGCGTTTTTGATGGATTTAGTAGGAATAACAAATTGATAATTAAATATTTATAAATTTAAAAACACAAGAAAGAAATGAACCTAATGGACTTTTTTTTCACTAATTTTGTATCACCTACAAATACAGAGCTCAGACATTTGAGACGTTTAGAGCATTTTGAGAAATTGAAACAACTACAAAAAAGTGTTGCGCCACCAGTCGGCAGTACGACCAATGTTTCAATTGAATCGCTTAACAAAAGATTGAATCAATTAGAAGATGTTATTGGTTTTCAATCACTTATCATTCAAGGCATACTTACAAAATTAGATGAAAAAGGTACCGTTTCTAAAAATGAGATTCGAGAAATATTATCTGAATTAGACGAACTTGATGGTGTTAAAGATGGAAAATTGAATATTAATACGCTGCTTTTCTTATTGTCTCAGAATACTTGAGAGCAATACCCTCAGTATCAAACCAAATACAGAGGGGTATAAAAAGCCCAAAGAGCCATAAAAATTAAGTTTTTTACCAAAAAAATACTAAATTTGCTCACTAAACTAACAAACTTCACTATGATTGAACTTGAAAAGTATGTACAAGACAGGCTTTCTGACGAGTTAAAAATTGTTCGTGAAAAATTTTACTATGCGCTGAATGAACTGACAGCTGAAGAAAAAACGATCATATATGATTATACTCAGAAAGATACAACGGATATGAATCAAGGGTTAAGAGAAAAACCTGAAAGGCTAACACCTTTTGTTCGTTATCTTGATTTTTCATTATCAAAAGTCCAAAATTCGCCAAGGGAAGTCGTCTATAGAGGCGTTAAATTACCAGAAACGGTATTACAAAAATATTTAGAACTGTATCAAAAAGATGAAATAATTATTGAGCCAGCTTTTTTATCGTTTAGTAGAAAACGTACGATTGCAAAGCAATTTGGCGAAGTAATCTTTGAAGTTTCAGTCATCAAAGGTAAAGCAATTGAAAGTATTTCATATTCTCCTGAAGAACAAGAGGTTTTACTGAGAAAAGGTTCTAAATTAAGCATAAATGGTGTAGAAAAGCAAAACAATTACACAATCGTTACAGCTACGGAATTAGCCTAAAATCAATGAAATGGTAAAAAATAGTATCGTAAATAAAGGGAAAACCTCAAAACGTAGTATCAATACACAGGCTACGATAATCAACTCTTTGCCACAGGAAACTATTATAATTCATCACGATACGATGAGCAGCCTCTTTCGTAATGCACTTATTATATTTAATAAATCAGAGGAAGATAAAAAAAATAAAATTATATTGACAAATAATCTATTATTATTTGTAAAAAATTATTTTCCAAATAATAATAGATTATTTACAAAACTAACATTTCAGATAAAGATATTAAACCTAAATATAGACACCACTCTTGATAGCCGAAAACTTTTCACAATCCTCAAAAATTCAAATTTACTATCTAATGAAATCAGCACTTTGATATTACAAAGTATTAAGAAAAATACAAAAACAATAGAGCAGAGAACCCAACAACTCAAAATGATTCAAGCATGTAAAGTGATATTAAATAAAACTTTTGATATAATACCCAATTCTCAGAAAGACTTACAACATAGAGGTATTCGTTTGATTTCAACGCTAACAGATATTGAAGAAGAACTTGAATTAGCAGTCGGTTTAACAACAAAAGAGCAAATTGCAGATATTGCAAAAGATTTTAGTTCTAAAACCCAACTTCCAATTGGGGTGTTGTCGTAAATTACTGTCAAATATGTATTGTCTCAAACAGCTAAAAAATCCCCCCTCAGTATCAAGGCAATACTGAGGGGGATTTTTAATTTGTTTGCGATCTCGTTTACGGCTCTAAAGGCATACTATATACGATAAGGCGTTAGTTTTTCACACAAAACCCAACCACTTTGCTAAACGAGAATGCCGAAAACCTAAGTGAAAACTTTGATAACCTATAAAGAAGGTGATAAAAATGGAAGCAGGTAAAAGTAGCCATGCAGGAATAGTGTCGAGCCAAAGCCATTGACAAAGCAAAATGATGGGTAGCTCTATCCAATATGTCCAGTAGCTGGCTTCTGCAAAGCGTTTGAAAAACTGGGGGTACTTGTTGAACGACATCATAGCTTTGACAATATAGATTATCATGCAATGTGTTTGCACAACATAAGCAATAGGGCCGATGATTTTTAGAAAGCTAAAACGTTGTAAATCAGCTAATTGAAAAGTGCTATTAAGAGCTAAACTCAAAATAAAAACGACCCATAAGTATTTTGGAGTGGTAAAATGTGCTTGTTGTTCTTTGTGCCTAAAAAACCATGCACCTAACGAAAAATAACTGATAAAATAAACAAACATCGGCGATTCAAACCATGTATCGGTCGGTGCAGATGAAAAACGACGATGATACACCATCATCATCAACGAAGCTGTGGCAATAGAAAAGGTTAAAATAGTTTTTAGGTTAGTTGCAGATAATATTTGATTGATGTCTATATTGAATTTTTCTAAGAATGAAACCCCTATCAAATACACGCCATAAATGAGTAGTAAATACCACAAACTCCAAAGATGCGCCAAAGGAATGGGTTTTTCAGCAAAATATTGCGGAACAAGCGAGGCTGCTTTCGTCAAAGAAATATGGTTTTGCCACGACAAGGATATGGTGATAATGATGGGAATGAGTGTCAACAAACCTACGGCTAAAGGTATCACTATGCGCCGTAAACGATTAATAATAAAGGCTTTATAATCGTACTTTTCGAGCAACATTAAGGTAAAAAAGCCATTGGTGGCGAAAAAAACTTCCATTGTCTGACTATGCATCAAAAATATCAAACCATCAATGAACTGCGAATGTGTAACCTCCGAGCGAGTCGGCCAGATGGGATTGGGAATAAACATAAATGGTGCAGAGGCATGAACTGCACACCTCAGGAGGTTTTCGAGACTTCGCAATGTATCAACGTATGAATAGCGCATAAAAAACTGATTTAACTCGTTTTGACAATCGTTATACTGAGGGGGTCACAATTGAACGACCATACCGCCCAGTGAAATCCCTGCTGCTGTGCCGATAAATAAAACTTGTTCGCCTCTTTGAATACGTCCGTCTAACATCGCTTCGCAAAAAGCTAAAGGCATGGAAGCGGCTACACAATTGCCTCGTTTTTCAAGATTGCGAATGAGTTTGTTTTCAATATTGTAATGATAAGCAAAAAAATCTAAGCCTGCTCGACTGGCTTGATGTGGCACAATTTTATCTATTTCTTGCCATGTAAAAGATTCATTTTCAAAGAATTCGCTTAGAAAAGTATTCAAACGTTTCAAAGAATACAACAACAGTTTTCTATTTTGCATCTGAAACATGTAGGTTTCATCTGGTATATCTTTCAAGTATCCCGGTTTTTCAAGTCCACCGCCTTCGATGAGGCTCAAATCCCAACCATCTGAATATGTCCGAAATTGGCTTTTGACAATGCCTTTCTGAGGCGAGTCGGCGGGTTCGATGATGACCGCCGCCGCCGCATCGCCAAACAAGGCATGTGTTTCTAAATTATTATCATTCAATACTTTAGAAGGTTGTTCTGAACTTACAATGGCGATTCTACGATACCGACCTGTTGCGATCAAGCCGCCTGCCATCTCAACAGCCGCTAACCAAGAGAGACATGAAAGATTGACATCCATGCAAGGCACACCCGATTGCTCTTTGCCGAGGGCTTTCTGAATCATGGTGGCCGTATTGGGTAAAATATAACTTATTGATACTGAGGCGTGTATCAATAAATCCAAACTTTCAAACGAGCAATTGGCATTCTCCAAAGCATTCGACAAAGCCGCTGTTGCCATCGAAATATTGCTTTCCGTCGTACAATGTCGGCGTTCTTGGACACCCAAAGCATTAAAAACCCCTCCTTTATCCACTTGGTGCAGTGTTTCAAAATAAGGATTATCAACTATTTTATCAGGCAATGAAAAGCCAAATCCTCTGAATTGAATAGGTATCATATATCGTTTTTGAGTATAAAAACAAGAGATTTTAAGATAAAAGATTTTAAGCAACAGTCATGAGTAATGACAAAAAACAAACGACACCATCACTCACTGTTTCGTGCTACGCACGAAAGGCGTGCAAAAAGTTTTTTATGGATTGAAGCTAAAAATTGAGGCTTTTGCCTCAATTTTTAGCTTCAATCCGAAAGAAATATTTTAAAAGCACGCGTTTTGCTTGTCCAAGAGACTCCTTCGGAGCGAAAAAACAGTGTGTAATGGTGTAGTTTATTCTTAGCGCATTACTTAGGCATTAAGCGACAGCCAACGATTTACAGTCACCTATTTAGACTTTTTATCCGTCTAAATTTATTTAAAAAATCGTGTTCACCGAGTTGCTCAACCCTTATTCTCACATCTGTCACATTATTTTTTAGCAAAAGTTGTGCTATATTTTCTTGCACTTTAAGAGAAATACTGTCAAAACCTAAAGACAATTTCAGCTTTACAACCAATTCACTTTCAGTCATTTGTATCACTTGAAACTGCTCAATGTCAGAGCTTGCGAACAAAACGGCATATCTGAAAAAATCGGGAAAAATACGTTTATCGCCGAATGTCAAAACATCGTCGCTCCGTCCTTCTATGTGGTCAATCGCCATAAAAATAGAGCCGCAAGGGCAAGGTGTAAGCCGTTCGTGAATTAAATCATTCAATTCGTAGCGCACAATCGGTTGCGTTTGACGCGTGAAATCTGTGATGATGGGATGAAAAACTGACTGCGTTTCGTCCACATATTTTTTTTCAATAAAGACCAAATCTTCATGAAAATGCAATGTGCCATGTGCGCAAGTTGAAGCGAGAAACCCCTCAGTAGCTTGATAAACTTGGTGTATGATTTGCCCAAAAGTTAAGGTCAAACGGTTGCGAATATCTTCTTCTAAAACTTCTGCGACGGATATTATTTTCGTAAAATTGTGTTTAAACGATTGATTTTCAATTTTATAAGCAATTTCTAACAAAACAGAAGGTGGTGCAATGAGAATGTCGGCTTGCAACGAATTGAGTTTTTCGATTAAACCCTCAATGGGTTGCGCCAAATCAAAAAAGTGAAATGCAAAAGCACGAGAACGAATGGATTGATACAATTTGGAATCGGCTCTCAAAAAGAACGCTATTTTCTGTTGTTTCCCCCATTTGATGTGTAAAACTCGCTGCAAAACCTCTGCTACCCACTTGGCTCGTTCGTTTTCAGTGGCTAAAAATATGCCTCGGTTGCCACTCGTTCCACTCGACAATCCAACGGTGACATCGCCTATGGTTTGGTCAAAATCGCGCGTCACTTCGGCTTGAATGGCGACTGCCATAGCTTCTGTCAAGCGAATGTGGCGGGTATTGAGACTGTCAAAATGCGCCATCATTTTCGCTTTATCTAAAAACGGCAATGCCTCGAAAGGTGTGTTTTTGAGTTTTTCAAAATAAGGAGAATGTCGTTTTAGCCAAGTCAAATGTTTGCTCAACTGCTTTTCTTGCCAGCGTCTTAGATGCGACCTATCTGTAAAATTGGGGCGCAATGAGGCTTTTAGGAGATAATAAATTATTTTGAGTTGCAGCATAATTATTTGTTTTTCAATAACTTAAAAAGACACCCCTCAGTAAAGTTCGTTGAGCGTTGGCAAATATTTACCTAAAGTTTCTTTACAATGTGTGACGATAGGCGTTACGTTTGGGTTGGCGTTACAAAAATGATGCAGACGTGTTATCGAGTCTTTCAACTCAGCATAACTGTCCACAAAAAGGCGCACAAGTGGCGACGGCGGCACATTGCGACGAATGCTTTCGATATGCCAAGCCGCATCAGCTACTAAAAAAACATCGCCTTGCAACGAGCCGCCTTTGCTCTTGAACATAAGCCCGACTTGCCCGCGAGCGTGTCCAGGCAGATGCACGAAAGTAATGCCCATTTCTGCCCAAAACCATGTTTCTTTGAAGTGTGTATGAGGCGTTTTTTCCGCTATTTCTTCAATAAAAAGTGTACGTTGGGGCAAATCTTTGGGTAGCAAATCTTTGAGATAGGCTCTTGACAAGGCTAACCAGTTCGGACAATGCCAAATATGTTCAAATGCCATTTTCGTACAAATAATTTTCGCTTTTGGAAAATCCAACAAGCCGCCAATGTGGTCTCCATGAAAATGTGAAATGACGATGTAGCGAATAGCATCGGGTTCGATTTGGTGTTGATTTTTCAAAATATTCACCACCGAGTCGCTGTCTTGAAAGGTTACAGGGGTCATTTTGGCATAAATGCTGTTCGGGAAATAGCTTGTGGCTTCCAAAAAACGGCTGGCATAACCTGTGTCAAACAAAATATACCCCTCAGTAGGATGCTTCAATAAAGCCCAAAATGCGGGGAAAATCGCCTTTCCCGCAGGTGCGCCCACATAAACGTGTTTGTTATCGGAGGAACAATAGCCTGAGTAATGAAAAAAAACGTTCATTTATTTTTATCTATTTGTGAGTCTATGGCTCGTTATACTGAGGGGTCTTATTTTTCTGCGGCGATAAATTCCAACAAACTTTCGCGTGGATTCATCAAAGGTTGATAGCCCAATAGGTCTCTCGCTTTTGAAATATCCATTGTCAGACTGTATGTCAAAATACCTATGCCATAACAAGTCAAGGCGGGTTCGACTTCGGGTTTGAACCATGTATTAAAACGTTCTTGCAGCCATGCGACACCATAAGCCAATGGATACGGCACGCGTTTGAGTTGGTCATTCAGTCCTTTTTTTTGCAACAAAAACCGAATAAAATCCCAAAGCACTTGTGGTTCACCGTCTGTGATATTAAAAATTTGTCCATTGCACGGCTCGCCAGCTTCCATCGCCAACATAGCTGCATGGCACAAGTTAGCAACAGACGTAAAATCAGCCATATTTTTCCCATCGCCTACGATGCGCAACCTTTGCGTATGATAGGCATGAAGCACCCTCGGAATGATGACCGTATCGCCTCGTCCAACCAAAGCACGGGGTCGAAAAATGACCGTAAAAAAGTGTTTGGCGTACGCTCTGACCAAAAGCTCGGCTTCGTATTTGGTTGAAGTATAATGGTTTACAAATGGATAGTCAATGGGTTCATCTTCTTTGACATTAAACCTATTTGTATAGTTGAAATAAATACTCGGCGTTGAAATATAGACCAAACGGGTCACACCGTGCGTTTGAGCTTGCTCCAACAAATGGCGTGTTGCCACCACATTAGACTGATAAAAAGACTCATAACTGCCCCAAGGCGAACTTTTAGCAGCTACGTGAATGACGGTTTTTATGGGAAATTGTTGAAAAACAGACGCTACAAAAGCCGCATCGCTCAAGTCGCCACCGACAATAGTTACGCCTTTTTGCTGCCAAGCGGCAATTACTGAGGGGTTGCGCCCTGTGCCGACAACGGCATCTGCGCCATATTTTTCGATAAAGGCTTCCAACATTCTGCCGCCGATGAAACCCGTTGCTCCTGTTATCAGTATCATTTTATGAATTGTTTAACCCAATTTCTGTCCGCCTGCAAAATAGGTGTTTTTTGTTGTGCATTGAGTGTTCCATGTTGTTGAATGGCGACTGATGCGAAAAAATTGCAAGGCAATGAGATGATTTTAGGTTGCGCGATGGCATTTCCGATGACTAAATCGCCATAACACATGTTTTTTGATGCCAAATGCTCGTGAATCAATTGTGAAAATCGAGTCAAATCTTGGGATTCTTTTTCAAATTCAATGTACCACTCGTGATGCGGCAAACCTACTGAGGGGGCGATTTGAGGCACGACAGTGAATTGCGTTACAGTCGCTTGTGTGTCAAAACAGGCATGAGACAAGGCGTTTTCGGCTTCGATGGGCAATAAATGTTCGCCAAAAGCAGATAAAACTTGATTGAGTCGCCCTGTAACTACGATACGATAAGGCTCTTTGGACACAAACCGCACAATATCGCCGAGCAAATAGCCCCAAAGCCCTGTATTGGTGTTGAGTATCAAAGCATAATCTTTATCCAATTCAATCTCTGCGAGCGAAAAACGGCGTGGATTGGGCAGATGCTCGTCTTCAAGCGGCATAAATTCGTAGAAAATGCCTTGTTTTGTCACCAAAACCATACCTCGCTCATTCATTCGGTCTTGATAGGCGATAAAGCCTTCGGAAGCCACATAAGCTTCAAAAGCCGTTAGGTTTTCGCCCAAATGTGCTTTCAATTTGCTCAAATAGGGCGTATAATTCATGCCACTTAGAAAAATGGTGCTGAATTGTGGATATATTTCCTTAAACTTTTTGCCTGTTTTTTTCTCAAACGAATCCAAAAACAACATCAACCACACAGGCAAGCCAAACATGGCTCGCACATCGTACCTCAGCATTTTTTCGATGGTACGCTCTATTTTTTTATCATAAGTCGGCTCTTGATTGATGACTCGACCTGGCACATAGAGCCAATCCAACCACTTCGGAAACAAATAGCTGTCAATGGCGGAAATTGCCGCGCATCGAAATCCATTTTTGACTTGAAACGTATGGTTTTCTGAAAAAAGGAGCAATTTATCGCCCCAAAAATCGAGATTGCCGACAATTTGAGACAAATTAGCTGCCGCAAACTGCGACCCTTTTTGACGCGATTGGATATAATCTGATGTGACTGGAATGTACTTCACGCCGCTCGTTGTACCCGATGTTTTGGCAAAAAACAAAGGCTTGCCTTGCCATAAAACATCGTTTTCACCCTCAAAAATCCTTTGGATATATGGTTCGATGTCGGCATAAGTTCGCAGTGGCACGCGTTGTTTGAAATCTTGATACGTTTTTATTGACACAAAATCGTGGTCTTTGCCAAATGCGGTTTTTTGAGCCTTATTGACCAAATCGTGAAGTGCATACCATTGATTATCAACGGCATTGGCTTTATCCAAACGCATCGCTCGCGCTTGCCATTGGAAATAATGTTTCAGGAGAAGGTGATGTATTTTCATTCATTGAGTTTGACAAAGCTCAAACAGTTAGTAAAAAACATAAGAAATCAGGTTTGGGCAATCGTTAAAATTCCCGTAACTGTTTAGGTTATGGAGCTACGCTCCGATGAATATTGCTGACAGGCTATTTTCTACCAACGTTTAGCACCTCTGGTGCATAAAATACAAGCCTCAATGCACCAGAGGTGCTAAACGTTGGTAGAAAACGCTATAAATGATTATGACAATTAGGGCGTAGCCCTACAACCTAAATAGTTACAAACTCCCCAAACCATTTGAGATGCAACGTTTGATTCTAAAACACACGATTCAGGTTTTGAAACTGTTTTTTATGCCCCAATCACACCGCCTGAATAATATCGTACTTTGTCAAAATGTGCATCGAACCCGCTTTGTCTTTTGCCATCACCGCAGGGATTTTTTTAGAAATATAACGATTCAACTGTTTGACAGGCAAATCTTCATTGACTATCGGAAACGGTGCGTCCATGATGTCTTCGATTTTATGCTCGGCATGACGAATGGGGTTTTCTAAAAGATAAGTCAAAACAGCATTTTCGGCAATCGAACCGACCATATCGTTGCCATTCATCACAGGCATTTGTGAAATGTCGAGCTTTTTCATCATGTCAAAAGCCTCTCTGACGGTGTTTTGTGGCGTGACTGAATAAAAAATCTTATTCGTTTTGCGTCCAATCACATCTTTTACTTTCAGTTCATCGTCCAAGAAATTGCGCTCACGCATCCAGTCATCGTTGAAAATCTTGCCAACATAGCGGCTGCCGTGGTCGTGAAAAATGACCACCACCACATCATCTGCTGTAAATTGTTCTTGCAATTGCATCAAACCAGCCATCGCTGAACCCGCCGAATAACCCAACAAAATGCCTTCTTCACGCGCCAAACGCCGCGCCATCACAGCACCGTCTTTGTCGGTCACTTTTTCAAAAGCATCAATCAGACTGAAATCTACATTTTTGGGCAAAATGTCCTCACCTATCCCCTCAGTAATGTAGGGATAAATTTCGTTAGGGTCAAATATGCCCGTTTCTTTATATTTTTTAAAAACAGAACCATAAGTGTCTATACCCCAAACCTTGATGTTCGGATTCTGCTCTTTCAGATATTGTGCCGTGCCAGACACCGTACCACCTGTGCCAACACCAACGATGAGATGCGTGATTTTGCCTTCGGTTTGCGCCCAAATTTCTGGACCTGTTGACTCATAATGCGCTTGGCGGTTAGAGAGATTGTCGTATTGGTTCATCCAACATGAGTTCGGAATTTCTTTCGACAAACGCTCTGCCACCGAATAGTAAGAACGCGGGTCTTCTGGCTCGACATTCGTTGGGCATACGATAACCTCTGCGCCATGTGCTTTCAAAAGGTCAATTTTTTCTTTCGATTGTTTATCACTTGTCGTAAAAATGCAACGATAGCCTTTGACCGCCGCCGCCAAAGCCAAACCCATGCCCGTGTTGCCCGACGTACATTCGATGATGGTCCCCCCCTCAGTAATGCGCTCATTTTTTTCGGCATCTTCGAGCATTTTGACGGCCATACGGTCTTTGATGGAATGTCCTGGGTTGAATGTTTCGACTTTTGCCAAAACCAAACAAGGCAAATTCGCCGTAATTTTGTTGATTTTGACAAGCGGCGTATTACCTATCGTTTCGAGAATATTGTTTTTATAATCCATAATTGGTTAGAGAAAAAATTAATGAAAAAATGAGTGCAAAACTATGATTTTATACTGACTCGTGCATTATATCGCCGCTTATTGTCGAGACTGTTCAAAAAAGTGTGTCAAGGGAAAAAAAAGCGACCTTTGATAGATGAAAAAGACGAGAGAGACAAAAAGGGCAACCAGGGAGTCAAATGAGTTATTTGATTACGATTCATTTGAGCGCGGCGCGATAG
>JAEUUP010000021.1 GCA_016787525.1 Saprospiraceae bacterium | reverse complement strand
TTTTCTACCATTGTTGGTGGCATTTGTGCTTGTGTGGGTGGTTTTGGGGCTTTGATTTTGATACCGACATAAAAAAGTGCTAAAACGTTTGGGAAACTTTTGAGCACACGTTTCGCTTAAAATTTTGTTATCTAAAAAAAGCGTTGCAAAAGTGGTGTTGATTCTACGAATCAAGGGTAAATGACTCGTTAGTTGTGTTATAAATATGTTGTCGCTAATGCGACAAAGAGTCAGATTCGCTTAATGTCGCGTTAGCGACAACATATTTATAACAGAATAGGACGAAAGAAGCACATTGATTCGTAGAATCAACACCGTTTTTAGAACGAAAACTTCAAGCGAAAGGATGTTTTAAAGTTTTCCCAACGTGATTATTTGATTTTCAACGATTTAGATTTAGGAAAATTTGAAATTTTCCTAAATCTGGGTAGCACTATTCAATGTCGGTATCAAATTTATGGCCCCCTCAGTGATACTCTTCGCCACCGCTTACGTTCATGGCTTCTCCTGTGATGTAGGCGGCTTGGTCTGATGCTAAGAAAGCACAAGTTTTTGCTACATCTTCCACCAAACCCGTTCTGCCCAATGGGTTTCTGTCTTTGATGCTTTGCAAATAGTCGTCGTACGACAACCCTAATTTGTTGCTGAAATACTGATTTTGCCAATGACCCAAGCCTGTGGTGATGTGATTGGGACAAACGGCGTTGACCCGAATACCATATTGACCTAACTCGACGGCGTTGGAACGTGTCAAACCAAGAACGCCGTGTTTGGAAGCGGTGTAGGCAGCGGCAAAGGGAAAACCCGACTTAGCGGCTTGGCTGGCGATGTTGATGATGCTCCCACCCTGCCCTTGCCGAATCATGTGTCGCGCCGCGTGTTTGGTGCATAGAAACGTGCCTTTTAGGTTGGTGTCCAACACAGCATCCCAATCGCTTTCCGATACGTTGGTCACGGCTTCCATCAAGTAGCCCACGCCTGCGTTGTTGATGAGGATGTCAATGCGTCCGAAAGTTTCTATGGTGCGGGCGAACAGATGTTCGACTTCGTTTTCAAAACGCACATCGCAGGCGATACCGATGGCTTGTCCGCCTTGGGCTGCAATGGCTTCGACTAAACGATTCATGTCGTCGGTCGTACCAATGTGATCGTTTGAGAAAGATGTGCCTTTGGCTGAACCAATATCACTGATGACGACACGACACCCCTCAGTAATGAAACGCCAAACCACAGCTTCGCCAATACCGTTGCGTCGTCCTGCGCCAGTGACCAGAACAACTTTATCCGTTAAATTATACATGATTTTTACGATTTATACTGAGGGGGGTCTAAAGATTGGAACGTGAGACACCTTTGAAGCGTTTGTTGGGCAATTCTGTCCAAAAAGAATCGGGAATGTCGCTGACTTCGCCTACTTTGCGCTCGTCAATCATCGTCAAACCTTCAAATACATCACCACACGACCATTTCCAAACGCGGATGCGGTGTTTGTTGTCGCCAATAAGATTAATCAATTCATACAATTGTGAGTCAGGACGGTCTCTGTACGACCAAGTTAATACCACACTGTTTTGCGTTTCCCATGCCTTGCCCACCATACGCGGATTGTCGAATATCAACTCTCCTTGCTCATTGAAGTAAGTTGTGCCAAAATCGTGGCATTCGTAGTGGCCATCGTCCCAAAAATACTCATTAACCTGCTGATAAGTCCTATCATCGGGCATTCGTATGGTCAATCGGCTGCGAAAGGTATTGCTCACAGTACCGTCGGGTTGGATGCGTGTATAAGTGCCTTCCCAAATACCCAAATGCAATGGAAACAATCTTAGTGTCATAGGTTCTATTTTTAATTGAATTAAAATATATGTCCACAAAATGACGAGCATTTGTATTTTTGATGCGACGAATGAAGCCGCATTTTATTTGAAAGCTGTCAAATTACACATCATTTTTTCAATCAGATTCAAAAAAGTGACCTTTTCTGCTTCTGTCATATTCACAAACAACTCACTATTGAGCATCTCACGCTTTGGTTGTAGGCTTTCCAACACATCAACGCCTTTTTCGGTCAACACCAAGCCCTTGCGGCGACGGTCATCCTTCTCGCCAATTTGCTCTACCAGCTCTTTATCCATCAAAACACTAATCAAATTTGTGATATTGGGTCGGCTCACATTCAAGGCTTGCGCCAAGT
Organism: Saprospiraceae bacterium; assembly: GCA_016787525.1. Lineage (GTDB taxonomy): Bacteria > Bacteroidota > Bacteroidia > Chitinophagales > Saprospiraceae > JAAFJT01. The sequence goes on along the minus strand of JAEUUP010000021.1, from coordinate 38,459 downwards.
CAGAGGCTAAAATAGGTTTGTCTGTATCCCTTTGGTCAATGTAAGCAATATTGGGGTCTTTGCCAAGATACAAAAGTATGAGCCACTGCTGGGTAGAGATACCTAAGTTTTGACTCAATATATCGCGCCTTCTTTTGAGTCTATCGCCCAAAGCGATGAGGGCAAGTATCAATATTTCTTCGTATCGCTTGTTTAGCATGGTTTTTATCGTTTATGATTTGGTTAGTAGATTCAACAAAGTTACGACTTCTACTCTTTGCACCAAGTTTTGTCCGATAAACAAAAAAAATTGCGGCGAAACAACACTTTATCACACCGATTTCACCCAATCGCCCGTACCATAAGGGTCGAGCAAAGCACCCGAGACGTGTTCGTGCCGAATCAACCACCCCTCAGTATCTACACTCTTTTTCAATACAAAACTCACCCGAAACGTTTGTACAAAGGTTTTCTCATGCAACGAAACGGTCAATGCCACTACCCCACTCACCCAAGCCAACGAGCCTTCCGCTTCCGCAAAAGCCCCTTCGAGCCATTCGATACTGTGCAAACGGAACGGCGAAACACAAAACGCCCGCCACCCATCGGCGATTTTTGTAAAACCTTTGGTACTGAGCCGAGGGCCTTCCAAGATAACATAAGTAAGTTCATCAGCAACATAAAAGCGAATGATGGCTTCCGCGTCGCGTTCTATGATGGCTTTGAAAAAAGCATCCACGGTGTTTGTAGGAGACATGATAACACGAGGGTTTTTGATTGTAAAACAAGAAATAATTTGATAACAACATAAACAAATGCTAAGCATATACACAACATTGGTCGCAAGCTCCCTCGTTACAAGAATAGTTTTTTTATAGAGCGAAGCCCCTTTTTGAGCTTTGCAAGCTCAAAAAGGGGCTTCGCTCTGAAAAGATTATTCCCAAGCACGCACTTTGTCCAAAGGACTCCTTCGTCCGTGAGGACTCCTTTGGAGGAGAGCGAAGCGAAAAACAGTGAGTTTAGTATTTCTTTATATCGGTATTAAAACACAGCAGACATTTATGACAATTTCAAAAATGGCGCACATGTGCGTTGCCTTTACAACCACCGATAAAAGACCCCATAGCACTTATATCGGCTCACATCTCATTGATGTCGGCGGCGATTTCTGTCATGGGTTTATTGTTTTCGGGTTGTGCCACGGCTTCCAGTTCTTGCTGCACGATGCGCAGTATCCGCGCCACATAGCGTGCGTGTGCCAGTTGTCGCGCTTCTGCCGCTGCACTGTCTGGCACGAAGGTTTCTATCTCCGTTTGTGCCAACACGCCTTTGCTATCGAGCAAGCGTTCCACGGTGTCCAATCTTTCTCTCAACACCGCCAGTTCTGTTGCCAAAGCCATCGTAATATTTAAAACACGCTCTACGGCAGGGTCGTCGAGATAGTAAGGTCGTTGTCCCTTACTCTTATTTCCTGCCATCAGAATATCGTTTATTTCCATCGAAAAAGCATTTTTTAGTGATGATACTGAGGGGGGTCTATCTTTTCCATCCCCCGAATACATGCCAACGTGGTGTACGCCCATAGTCTTCTTGCATTGTCGCATCGGTTTGTGCTGTATCCAAATCATTGATAGCCCGCACATACACCTGAATGAAGTTTTCAGCAGCCACACCCGCCTCTTGCATCAAGTCGCGTGGGTCTAAGTCGTGAAGAAAGCCCCAAAAGGGTTCAGCATTGTTGTAAGCGTCCCAATCGCGCATGAATTGTTCATAAAAACTCATGTCCGCCGTGTAAGGCGGTTGCTCGATGTGCAAAGTCAAACCACCTTTTGCCAAAACGCGATTGATTTCTTTGGTAATGCGATGAATGGCGTGACCGCCTGTTTCATGCAAGAACATGGTACTTTGAACCCAATCAAAAGACCTTTCAGTAAATGCCGCCATGTTTTCAGCATTCATCTGAACGAACCAAACATTTTCGATACCCAAAGCTTTGGCTCTGGCAGCCCCATAACGCAAGAAAGGCTCGGAGGCATCAATCGCATACACCTCGGCATCGGGAAAGGCTTGCGCCAGAGGCAATGTATTATGCCCCAAACCTGCGCCCAGATCCAAGATGCGTTTCGGCTTAAAGTCGGGATACATCTCTTTGACCCAATGAGCAATCGCCTTACCGCCGCCATCAGTCAAGCTACCCAATAGACCCCCACTGGTGACGAATAAGCCACTGTCATAGTTGGCGGCATTGGACACATCTTTGTCGAAATAAGCGGTACGATAACTGCCCGGCATCAGATGATTGTCCACGTGTTCCAAATAAGGTGGTTGCACAAAATTCGGTGTCAAGATGAGCTTATCGTTGTCGCGATTGAGGTTTTCTACCTTTGCCGCCAATTCATGCGCTTGGCGAAGGGTCGCAGCTCGTCCGTTTTGTTGGCGCATCTCCATCGTGCATCGCCGCAACGCCGCCCACGTTTGGTACAGAGGTTCGTGTTGCATCGCTTCTTGCAATTCAAGGCGATTCTGGAAGCTGCGACCGTGTGTGGCGACAAACTCAGACTCGACACGCCTATCGTAAGCCACTTTTGTCGCTGGCGCAACGGTGGTTGCAATAAAACGATTGAGGTTGGACAGAAAATTATAGCGCGCCCGTTCATCGTGGTCGAAGGTTGGAAACACCTCATGCTGCTGCAACTGCGTCCAAACAGGTGGTAAGTTGTAATCCATAGAGTCATTGTTTATTGAATGATACAGATGCTGGATACTGAGGGGGTGTCATTGACCCCGTTTCTTATCAATCCATTTCTTAAAATACGTCCACGAAGTTTCGTTTGGGCGTTTGTCGTCAATAGGTGGCGGCGTTGTAAATTCAGGATGCTCTTTGGCAATAAAATCTTTTAAGGCCGTCGGCAAATGGTCGAATTTCGACAGCTTTTTACCTTGTCCATTGTAGATGAGCCAGCCTTCTTTGTCGCCCATTTCCATCCAAGGCAACCATTGACAGACCCTTGCCCAAGAGATGTTGACATCATCCGCCCTTTTCTTTTTAGGATTCGTCAACTCTTTAACATCCACAGAAAAATTGAACATCTCGATGGCTTGATACATCGGCTTATTCGTACCAACATAAGTCTTGTACGTCTCGCCTTTCATAGGATTCGGATAAAGCAAAGGCACTTCGATATTCCAAAAAGCACGACCATCCACCACACTAAAAGGTGTGCCTAAATCGTCGGCTGTCAACACACCACGCGAATTAACAGGGTCATTCACGATTTGAAGAACGGTCACTTCTTTTTGCGTCCACGGATTTGTCCATGTGCGTATGACCTCGCCTGTTTTAGGATTCATATAAAGCAAAATCTCGCGGCTGTATTGGCGATAACCCGTTTTACCATGCGCGGTATCGGTTTTAGTGGTGCGAATATTCATACCCACATAGTTAAAAAGTAATTTATCACGCTCTTGAGGAATGCGCGAATAGACAGAGCCTTCCCAATAGTAGATACAAGATTCGCCATCCACCAAAGAAGCTTGAACCTTCCGCGTGGCGGTCAACGCATCGTCGGGAAGGGTCAAATTCAATCGTTTTTGAGCAAAACAGGCAAAAGTTGTAAGTAGGCAAAGAAAAGTTAGGTGATTTTTCATGATTTCTATTGTTTATGATAACATGTTTAGTGTGCCTGACCAAAGTACAAAGATTGATAAAAATAGTTAAGCTAATTAAGCTTAAATACTGAGGGGTGGTTTAATTCGACGAAAAAACAACTTTTCAAAAGATTCAACGTAAATTTGCGGCGTAAAAAACCATGATTGGTACAACAACAAGAACAGCCAATCATTAACCAATTAATCCGTATCAAATATGAATATTCTTATCATTGGCGGCGGCAATATGGGTTTGACTTATGCCCAAGCCTTTTTGCGCTCACACGTTACGACTCGCGAACAATTGATGATTTTGGAGCATTTGCCCGAAAAAGCGGCTCAATTGCGCAGTTTGAACATCGGCTCGGTGTATTTAGATGCAAAAGATTGTATTGAAAAAGCAGATGTTATCATTTTAGCGGTTAAACCGCAAGATTCAGGCTCTTTGTTTGAAAAACTCAAAGCAGCGACAACAGAAGAGCAAGTCTTTTTGACCATCATGGCAGGTGTCAAAATCAAAAACATACAAGAAGCACTGGGTGTGAAAAAAGTGATTCGCGCTATGCCTAATCTGCCCGCACAAATCGGACAAGGTATGACGGCATTCACATCGGCAGACGAAGTGACACGCCTTGAGTTGGTCATGGTGCAAAACCTATTGGCTACCACTGGCAAAACGGTGTATGTCGAGCAAGAAGACATGATTGACGCAACGACCGCCATTTCTGGCTCAGGCCCTGCGTATGTTTATTTTTTCATGGATGCGATGATGCAAGCGGCTCGTCAATTGGGCTTTTCGGAATCAGAAGCAGAGCTGTTGGTGGTTCAGACGTTTACAGGAGCTGTTGATTTATACAACAAGTCCAACTTGTCTTGTGCCGATTGGATTTTGCGTGTTTCATCACGTGGTGGCACAACTGAAGCCGCTATTAAATCATTCAAAGCCAATACTTTGCATCAGGACATCATTGATGGCGCAGTCGCCGCTTACAATCGTGCTGTCGAATTGGGCAAATGATACGCTGAAAAAGTCAAACTCAATTGTAGGAAGATTTTAGAATCTTCCTACAATTCTTCTTTTCAATACCCCCTCAGTATTGTACCAAAACACGAACCATTCTTGTTTCAAAATGACAACTTCACCTGCTTGCTTCATCCCTTTTCGTCACTCCACCGAAGGCTTGAGTTTGCCCAAGCAATTTACCTTTCCTTTCCACTATCAGCCGCACCCCCTCAGTATTTTGGCTGCCAAGGAATTGCAAGCGTACCTCGAAAACCAAACAGAGTGGCAACACAATTTCGGTTTTTCAGCACAAGAACAAGGTTTAGGCAAAATGTTTGGCGTTTTGGTGGTTCAAAACGCAGCGGGCGAAGTCGGCTATTTAGCAGCTTTCTCGGGCAAATTGGCGGGTGTGAATCATTTAAGTCCGTTTGTGCCACCTGTGTTTGATATGTTGGATGAAGCAGGCTTTTACAGATTGGGTGAAGAAGAAAACAATAAAATCAATCGAGCCATCGAGGATTTGGAAAACAATCCTGAGTTTTTAAGCCTCAAAAATGCCCTCAAAACTGCCACAGCACAAGCCGAAAAAGAAGTAACAAACCTCAAAAAAGACATTAAAGAGGCTAAAAAACACCGCGACGAACGCCGCCAACAAGCCAAAGAAACGCTTTCAGAAGCCGAATACGAAACCTTACAAGCAAGTCTCAATAATGAAAGCGCACACCAATATTTCCAACTGAAAGACCTCAATCGAACTTGGAAACGGCACATAACCCATCTACAAGAATCACTCGAAGCATACGAACAACAGTTGAAAACACTGAAAGCTGAACGCAAAACGCGCTCAATGGCTTTGCAACGTCAACTGTTTGACAATTACTTTTTCTTGAATCAAAAAGGTGAAAAAAAGAGCTTGCACGCCATTTTTTCTCATACCAACGACCCCGTTCCACCTTCGGGCGCAGGTGAATGCGCCGCCCCCAAACTGTTGCAATACGCTTTTTTGCACCAGTTGCCCCCCCTCAGTATGGCAGAGTTTTGGTGGGGACAATCACCCAGTTCTGAGATTCGCAAACACGGTAATTTCTATCCTGCGTGCAAAAGCAAATGCGAACCCATTCTGGCACACATGCTCGAAGGCATCGAAATGGAAGCCAATCCCCTACTCACCAATCCTGCTGAGAATAAAACGCTCGACATTGTATATGAGGACGATTTTCTATTGGTCATCAACAAACCAGCGGATTTTTTTTCCATCCCAGGCAAAAAGATTGATGATTCGGTACAAACCCGATTGCAAAACTTATATCCCGAAGCCACAGGCCCCATGATTGTTCACCGTTTGGACTCTGCGACATCAGGTTTGCTACTAATTGCTAAAACAAAAGAAGTGCATCAACATCTTCAAAGCCAATTCATTAAGCGTAAGATAAAAAAACGCTATGTGGCTCTCTTGGAGGGTCTCATCGAACAAGATGAAGGTTTTATAGATTTGCCTTTGCGCGTTGATTTAGACAATAGACCGCAACAATTGGTCTGTTACACCCACGGAAAACCTGCTCAAACAGCTTGGAAAGTCATTGATCGCATTGAGAATAGAACGAAAATACATTTTTTCCCTATTACAGGTCGCACCCATCAACTACGGGTTCATGCGGCTCACCCACAAGGACTGAACACTGCCATCGTGGGCGATGATTTATATGGTCAGAAGGCAGACAGGCTTTATCTGCACGCCGAATCTTTGACCTTTACACATCCTATCAGCGAAACCACGATGACCATAGAAATTCCTGCATCCTTTTAATCCAATACTGAGGGGGTCAAACAATCCTCTTTTGGCATGAAATTTAGAAGTCACAAAGGTTCAACCGACAGCCACATGCGGTTGAACCTTTGTTTTACATTGCCCATGTACCTATTTTTAAACTAAAAGAACAAATGATGTACGCATCTTTACCAAAAGCCATCGTTACCCTATGCTTTTTATCGTCATTTTTTATTCTCAATGCTCAAAATAAGACTTTTTTCCTCCAACCCAAATGGACAAAAGGAGAAACACATCGTTTTGAATTGACCAAAGGAAAACATGTCATCAAAAACAATCAACAATCAACAGAAAACGAAAGCCGCCAAATTGTCACTGTTTCTGTCGTCGAAGCAACGACCAAAGGCTACCTTGTGGCAGCCGTATATGAAAACACCTTTGGCAGCAATGAGTCTGTCGAAGTGCGTTATACCATCGGTCAAAATGGTGATTTTCAAGGCATTGTGAACATGAGAGACGTACAAAAAACGTTTTACAGCATTTTTGACAACCTCACAGCCATAGCTGCCTCGAACCCCTCAGTAGCAAAATCCGTTGGCGAGATGCGCCAACTTATGACTTCTGACAACTACGTGACCTACAATTATTTTCAGGAATTAACCCTGATTCATCAGTTCTACAACAACACATTCACTGTTGATAGCTTGGAACGTTATGAAACACAATTACCTAATTTATTTGACCCCAAAGGCAAACCTTTCAATGCACAAGCCACACTTTTAGCCAAATGTGACAACTCAGTGGCTTACATTAGGCACACCGTTGAACCCGATATGCAAGGCATCAAACAACAAGCTGCACACTTTATGAATCGAATGAGTGGTTCAAATTCTTCAAAATGGTCGGTTGACATACAACCCACTTCTCCTCTCTCCCGAAGAGTCTATGACAGTATGGAAGCACAAAATGAGTATATTTTTGATGAGAACTTCTGTGCTTTTAACCTCAAAACAGGCTGGTTGACGGCTTTTCAACGCAAAAGAACCATTTTAGAAAATGATGTTAAAACGGTCGAGTTTGTCTTTTTGAAGGAGATAAAATAGTAAAAAGGCAGGATACAAAAAGAGCGACCTTGCTCGGGTCGCTCTTTTCACTATTAAAACTCTGAAAATGGGTTTCTTCAAAAAAGACTTTCGATGATTTTATCAGCCGTCATGCCCTCCGCTTCCGCTTTGTAGTTAGGCACAATGCGGTGGCGCAATACATATTTCGCAATCGCCCGCACATCTTCAATATCAGGCGAGTATTTGCCACGAATCGCTGCATGGCATTTCGCACCCAACACCAAATACTGCGAGGCCCGCGGACCCGCACCCCAAGATATATAGTTATTGACCGTTGAAGTGGCTTTGGGTGTATTCGGACGCGTTTTGGCGGTCAAACCCACAGCGTATTCCAACACATTATCGGCAATCGGAATTTTACGCACCAACTGTTGGAAGCCCAAAATTTGCTCGCCTGTGACAATATGGCTCAACTGTACTGATTTGCCCGACGTAGTACCTTTGACAACCGCAATTTCCTCTTCATAGCTCGGATAATCCAACAGAATATTGAACATAAAACGGTCCAATTGCGCTTCTGGCAATGGATACGTTCCTTCTTGTTCAATCGGATTTTGCGTTGCCAAAACGAAAAAAGGCGACGGCAAAATATGGCGTTGACCCGCCACCGTCACGTTGCGTTCTTGCATCGCTTCGAGTAGAGCCGCCTGCGTTTTAGGCGGCGTACGGTTGATTTCGTCCGCTAAAACGATGTTAGCAAACAACGGGCCGCGATTGAATTTGAAATGACGGTCTTCGCCCAAAATTTCAGAACCTGTGATGTCCGAAGGCATCAAGTCGGGCGTGAACTGAATTCGTTTGAAGTCCAAGTCTAACACTTCTGCAATGGTCGAAACCAAAAGCGTTTTCGCCAAACCTGGCACACCCACAAGCAAACTATGACCATTAGAAAACAAAGAAATGATGACCGCCCGAACCACATCTTCTTGTCCGACAATCACTTTGCTGATTTCTTTTGTGAGGTTTTTGTACGACAGTGCGAGCGCATCCACCGCTTCGACATCTGATTTATAAACTGTTGATACTGACATATTTAGTCGTTAATCGTTATTGAGTTAAAAAAGTCATTACGCCATTGGTCAATAGTCATTTGTGATTGAGCTACATGAAACAAATGACTCAAAGACGACTGACCAACAACTATTGACAAACGAGATACTTAAACGTTGCGAATTAGAAGTTTGTTTCACTAAAAAACGTCATTTGTCGGGCTACAAAAGTCTTACATCTTATTTACACTGCCAAACCCAATCCGACAAATCATATTTTTTCTTTTGATAAGCAAAATGCCACCACTCTGTCCGAATCCCCTTGAAACCCACTTGCTCCAAGACCCCCCTCAGTAATTGGCGGTTTTCCAATACATTTTTGGGCAAATCCATATTGTCAGAATGGGCTTTTGTCGTAAAATTATCAAATTCTGTTCCCATATCCAACTCTTTACCGTTTTTGTCCACAATCGTCAAATCCACTGCCAGACCACGCGAATGTTGCGAACCTTTCCAAGGCGGTGTCACATAGCGGTCGTCAGGCACTTTGTCCCACAAACGTTGTTGGTAAGGTTTTGGACGATAACAATCAAACATTTTCAAACCACCATAACCTTTGTCTTTCAATGTTTTATGCGCTTTAGCAATTGCCTTTGCTGCTTCAGGTCTAAGAAAACAACGGTCACAATCGTACATTTTAGCTTTCGTAAAATTGTTCGTTGTGGCGTAGCGAATATCAATTTTAATGCTATTGTCCAAAGATGTGAGTTCTGTCCACTGCTTCGTATTGTAGTCTGCTTTCACCTCAGTTTTAGGTTTTTGGGCGCAACAGGTAAAAAAAAGCAAGCAACACACCGTCCAAAGGCGCCCTTTGAGTGAAGGATTGATAAATGGCTGATAAATGACGTTTTTCATATTTTTAATCATTTTATTCTAAGCTATCGTTTTTTTCCGCCAAACCCAAAAAATTCTCAGCCGACACCACTTTTTCACCCAATTGGGCTTCGACATTGAGGCGCGCTTGCCCTGCGATGATACCACCTTTGATGGCGGCTTCGTGGTTTTCAGCAAACCCTTGAGCGTCGTCTTTGATGGCCATGCGGCGGGTCACTTCCTCGCCAAAGGCTGTCAGCACAAGTTCCAAATTATTCATGTGGTCACGAAGATTTTGTTTGTCTAAACCTTTCAATTTGGCATGTTCGCTGGGCGTGAGACCAAAAGTTTGTTGTGCAATTTCTGCTGTCAAAATCGCATATTCTTGTCCCTCTTTGACACCACGGGCTTTCCATTCATCGGTCAACTCTTTGCGTATGCCAATGGTTTTCAAGCGATTACCAATCCACACATCGTCGTATCCTTTGGCTTTGTAAAGCTCAGTTAGGCGATGGACACTGATTTCGGGGTCTCCTGTTTCGGCGATACGCTCTTTGCCAACCTGTGCCAGCCACAATTTCATTGGCTCGGCTTTGGGTGATGGTACTGACATAATGATGCGCAGCACCCCCTCAGTATTGGCACAATCTGTTTTGTAATTTTTGCTATCAGCAGCGGGTAATTTCAGTTGCACGCAAACTTCGTGCAACTGCTTTTCTCGCCTTTTGAGGTCAGACCAATAGTTGCGCGGTATGGCACTGTCCGTCAAAACCCCAATAATGTCAACGACTGAAAAATACCATTCATCTTTGTACAGAATCTTCCTAATTTGCTCACTTTTAAATGGTATCAAATCGGTTTGTTTTTCCATTCTTTATTTTTTAAACGCATAAAGATAACTGTTTTTTGAAAAAAATGGAGAATAAAATACAACTTTTTATTGTTTTTAATACCTTTGAACGCTCATTTAAAACAAATGTTTTTTATTTAAAATAACAAAACTGATGAGAAAACCCTCTGAAACAGACCCCTCAGTATTTGCCGCCAAATTCATCAATCAAACAGAAAAATCTGTTTTTTTAACAGGCAAAGCAGGGACAGGGAAAACGACTTTTTTGCAAAATATCATTCGCAAAACTCATAAACGGGCTGTTATTGTTGCCCCAACGGGCATTGCTGCCATCAATGCAGGGGGTGTTACCATTCATTCGCAATTTCAACTGCCTTTCGGGGCTTTTATTCCCGCCGACACCTTGCCCACGAGTAATCAAACGACTTTTGGCATGAACAATCGGCACACGCTCAAAGCACAAATGCGCTTGCAAGCACATCGCCGAAAAGTGCTGCAACGCCTCGAATTGCTCATCATTGACGAAGTGAGTATGCTGCGTGCCGACCTTTTAGATGCTATTGACACCACTTTGCGCATTGTCAGAAACAGTTATTTTACGCCATTTGGTGGCGTGCAAGTCTTGTTTATTGGTGATTTGATGCAATTGCCTCCTGTTGTGAAGCATGATGAATGGGATATTTTGAAACATTATTACAAAAGTCCTTTTTTCTTTCACGCTCAATGTCTGGCAGAAAATCCACCCCTTTATATCGAATTGGATAAAATTTATCGGCAAACCGACGAGCGTTTTATCGGTATTTTGAACAATCTGCGCCACAACCGCATCGAAGCCGCCGACATGGCGGTTCTGAACAACTACTACAAACCCGATTTCAAACCCCAACCCGACGACGGTTTTATCACCCTCACGACCCACAATGCCCAAGCCAACCAGATGAACGAAGAGGCCCTGCAATTACTGAGGGGTCAGCCGTTTACTTTTCCTGCGGCTATTGATGGTGAATTCCCTGAAATGAGTTATCCACTCGACAAAACATTGACACTCAAAGTAGGCGCGCAAGTCATGTTCATCAAAAATGATGCGAGCGGCGAACAACGTTATTTCAATGGTAAATTGGCCCGCGTTGAAGGTATTGTGCAAGACGGTGAAAATGAAGAAATTCATGTCGTTTTAGCGGATTCAAACATCAAAATGAGGCTCGAAAAGCATATTTGGAACAATGTCAAATTCGTTGTGAGCGAACGCACCAAAGAAATCGAAGAGGAGGTCATTGGCACTTTTACGCAATATCCCATCAAATTGGCATGGGCCATCACGGTGCATAAAAGTCAAGGACTGACCTTCGATAAAGCCGTAATTGATGTCGGCAAAGCCTTTGCCGCCGGACAGATTTATGTGGCTTTGTCGCGTTTGAGGTCGCTCGATGGTTTGATTTTGAGTTCAAAAATCCAGTTTAGAGGCATCAGCAACGACTCCCAAGTGGAGCGTTATGCGGCCTCAAAACCCGACAAAGAGACCGTCTCTCGCTTGTTAGAAGCCGAAACTTTGGCATTTCTACGACATTCTATTTTAAAAACCTACACCTTTACGCCACTCCAAAACACATGGAAATACCACCTCGAATCGTACAACAAAAGCGAACAAAACTCCATAAAACAGAAGAAAAAGGCTTGGGCTGAGGCAGAGTTTGAAGCTCTGACCCCCCTCAGTAATTTTGCCAATATTTTCGCCCAACAGTTGCGGGCCTGTCTCTACACCGAACCCATCAAGTGGTCGTGGCTCAATGAGCGACTGACCGCCGCACGCGACTATTTTGCCAAAGCCTTCAAAGAACGCCTTTTGCAAATCTTGATTCATCGCGAAAAAATGAACCTGCTGCCACGCACCAAGGCTTATGTGGATGAACTGAGCGATTTGGAAACCGCCATGTACGAGCAGTTCCAGTGCTTCCACAAAGCTGCTGTTTTGGTCAAAGCGGTGGTTGAAAATCAAGAGATTACAAAGGAATTATTTGACTCAACCTTCAACACTCAAGAGCGATTTGCACTCTTGCAAGCAGCTAAAAATGCCGTTGCATTTGAAAAAAAAGTGCTTGAAGAACCCGAAATCAATATTTATACTTCTGAAAAACCCTCAAAAAAGAAAAAAAATGTACTCAGTGACACCTACCAACTGACCCTCGATATGGCAAAAACTGGCAAAAAACCAGAAGACATCGCCCGACAAAGGAGTATGACCGTTGACACTGTTTATAATCATTTGGCAAAATTGGTGCAACAAAAACTGATTCATATTGAACACATTATGGATGAGGCGCGCATTCACACGATTCGCGATGTCGTCCAAGAATTCAGCGAACAAGCGAGTTCGACAAACATTCGGGAAGTGCTGGGCGAAGATTTTTCATATGGTGAGATTCGATTGGTGCGGGCGGCTATGCCGTTTTTAGATAATTTTCGGTTGTTCTAAATCCTATATTCGGTAAAATAACTACATTTAGCAGCGTTTTTTCAAAACGATTATGAATCAAACAGTTATCATCAATTTTTAATTAAAAAATGAAACAATACTCATTAGCAATTCTCTTTTTGCCTTTTTTGGCAGCCCTTTTTGGCACAAAAAACACCCCTCAGTATGCAACCACTCAAAACAATGTTTTGACCGAATCGGAGATCAAAGCTGGCTGGAAACTCCTTTTTAATGGTAAAGACAAAGAAGGTTGGCATATTTTCAAAAAACAAACCGATGGATCGGCTTGGAAAATAGACGGCGATGCGCTGGTTTTGGATGCTTCTGTCAAAGATGCGAATGGCAAACGCATCGGCGGTGGCGATTTAATGACAGACGGCGAATATGAAAACTATGAACTCCGTTTGGAATGGAAAATCGCACCTTGTGGCAACAGCGGTATCATTTTTAATGTTTTGGAAGACGATAAAGTGTCAACACCTTGGCAATCGGGTCCTGAAATGCAGGTTTTGGACAACAGTTGTCACCCCGATGCCAAAATTGTGAAACACAAAGCGGGCGACCTCTATGACCTCATCGAGTGCAAAACTGTCACCGTCAAACCCGCTGGCGAGTGGAACAGCATCCGTCTCATCGTCAAAAAAGGACATTTGGAACAATGGCAAAATGGCAAAAAAGTGGTCGAAACCGATATGTGGACACCCGAATGGAAGGACATGATTGCGAAAAGCAAGTTCAAGTCTATGCCTTATTTTGGCACAATCAAAAAAGGTCATTTGGCACTGCAAGACCATAACGATAAAGTGTGGTTTCGGAATATTAAAATAAAAGAGTGGAAATAGTCCATTCAACATTGACGAATAACGGTTTTGGCTGCCCTATTGCCAAAATCGTTATTCGTTATTTTAATTAAAATATTGTTAATCAATTTTTTATGAAAGAAATTGCTCAAAGTTTGCGCGATACCATATCGTTTATTCTGCCACAATTGCGCCAGATTTCTGATGCAGAGGCCGCACTCAAACCCCGACCCGAAAAATGGTCAAAAAAAGAAGTGTTGGGACATTTGATTGATTCGGCTTGCAACAATCAGCAAAAATTTGTGCGCACCATGCAGCAAACGCACCTCGATTTTGTCGGTTATCAACAAAATGCGTGGGTGGCTTTGCAACGATACAACGAGGCAGACTGGACAACACTCATAGATATTTGGGTCGCATACAACCAACAAATTGCTCATATCATCGAACACGCTGACCCCTCAGTATTAGAGCATACCATTACCATTGAAGGTACTGGGCCGTTTAGTTTGTCTTTTATCATGGCAGACTATGGTGAGCATCTTAAACACCATTTGTTGCAGATTCTGCCACATGCAGACTTAAAAAGTGGATTCAGCAATGTTTACAACGCCTAATTACACAAATTACATTGTTTACACGATAAACAAAAGAAGGCATATTTTGAACAACACCCCTCAGTATCAAGCCTTTTAGAAACAAACTTTTCAAGCCACATTAACCAAAATTAACAATCCATCAACTTCGATTAACCCTTTGTCGTCGCCACATTCCGTACTTTTGTCGTCAAGTTCAAATAAGAAAAAGAAATAGAACTAATTTGTGCAGCAAAAAATAAGCTGCCCTTTTTTAAAATCCAACAATTTTACGGAATGAAAAAGCTCTTTACACTCTTCACCCTTCTGACTTTTTGGGGATTTACACCCAGTTTTGCACAAAAAATAACCTTAATTGGTACAGTTGCTGACAGTGCAGGCAAAGCCATGCAAAACGCCACAGTTTTACTGTTGTCTGCCAAGGATTCGTCATTGGCTTCTTTTGGACGCACATCGGACAAAGGTGTTTTTAACCTAAAAAATGTCTCAACAACGACCGACTACCTCCTAAAAATCACTTTTGTCGGCTATGAACCTTATTGGCAAGATGTGAAACAGGGGCTACAAACCAATGCACAAGGCATGGTTGACTTGGGCGGCATTCGCATGACCCCCCTCAGTAAAATGCTCGATGCGGCTTTAGTAACAGGCTATAAAGACCCTGTGAAAATCAATGGCGACACGACCGAATTCAATGCTTCTTCTTTCAAAGTGCAGCCCAATGCGGCGGCGGAAGACTTGATAAAAAAATTGCCTGGTATGGAAGTATCCAAAGATGGTACTGTCACAGCACAAGGCGAAAACGTGAAACAAGTGTTGGTCAACGGTAAGAAGTTTTTTGGCAAAGACCCCAAAGTCGCTCTCCAAAACCTGCCTGCCAATGCCATTGACAAGGTGAAAGTGTACGATAAAAAGAGTGACCAAGCCGAATTTTCGGGTGTAGATGATGGTGAACGCGAAAAAACAATTGACTTACAACTCAAAACAGATTACTCAAAAGGCACATTTGGCAATGCAACAGCTGGCGGCGGTGTTGCAGCCGAAACAGATGCGCGCTATTTCGGTAAATTCTCTGTCAATAAATTTTCAAAAACACAGCAGCTCTCCATTTTAGGTTTGGGCAATAATGTCAACAAAACGGGTTTCAGCGTCGAAGACTATATGGGTTTCACGGGTACAACTCAGCGTATGCAACGCGGCGGTGGCGGCGGTGTGCGCTTGCAATTCGATGGCTCAGAAAATGTCCCCTTGGACTTTGGCAACAATAAAGGTTTCCAAACAGCTTGGTCGGGTGGTATCAACTTCAATCAACAGTTTTCGCCTAAAACAGAATTGAATGTAAGTTATTTTTACAACGATGTGATCAATGAACAGAAGAAAATATCGGAACGTGAGAACTTTTTAACAAATGGGACATTTAAAACCAATACAAACTCAGACTCGAGAACAGAAAACCAAAACCATCGTGTTAATCTGACGCTCGATCAAAAATTGGATACTTTTACATCATTAAAATTGACTTCGGTTTTGTCGGCTACCAAAAATTTTGCAGACACCAAATCGTTCACCGAAAACCTGAAAAGCGACGAAACGCCTCAAACCAACAGCGACCGCGTGACCAATACTGAGGGGTCGGGTTTGAGTATGCAAAACAGCCTTTTGCTGCGTCGGCGATTCATGAAAAAGGGGCGGAATGCGTCGGCAAATTTCTTCTACAATCTCAATACCAGCGACCGAAACAGTCTATTGAACTCGACTAACAAAAACTTTTTGACGGGAAAAGACTCTGTCATCAATCAAGACGATGACCGTATCAACAAACGCAGCAATTATGGCGCAACGCTATCTTATACCGAGCCTTTGGGCAATCGTCAGTATTTGGAAGCCAACTACAATTTTTCAAATACAAACAACGATGCAGACCGCCAAGTTTATGACTTACTAAATGGCGAACGGAAATACAATTCTACCCTCAGTAACGTTTACAACAACGACTATATCTACAACAAAACAGGCTTGACTTACCGCGTCAATCGCAAAGAATGGAATTTTGCAACGGGTTTGCAATACCAATATTCCACCTTACAAGGTGAGTTTATTTCACGAAACACGTTGATTGGGCCTTATCATTTCAATTTTCTTTTGCCCAATCTGCGTTTCGACTACAATCCTGTGCAAGGCAAAAGTATGCGTTTTGCCTACGAAACCAGTGTCAGAGAGCCTTCAATTGACCAATTGCAACCCATTCGGGACAATACCGACCCTCTGAATATTTACAATGGCAATCCAGAACTCAGACCTGAATACAACAATCGTTTTTCGGTCAATTTCAATCGTTTCAACCAGTCGAATTTCCATATGTTTTTTGGGAATTTTAATTTTACTTATACAACCGATAAAATTTCAACAGCACAAACCATTGACCAATCTTTCCGCCGTGAAACCAAGCCCATTAACGTCAAAAATGACAAACAAGGTTTTGGCTTCTTAGGCTTTGGTATGCCTCTGTACAAACAAATTTTGCGGATGAACGTCAATTCTAACCTCACATATGGTCAAGGCATTGCCCAAATAAACAATGTGGACAACGTGACAAATCGTCTTAGTGCAAGTCTCGGTTTGCGCCTCAATTTGAATATCAAAGACACATTCGACCTCAGTTTCAATGGTCGTATTCAGAGCAATTCGACCAAATATTCACTCAATACAAGCCAAAATCAGCAATACTATAACTATTCATTCGATGCAGATGCCAACTACCGTTTGCCATTTGGCTTCAAATTGAGTACCGATTTCGACTATTCTATCATCACTGGTCAGACTTTCGGTACAACTCAAGCCATTCCAATTTGGGGTGCTTCTATCTCAAAATTTATGTTGAAAAAAGATCGCGGTGAGTTGAAATTGGCGATTTATGACATATTAAACCGTAATACAGGCATCAATCGCACAGCGGATGTCAACTATATTTTGAATGAAGTCACCAGTTCGCTCGGTCGTTATGCTATGTTGACATTTACCTACAATATCAATCCGATGATGGGGGGTCAACGCGGCGGTATGCGTATGATGATGCAACGGTTTTAGTACCCCTCAGTATAAAAGCAAAAAGGCAAAGGGTTGAGCTACCTTTTGCCTTTTCTTTTTTTCATTTCAACAAACCAGCTGAATTATGATGCGCCTTATAACGCCCTTTGCCAAACCGCGTACCGTTGAACTCTTCCGTTTTGCGCAAAATCAATTGTTCTTCTTTGGGTAAATGGGTGAAATCGCGGCATTTTTCGGAACAACAAGACTCATACTTGGCTTCGCACTCTTTACACTGAATGAAAAGCAAGTGACAAGCATCGTTGGCGCAGTTTTTATGCACATCGCAAGGTGCGCCGCATTGGTGGCATTTGGCAATAATATCTTCTGAAATGCGCTCACCCAATCGCTCGTCGAAAACAAAATTGACCCCAATAAACTTGTTTTCTAAACCTCTTTCTCGAGCATGGCGCGCATATTGGATAATGCCGCCGTCGAGTTGAAACACGTTTTTGAAGCCTTGATGTTTGAACCACGCACTGGCTTTCTCGCAGCGAATACCGCCTGTGCAGTACATGACCAGATTTTTCCCCTCATTACCGCGCAACATACCATCAACTAAGTCCAATTCTTCGCGGAAAGTCTCTACTTCAGGCAAAATAGCTCCTTTAAAATGCCCGACTTCCGACTCGTAGTGATTGCGCATATCTACCAAAATCGTACTGGGATCATCTGTCAATCGGTTAAATTCCTCTGCACTGAGGTGAACGCCTGTGTCGGCTGGATTGAAACTGGAATCATCCAAGCCATCGGCAACAATCTTTGAGCGAACTTTGATGATGAGTTTATAAAACGACTTGCCGTCGTCATCAACAGCAAAATTGAGGCGAATACCGTTCAAAAACGGTATGCTATACAGCGTTTCTTGGAACAGTTCGACATGTGCAGAAGGCACAGAAATCTGTCCATTGACCCCCTCAGTAGCGACATAAATGCGCCCTTTTGTACCGATGGCATCGAGTTTCAGATAAAGTTCGTTGCGGAAATTTTGCGGCTCTACAATGTGGTGATATTTGTAGAAAGAAATGGTGGTACGAGATTCCGTACTGTCGAGCATTTGTTGTTTCAAAATGTCTCGATTGACCCGATTGTGCAGGCTTGCTTTTTTCATATTTGTTAAACTACGCCGTTTGCAGGACAGCTGTTTGGTGAAAAATGACGCAAATTTAAATATTACTCTTAAAAAAGCTATAGAATCATTGAAGCGTATAAATTTTATAAAAAATATTACACACTAAATTTATTTTGATATAATAATTTTTTAAATAATTCCGCAAGAGATACAAATTTGTAGCAATGCTGTCGTATCTCTTGCGCCTGTTCGAGCTATCATATTCCTCCGATGATTTTCAACAGTACCTGTGCTAATGAATAACTCTTTGGCAATTTCTTTGGATTCCATACCTTTGGCAATAAGCCTCAAAACATCTTTCTCTCGGTTTGAAACAATATCCTTCCCCGTGTTGTGGGCAGGATCAGATGAAAAATAAAATTTATGTTCTTGCTCTTTCCCACAAACAAGACGTGCCCAATAAGCATTAGATTTCATTAAATGTGAGATATTTTCGACAGAGATAATAATGGTTTTAACCTCATCGTTTTCTGTAAATTCGATCGTTGAAATTCGTGCTAATACACTCAATGTACGCCTATTTTTATCTTTTACCTTCAAACCACAAATAGTCAATTTGAAATGTCGAATAGAACCATCATTAGGTAGATTTTTTTGTATTTTAGTTGACCACTTTGCGACTTTTATGGGCATAGTTAAATGTTCAAATGCCAATGAATGAAAAACTAAAAGCATATTATACTCCATAAATTCTTTTGATGTGTAGCCAAAAATATCTTTTAGATTTTCAGAAATGTACAAGACGCTATATTTTTGATTATCAAAAATTACTTTAACAGAGTTTTCGTTGCGAGAGAAATCACGTATTATAATCTTTGACTCTTCACTTAATCCTTCAGAACCCATATCAAAAGAGGGCGATACTTGGGTTTCCCAAAAATCCATGAATTGCTGATAAGTATCGTATCCTTTAGGATTGTATAAAAGGTTTTTAAGTTTTATTAATTCCATATTGTGAACGAATAGCATTTAAGTGAACGATGAGGTAAAAATAGAGATAAATTAGAAAACTCTGATAATTATCCAGAATGGATATTTGTATTAGGAAATAAGAGACCTATTTTTGTTGAATATTTTTATCCACATCTATCACAACGATGTGTCCTACCTATAAAAATTAAAGCTGATACTGTTGAACACGAACAATATCAGCTTTTTTATTTTGGCTACTATGTGTTGAAAATAGCTCCTAATTGGTTTTAGACAAAAACATACTGAGGGGTCAGCACAGATTTTTTAAACTGCAAAGGACTCATACTCGTTACTTTTTTAAAAATACGATTGAAATAAGACAGGCTCTCAAAACCACATTGAAAACAGATCTCTGTCACGGTATTATCCAAAAGTAATAACTTTTTTGCTTGATTGACGCGGTATTGATTGACAAATTCGGTGAACGTCATCAAGGTCATTTTTTTGAAATAACGACAAAAGGCCGCATGGGTCAAATGCGTCAGTTTGGCCAAGTCCATGATGTCCATTCTTTCGTGATAATGCGCTTCGATATAAGCATACACTATTTTTAGTCGTTGCTGTTCTTTCAAATTGTAATGTTGACCGATTGGATTGGCGTGTAAAGTGTCTTTTTCGGAACATTTAGACATGGTTTGCAACAATTCTAATACAGCCATAAATTGCTCAAAATGAGTCTTTTGGAACAGGTTTTTCAAGGTTTCGCCTATTTGCTGCTTCGATTGTCCATAAAAATAAACGCCTTTTCGAGCCTGCTCAAACAAGTCCTTTATGTCGCTCAATTCGGGCATTTGAGCAAAGGTTTTTTCTAAAAAATCTTCTTTTATGTGTAAAACGTATTTTTTATAGGGCTTTTTAATACCATAATCAAAGTTTAAATGCGGGATATACGGGCCAATCAGCACCAAATCGCTGCCTTCAAAACGCGAAATATGCTCACCGACGTGGCGCGTGCCGTCCGCACCTTCAAGATAAACAATCTCATATTCGGGATGATAATGCCAATAAAAAAAGTCGTTCAACTGAGGGGTCAGAAAACGAAATGAACTGCCGGCATCAGGCGCAAAGTTTTCATAAATGAGCTTCATTATTCGACAAAAATGTATTTTATGTTTTACAAAAATACATTTAAAGTCATTATTGTTCAAATATTGGTAATTATTGTTGTAACTTTTCGGTTAGATGTCGTTTTACCTTTGTGTCATTATTAATCACAATGCCCTACTTGTTGGACAATACTGAGGGGTATAAAGAACTATTTCAACATTAAAATATGAAAAATGCCATTATCACGATTTCATTTTTATCGCTCATCATTTTCTGTTCTTCAAACTCACCAATAATTGGAGAGAAGCCATTTGTTACAGAAAATGATAAAAAATATACCATTGATCATCAATCATATTACGATACGGTAGTTAAATTAGGTCATTCTACTTTTCGGATTTTCAAAGGAATAAACGATACGTTTCATCATGTTTTTGGATTTACAATACATAAAAAAGTGAATAACACATGGTCGGAACAATTAATTACAGAATGGACTTCGCTTTATGAATTTAAGGATTGGAATAAAGACGGTTATTTAGATATTGTTTTGCGTTATCATCATGCTTATGTGCCAATTCTATTTAATCCGAAAAAGGAAATATTTGTTCGGTTTGGCGATATTGGAGAATTAACTGACCAAGTGACACCTATAAATGGTACAAATTTGATGTGGAATTTTACCGAACGTAAAAATTGGCACTCTGAGTTGTTTGATATAGACTCAAATTATAACATGAAAAGTTATGGCGTGATGATAAATTATGATGAAAGTAAATTAAACAGTGATATTGAATTAGAAAAAGACTTCATTTGTACTTACAAGCGACTTTTAATATATAGCGAAGACTATAATGGAGGCATTTTAGGACATAAAAAGCTGTTAATGAACCGATTTGACCCTAATAAATTAGCATTTAATTTAGAAGACAATTCAGACGATTACGATTCTTTAAGAATAGCATTTATTAAAAATTATTGGAATAACAACTGGCAAAAATTTATCAATTAAACAACATGGCAATGACAATGAATCCAACTATAGCAGCCACTCAGATGGCCAATAAAAACCACACCGACATTCCAGGCAATCCATCAACGGCTACAAGCAGCCAGATCAAACTTAGAACCAGTCTTACTGAGGGGGGGGCTTTGCGCGTTTTGAGCGAAGAAGATTGGAAATTTTGGATTGAAAACGGCTATGTAATTATCAAAAATGCTGTACCCCGCGAACAAGCGTTGGCCACCGCTGCTTTTCTTTGGGAATTTGAAGAAAAAGACCCAAGTGACCCTGAAACTTGGTACACGCCGCCACGCGCTGAAATGAAAATGAAAGAATTGACCAATACGGGCATGGTTGAGGTGTATAACAATCAGCACCTCTGGAATAACCGCCAAACCCAGCGTGTTTACGATGCATTTGTGGATATTTGGGGTACTGAAAAGTTGTGGGTGACGATTGACCGCGCTAATTTGAACTTCCCTTTGCGTCCAGGTTTTGAGTACAAAGGTTTTATCCATTGGGATTATGACCCTGAAACAAAGCCACAAAATGTACAAGGTGTTTTAGCTTTAGCCGATCAAATGGATGAAAATATGGGCGGTTTTCAATGTATTCCCGAGCTTTTCCGAACGTATGATACGTGGAAATTGACACAACCTGCCGACCGCAATCGCTTCCAACCGGACACCACGGGCTTTGAAGATAAATTGGTAAAAGTAAAAATGGAAGCGGGTGATTTATTGATTTTTAACAGCAGTCAGCCGCATGGTATCAGAGCCAACAACTCAAAAGACAAGGTGCGCATGGCGCAATACATATCAATGATGCCCGCCGAAGAAGACAATGACGCTATGAAAGAATGGCGCATCAACTCTTGGAAAAACCGTATTTCGCCCGAAGGTTACGCCTTTCCTGGCGACCCGCGCAATTGGGAACAAACCAAGTATGATAGAGCCGAACTCAATGATCTGGGTAAAAAACTATTGGGTTTAGAGAAATACTAAGGATTATTTTCTAAAAAACTTGCGTTTAGTGGCGACATTAGCGTAAGTTTTTTCATTCTAACTAAAGAAAAAATGATGCACCGTCCACAACTTTATACCACACTCAATAATGGCGTGAAAATGCCACTTTTGGGCATAGGTGTGTACGATATGTACCGCCAAGAAGCTGAACAAGCCGTTTTGTGGGCTTTAGAAACGGGTTATCGGCTGATAGATACAGCAGCGATGTATCAAAACGAAGCTGAAATTGGTCAAGCTGTGCAGCAAAGTGGTATTGCTCGGCAGGATATTTTTATCACCACCAAAGTGCACGACAACGACCAAGGGTACGACAAAACACTCAAAGCTTTTGACACGAGTTTGAAAAAATTGAACTGCGATTATATTGATTTGTACTTGGTTCACTGGCCTTTGCGGGCGACGCGCAAAGACACCTGGCAGGCTTTGGAACGGCTTTATACTGAGGGGGTGGTTCGAGCCATCGGTGTTGCCAATTATTTGCTGCCTTTTTTGAATGAATTAGAAACTTACGCAAACCTTGTGCCTGCGGTCAATCAGGTTGAATTTAGTCCATTTTTATATCTCAAAGATTTGCACGATTATTGCCAAAAAAACAATATTCAATTGCAAGCCTATACGCCCTTGATGCGAGGGCAAAAACTGGACGACCCGCGCTTGGTGGCAATTGCTCAAAAACATGGCAAAACTTCGGCGCAAATTGTTCTCCGTTGGGCTTTGGAGCATGGGGTTTCGACCATACCCAAATCTGCAAATTGGCATCGGATTCGCGAAAATTTTGATGTTTTTGATTTTAATTTGTCGCCAGAAGATAAAGTTGTTTTAGACAATTTAAATCAAAATTTTAGAATGGTAGAAGACCCCATGGATTGGTGGTAAAACGCAAAAAATATGAAAAAAACGATCATTTTGGCACTTATTATCTGTACAACAGCCTGTCAACGGCACAAACCAGCCCCTTCGTCCACACTTTTCGACTGGCAGGGGCATCGCGGCGCACGAGGTCTTTTACCCGAAAATACCATTCCTGCTTTTTTGAAAGCCCTCGACTTAGGCGTGACAACATTAGAACTGGATTTGGCCGTATCGAAAGACAGTCAGCTTATTGTCTCTCACGAACCGTGGCTCAATGCCGATATTTGTCAAAATGCCGACAACACACCCGTAAGTAAAGACGAAGCTGAAAAACGACTCCTTTGGCACATGAGCGCGGAGGAAATCCACAAATACGATTGTGGTAGCCGAGGCAATCCGCGCTTTCCGAGCCAGCAACGTATGCGGGTCTTCAAACCGACTCTAACAGAAATGGTCGAAGCGGTGAAAACCTATTGCCGTCAGAAAAACCGCGCCCTACCCTATTTCAATATGGAAATCAAAACTCAACCTGAATGGGACAACAAACGCACCCCCTCAGTAAAAGCCTTCGTACAACTGGTTTTAAAGACCTTAAAACGACTAAAAATAGAAGGGAAAACCTGTATTCAGTCGTTTGATACACGCGCACTTGAGGCCGTGCATCAATTGAACAAACAAATGGTGACCGCTTATTTGGTTGAGAACACAGGCAATATCAACAGTAATTTAGCTAAACTCAGCTTTACGCCCCATATTTACAGTCCGCATTATGTTTTAGTGGATAAAAAATTGGTGGATGTGTGCCACTCTCAAAAAATGCGCATTCTACCATGGACAGTCAATGAGGTGGAAGATATGAAAAAATTGGTTGCATTGGGCGTGGATGGACTCATCACAGACTATCCCAATCGTATTCCTCGTTAGTTGTTTACATCTTTTACTTTTATTACATTGTAAAATTAGTAAAAACAATAACTACTCCCCTTCCTGAATTTTCTTCACAATATTCAAAACCGCTCCCAGCAAAAGGGGGGTTTTCATATTCTCGTCGAAACTTTTGGTATCGTCGTAACTCCCCCTCAGTATCCCCGTATGCAGACGTTCAATCACTTGCAGCCGCAGTGCCGAATCTGTGGACAAAAGGGTGAGGACATTTTGTTTTTCTTTTTCAAACGCCATTTGTTTGTGGCGATTTGCGATTTCTTTTTGCTCCAATGCCAAACGCATTTGCGTTTCTTGAGCCTCTATACGCACTTTTTGGGGGCTTTGCTGGGTGTGTCCCCCTTTATACCCTTGGCGGACAGCTTGGACAAAAAAACCAGCCGCATCTTTAACTTTACCTAAATCAAGAGCCGTTTCAGTGATTTTTACAGCCTCTCGAAGTGTCTCTTCGGTGTGCTTTTCGACAAGAGAATGCCACATTTTGTCTGAAACGCCCCATTTTGTACAGACCAAAGGGGTCAAATCGGCTAATAAACCTTCGGCAAGAGTGGGATTAGCACTGGATTGTTCTGTTGTTTGTCGCTTACGCGGTGCCACTTGCGGCGATTCTGCAACCAAATGACCGCCTTTTGATTCTTTGATGTGAAAAAGAATGGCCACAACTTTTTTACCCTTTTTAATTTCTTGATAAGAAAAACTAATATCGGTCGTGTCCATCAATCGCTTTTGTGCTTCCTCCAAAACAGCCGCTTTAAAATGCCCATAAAGTTCATATTTATCGGCAACGCCCAACATTTCTTTCAGTTCTTCTAAAACGATTTCGACAGTTTGTTGCCGTCTGCCCCAGTATTGTTTGAGCAAATGATAGAGTCGGATACTGGTGCCTGTGCGCAAAAATTTATAATTGCGCAAATCCACCTTAGTAAAATCTTTTTGCAATTGCAAAAGAAAAGGCTTGAGCTGTGGGTGAAAAGACAAACGGATGAACAACGGATCGTTTTTAGCCAATTTCTCAGGTTTTGCAAAGCCTGCAATCAAGTTAGTCTCTAAAACCATTCGACGACCCCGCTCATCTTTGTAGGTGACCACAACACGGCGTTCCAACAAACGAGATGCAGCCTCCAAGACATAGCGATAGACACTCCCACCATCTGAAATGCCCAAAAAATTGATCAAATCTTTGACATACACGGTGTATTCTTTGAAATCCTCGTCGTCAGGCGCAATGTCGGTACACATTTTCCCAAAAATCAAAAACTCCCAGAAACTCATATTGTCTTTGTATTTCGCCCGAATAAAATCGTTCGATTGCACAAAAATATGCTCAGAATTGGTCAGAACCACAACGGGTTTATTGTCTATGTCTTTGTCTATTTCTTCTTGCTCCATTTGTCAAAATTTGTGTAAAAGTAGGCAAATATCATAAGGTCGACTATTTTATGATAGATAAAATTACACCTTTTTCGCACTCAAGCAATTTCATTGTATTTGATGCGATTATAGACCGTATAATCACTGATAGTAAAGGCTGTTTTTTCATTCTTGCCAAGATACGAATACCTTCTAAAGTCGTTTATAGAAAATTGGGTGCTCATTTTCATGTTTCACTTGTGGTATTGTACACTAAAATACATTGTTAATTGTAAAAATTGTCGTATTCATTGATGTTTTTAGCATGTTAAAGCACAAATTGCATCTTATCATAGAAACGAATTGTCCAAAAATATAGGCACCGTATATTTTATGATAGAACTCCATGCTAAATTGTTTGCAGGTAGAACAACCGTATATTTTACGATAGGAATCCGTATATTTTATGATAAAAACACGTATATTTTACGATAGGAGAGAGTACATTTTACGATAGGAATCCGTATATTTTATGATAAAAACACGTATATTTTACGATAAAAAAAAACGTAGATAGATGATATACAATTAATTATAGACTTCTTAAACAAGAAACAATAGAAACATTATTAAAATAAAAAACAACAACCTTTTAAAGCGTTGTTGTTTTTTATTTTAAAAGACTTATTGAAAGAATATATTGTTTAAGAGGAAAGGGCAGAATGATTGGACTGTATGATTTTTGGTCGTTTTTACTTAAAATCTTTCAACTATCAGACTTTATACGGATAAACTCGTTTTTTTATTATCAGAAATTATACGACTTAACCACTTTCAACCTTTTTTAGAAGCAGGTATTGGGTTGACTTCCCCATTTTGTGTTTCATAGGCATCGAGATAATATCGGAACGAATCGTTGATGACATCCTTGATATTGAGACGATCCCAATAAGCAATAGCCTTGAGTTTGTCCAATAGAGCTTCCTCCACAATAAAAGTGGCGCGTGTTTCATGCCCTTTGAGTCCACGTTTAACCGAAGATACTGCAGCAGATCCTTCTGGTGTCGGTGGAGCATCGGTGGGTAAGTCTATGATTTCGTGGATGGTAACTTTGAACGGTTCTTCAGCCATAGACAGGCTTGGTTCGTTGACTTTCCGAGGTGTGGCAAGCAACATATCGGCATTGATAAGGTTTTTTTTTGCCATTTTTACAAAGTTTAATTTGTTTACAATGTAATTTTACTGCTATTTTTAGTTGTTTGTCTTAACCGCGTGCGGTAATTTCATTAGTGAGATTGCGATAATCTTCAGCCCCAATACTGCGCGGAGCGTAGCGGAAAATATCTAACCCCTGAGTAGGTGCTTCGGCCAATGCGACATTTTCGCGAATAATCGTTTTGAATGCGGCTTCTCCGAGAGAATGTGTTATGGTATCCGACACATTCCGATTTAAAATTTTGCGTCCGTCAAATTTTGTGATAAACACTTTATCTATGCTCAAGCCAATGCGACCAATAGCTTCATTTAAAACCGCATAACCTTTGAGTGCTAAAAATTCGGCTTCGATGGGGACATAAATATCGTCGCTGCTAACAAACGCATTGATAGTGAGTAAACCCAAAGAGGGCGGACAATCCAATAAAATATAGTCATACTGAGGGGTCAAGGGCGCGAGTAATCGGTTTAAAATTTCTTCGCGTTTGAACTCTGCGGAGAGCTCAATTTCAGCCTTGATGAGTTCTAGCGATGAAGGAATAGCATCCAACACACCTGTGTCCCTCAAGACAGGTAAGGGTGTTAGGGCATACTCGCCCCTCAAAGCCCCATAGATGGGTTGAGTGGGTTCGCTGATGCCCAAGCTTTGGGTCAGATTGAACTGAGGGTCGAGGTCAACCAACAAAACGCGCTTGCCCAATCGCTGCAAAGCCGCACCGATATTGATGGTGGAGGTTGTCTTGCCTACGCCGCCTTTAAAATTGGCGATGGAAAGTGTTTTTGACATACTATTATACTATTTAAACTATGTAAACATTTTATACTAAAATTACTTTTTTTACAATGATTGCAAATATTCAATTGTTTTTTATGTTTACAAAATATTAAGCTCTCTATTTTCAAAAAAACTTTGGTGAGGATATTTTAAGCACTTCTGTACTTCAGCAAAAAGTGAGCTATGCCTGAAAACATCTCTATATTTTGATTTAAAGCCCGTTTTACTCGAAAAACTCTAAAGACTCTGTTGAGCAGGTAATTAAGCCACAGAATGGAAATAAAATTAAGGCATATTTTTTAGAACACAGGAAGACTGTGAACCCTATTTTTTGAGTGCTTAAATTTTTTTACATTTTTGTAAACATTGTATAATTTTTAACTAATGTAAAACAAATAAACACAGATGCCATTCTATAACCACATCAAGGATGGTAACACCAATCACTTCCAACGCTGACAAGCATCATTTGAGGAGACTTTATTTTTTATGGATATTTGTTGTGAAAATAAAAACAATCATTTCATTCAATTTTAAAAATTTAAGTCTTATGAAAGCGATAAAAAATATATTAGTCCCTGTTGATTTTTCCGCAAACGCTAAGGCGGCCTTTGAATACGCCGTGGCATTGGCAGAAGATATGGGTGCAGACACGGTTAAAGCCCTATACATCTACGATGATTATATGCCGTCTTCCCCTTTGGCTGACCCACTGATCATTCCTTCAGGCAAAACATCGGCAGAGTTAGAAGCTGATTTAGATGTTTTCTTGCAACAGGAAGAAGTTGAGTTAGATGGGGTATTGGTGCAACGCAAAGTCAAAATCAAACCACAAGCCACTTTTGGTTTGCCAGTTGAGACCATTGTGATGTTCTCTGAAACGGGTGACTACGATCTAATTGTGATGGGCACAACAGGCAAAAAAGACTTGAGCGAGATTTGGTTTGGCTCAACAGCCACCAATGTATCGCAAAAAGCCGATTGTCCTGTTTTATTAGTGCCAGCGGGAGCGACTTACAAACACGCCAAAGACATGATATATGCCTGCGATTTCGACCATAAAGAAATCAAACACTTGGGTGTTGTGGCGGACGTGGCGCAAACCCTCAAAACCGATGTCGAATTATTATTTGTGAAAACGGACGAAAATGAGGGCAGTCACTACACCGTAGATGTCAAGGAAATGCGCGAGGTGTTTAAACAAACAGCCCCTGACGTTAATTTTACGGCGCATGTGTTTGCTGAAGACTCTGTGGTGGATGGCATCAATAGTTTTGCCAAAAAATCAGGTGCAGATTTTGTGACGGTCGTGACCAAATATCGCTCATTCTGGGGGCGCTTTTTACATGCCAGCATGACCAAACAATTGGCCATGTACGCCGAAGTGCCTGTTTTGGTGATTCATGTGGATTGATGCAGCACGTAAAGGATGGGCTTAACTTGAGCCCATTGTTTGACTGAAATACTGAGGGGTGTAACTTCTGTTTACAAAATAAACAGAGGTTACACCCCTCAGTATTTTGAGGTTTCTCGTTTTGAACTCGGAGAAACTGTTCTACATTTGCGCCATGAAAGAAAAAGACCCAGAGGTGCATCCGGCTCATGCGGGTATTCGCTCCATTCGACATGGTATTTTTGCCAATTTATTTCTCGCTTTGGTCAAAGGGTTGGTCGGCTTTTGGGGACATTCGTTTGCCCTAATTGCCGATGCTATCGAGTCAACTGCCGACGTGTTTACCTCACTGATTGTCTGGATTGGTTTGAAATCGGCGGCCAAACCGCCCGACGAAGACCATCCTTACGGACATGGACGCGCCGAACCTTTGGCGGGCATTGTGGTGGCGTTATCGTTGGTGGCTGCTGCTATTTTTATCGGAATCGAAAGCGTGCGCTTGATTCAAACACCGCACCAGCCTCCTGCTACTTATACCCTTATTATTTTGGTGCTTGTGATTGTCATCAAAGAGGCAATGTTTCGGTATGTCGAAAAAACGGCGAACGATATTGGTAGTACGGCGGTCAAGGGTGATGCCTGGCACCATAGGAGCGATGCCATCACGAGCTTGACGGCGGCTATCGGCATTACGATAGCTTTGATAGGGGGGGAAGGATACGAAAGTGCCGACGATTGGGCGGCTTTGATTGCCGCTGCATTTATTGTCTATAATGCTTGGCATATTTTTGAACCCGCTTTTCACGAAGTGATGGACAAAGCACCCCCTCAGTATTTGGTGGAAGAGGTGAAGGCTTTGGCGCGACAAGTGCCTGGGGTGCAAGATGTCGAAAAATGTTTTATCCGAAAATCGGGTTTTGAGTTTTTTGTGGACATTCATGTGGTTGTAGATGGCAATTTGACGGTGACAGAAGGACATAAAATCGGACATGATGTCAAAGACTATATTATGCAGCACAAACCTTTGATTTATAATGTGCTGACACATATCGAACCTGCGGAGTTGTTGAAGGGTTAATATTGTTTTACAGAGCTTATTGTGTAAACATTATAATCGAGTTAAACGTTAGCTTTTTGTTGCCCATTAAAAAGGCTGTCTTTCTGTAAAGACAGCCCCCAAAAGATGAGTATATTGGAATGCAAAGCAAACCTTATTTGAATTTCAAATTGACAGAAACAATATTGGAGGTCAACTCGGTGCTGCGGGCGTAGTGAGCGTAGCGCAATTCGAGCATGTATAGGTGTCTAATACCCAATACGCCATAAGGCGGTGTGAACCTGATACCTGCACCATAAGATTGGCTGGTCAGTTTGGACAGGTCGTAGTCGCTGGTGTAGTAGGTATCGGTGGTTGTGTGTTCTTTGTAACCTGCAAAATATTTGGCCGCTGATTGTCCATAGAGCCGATAGAACGGACTTACCGAAATAAACGGATTGAGCTTGATAGCCGTTTCAAGATTGGCGGTGTGCGCCGTCAAACCCCATTGGTCGGTGTAGAACCGATAGCCACCCCTCAGTATTACGCGGTCGTTGAGGAAATAATTGGCACGCAGACCGATGGGCAATTTCCACCGCTTGTCGGGCAGGTTTTCAGCTTGGGCTGTACCATTGTTGAAATAGACCCGCTGGTATTTGGTCGCCAACAGCCCTTCTTGATACGAAGGTTCAATGACAGCGGATACTTGCAACCGTCGGTTGATGATTTGTGCCAGCGAAAACGCCACACTGTAAGTATTGCGTGGTTTGTAGTCCACCGTGCCTTGGTCGTGTTCTGATCCTGTTCCATAGCCCGTAGGGCGCAATTCGATGGGGTAGATGACCTTCCAAGTATCGAAAAACGCCGCCGCTTTGACCCCAAACTCTCGGCTTTTGTCTTTGGACTGTTTGCTGAAATTCAAGCCTATGCCGCGCGATTTATAGTCGTATTCAGTAGAGTAGGAGAGGTTCGCCCCGATTGTCAACCCTTTGTCGGTGTTGTTATCAGACCACATCAAAGAAGGGTAAAACCGTTTATCATATCCTGAAGCCGACGAAATCGTGCCAACTGAGACAATACTACCCAAACTGGAACCACCACTCGAAGATGCCCCTGAGGTTGCACCGTGGTTGCCACGAGGGGGGCGACCACCCGGTCCAGTTTGCCCACCTGTGGAGGGGTCAATCTGGTCGGATGAGGCGGACGAATAGGAGTCAAAACCCATTTCCAAGCCAATGGTATGTTGGTGTGTGTTGTTGACCCAACGACTAAAACGGAGGTCGAGGGTATTGCTTAGGTCTATCAGTTTTTCTGAGCCAATGCCACCTGTAACGGCCGAATTGTTGCCATCTTGTTTATAGTAGCTCGAAACGATATTGGCTTCTTCAAACTTTAAGTGCCGAGATTTGTATGTGGTGTCTTTTTCAACTTGTTTGATTTGAGCAAATGCACTGACGATGCTCAAATAAAAACCCAAAGCTGAAAGGGAAATCTTACGCATAGTGGATTATTTAAATGAAATGAGGATGGTTTAATTGCAGCCACAGCCGCCACCTGTTTTGCCACCGTTCGCACCTGATGCACCTTCGCGGTAGAGTTGGGCGTTTTGTTCAAATTTTTCCACTTTGCGGGCGGCTAATTCCATTTCAGCATCGTTGAGGTATTGTTTTTGGTATTCCTTGACCGATACGCAGGACGGTAGGCTCATCGCAACTACAGCTATAGGTAGTGCGATTTTAAGTGATAAGATGAGTCGTTTCATATTTTTAACAGCGTTAGTATGATAAATGTAAAAAGATAAAAATGAATGTCTTTACGGTGTCTTGAAGGATTGCTCCAATTAATTAGTAGACTTGTTGCATATTGAAAATCAATGAATTATGTTTATTAGCCGCCTTTGGCGGCTAATAAACTTTGAGGAGCGAGTGATTTTTTGAGGAAAATTTTGGCAAAGCCAAAATTTTCCTCAAAAAATCACTCGCTCCAAAAGAAAATCTTTCAAAGTACGCTTTTTGCGCATAGCGCAAAACAGTAAGTAATAGCTAACAAATTGATTTTCAATTTACAACAAGCCTAGTGTTGTAAATCAATGTCTGATGTGACGCATCCGTTAAAAAATAACGACAACATTGTTCTAAGCGCCCTCGTTTTTCTAAAAATCCTTTTAGAGTATGCTTTTTGCCGCAGGCAAAACAGACTATGCCTGTTTTTATGCCCATCTAAAATAATCCACTAAATCGTTATCCGAATATTTCGCGTAGTGTATATCTTATTGTGTTCATCAATGACGATGCACGCCATGCCACGAATCTGATTGATAAGATTCAGCCCTACCCGAACACCCATCACCATCACAGGCGTGGCCATGGCATCGGCGATTTCGGCATTGGGCGATAAGATGGTCACACTTTTGATGCCCGACACAGGCAAACCTGTTTTAGGATCAATCGTATGCGAATACCTTTTCCCGTTGATGAGGGCAAACTTCTCATAGTTACCCGAGGTGGCGACGGCCATATTGCTGATATTCAGATAGGAAAAAGGCAAATCTTTCACATCTGGATGAGCAATACCGATTGTCCATGGTTGCCCGTTGGGTTGATTACCCCAAGTGGTCAAATCACCTGCAGCGTTGACGATGCCGCTTTCAACACCGTTTTGTATCATCCGTCTTTTCGCCATTTCGGCGGCATAACCTTTGCCAATACCGCCAAAACCGATGCGCATTCCTTTGTTTTTTAGAAAAACAGTACACCCCTCAGTATCCAGCACCACTTGGCGGTAGTCAATGAGTCGCACCATACGTTTAGCGGTTTCGGGGTCGGGTAGGGTAGTCATTTGGGTATCGAAATTCCACAAACGTTTGTCAATCGAGCCATAAGTAATGTCGAAAGCTCCTTGTGTGAGTACGGACAACCGCAACGAGCGTTCAATCAAATCAAATACTTCTCTATCTATCTTGACGGGGCGAATGCCTGCTTGTGCATTGATTTGGTTGGTTTGGCTGTTGTCTGCAAAGGTGGTCAACAGCTGTTCGATGCGCCGAATTTCGGCGATGGCTTCGTCTATGCGAGCTTCTGCCCACGCTTTGTCGTCGTGAACCACGGTGATTTCAAACCGATTGCCCATCAGTTTGAGTGCGCGCTGATGTACGGTCGTTTCTAAAACCTCATTTGCCACCATGTGTCGCTGTCAGTTTTTGGATGTCTTGGGTGAAAGACTCGGGCGTGCCTTTGTAGAGGCCATTCCATGTTTTCAAAACTTTGCCTTGGGCATCGAGTAGGATGGTGAATGGAAAGACTCCTTGCGGATTATATTTGGCCGCCAAAGCTTCGTTTTGTTGCACTTGCTGTTTGGGCAATTGATTTTTTTTCAAACGAGGAAAATCGGCTTTGACCAGCACCAATTTGTCGGTGGCGAAGTTTTGAAAGGCTGAAGACTCAAAAATATCTTTTTTCATCTTGATGCACGGGATGCACCAATCTGAACCCGAAAAATTCAATAAAATGAATTTTTTACTTGTAGCCGCCTCAGTTTTGGCTGTGTCAAAATCGGTTGACCAATTTACTGAGGGGGGCATAAGCAATGTAGTAAAGATGAAAGCAGTGATAAATTTCATTCCTAAAATCGTTTGTGAATTAATAAACACGTTCTGAATGACTACACGTTGCTTTTAGAAATGGGTTGCGCGGGCTTGTTATATTTCTTCTGAGGGCCTGATATACTGAAGGGGGGCTGGTACGCCTAACGGTGGCTTTTTCAATAAGGAGAACAAAAATTACCAATAAGAGATACAATCGTAATAAGCTTAGCTATTACTCACTGTTTTGCACTGTGTGCAAAAAGCGTACTTTGAAAGGTTTTCTTTTGGAGCGAGTGATTTTTTGAGGATAATTTTGGCTTTGAAATTATCCTCAAAAAATCGCTCGCTCCTCAAAGTTCTTTTGCCGACAAAGGCGGCGAAAAAGTGTAATCCACTGATTTTCAATATGCAGCAAGTCTATTTTTTACCCACAGCCAAATAGATATTTGCGCCGATGAAAAAACGAATATTTACATCTCGATTCGATGAATAATATTGGTTAGAACTGCTCAAGGTATAAATCAAATCCTTGGTTTTTTGACCTATTTGAACGACACCACCCACATTCAAGTCTAAACCCAATCGTTTATAAATAATATGTGTTTGACCAGCCATCACACCAATGCCATATTTGTGCATTTCTCCGATGGTTCGATGTTTAAAAAGCTCCGTAAAACTCTCCCAATTGTATTCTTTATCAAATTTTTGCAGCAAAACGCCTATATAGTGAGCCGCCGTCCAGTCATAGTGATTCAAATAGTAGCGACCTTGAAGGGTCAAGACGCTTTGTTTCAAGGTATTGTTGCCATATTTCGACAATGTTTTGTAGCTGATGCCCACACTCATTTGTTCTTTTACTTTGGCATCAAAACCTAAGGTATAAAGTTCAACGGGCAATCTCTGAGTCGGTACACACAGTCCGCCTTTCAGCATAAATTGTTGAGAATAAGCATTGAAAGTGGTCAAAAAGACCCAAGCAAGTAGGTAAGCATGAGGTTTAGTTTTCATTTTAAAACATTTAAGGTGATAAAAGGTTTTTAAGTAATCAGAAATAAGTTTTTGCGTGTTTGATACTCAGTAATACGATTTTAATAAACTACACCATTACGGACTGTTTTTTTGCAAGCAAAAAAAAGCGTGCTTTGAGAATATTTCTTTCGGATTGAAGCTAAAAATTGAGGCAAAGCCTCAATTTTTAGCTTCAATCCATAAAAAAAATTTATTTTGTACGCCTTTCGTGCGTAGCACGAAACAGTGTGCAATGGTGTAATTTATTTCTGTCGCGTTGCTCACTGTTTTGCGCTACGCGCAAAAGGCGTACTTTGAAAGTTTTTCTATTGGAGCGAGCGATTTTTTGATTACAATTTTGGCAAAGCCAAAATTGTAATCAAAAAATCGCTCGCTCCTCAAAGTCCTTTTCGCCGCCAAAGGCGGCGTTTGAAATGCACAAAAACTTATTGTTGACTACTTAAAACACTCAGTCTTACCAACTTTTAAATTGATAAATGACAAATAGCAAATAAAATAAATTTAAAAACATTTAAACATCAGTCATACAATAAATTGGCGGCTATTCCCCTTTTTTGGAGATTGCCCACAAACCAACAAAAGTCAAAAAACCATTGAGGATTAACAACTCAAAGTCAAATTTATAGCCATTGAACCATGCTTGGGAGTTGTTATTGATGATATAAGTCAGTACGGGCGACGCACAACAGATAAAAGGTGCGATTTTGTCGTTGATACTTCTTTTTGTCAAAAAACCGAAAGCAAAAAGCCCTAAAAGCGGCCCATAAGTATAACTCGCTGCTTTGTAAATGGCTTCAATGACCGAGGAATCGTTGATGAAATAGAAGATAATGATGATGACAAACAAAAGAACAGAAAATCCCAGATGCACCAAGGTTCTTGTTTTTGTTGTGTCTTCGCTGTTTTTTTTATCAAAACCTAAGAAGTCAATACAGAAAGCTGTGGTTAGAGAAGTCAAAGCAGAGTCAGCACTCGCATAGGTTGATGCCAATATGCCCAAAAAGAAGAGGACACCAATCAAAGGCGTTGAATACTGTAAAGCGATAGTCGGGAACAATAAATCGGTGCGTGGCGTGCCGTTTACTGAGGGGATAGGGATATTGTTCTGTTGTGCATACAGAAACAATAAGATACCAAGCGATAGAAACAGAAAGTTGATAAAACCTAAGAGTGCGCCATATGATAACATATTGATTTGTGCGCCTTTGAGGGTTTTGACAGTCAAGTTTTTTTGCATAATATCTTGGTCAAGCCCCGACATGACGATACAAATAGATGCGCCTGATAGAAACTGCTTGAAGAAGTTTTTGGCATCGCCCCAACCATTTTCAAAAAAGAAAATTTGAGATTTTGGACTACTCAAAACCGTATCTACAATGCCACTGAACGATAAACCCAATTTGTCACCTAACATCGAAATAGTCATCACTAAAGTTACTAACAGACACAAGGTTTGTATCAAATCTGTCCAAATAATGGTTTTTACACCGCCTTTGAACGTATATGACCAAATTAAGCCAATCGTCACAGCCACAGTCACCCAAAATGGAATCCCAAAAGGTGAAGTAACAAATTGGTGTAAAACCAGAGCCGCCAGATAAAGTCTAAAGCCTGAACCGACTGTGCGTGACAAAAGGAAAAAAGCCGAGCCTGTCTTATAGCTGTTTGTGCCGAAGCGTTTGTCGAGGTATGTATATATCGAAATCAAATTCAACTTATAATACATAGGCATCAGAACATAGGCAATTGTCACATAGCCCAAAAGGAATCCAAAGACGGTTTGCATATACGACATTGAGCGTGCCTCAACCCAACCTGGCACGGAAATGAAAGTGATGCCCGAAATAGAGGTGCCAATCATACCAATTGCTATCAAATACCAAGGCGATTGGCGTTTTGCCATAAAAAAAGAGTGATTGTCGGACGAGCCGCGACTTGTAATATATGAAATACCAATAAGCATCAAAAAGTAAGCGACGATGATGCTCAAGATGAGTTGTGGCGATAGTTGAGACATGCGTTTGGTTGATTTTTATTTTGGTTGAATATTATTTTTTGCCAAAAATAGAAAAAGCCACGTTCTTACAAACAAGAACATGGCTTTTTTCTTCAAATTACTGAGGGGGGGGATTAGTCATTGGGGTTTGTGAGGTTTTATGTTTCAATAAGCCTTTGAGACTTACAAAATTAGTTTTGTCTTATTTGGGCTTACAACTGATTCAACACTTTTTGAGCTTTTTCAGCATAAATTGCATCATTTTTCAAATTACTCAACCATTGTCGTGCTGCATTAGCGTTACCGTCGCGCAAGTAACACAAAGCTAAATACCATTGTGCGGAAGTTGTCCACTCACTCTGATGATTTGCCAGAGGTAAGAGGTTTTCAATGGCTTTTTCTTGTTGTTGCGACAGAGCATAAGCAATGCCGAGGTACAATTGAGTCATACCATCATCAGGTTGCTGCGCTAGGTGGCGTTCAAAGACTTGAGCCGCAGCGACATAATTGCCTGATTTATAAGCTTTCATACCTTGTGCAAAGTTTGACACATCAGCATCATCAATGCGTACAGCGTAGTCGAACACCTCTGCCCAATGTGGTGCAGCGATGGCTTGAAGTCGTGCGTGTTCCGTCTTATTTTGATAAAACCAAAATGAACCTGCTAAAATTGCTACAATTGCCAAACCAAAAATGCCTAATCGCCCATTTGTCCACCATTTTTGGGTTTTAATCAACGATTGATACCCTTCAAAATCAGGTTTTAAAGGCGTTTCAGCCACAATTTCTTTCAACATGCTTTGCATCTTGAACGCATCGC
Organism: Saprospiraceae bacterium; assembly: GCA_016787525.1. Lineage (GTDB taxonomy): Bacteria > Bacteroidota > Bacteroidia > Chitinophagales > Saprospiraceae > JAAFJT01. The sequence continues at coordinate 1,099 of JAEUUP010000021.1, read as the reverse complement.
TATATGCCAAAGCTTGATGCAATTGTTGATGCAACAACACATCTTGAGCCAAGTTAGAATCCTCTTTCATTTCTTTCTCAAATGCGTTTTTTTCCTCTTCTGTTAAACGGTTTTGGAGGAAATCTTGTATTTTTTGAATATTTTCCATGCTTTCTTATAAGTTTAACAAATTCATTTCCTCTTGAGCCAATCCCCTCAATCGCTCACGACAATCGAACAGACGTTTACGAATCGCTGAATCAGCAACACCTTCCTGTTCAGCTATTTCTTTGGTTGGTTTATTGTCCAAATAAAAAGCAGAAATTACTGTTCGACACAATTCACCCAAACGTGCCAATGCTTTGTAAAGTGATTGTACTTGCCCATTTTTCAATACGTTTTGATACATAATTTCAAACGAATCTTCGCCCAAGTACATACTGACAGAATCAATATCATCGGCGGGTCGTTTCTTTCGCTTCCGCAATTCATCAATCCAAGTATATGTGACAATGTTGAAAAAATAAATTTCAAACTTACCTCGATTGTCGTATTTGTCATTTTTTATATTGTGCCAAACTTTCATCACACAATTTTGCAGCAGCTCGTCTGCATCTTCACGAGAGCCGCTATTATTCAATACGTAGCCCAAAACTTTGGGACCTAGCGTTTTATATACATGCCGCAAGGTTTCTCTATCATCAACTTTCAAACCTGCAACAATATCTTGGTCACTCAATTTGTGCATTTTCCAATATGTTTTTTAAGAGAATGGTAACAAAATCTTTGTACGAACGATAATTTAAAAACTGTTATTTTGCAGAGCAAAAATCAGTTTTTTATCTCATTCTTAGGTTTCAATTGATGGTTTTTAATTTTTTAAACTGCTGTCTTTATTGAATCATCGTAATTTTGTAAAAAAGTTACTTGTCAAAGAATAAAAATTTTTGTTTTGCTCTAATCAATAGTTCGGTAATTGTTTAGTACCTAAAATAACTTAAAATAGCCGCCTTCGGCGGCAAAGAGACCTTTTGGAGCGAGATGTTTTATTTTTTTGAATTGTGGGTGCAGCCCACAATTCAAAAAAATAAAACATCTCGCTCCATCCTCCCTTTTTTCG
>JAEUUP010000092.1 GCA_016787525.1 Saprospiraceae bacterium | reverse complement strand
TACTCCGTCTTTTCCTGTTAACGGCTGACCATTCAGCAGTCCTGATACTGCTTCGCTCTTGTAGTGCTCAAAATTAAATGTCTTTTCCATTTACAAAGGTAATTAGATTTTGTATTGACACAGTTTTGTGAACACTCTCTTCATGTCTTTCTCAAATGCCTTTTTCTGACTTTCTGAACGCCTTCCCTGATTTTTCTAACGCCTTCCCTGACTTTTCCAACGCCTTCCCTGACTTTTCCAACGCCTTCTCTGACTTTTCCAACGCCTTCTCGGGCTTTTCCAACGCCTTCTCAGACTTTCTGAATGCCTTCTCAGACTTTCTGAATGCCTTCTCAGACTTTCTGAACGCCTTCTCAGACTTTCTGAACGCCTTCTCAGGCTTTCTGAACGCCTTCTCTGACTTTCTGAACGCCTTCTCTGACTTTATAAATGCCTTTTTTTAACTTAAAATCGCTTCTTTTTATCCGATTTTTATTGTTTTTTACCTTTACTATTAAAATTCTAATTTGCCGTCTTCACTTTATGCCCCACCAAACCAAAGTAAAGCACAAAAATGTAACAAACCAACGGCACAATATAACCCGCTTGAATATTATCACCTGCACGGTCAATGATATTACCCATGATAACAGGAAAAATCGCGCCGCCAATAATCGCCATCACAATCAAGGATGAGGCAGGTTTTGTCTCCTCTTTCAAGCCAACGATGCCCAAAGAAAATATCGTCGGAAACATGATAGACATAAAAAAGCCTAAACCGCCTAAAGCCCAAACCACAAGCGACCCCTCAGTAAAAATGGCCGCAGCACCCAATAAAATGCACGCAACAGAGTACAAACTCAGCAATTTAGCGGGCGCAACAAAGCGCATAATCGCCGTACCAGCAAAACGACCAATCATAAACAACAAGCCGTATAGACTCAAATAGTAGCCCGCTGTTTTTTCATCAACACCGCCGCCTGTCATCGCCATACGGATGAAAAAACTCGTGACACACACTTGTGCGCCTACATAAAACAACTGTGCAATAACCGCCCAACGTACATGACTGTATTTCAAAGTATCGAAAATGCCACCTTTTTGAGTGGTTTCGTTTTTCTCTTCCAACTCAGGTAAGTCAATGAAATAGAAAATAATCGCCAATAAAATAAGGAAACCACCTAATATCAAATAAGGCATTTTTACCGATGCTGCTTCGCCTGTCAGGTACGCAATTTTATCCGCTTCGGGCATTGCCAACATTTGTTCTTTGCTGTATTCTGTTCCCGAAAGGATAAATAATGTCCCAATAACAGGGCCTACGAAAACCGCTAAACCATTGAACGATTGCGCCAAATTGAGTCGCGCTGTCGCCCCCTCAGTATCGCCGAGTCGTGTGGCATAAGGATTGGCAGCCGTTTCTAAAAGTGTCAAACCGCAACCGAGAATGAATAAACCCAAAAGAAAAACAGAATAAGCTCGATTATCTGCCGCAGGCAAAAACAGCAATGCGCCCGCCGCAAATATCAATAAACCCATGATAATACCCTTTTTATAGCCAAATTTCCTCAAAATGATGCCTGCGGGAATCGCCATGAGGAAATACGCCATATAAACCGCTGTGTCCACAAAAGTGGATTGCATATTGCTCAATTCTAAAGCCTTACGCAAATGTGGAATCAAAATGCCATTCAAATTATTGGCAATACCCCACATAAAAAACAAACTCGTGATGAGAATAAAAGGAACTAAATAGCTTGGTTTTTCTTTTTGCATGATTCTTATTGTTTAAAAATGATGCAGCACAAAATTAGTTTGGGCTGCTTAAATTGGTTGCGATTTATTTTGTACTTTTTGATACGAATTACTGATTTAGACGGATTTATTTGATTAAATTGATTATAAAGGAATCATACCAATCAAATCAATCAGTCTAAATCTGTGATTAACGACCTATCCAAATGCACATAGCCACCATCCACGTGTATTAATTGCCCAGTCGTATGACTTGACACATCGGACAACAGAAAAGCCACCATATTGGCAATTTCCGTCGCCGTTGTCATGCGGTTTTCCAAAGGAATTTTCGAGGTGATTTTTGCCAAAGTTTCTTCTGGATTGGGCAATGTTTTGATCCAACGGTCATACAAAGGCGTGTAACATTCTGCCACAATCAAGGCATTGACCCGAATGCCATATTTCAACAACTCGACCGCCCATTCGCGGGTCAAGGCGTTGCGTCCGCCGTTGCTCGCAGCATAGGCAGATGTGCCACCTTGCCCAGTTTCAGCGGTTTTTGAACCGATATTGACGATTGCGCCTTTCGATTCTTTCAAAAATGGCAAAGCATGATGCGCCATCAGATAATAATGTATCAAATTGCGGTGCAACGAAGCGACAAACCCTTCGTAGTTGCCATTTTCAAGTCCGACACCATCGTTGACTCCTGCATTATTGACTAAACCATCAATGCGCCCGCATTGTGCAACGACTTGTGCCACCGCATTTTTACAATCGTCGGGCTGAGTCAATTCCGCAATGACTGAAAATGCTTGCCCATTGGCTGCCTTTATTTTATTGACAGTCAATAGGTTGTCCGCTTCATTGCGTCCGACAATCGCAACGATGGCCCCCTCAGTACCGAGGACTTCGGCGATGCCTTCGCCGATACCTTTTGCACCACCTGTGACGATGATGACTTTGTTTTTTAGGTTGAGATTCATTATTTTTTAGATGTTAAGATTTTTTTTAACGTCGGCGAGGTTTCAAACCTCGCCGACGTTTTTTTATCATATTTATCCCCCTCAGTATATCTTTTTAAATAAAAGAAGTGAATCAGGATTTGAAACTAAAAATTTAAATATTTTCACACAATCTTCCCTTTCCATTCTTTCATCAATCTTAATTGCTTTTGAAAACCCAATACTGATTGATTTATAAGAATTTTTATGGCTCAAAATAGGCGTAAGTTGTTTGGAAATATCTCCGCATATTTTTAACAATTCAGAATATTCAGAATTACACAAATTGTCGCACATGAAAATACCAAATGTACCATCGCTACCTCCTTCTTTGATAGTCGGATAGTCATGTTTAAATACAACCTCACATCCAAACTTTTTGCTTAGTTGTTTTTCAAGTGCCTTTTCTTCCTTTGAAAGCGGTAATTGTGGCGGCAAACAACCATAAAGAACGGTTGTTAAACAAATGATTATAAACGGATTTTCTCTCATTTTATCAGATTTTGGGCAAATAGAAAAACTCAATGTTTTAATTTATATTTCGACTTATGTATTTACATTAACCTAAACAGTTACGTTCATTTCTATTTACAACTGTACAACCGCCTTTATCACCCGACTTTCAGGCTTCAACCAAGTCTCAAAATGTTGCAACATATCGTCGAAATCTGCCCGATGCGTTATCCATTTGGAGGTATCAATCACACCTTCCTCCATTTTTTGAATGATAAATTCAAAATCTTGTGGTAAGGCGTTCCGAGAAGCCATAAGCGTCACTTCTTTTCTGTGAAACTCAGAATCTTTTATCTGAATAAAACCTTGATGCAAGCCGACAAAAACGATTTTTCCACTGTGGGCAATGGTTTTCACGGTGTCGTTCATAGATTGTTCGTTGCCTGTGGCATCAAAGATGATGGTCGGTTTTTCGGGCATAAAAGACAGTAAATCGAAACCCTCCGCAGCTAAAACAGTCTGTACACCGTAGTTATTTCGGCAAAAAGTTAAGCGATTTTCGTCTCTATCTAAAACAAAAACAGAAGCCGTTTTCATCCGCGCAAATTCCACAACCGACAAGCCAATCGGGCCTGCACCAATGATTAAAACACTGTCATGGGCTTCAATTTTCGCTCTATCAACAGCATGACAACCAATAGCCAATGTTTCGACCAAAGCCAATTGCTCAAAAGTCAGTTTTTTTGATAGATGAACTTTTGCCGCAGGCACTTTCAGAAATTCTGTCATCCCCCCCTCAGTATGCACACCCAAAACTTGCAAACTTTCACAACAATTCGTCTTACCTCGCCGACAAGCTTGGCACACGCCACAATGCAAATATGGCTCAACAGACCCCCGACTACTGAGGGGGTACTTTTCCGCATCAACACCACTGCCCAAAGCCACAATCTCTACCCCCAACTCATGTCCCAAACGTCGTGGATAACTGAAAAAGGGTTGATTGCCTCGAAAGGCATGATAATCTGTACCACAAATGCCAATGTTGTGGATTTTCAAAAGCACTTGGTCGGGTGCGAGTGATTCGTCCGATTCAATGTCTTTATAGGTAAAATGATAGGGTTTTTCTAATAAAATTGATTTCATAATGAACTGATTTTCAGATTATAACAAAATCATAGGATTATAAACAGCCGACTCATATAAAATACTGCATCACTAACACACCCAATAGCCCCGTTATTGAAACCAAGGTGTCCATGACTGACCATGTTTTGAGCGTATCTTTAAAAGACAATTGAAAATATTCTCTGAATAACCAAAAGCCCGTGTCGTTGACGTGTGAAAACATCATACTGCCTGCACCGATGCTCAACACCATCAAATTGGGATTGATGGCGGTGGTGGTCATCAAAGGAGCGATAAAACCTGCCGTCGTGATACCCGAAACAGTCGAAGAACCGACACAAACACGAATAATCGCCGCCACTAACCAACCTGACACGTAGAGATTCATGTTTGAATCTTTCATGATGTCGGCGATGGTTTGCGAAACGCCGCCATCTGTGAGTATCTGTTTCAACGCACCCGCACCGCCAAAAATGAGGAACAATGAAGCCACATCTTTCATAGCATCGCCAAAAAAATGCGTGATTTCGCTTTGTTTTAGGCTTTTTTTAGAAGCATTCTTTGGAGAAAATAGACCCAATGCGTAAGACGCGAACAGCACGGCTATCAATAAACTCACCGTGGCATCGCCAATGAATAGAAAAAACTGCTTCAATAAACCCTCCGACAAATACGGCGGCACGATTGACCCAACACCAATCAACACAATAGGCAATAAAACAGTGAAAATACTGAGGGGGGCCGAAGGCAAGTTTTCAGCCGCTATTTGTGGTGCGACGAATGACAAATTCGGCGGCTGCATATAGTTTTTGACCGTCGAACCATATAATGCACCCGATATTAAAATCGCTGGAATGGATATGATGATGCCATAAAATAAGGTCAAACCCATGTCCGCATTCAATTGTTTCACTAAAAATAAGGGCGCAGGATGCGGCGGCAAATATCCTTGCGTGACCGATAAAGATGCCAAAAGCGGCAAGCCGATGTAAATCGCCGACAAATTGTACCGATGCGCAACCGTGATGGCTAAAGGCACAATCAACATAAACCCAACGGAATAAAACAAAGGCAAACCGACGATAAAACCCGTTATCATAAATGCCCAACGAATGTGTTCTGTGCCGACCAAATTCACCATGGTTTGCGCTATTTGTTGCGCTGCACCGCTGATGGCGACTATTTTTCCCAACATAGCACCCAAAGCAATGATACTGACTATCGAACCCAACGTACTACCTATGCCATTCTGAATGGATTTCATCATCGCCTCGGGGTGCATACCCAAACAAAGACCTATACCGATTGATACAATCAGAAATGCCAAAAAAGTATGGATTTTGAAATAGGAAATGAGTAATACCAATATTAGAATTCCTATTACGGTGATTAAAAGAGTCATAGTTAGGTATTATCAGAATCAAAACTTATAGAATTTGATAACAACATAGAAAAATACTGAGAATATACACAACATTGGTCGCAAGCTCCCTCGTTACAAAAATAATTTTATTCAGAGCGGAGTCAGTTTTGAGTTTTTCAAACTCAAAACTGACTCCGCTCTGAATAAAATTATTCCAAAGCACGCATTTTGAGCGAAGCGAAAAACAGTGAGTGTTTAAAACTTTTAAATGTCGCTATCAAAATATGCTGGTTTTATGCTGTTTTGTAAAAACGTGCGGCATTGTCACCCATAATTTTATCCCCCTCAGTATCTGATAGTTTTTTTATATAGTTTTTGACAATAGAAAACTGTTTTTCATAACTCGCAGCTACCAAACAAACAGGCCAATCCGAGCCATACATCACCCTATCCGTTCCAAAGGCTTCAAGAATAGTATCCAAATAAGGTGTAAAATCGCTCTCTTTCCAGTTTTGCCAATCGGCTTCTGTGACCATACCCGATATTTTGCACGACACATTTTCGTGTTTGGCAATGCTGCGTATGTCTTTTGCCCATTCTTTGATTAAGCCACGTTTGATATATGGTTTTGCCAAATGGTCAATCACAAACGGTTGATTCTCACACTTTTTTAAGAATACTTTTACAGCTTTTAAATGTTTTGGAAAAACTAAAATATCGTAAGTAAAACCTTTTTGACCCAATAAACGCACCCCCTCAGTAAATCGTGGTTGGAGCATAAACTCAGGCTTCTCACCTTGCAAAATATGTCGGAAACCTTTGAGTTTTGGAAATAATGTATAATAATCCAAACGCTCCGAAAGGTTATCCGCTTTTAAATCCACCCAACCGACAACGCCTTTTATGAAGTCATATTGAGCTGCCAATTCCAATAGAAAATGTGTCTCCATTTCCGATTGATCGGCTTGAACGGCGATGCAACCATCTATACCATTTTGCTGCAAAATGGGAGATAAATCGCTTGGCAAAAAATCTCGCCGAATGACCGACATAGACCCCTCAGTAATCCACGCATCGCGGACGGGATCGAAATGCCAAAAATGTTGGTGTGCGTCAATTGTCATCTTAATTCTGATTTTGGGTTTTTCATCAAAAACAATTAAATTTGCTAAAAAAATAGAAAATAATGGTCGCTCTATTAGAAAAAAAGGCTGTTAAAAAGTCTGAACGTCTTTACTCGCTTCGAGAATACCTCGAAAAAGAGGAAAAATCGGTCTATAAACATGAATTTCATAACGGTAAAATCATACGAATGCCTGGGGGAAAATTTAATCATAATGCCATATCTTCAAATTTGGTAGCAGCACTAAAATATCTTGTCAAGCCTTTGCCTCAAAAATTTTGGGTCATCAACAGTGACCAAAAAATTTATATCGAAGCGGCTGACAAAGTTCTTTATCCCGATGCTTTGGTTATTTGCGAGCAACCCGAATTTTGGGAAGACCGCGAAGACCTTATCGTTAATCCGCTTGTCATCGTTGAAGTTTTGTCAAAAAGCACAGCAAAATACGACAGAGGTGCTAAGTTTTTCATCTATGAAACCATTCCTTCTTTCAAAGAGTACGTTTTGGTTGAGCAAGACTCGCCACTTGTCGAAACTTGGTTTAGAGAAACGCCCACGACTTGGATAAAAAGTCAAGAAACAAATTTAAACAACGCTATTTTGTTACGTTCGCTCGGCGTTTCGGTGAATTTGGTTGATATTTATGAGAACATCAGCTTTACTCAAAAATAAAAATATCATTCGCCATACCGAACAGCCACCTGCCTTTGTGTTCCCAAACCATCAATACCCAATTCAATCACCTCGCCACCTTTCAAATAACGCGGTGGCTTGAAACCTAAACCCACACCGAAAGGTGTACCCGTCGAAATGACATCACCTGGGAGCAAAGTCATAAATTGGCTGAGATAACTGACGATGTGTTTGATACCAAAAATCATATCATTGGTATTAGAGTCTTGCAACATTTCTCCGTCAATGCTCAACCAAAGGCGTAGGCTTTCGGGGTCTTCAATTTCGTCTTTAGTCACCAACCAAGGGCCTAAGGGCGCGAAAGTGTCGTTACTTTTGCCTTTTACCCATTGTCCGCCGCGTTCCAACTGAAAAGCGCGCTCAGAATAATCATTGTGCAAAGCATAACCTGCTACATAGTCCATCGCATCTGTTTCTTCAACATAAGAGGCTTTTTTACTTATGATAACGGCTAACTCGACCTCCCAATCTGTTTTTTCAGAGTTTCTGGGGATGATAACATTGTCATTAGGTCCACACAAAGCCGTTGTTGATTTGAAAAAAACGACTGGCTCTGTTGGCACAGCCATGCCCGATTCGGCAGCATGTTTGGCATAGTTTAATCCGATACACACAATTTTAGATGGTCGCGCAATACACGACCCCAAACGGGCTTCAGCAGGCACTTCGGGACAATTTTCGGCGTTTGTTTCCAACCAAGTTGCTAAACGAGCGACCCCCTCAGTACCAAAAAAGTTTTCGTTATAATCTTCGCCAAAAGCCGAAACATCAATGCGTTTGCCATTTGCTAATTCAACGGCAGGTTTTTCTTGTTCAAATTCGCCAAAGCGTAAAAGTTTCATTTTTTAAGATTTTTACCGTCGTCGAAGTTCAAAACTTCGACGATGGTATTGGTTATGTATTCAGTTTTACAAATCCGCCGTCAATCGGATAATCGCAGCCTGTTATGAAGGCCGCTTCTTCGGAACATAAAAAAAGTGCTAAGTTTGCTATCTCCTCAGGCTTGCCCATGCGCCCAATCGGTTGTGTTTTCGATAAATTTTCAAACATTTCGGCTTCTTTTCCCGGATAATTTTTGGCTAAAAAGCCATCTACAAAAGGTGTATGCACGCGGGCAGGCGAAATAGAATTGCAGCGAATATTATTCTGAACATAATCTTTGGCCGTCGCCATTGTCATCGCCATAACGGCTCCTTTCGACATAGAATAAGCCAAACGGTCGTTCAAACCCACCAATGCGGCCACAGAAGCCATATTGAGAATAACACCGCCGCCATTCTGCTTGAATTGAGGCACTGCACAGTGCAAACAATTGTAAACGCCTTTGACATTGACGTTGAAAACGCGTTCAAAATCGGTTTCTGAGGTGTTTTCGACATTGCCCACGTGAGCAATGCCTGCATTATTGACCAAAATATCGAATTGTCCGATGCGTTCAAACACAGTTTTGACTTCATTTTGAATCGCCACATTGCAACTATGCGTCATTGCATGACCCCCCTCAGTATGAATCTGTTCCACAGCGTCTTTTGCTGCCGATTCATTGAGTTCGATGATGTGAACGACTGCGCCTTGTTTGGCAAAAAGCGTTGCAATGGCTCGGCCGATACCACTTCCGCCACCTGTGACAATGGCTATTTTGTTTTTTAAACTAAGCATATTTTTAGTACAAAGACAAAAGATGTTAAGATAAAGAATTTACGAAACTTCCCAAAATTTCGTAAATCTGAGAAATTATTCAACCACCAAAATCGTATCTATGTCATCCAAAACCTTTGGCAACTCAATCGCCACACCAAATTCGTCTTGTTTGAATTTTAAAGCCGTATTTGAGCCATACACTTTGACGCTTTTGATTTTTTGCTTGATTTCTGTCAACAAAAGTTTTGAATCTTCGGCATGTAATACGTGAACATACGTCGTATTGCCTTTTTGTGTCGTCACACCCCACGATTTTTGCGTCACAACGCCACCACGTGTATTGTAAATGGTTTCGCCATTCTTTTCCAACCATTTACCTACTTCGCCAAGCGTTTTTACAAATTCGGGTTGGATTTTGCCATTGGGCATCGGACCCACATTTAGAAGGAAATTGGCATTATTACCCGCCGCTTTCACCAAATACTGAATCAAGTTTTTAGTAGATTTATATCTGGAGTCTTGCAAATTAAAACCCCACGAATTGTTCATCGTTTCGCACGTTTCGAGGGGCAATTTACCAATTTGTGACTCTTCATTGAATCCTGCGGTGTTTTTACCCGGCAAATCTTTCTCAAACATCTGAAAATCTTCGCCATCTTTCGGTGCTTGATGGTGATTATTGCCTATCAGACATTGCGGTTGCAATTTGTGAATCAAACTATATGTTTTTTGTAAACGCCAATCCGCTTCTTTTCTATCCCACCAACCATCGAACCAAATACCTGCGATGGGACCATAATTTGTCAACAGTTCTGTCAGTTGAGCGTCCATAAAATCGAGATATTTATTAAAATCTCCTTTATTAGGGCGACCTGAGCTTTGTCCTGTGCCACCACGCGGATAATAATCGTCTTGATACCAATCGAGGTGCGAATGGTAGAAAAAAAGTTTGATACCCTGCTTTTGACATTCATCTGCGAGCATTTTCAAGACATCTTTTTTATACGGCGTGCGGTCAACGATGTCCCAATCTGTTTGTTTGGAATCGAACATCGCAAAACCATCGTGGTGTTTGGAGGTGATGGTAATATACTTCATGCCTGCGGCTTTCACCATTGACACCCATTCTTTTGGGTCAAATTCGGTCGGATTGAAAAAGGCGGGGAGTTTTTGATAGTTTTTTTTATCAATTTTTTGATTGTTCATCACCCATTCGCCATCGCCCAAGACACTGTAAACGCCCCAATGAACAAAAAGTCCAAATTTGGCATCTTGAAACCACTCGCGGGCTTTTAGGTTTTCAGCGGCAGGTGTATAAGTTTGTGCGTCGGTTTTGACAACACATAATAAAAGTGCTGCTGCGTAAAGTAGTTTTTTCATTGTCTTGTTGAATTTAGTTTTGATTATTAGACACGAATTTTCACAAATTACACGAACTTATACTGAGGGGTCTATTTTGGGGTTTTGATAATATTGCCTTTTAATAGTTTGTGTGTTGAAGCCTATAAAGTTTAGGAAACTTTGAAGTTTCCCAAACTTGGACGAACCTAAAAACGATTTTCCAGACCTAAAAAATGAATTTTTAAACCTAATCGAAGCGAAATAACTATAAATTAATCCCCGTTTGCCATGGAATGAAATCATCTTGACCCAAGATTTGCGCTTTTGTGCGGAATTTGCCGCTTGCCAAATCTATACAGTAATCCAGCAAATCTTCAGCTGTTTCGGCGATTGTTTTTTCGCCTTCGATGATTGCGCCGCAGTCAAAATCAATAATATCGGGCATTTTTTGCGCCAATTTCGTATTGGTTGACACTTTGACCATTGCTGCGATAGGATTTCCAGTAGGTGTTCCCAAACCTGTCGTAAAAAGAATAATTGTCGCCCCTGCGGCAGCTTGTCCCGTTGTTGCCAACACATCGTTGCCAGGCGTACAAACCAAATGCAAACCTGATTCTTTAGCGACTTCTGTATATTTCAAAACATCCACAATGGGGGCCGTTCCGCCTTTTTTGGCTGCGCCTGCGGATTTTATGGCATCGGTAATCAAACCGTCTTTGATATTTCCTACTGAGGGGTTCATATCGAAGCTGCCGCCTTGTGCCGCCGCTTGATCTGAATAAGAACGCATGAGATATTCAAATTTTTCAGCCTTATCTTCCGTCACACAGCGATTGATGAGTTCTTGTTCAACGCCACAGAGTTCTGGAAATTCCGCCAAATTCGTTTTGCCACCCAAAGCCACGACCAAATCGGACAAATGACCCAAAACGGGGTTGGCTGAAATGCCCGAAAAGCCATCGGAGCCGCCACATTTGAGACCAATGTGCAGTTTCGACAAAGGCGCAGGTTGACGCACTTGTTTGTCAGCTTCAATTAATGCCAAAAACGTTTGTTTGATGGCTGCCGACATCATTTCAAACTCAGTTCCAAAAGTTTGTTGGTCAAAATAGAGGATTTTTTTATCGAAATGCGGATTTCTTGCCTCGATTTCGCGCATCATATCGGCATATTGCGTTTTTTGACAACCCAAACTCAAAACAGTGACACCTGCCACGTTCGCATTGTTGGCATAAGCCGCAAACAAAGCCGCTAAACGTTCTTGATCGGAATTCAAACCGCCACAACCCATTTCGTGGGTAAGGAATTTGATGCCGTCCAAGTTTTTAAAATAGGGTGATTTCTCAGTTGTTTTTGTATAATTGACGGCTTTGTAGGAGGCTACTTCGTCCAATTTGCCCGCTTTGTGCAAGGCAAGTAAATCCTCTGTTTGTTTCAAATAAGTATCGGGGAAAGCATAGCCCAACGCTTTGTCAAAAGCGTCTTTTAGCTTCAAAATATTGCGATTTTCACAAAAAACCAAAGGAATGACGAGCCAATAATTGGAAATGCCCACCTGCCCGTCGGAACGGTGATAGCCCATGAAGGTCCGATTTTCATATTTTTTGATGTCTGGCGCAGTCCAACTACTGAGGGGGGCTCTTTTTTTTGTAGAATAATCTTCTGACTCGTGAACGAGATTAGCCGTCGTGATTTGTTCGCCTTTTTTGATAGGTTGCGTGGCTTTACCGACCAAAACGCCATACATCGTCACGTGGTCGCCAACAGCCAAATCGTGTGTAACGAATTTGTGCTTGGCTTTGATGGCATTGGGTAAAATGTAATTTTCGCCTTCAAAAGCGATGTTTTCTCCTGCTTCCAAATCGCGTAGTGCGACGATGACGTTATCGGTTGCGTTAACCTTTAAAACTTTGTGTTGCATATATTTTACGGTATATTATTTTTCAAAACAGCCTGCTGCTTTTCCAGCAACAGGGCGCACAACAAGAATGTATAAAAAATTAATAACTAACTCCGTTTGATTTGTTGAGTACAAAGCTACAACTCGGCATTTTTCTTTTTTAATGAAATTTTATCAAATTTTGATGAAATTTTATCAAATTTTAATTATTTTTGATGAAAATATTATCATTTAACACCTTTCACATCTATTCTTAAATAAAAGCGATGCAAGCTATTCTTCGTAAACTTGATTCTGCAACAGATAATGCCTATATTTCACGTATTGATAAGCAACCTTATTTTTATACTAAATGGCATTTTCACCCTGAATTGGAGTTGTCACACATCATCGAAAGCACAGGATTACGTTTTGTCGGCGATAGTATTGAACCTTTTACTGAGGGGGACTTGGTGCTGGTTGGTGCAAATTTGCCACATGTCTGGAAAAATGATGCTGTATATCTTGAGCCAGATTCAAACTTGTGTACCTATGCACAGGTTATTCAATTTTTACCCGAATGTTTTGGTAGTGATTTTTTGAAATTAAAAGAAATGGAAAACATCCGAGCCTTGTTTGAAAAAGCCAAAAGAGGTTTGCGCATCGAAGGTGAAACGAAAAATAAAGCGATTCAGATTTTGTCAAAACTTATGGAAGTGGAAAAGGGTGTCGAACGTATAACACTACTTTTGAGCCTTTTAGACTTAATTGCTCAGTCAAGAGAAGTTGTTTATTTGAGTAGTGAAAACTTTTTGGATTCTTATCACCGTTTTGAATCTACAAAAATCAATGAGGTGTATGAATACACACTCTCGCACTACAATCAGAAAATATTGATGGAAGATGTGGCGGATATTGCCAATATGTCTGTTTCTAATTTTTGCAAATTTTTTAAGAATCGGACGCGCAAAACCTATGTGCAATTTCTGACGGAAGTGCGTATCAGTTTTGCGTGCCATCTGTTGATTGAAAACAAAAAAAGTATTCAGCAGATTGCTTTGGATTGTGGTTTTCAGAACATCTCAAATTTCAATCGGTCTTTTCGGTTATTGAAAAAACAAAGTCCGTTGACATATCGCAAAACCTTTTTCGGATAAATGTATTCAAAACTTGTCTAAAACTTTCCTTGCCACAGTTCTATTCGTACCAATGTCCCCGCTACTTTTTCCCCGTCTTTCAATTCTTTAAAAACGACCGCATTGCCGACTTTTGTCGCTTTGTTCAGAATATGAATACGCTCGTTGATAATCTGCAAACTTCGGGCAATGTGATTCGATTGTTTCAGCTTTTTACTTTCTTCTAAACCAATACCATTGTCTTCTATACTTATAACTAATTGGTTATCATTTTCTTTTACAATCAAAACTTGAATCTCACCTTGCTTTTTTGATGGCAGAATGCCGTGCCAAATGGCATTTTCGATAAAAGGTTGAATCAGCATTGAGGGAATTTCGAGTGTATTTTTATCCAGATTGGCATCAACGGAAAGCGTGTAGTCGAAGTTGAAACGCATTTTTTCTAGCGATAAATACAATTCCAAACGTTTCAACTCTTCCTCCAACATGATAGTGGTGTGCATCGAGGCCTCCAAATTGTAACGAATCAGTTTGCCAAATTGTGCCAAATATTCATTGGCTTGAAGCAAGTCGTTTGAATTGACAAAATATTGAATAGAATTTAAAGAATTGAAGATAAAATGCGGGTTCATCATAGCCGCCAAACCTTGTTGTTTCAGTTCGGTGATTTGGGTTTGATAGGCTAATTTTTCTTCATTTTGCTTTTTGAGTTGCTTAATGCGCCAATAAACCAAACTCGAAGCCGCCATAAGTCCCAAACCGATGAACCACCAACGCATATAAACGGGATATTGCACATATATACTGAGGGGGTCGGTCGTCGCCCAATCTGAGTTTTCAATTTTCGCTCTGGCTATTATTGTGTGATTGCCATAGCTCAAAGAGGGCAAAGTCAAAGTACTGTCGGTTTGAGTCCACGGATTGTTGTCCAATTGGTATTCATAAATCAACGATTGCGGATTCAAATAATCCTGAGCAATAAGATGAATGATGAGATTATTGGTTGGTAGCTTCGCCATACTGAGGGAGTAGATTTTCCCATCAAAACCACTGATTTTATCAATAAAAATAGTGGGTTTTTGAAAAATATACTTTTCAAAAAGTGTAATATCTATTCTCGAAATGCCATTATTTGTCCCAACCCACATGGCATTATTTTGTGCATCATAAGCCAGTGTATTAACTTTTGAATTGACTAAACCATTCGATTTATCAAAAAAATAGGATTTTTCGCCTTCAAAAACCAGAACCCCATTCGCCGTCGCCAGCCACCATCTGCCTTTGCCATCTATGACGAGCGTGCGACTTTTTCTAACATCGCGTCCTTTGTATGATTCACTTTCAAACCAAACGTTATTTTTAAAAATGGCAATACCTTTCTCTGCTAAAACGACAATTTGACCATCAGAAAGCGAAAAAACACCGTTGATAATGCCATTTAAAATAGTAGAATTGGGCGATACTTTACCCCATTTATCTCCTTTTTGCCAGTTCAGACCATTGTATCCGCCTGCCCAAAGCGTGTCATTAGGACGCATCAAAAAACCATTGATGCGATTGGCAGACGTATTAAAAAAGCCCCGTAAAAGGCTGTCTTGCAGTCTGCTGATACTGAATCTTCTGAGTTGCTGATTAGACTCCCTTTTAAGTGTATCGCCGTAGGCAGTCAATATATTTTTAGCATCAATAAACGAAAAGGGCAAATGCAGATGCGCATAAATAGGCATATTTTTATAAAACCACAAAAAAGCACCGTTTTCCAGAAGCGACGATTGTTTTAAAGAAGTTTGAATATATACGGCATTGTCTTGAAACTGCATACGCGAAATAGTATTCGCTTCAAACGGAAAAGGTACTTTCTCGAATACACCTTTTTCATGCACCACCAAAGCTCCAGAAGTGCCTATCCACAACCTATTTTGCGTATCAAATTGTAGTATAGAAATGGTATTATTTGTCAGATTGCTGATATTATAGTTCAAAATAAAAGGGTTATACACGCAATATGCGCCGTTGGTATTGGTCAAAACCCACAAATTATCAGTGTCTTCATCGTAAAAAATATGGCGAATTTTGACTGTTTTATCCAAATCCAATAGGCTTTTGATGTCTTTTATCTGACCATTCATATCCACAAAAGCCTCACCTGTATTGGTTTTGCACCAAACTCGACTGTATTTATCTTTCACAATTTTAAAGATTCGTGTGCCTTTCAGTTCAGGAATAACCCGTTTTATGGTCTGATTGTCTCTCGTCAAAATATAATAAGCACCCACACTACCGATTAAAACGCCCCCCTCAGTATCTTCATCCACACAAACGACATTTTTAGCTTCCAAATCCTTCGGAATTTCTCTCAAAACGGTTTGGTTTTTATAAATGAATCTGCCTTTGACTTTATAGTAAGCCGTCGGATTCGAGCGCGGCGGTGAAAAAAGCAAGGGCGAGGTATTTTTTATATAAGCTCCTTTTTGATACTGAAAAGAAGCAAGACTGCTATCCAAAGTACTGGCAAAAGCAAAAATTAATTCATTGTTATTGTTTTGGATATAATTCATTCTTGTTTTATAAACCATTGTATCAAAATGATTTTTATAAAACTTTTGAATCCCTTTTCGATAACAGCTGATGAAAACAGTATCATTGAGACTTTCAATTGCCACGGTCATATTGTCCACCAAACCATTTTCTGTAAAATAATTCCTAAAACGCAGCCCATCAAAACGGCTCAGACCGTTGTCAGTCGCAAACCAAAGCACCTCTTCCCTATTTTTAGTCATCGCAAACACATCAGAACTTGCCATGCCTTGCTCCACATCGTAGCGACGATAAGGCAGTGTCAAGGTTTGAGCATGGGTAAACTGAGTGATAACAAAAAATAAGACGATGGACAGAATTTGTACAAAAAAACCAGTCCATCGCCCTATTCGTTGTTGCAGAGTGACTTTTTTCATATTATACTGTTTTCACAAAATTTTTCA
The DNA here is from genome assembly GCA_016787525.1 of Saprospiraceae bacterium. Classification (GTDB taxonomy): domain Bacteria; phylum Bacteroidota; class Bacteroidia; order Chitinophagales; family Saprospiraceae; genus JAAFJT01. Next base: position 149,603 of record JAEUUP010000092.1, on the reverse strand, counting down.
AAGTTTCCACAAATTCTCCCATCGTACGCCTCGAAATGGGCAATTTGACATTGTTTTTTAAAATAGCTTGACCGCCTTCCTGTTGCGTATAGCCTTGAATATGTGCCAAATTAATCAAATACGATTTATGAATCCGATAAAAAGAACCATCCAAAACCGATTGAAAATCCTTCAAACTCTTGGAGACATACACTTTTTGACTATTGATTAGGTGAATGGTTGTCAAATCATCATTCACTTCAAAATACAAAATATTGTCATAATCAACAATAGAAACGCCTTTTGAGTGTGAAACCGACAGTTTGCGCGACAGAACACTGTCATTTTTAGTCCGCCTTTTCACTTTCACTTTACTCACAGCCTCCTGCAATTCTTTGACACTGATGGGTTTCAAAATATAATCCACCGCACCCGCCCGCAAGGCTTTTAGCACATATTCATCATAAGCCGTGACAAAAATGACCTCAAAAGTGCGCTCAAAAGGCAGAGCTTCTAAAAACTCAAACCCATTGACGATAGGCATACTAATATCTAAAAATAAAACGTCAATATCCGTCACACGCAAAAATTCGACCGCACTGAGGGAGGAGTCAAATTGTGCTTTTACCTGCACATCAGGGCAAAAAGTGTCGAGTAGTTTCTCTACATTTTTACGACTCAATTCTTCGTCATCAATGATAACAGCTTTTAAAAATTCCATAAGTTGCAAAATTATGTGCAAAAATAGGTTTTTAATATTCTTGACATTCACCGAAAACCGACCCAAAGCGACCATTCACCGATTCGTACTACCACCCCTCAGTATTTTGCACTATCCTTGTAGAAAAATAAGAGACCATCAACATTTTAGTCTCATTTACTCTATATAACCTAAATTATATAACGAAAGCCGCTCAACCTAAGGATTATGAACACTATTGTCACACGTTGTCTTCCGCTTTATGCCTTGAACTTTGCTTGGTTTTTTAGTTTTTCCTCACAAATACTCGACTGGATGGTTCGATTTGTAGAACAATTGTCCAAACTGCACCCCCTCAGTATTCTTTGATTACTTTATTGATGAAAAGTACCAATAAGTATGCTTAAAAACCCAGTTATTATATTCCTACTCTTTCTGATAATAGGTTGCCAACAAACAGTAAAAACAACAAATGATAATACCACAACTCATTATGTCACAAAAACTTATGTAGAAGTGGGGCGTTTGTTCGACAGCATAACGCCCCCTTATATTATTGATTTAACAAACGGGAACAAACGCCTCGTCTTCGTGGGGTGTGAACACCAATTGCCCGATACACACCGCCAATTCAAAATAATAGAACAATATTTCAACGAATTGAACCCTCAAATAACGTTCAATGAGGGTGGACAATGGGCAGATTCTATAAAATTTGCCTCAAAAAAGGCGGCTATACTGAGGGGTGGTGAAGCCGCTTTTTTGAAATATCTGTCAGACAGTATTGGCATAAAAATGATGAATGGCGATATGACCGAAAAAGAAGAATTTGCCCTCACAAGTCGCTATCATACACAAGAAGAATGGTATCTCTACTATATGATTGAGCGCATTGTGATACCTTATCACTATGAAACGGGCAGAAAAGCAAGTATAGATTCGGTGTTTTCAAAAACAACCAGAGGCTATTTCGCAAAACATGGCTTTAAGATGACACCCGAGCAGTATTCGTTTGAGCATTTTAAAAAAGTTTATGAAAAATACCTAAAAAAGCCTTTTGACATCAACAATTTCGACATCGAAGCATTTGATTATGTCAATGACAATTGTCACTTCTGTGCCATTGGACGAACGTCAAAAATGGTACGAGACAGTGTACTTTTGAGTAAAATTGATAAGGCTTTCAATCAATATGATAGAATCATGGTTACTTTTGGTCATGGACACGCTCTAGCTGTCGAGCCTGCGCTCAAAAGTATCATTTACAAGCCAAGAGATTGACCCCTCAGTATTTCATAAAATTGCCCTGTATAAGAAACTGCTCTAAGCCTGTGCTGAAATAAACTAATATTAGTAACATCAAAATCCTCGGAGATGAAAACGATAATAAATAAAAATTTAAAAGATTTAAGTGTTGAGGAACTGAATAAGAAGAAAAACGATACAAAATTTTTCGTTTTCATAGTTATCATGTTTGGTTTTATATTTTTTAAAGGTATTTGGTTTTTTGCTCTGATTTTTCTTGTACTTCTTTGGGCTAATTTACAGGAAATTCAAAAAGAGTTGAAGTCACGAGAGGGTATCTAACAAAATGGCAATAAACTTAATATAAGTATGGAGAACAAATAAATTGCAATTACTCACTGTTTTTTTGCCTGCAAAAAAACAGTGAGTAATTGCAATTTATTTGTTCCGCATACTTACATGTATTAATTTAACATTTTATTGGAATATGAGAAATAAAAACCTTTCCGAATTAAGTCTAACTGAATTAAATGGTAAAGAAAAGACTATGAAAACCGTTTTAGGTGCGTATATCGGTATTTTATCCGTTTTAGCAGTTATGATAATACTTTTATTTGTGCAAAAACAATATACCATTGCCCTACCTCTTTTAGTGGTACTTTTTTCATCGTCAATAATTGTATTTACCAGCAAAAAGCAGCTAAACGATGTTAAAAAAGAAATAGAAACAAGAAAATGATAGCATCCTATCTGTATTCAAGGGTCATGTGCTTAAAATTTCAGTTTCAAAAAAAGGTTAAATGATATGTCAGAAAATAACTTCAACACGCCAAACCAAGAAGAAAATGCAGAAATAACAAAGCCACAAAACACGAGTTGGCTTTTAGAATTGGGCGTGCAAAGCTGGCAAGCAGAATTGGTCTTGTCGGGGCTGGTTATTACCATACTGTTCCAATTGCCCGATATGTTCATTCATTGGGTCGAGCCTTCGATTATTCAATCGGGTGAGATTGAAGCCACTTTTCTGAAATTTGCTAGTATGCTTTTTCTTATGGGTATCTACAGCGTGGTTATCTTGTTTGGCATTCATTTACTTTTGCGAGGCATTTGGATAGCTTTATTGGGTCTCCATTCGGTATATCCACAAGGCATTGATGTAACGTCTAAAAATGGTATGGGTCCCAAATATTGGGAAAAGTCGAAAGAAGAATACCCCAATTTGATGCAATACAATGCAGAATTGGATGCCAATTGTAGCACCATTTTTTCGTTGGCAACGATGATTATTATCATGGTTAGTTCGTTGTCAATTTGCATCTTGGTGTTTTATCAATGTATTCGCTATTTAGTTTCTGTTTTCCCAGTTATAGCTGACAATATTATCCCTATTGGCATTGGGGTTTATCTTCTATTTATGATTTTGGCTACGTTGATGCAATATTTGGGAAAAAAATATCCTGACAACCCGAAGATTGCAAAAATGGTTATGCAATATGGTATTGCGATGAGTGCGTTGTTTTCACTCTATGTCTTTCGCAAACCTATTGGCTATATTACTGCAATATCCATGTCAAATAATAAATCTAAATATGGCTGGATTATTTACGGCATTGTCTGTGTTGTAATGGGATTTTTTGGTGGTAAACAGATCGGGAAAATTGATACATTCAATTATTTTGAAACTGAAAAATACTTCACTTTCAATAATAGACCGCATCAGATATTAGATTTAAATTACGAAAATCTGATGGGAAAAGAGGCTCTTATTTATACCCCTTTTATACCATCTGATGTTGTGACCGATGAGTTTCTAAAAGTTTTTATACCCACTATCGCCCGAGAAAAAGAGCATATCAATCTAAAATCAAAAAGAGATATTTATAGCATTTCAGAACTATTTAAACTGAAAAACGCCCAGTTGGAAGCGATAGAAATAGACAATCTGCAAGCCTATAAGCAATTTAATCGCATATTCCTAAATGGTGTCGAATATCCCAATCTCGACTTCCAATACCACTGGCATCCTCAAGCCGATGATAAAGGACTTTTGGTGTATATCCCAACTGATAGCTGTAAGATTGGTAAAAACATATTGGAAATTAGGAAAAATTACTTTTCGAAAGACAGTGTGCAGAAGATAGTCAAAATTCCTTTCTTTTTTGAAAAAGAAAAATAGAAAAATGCTTGCAAAAAACACCCCTCAGTATATTTCACATCAAAGCCAAAAATTATGAAGATAACAACGCTTCTGTATTTGATTTTCTTAAATTGTATGCTGGTATATTGCCAAAATACAGCACCAATCCTAAAAGCAAACAGTAATAAAGTCTCTGTACGTATTGGTAAGCAGTATTACCCCCAAGCATGGATAGCAACGCCTAAACCGCAAAATGACCCTGAAGAAATAGGTTCGGAAATAGCCAAAGAGGGCAGTTTAATGGCGTTCATCACCGATAAAGATTCTCTTGGTTTTATGATGAAGCAAGGGGAAAGTCGGGTTTTTAAAATCATTATTAATGAAAAAGACACTGTTTGGGCTGTTGCCAAAGGGACGTTTCCAAAAGCTAATTTTGATAAAACCTATAAAAAGGCAAATAATGGTAAAACACTCGTTGAATTGCCCACTGCCTACGAATTGGTGAATATCATCATGGCTATAACGCCAACGGGTATTCGTGATAGCAATTTAATTGAACATGACATACCTTATTATCAAAAAGTACAAACCTATTTTGCACCATTTAAAAACCATAAAGCGGTCATACTTATTGATTCGCTTCTAAAAGCCAATCAATACTTTGATATAAAAATGGATAGCTATTGCTATGGTTTTGAAAAAGGGATTTTAAAGAAAAAAAGTAGCTATAATCGTATCGCTTGGGGGAAAGATAATATGATTGATGCTCATATTCCTATCATTCAAGATTTTGCTAAAAAATCAAATTTTGAAGCATTTTTCAAACAAAATGCACCCTTTTATACCTCTTTGATACGGACATTTAAGGACACGTTGAATATTACCGAAATGCAAAATTGGCTTAAAAAGAACTTTCCTTCTGCCCATTATAATTGTACAAAAATTATTTTCTCACCACTTGTAGGTGGCAATCAATCCGCGAGTGATTTTGAAGATAATGGTTTCAAAGAAATGCAAGCTCATGTAGATTATCCAAGTTTTTGGTACAATCCTACGAAGCATAAGTATTCTCTCGAAGCAGTCAACATTACACGCGGAGATATACTTTTTACTGAAATGAATCACCCTTACGAAAATCCTGAATTTGAAACAAATGAACAAAATGCAGCCCTTTTTAACAATATTCCTTTCAAATTAGAAGTATTTGAAATAAAAGGCACAGCTGCCGCTAATGGATACACCTCACCTTTGAGTTGCGTTGAGGAGTATATGAATTGGGCTTTAGTGTGTTTGCGCTATGTAGATTATGCACCCAAGGAGGATTTGGAAGCCTTACTACAGATGCGTGAAAAATTCATGGTCGAGAGACGGGGCTTTACAAAATTCAAAGAATTTAACCGATTTTTAATTGATATTTATACTAAACGATCACATGGCAAAGTTGTAGCGGATTTGTATCCTCAGATCATTCAATGGTTTGCGGAGAACAATAAGTGAACCCCCCCTCAGTATATTTAGAAGCTGTTCTAAAACAGCTTCTACTCCTATTCCTGCCAAGTTTGATAGATTGCTTCTTGTTTTTTCTGTTCTGCGGGTCTTTCTCGAAGCGGCTCACAGGGTTTCATAGTTTCAAAATTCATATTAGGTAGTCGTTGATAGAGCCGTGTGCCTTCTGTTTTCCAAGCAATCATGTCATCCGACACTTGTTTCACGATTTTAGCTGGATTGCCAACAACCAAACTCCGTGCAGGAATTTTCTCCTCCGCTTTCACAAAACACAAAGCCCCAACGATGCACTCGTCGCCAATATCAACATTATCCATAATAACTGAATTCATGCCAATCAAACTATTGCATCCAATCGTTGCGCCATGAATAACAGCCCCATGTCCTATGTGCGCGCCTTCTTTAAGCCAAACAGTTACGCCTGGGAACATATGAATTGTGCAATTTTCCTGCACATTGCAACCATCTTCGATGATGATTTCGCCCCAATCCCCCCTCAGTACAGCGCAAGGCCCAACATAAACCCTTGCACCTATGACAACATTCCCAACCACGACGGCTTGAGGATGTATAAAAGCTGTTTCGTGAACAACAGGACGAAAACCATCAAATTCGTATATCATTTCTTAATTTTTTGTCGCAAATAAGGAGAACACCGATAGCGTTCTTCGTGATAAAAATCATATAAATCATCCAACTGCTCAACAATTGTTTCATAGCCCATTTCCGCCCCCCAAGCCAACAAACCTTTCGGATAATTCACCCCTTTTGTCATCGCCAAATCAATATCATCAGCCGATGCGATATTCCAAAACAAAGCATCCGCCGCTTCATTGATGAGCATAGATAAGATTCTATTAAAAATTTTTTGACCTAAAACCACATCTTTTATAGGTTCGGGCAAAGATTGATTGTAATCAAAAAAACCTTTGCCAACCTTTCTCCCATAAAAACCCGCATCGAATAAGCGTTTCTGTGTGAACGAAGGTTTATAACGTGGTTCTCCAAAAAAACTAAAAAACATCCCCTCAGTAACACGATAATTAATATCGTGTCCAATAAAATCCATCAGCGCAAAAGGTCCCATTTTGAAACCACCAAAATAAGTCATCGCCCAATCAATCGTCGCCATATCTGCGATACCTTCATCATAAATTCGCAAAGCCTCGCTGTAAAAAGGACGAGCAATGCGATTGACGATAAACCCGGGCGTATCTTTTGCCAAAACAGGCGTTTTTTTCCACGTTTTTAATATTTCACAAACCCGATGTGGCCAATCAGCATCGGTTTGCAAAGCAGGAATGACTTCGACCAAAGCCATCAAAGGCGGCGGATTAAAAAAGTGAATCCCCAAGACACGTTCAGGTTTTCGACAAGCCGAAGCCAAAGCCGTAACCGACAAAGAGGACGTATTGGTCGCCAAAATACAGTTGTCAGAAACGACATCTTCTAAATCGCGGAACAATTGCTTTTTGATTGTCAAATCTTCAATAATAGCCTCAATCACCCAATCGCAATTCGCTAATTCGTTGATATTTGCTGCCGTTTTGAGGTTCGCCATGCAAGCCTTTTTACCCCCCTCAGTCATTTTACCTTTTTCGACGGCTTTATCTAAGTTTTTTTCGATAGACCCAAGGGCTTTGTCCAAAGCAATCTGTTGTGTATCAAATAAAATAACTTGGCAACCGTTTTGTGCTGCCACTTGTGCAATACCGCTGCCCATTGCACCACTTCCAACGATTCCTATTTGCATGATTTCAACGAGTTAATGGCATTTAAAATAATCAAATGGTTCTAAACAATCGTCGCAGCGCATCAAAGATTTGCAAGACGTTGAACCAAATTCACTTATTAAATTCGTCTTGTCAGACCCACAACGCGGACAATTTACTGAGGGGGGTACTTGGAAAAGTAATTTTTCTAATCGCGCTTGCGCCACTGGCGGCGCAATGCCATATTCTTTCAATTTCTTTTTTCCCGACTCCGAAAGCCAATCCGTCGTCCAAGCAGGGCTAAAAACTTCCGTAACCTTGACATTTTTGAAGCCATTTGCCATCAATTCCATCTTAATATGAGCCGCAATCACCGACATCGCAGGACAACCCGAATAAGTAGGCGTGATAACAATTTCGATCGCCTCTTCACCCTCTATTCTCACATCTCTGACGATGCCCAAATCCTGTATCGTCAACACTGGGATTTCAGGATCGGTCACGTTTTCGAGTATTTTATAAACTTTCTCTTTCACTAAAAATATGTAATTTTGCGTACAAAAATGACTTAAAATGGCTTACAGAAATTTTAATTTTACGGAGTTAGAGCAAAAATTTGGATTGAGTAGAGTCAAAAAAACTCTCTTCACATCTCCTATCACTCTTTGTCAGCCGACTTCATTGCTATCTGAAACTCTTGAACGAACAAAAAAAGTACGTTTGACCACCGAAAAAGCTGTATCTGAAGCTGTGGTCTTTCCTATATTGACCGAGCTTAAATTTCTAAATCAAGACAAAGTAGAACTTTTTTCGGGCGAAAACATTGTAGCAGACCGCAACAATGGCTTGACAGGCGAATGTGATTTTGTTTTTGTTAAAGACCCTTCAGCTATTGAATTGACTTCGCCAATTATCGCTATCACAGAAGCAAAACGAGGTGATGTAAACAACCCCCGTTCTTTGGCTCAAGCAGCTGCACAACTTTTAGGAGCCAAAATATTCAATCAAAAACATCATACACCTGTTGAAATTCTTTACGGTGCTTGTACAACAGGCTATGAATGGCTGTTTTTGAAATTAGAGAACAATACGATTATTATTGATGAAAATAGGTATTTTATCTCTGATTTACCTCTACTCTTAGGCGTTTTACAACACATCATCAATGAGCAAACGGCATGATTTACCAAACTGAATGAGGATAAACTCTTTGTAAATACTGCATTTCGGCCAATAAATAGCCCAAATGCTCGGTATGGTAGCCCGATTTGCCGCCTTTTTGCATATACACATTTTGTGGCCATGTTAAAGTGGCTTCTGTCAAAACCGTTTTTAGTGTTTCTTCAAAAACAGGTTTTATATTTTCCAAAACAACACCATACCCCTCAGTAATAGCTTGTTTATCAACGTCATCGGACATAAAAGCCTCGACCGTATATTCGTACAAACTATTGATAGCCAATTGCATTCGTTTATGACTTTCATCTGTGCCATCACCCAATCGAATCACCCACTCACTCGACCACCGCACATGATAAGTCAATTCTTTAATGGCTTTTTCAGCGATACCCCTCAGTATGTCCAATTTCGGATTTTGGATTTTGGATTTTGGATTTGTTAAAATGGTATCTAAATTTTGATAAAACGGTAATTGAAAAGCCGAAAAAAAGAATTGACGTACAACCGTGTGCGCAAAATCGCCATTCGGTTGTTCAACCAAAAGCAAGTTTTGGAAATCCATAACATCGCGCAAATAAGCCAAATCGTCCTCCGTTCGACCTTCATTCTGCACCTCCGCCGCCAAAGCAAATAAACTGCGTGCTTGCCCGATGAGGTCAAGAGCCATATTGGTCATGGCAATATCTTGTTCCAAAACAGGCCCATGTCCGCACCATTCTGACAGCCGATGCCCTAAAATGAGGCTATTGTCAGCCATACGAAGTATATAATTGTATAGATTCATGTTTTTTCTGTTCTTAAACCCTAAAAATAGATTGGCTTCAAATATGTTTTATCCCCTCAGGCAAATCATAAAAAGTGGGGTGACGATACACCTTGTCTTTGGCTGGCTCGAACAAAGGGTCGCTGTCATCAGGGTCGGAAGCGGTGATGTATTTAGATTCAACCACCCAAATACTCACACCTTCTTGTCGGCGGGTATAAACATCTCGTGCATTTTCGATGGCCATTTGTGCATCAGCAGCATGAAGAGAACCCACGTGTTTGTGGTCAAGTCCTTGCCGAGAGCGAATGAATATTTCCCAAAGCGGTGTGTTTTTTTCCATTTTTCTTTTATATTTGTCAAAAAGTAGAATTCTAAACTTGAATATGTCAAAAAAATATTTCTCACGTAAACACAAACGAGCATTAATAGTGTTTAATTTTGGGTTAAAATTTTTATACTAATGGATAAATTAACGATTTATTATAGTTTTAAAGGGAATGGGATACTTTTTGGTCCGACTTCCTATGACTATGAATCTTTAAAAAAGCTTTTTCCTAATGCACAACCTGCAAAAAGTATTTTTGTAGAATATGATAGGCAAAGCGATTTTAAAAACTATCATGCTCAATTAGAAAACTATATTTTCCCTGCAATTGCAGGTTTTCCTGTTTCGGAAGATTTAAAAAAAATTAAAGTCATCGAGTTCATGATGACTCCTGGCAGAACAGTAACATACACGATAAAAAACAACATTTATGAGCAAGAAATTCAACCTATTTGTGGGTAAAGCTGGACAGCTTTATGTTATGTCTGAATTTTTAATGCGTGGTTGGAATGTTGCCATGCCTGAAGTTGATACAGGCGATGATATTTTTGTTGTTGAAGACGAGAACGACACTTTTTTTCGTATTCAAGTTAAAACGGCCCAAGCTATTGACCGTCAAAATGGTTACAGTGTACAGTTCAACATTCCTTTGTATCAACTTGAAGAATACAATACCGCTATTTATTACGTATTTTTAATTCGACGAAAAAACCAGTGGTCAGACATCATTCTAATGCCACAATTAAAGTTATATGACATGATACACATTGATAAAATAGGTGCTTTATCTGGGAATAATATTGTGCTATACTGTTCTATACAAAACAACAAAATCACTTGTTCTAAAACCGATTTTACACCATATCTTAACAATTTCAACGATTTCCCCATTATTGAACACTAATTTACTGAGGGGGTGCTTCCGTCCGATTTTTTCTTTTTTCAGCATAAGCCAAAGCTGCTTCACGAACCCAAGCACCTTCTTCGTGTGCTTTCACTCGTGCCGCCAAACGCTGCTTGTTGCATGGGCCATTTCCTTTGACAACTGACCAAAAATGTTCCCAATCCAATTCGCCAAAATCGAAATGACCGCGTTCTTCGTTCCAGACCACATCAGGCAAAGTCATATTCAAGAAAGTCACTTGCTCGGCGGCTACATCAACAAAACGCTGACGCAATTCGTCGTTTGATTCGCGTTTGATTTTCCACTTTGTACTCATTTCAGAGTTTGTGGACTCTGAATCGGGCGGACCGAACATCATCAGAGCAGGTTTCCACCAACGATTGATGGATTCTTGCGCCATTTTACGTTGCGCTTCACTGCCTTTTGACAGTGTCAAAAGTATCTCAAAACCTTGCCGATGGTGAAAACTTTCTTCTTTACAAATACGCACCATTGCTCGCGCATAAGGCCCATAACTCGCGCGACACAGCATCACTTGGTTCATAATTGCCGCACCGTCCACCAGCCAGCCGATTGTGCCAATGTCTGCCCAAGTCAGAGTCGGATAATTGAAAATCGAACTGTATTTGGCTTTGCCACTGTGCAAATCGTCCAACAATTGTTCCCGACTGACTCCTAAGGTTTCAGCAGCCGAATAGAGGTACAGACCATGCCCTGCCTCGTCTTGAACCTTTGCCAAAAGAGCCACTTTGCGCCTCAAACTTGGCGCACGGGTTATCCAATTCCCTTCGGGCAACATACCGACGATTTCGCTGTGCGCATGTTGTGAAATCTGCCTAATCAAAGTCTTACGATAGGCTTCGGGCATCCAATCTTTTGGTTCAATTTTGATTTCAGCATCTATTTTGGCTTGAAATCTCGTTTGAAAATCTATGTTTTGGCTCATTTTTCACTATTTTATATCGAAATCTACGACAATTTTTTCTGTTTTTGGAAGAGCTTGACAAGTCAAAATAAAGCCTTGTGCGACTTCTTCTTTTGTCAAAGCATAATTAGCCTGCATCTCAACCTCACCCGCTATCAGTTTAGCACGACACGTGCAGCACACGCCACCTTTGCAAGCAAAAGGCAAATCTGCACCGACCATTTGAGCCGCATCGAGTATATTTTGCCCTTTGTCAATCGGGACATCTATGGTCAAGCCATCAAGTTTGATTTGCGCATGGCTGTTCACCGTTTTTGCCAAAACTTCTTTTTTAGGAGATGTTTTAGGTGCGTTGAACAATTCAAAATGTAAGCGTTTTTCATCAATTTCTTTTGCGAATAACGTCTCTTTAACGGCTTCTATCATGTCAACAGGGCCACAAGCGAAAAATTCATCCCCCCTCAGTATAGAAGGTATTTTGTCTAAAAAATGCGCGATTTTGTTTTTATCTAAACGCCCATGCAAAAGGTCGGACTCTGTTTTTTCGCGACTCAATACATTGAAAACTTGAAAACGCCCTAAATGTTTATTCTTCAAAGCCTCGATTTCTTCCTTAAAAATAATGGTCGAAACACGTTGATTACCATAAATTAAGGTACAAATACTCTGAGGCTCGGTTGTGAGAATGGCTTTGATATTAGAAATAATAGGCGTTATCCCACTGCCCGCAGCGAAAAACACATAGCTTTTTTGATGCGTTTGACTGAGGGGTGTAAAAAAATGACCCATGGGCGGCATGACATCCAGTGTATCGCCTTTACGCAGTTTTTGGTTGGCAAAAGTTGAGAATTTGCCATCTGTCACTTGTTTGATGGCGACACGCACATCGCCCTCGGCGGGTGCTGTGCAAAGGGAATACGAACGTCGTATTTCTTCACCGTTTATGACCGTTTTCAAAGTCAAATATTGTCCTTGTTGAAAGGCAAAAACTTCTTTATACTGAGGGGGTATGTCGAAAGCAATTGAAACACAGTCGCTCGTTTCAATGCGTATATCTTTGACTTTTAGTGGATAAAACTTCATTGATTTATTTATCTCGGATTATACAGATTTATAGATTTTTTCCTTTTCTATTTTTGTAAACCATTTAACAACAACGAAACAATATCATCTTCCAATACTTGAGGCGCAATTTGTCTGTCCGATTTGTACCACAATTCGACCCAACGCACAGCCGACAAAATGGTAAAAAGAGCCACTGAAGCGTTCACTTTCTGAATATCACCTTGTTCGATGCCTTGCTCGATGATTTTTGCGAAGCGAGATTCATAGTCGCGTCGAGCTGCTTTGAATGAGGTCAAAGCCGATTCAGGCAGGTGTTTCCACTCATTATTTGCGACCGAAATACCGTCAACATCCTCAAATACGATGCGAATATGCAGCCGAATTAGGGCTTTTATTTTCTCAATTGGCGAACTGTCATCCATCTCAATCGCTGTCAATTGAGCGATATAGGCGTTTGAGACCCGAAAACAAATCTCCGCCAACAGTTCGTCTTTGCCTTTGATGTGGTTGTAGATACTCGCTGCTTCGATGCCCACTTGTTCAGCGATTTCGCGCATGGTTGTCGCTGCATAACCCTTTTGTTTGAACAGTTTGGCAGCCGTTTCTACAATGTCTTCTCGCCGTGTAGAGCTTGTTTTTTTTGCCATAACTCACTTTATTTTCCTCAAATCAACGATTCGAGACAGTTTTCCGCCTTCGCTGCGCGGAATGTCACCTGTTTTCAGAATGTTGATTTTCATCGAAAGACCTATGTTTTCTTTTATTTTTTTTGAGAAAAACCCTTGCACTTCTTGTTGTCCATCTTCGGATAGATGTTTGTGCGTGTCGGCTATTTCTACTTTTACTTCTACATCATCCATTGCACTCGTTCTCGATACAATGAGCTGATAATTAGCACTTAATGCCTCGATGTCTTTTAAAATGTCTTCTATTTGTGTGTGAAATAAATTCACGCCTCTGATGATGAGCATATCGTCGGAGCGACCTCTGATAGCACCCATTTTGATATGCGTCCGTTTTTCGGAGTGGTCATAGTAGATATTTGTGATGTCGTTTGTCCAATAGCGCAAAAGCGGCATCGCTTCTTTTGTCAAAGTGGTGAACACCAAAACGCCGAATTCGCCTTCGGGCAGGGGTTCGCCTGTGTCTTTGTCCACGATTTCGGGGAAAAAATGGTCTTCCCATACGTAACTACCTGTGCCTTTTTCTTCAACATCTTCTTGCGACACGCCGGGTCCGATGATTTCGCTCAGACCATAAATATTCGTTGCAGACACGCCCAAGCCTGTCTCGACGCACTGACGAATCGTTTCTGCCCACGGCTCTGCACCTAAAACGGCGTATTTTAAGTGTAAAAAGTCTTTTGAAATGCCGCGTTTGCCCAATTCTTCCGCCAAAGTTTGCGCATAAGAAGGTGTGCAACAAATCATATCCGATTGCAAATCCTGCATCAACAAAAATTGTCTATCTGTCATGCCACCCGAAACAGGCACAACGGTCATGCCCAATTTTTCAGCCCCATAGTGCAGTCCCAAACCGCCTGTAAACAAACCGTAGCCGTAAGCATTTTGCAGCGTCATGCCTTTTTCACCCCCTGCGGCTGCCAATGAGCGCGCGACGACTTCCGTAAAAATCGCAATATCGTTGCGGCTATAACCCACGATAGTCGGCTTGCCTGTTGTCCCACTCGACGCATGAATGCGAATGATTTCTTCTTTCGGCATGGCAAAAAGCCCGAATGGATAATGGTCGCGCAAATCTGATTTTTTTGTAAAGGGTAGTTTGTGCAAATCCTTTACACCTTTGATGTCGGACGGTTTCAAGCCGATTTCATCAAATTTCTGACGATAAAACGGCACTTTTTCATAGACTTTGGCGACTTGGTGGCGCAGTCTCTTGTTTTGCAATTGCCTCAATTTACTGAGGGGGAGCGTTTCTATGGGTGCGTTGAACAACATCTTGCGACAGCATTTGATTGTTTTAAATGAGTCACAAAAATAAGGGTTTTCCAAGAACTAACTAACGGTCGTTAGTTTTTATTTTCAACATGTATCTTTAGATGATGGTGGATTAGGAATCAAGTTAGGGAAGTTTTGAAAATTTCCGAGACGCACAAGTAGTAGGCTCACAAGCCCCATTTTTAGTAATGGGTGTTGGTTTTTCATACGTTTTTTATTTTGTGGTGTGTTGTTGTTGCTGATTGGATAGACCTCTCAGTATGAAAGGAGTTTATGCCTTATCTTCGCGTATGCGCCAAAAATCTTCTTCCCAGTTTTTATAGAGTTTCTCAATAGGAACTTTTTTACCAATATTAAATAAGTTATCTATCAAAAACATGCCCCTTACATATTCAAAAATATTTGATGCCAGTAATGTTAATTCAGGAGTCCTCTCCCAATCATGTAAAAAGATTTTATCTTTATCATTTCCATTAATAGCAACTACAATAGCTCCATTAAAACCAGGAGCAGCAATAGGTAAATATTCACGCCATAGTTCTATTTCCCCTTTTTGACTTAATGTTAACACCTTTTCTATTTCATTAAAATGTGTTATACTTGCGTCGTTATTGGGAAGATAAGTACAGCCTTGTATTTGGTATCCATATGGATTACATGAGTCAAAAGCTCTCTCTTCTTTAATATTATTTTCCCCCAATATGAAGCTTTCAACAAATAGCCTATAGCATGGGGGTAGTTTAATATTATATTTATTTTCTAACTCCTCAATATCAATTTTATTTTCTAAGGTCCTAGTTGTTAATAGTTCAAATCCTTTTTTCATATCTTAAAATTTTGGTGAATTAAATAACCCGCTGTCGCCCAGTCTTCCAAGCTCCACAAAGCTACAACAAACGCACGACACTGCTGGGTTCGCACAAGTGTCGGAAACGCCGAACCCAGCGTATTCGTTTTTAGCTTATTGATAGAGCTTGATTTAACTAATACTCATGTTCAGCGGTGATTTATGTATATTTGTGGAGTCTTGAGCTGAGTAACTTGTTAATCAAATCATTCATTTCTGTCCATGAAATACTTGATAATTATAATAATTTTTAATTGGATTGTAAATCTTTCAGCCCAACCTAGATTGCCCTTAGTTTATAAGGATACGCTCTTTTTCAGGAGTGAAGGCGGTTTTTTAGTTCCTTCCGAACAAGATTGGGCAAAGGGATATAGATTAGTTGACTCTTTCAATCGAAATATTCATACAGAAAAAATCATGTATATAGGGACTCATACACCGATGATAGAATTTGAGTGTTATGATACGACTTATGCCAATATTGATGCAGTAGCGATGCCTGTATTTTCAGTAAGGCATGGTTGGTATATTGAAAGATTTTCTAATGGCACTCAAAAAGTATCTGGTTTCTATAGAAATGGTAAAAGAGACGGGACATTTAAAACTTTTTATCAAAACGGTGATCTTTGCAAAGTTGAGGAATGGAAAAATGGCGATAATATGTCTGTGTCAACGCGCAATTTTTTTGACAATCCAGATTCACTTTATTGTTACAATGTCCTTCTGACTTATGAACCTTTAGATATTTTTTCGTACTTTTCTCAATTTATTAGTAGAGAGTTAAAATATCCCAAATTCGCCCGCAAAAACAAAATTGAAGGCACTGTTTATGTCCAATTCGTTGTATTAGCAGATGGTTCTCTAAATGATATAACAGTAATAAAAGGTGTAGAAAAACATTTAGATGAAGAAGCCGAAAGGGTCGTTAAGCTAATGAAGAGGTGGAGAGCGGGTTTATATCCACACGTTTCAATGAGATTTACATTAATTTTACCTATAAAATTCAAATTAAAATGATGAAGAAAATTTATGCGATAGCAGTTTTTAACTTGTTCATTAGTTTAGTAAATGCACAAGTCACCGATGAAGCAAAACGTTTATTGGACAGCGGTAAAAACATATTAATGAGCGGCAATGAAAAAGAAGCTTTAAAAACCTTTGACCAAGCAATCAGAGTATCAAAAGCGAAACCATACAGAGAGGGAAGCCCTGAAGTCTATATGTTGATAGGAGATATTTACCTAAATGCGGCATCAAGAAACAAATGCTATATTTGTACAGCTTATAATTATTATACACGCTCTCGTGATATAGACCCAAATCGAAAAATTATTTGGGACAAAATGAATGACGAGCGTTTTAAACCTATGAAAACTCAAGTAGATTTTTGTACTTATTGTAATTCTCATTAACAATAGAATAGCCCGTGCATTTTTTACGGACAAAATATGAATTACAAAAAAAAAGTCGTAAAGTTGGTTACTACCGCTGTCACCCAGTCTTCCAAGCGCCACAAAGCTACAACAAACGCACGACACTGTCCGATCCGAAGGACTCCTTTGGAGCTGGGTTTGGTGTATTCACCAAACTCTTCTATACTGAGGGGTCTCTGACCTCTGTGTTTCCTCTGTTCAATAATAGCCAGTCGGTTTTATCGGTCCGATAGGCTCGGCAAATTCTATTTCTAATAAGCCTTTTTTATTTAAATCGTAATCGCCAGCACTGCTGTAAAGGTAGTGATGTGCTTTTTCGACAAGACCTGAACGCACAGGATACATTGGACCACCAAAAATGGGACAGTCAAATTCATTATATCGCCCTAATACATACTTACCTGATTTAAGGAAAGACAAAATCTGCTTTTTTTCTTCAAGAATTGAGGTATTTTTGATTGAATCAAAAATAGAAGGAAAAAGAGCATTATTGTGAAATTCTCTCCAGAAACCAATTGATTGAAATGTTTCCATAACTTCTTAATTTTATTGATGAGTATTGATTAATTTTAATTCTCCTGTATTCATGTACATATAACCATTTTGCTGTACGTATATATTGCCCCGCTGTCGCTCAGTCTTCTAATACACCAAAATTAGCGTATCCGTTTTTAGCTTAGTGATAGAGCTTAATTTAAATAGTAATCATGTCCAGAAGAACCCTGTCGAGTGGTTATCTCCAAGGATTTTCTGTTAAATTCTTATTGATAGGTGGATTATATTTTAATGGTTCATTAATTCTTCCCATCCACTCTAACCTTTCTTCATTTAACTCCAAAGCATCACTTGTGCCATACAAAAGTTGTTCTAAAGCATCTATTGGATTGTTGGCTATCCAGATTAATTGTGTAATATCTGTAATTTCGTAAAAATTACCAAACTCATCCATATAGATACCTAAACTGTTTTTAGTGCCAGCAACAGCAAAAAGATTAGTTCCAATTAGAGACGAGTAATAATAATATTGTGCATCTTCACCAAAATTGATTGGATCATTTATATTGAACCTATCATCTTCCTCATTTATAGAGTTATCATTGATACTATTTAACATAGAAATTCCATAAATATTCATATCCATATAGAAGCATTCAGTACCATGACTAATATATGACAAATCACTTTTCAATGCTAAATCGCCAAACTCTCTAAAAAAGTCTAAAATTTTTGTAGGAAAATATTCTTTTAAAGATGTTGATTCCTTTTCACTATGGATATACCTCCCCTCAAACCAACCTGCTGCTTTTAGTTTATTAAATAATTTTGAATAATTTACTTTGCTCATTTTTTTATTTTATATTTATTCTTGATTGTATTTCTGTTATACCAAAATCTCTTAAAAAAGGATTACAACTTTGGCAAGCTGCTTTTATATCTCCGCTGTCGCCCAGTTTTCTAATACACCAAATAGCGTATCCGTTTTTAGCTTATTGATAGAGCTTGATTTAACTATTAAGCTTGATTTAACTATTACTCATGTCCAGCGGCTACAAATAATAGGTTTTTCATCTTTTGATTTAGTTTTACAATTAGTTATTCAATTTTTTATCCTCATCTTTTTCAAAAATAAAGAGATGACCTAAGTGGTCTAAAACATAGAGCTTATCACTCATCACTTCAATTGTCATAAGTACACCCACTTCTTCGGCTTCTGCACCCGTGAAATGATAGACCCAGTCTATTTTAAATGTTACTCTATTCAAGGCAACAATTGCTGTGTTGTCAGTATCCAAGAAATAAATAGAGTCATCATCCATACACCGACGAGAAGAATGGGTCGCTAATACTTGATGAGTCATAAATTCATTTTTTAGTAACCGAAATTCAAGTGTCGGCTCATCTTTATTCAAATCCACTTCGTAGTAATGATATGTATTGAGACAGACTAATTTGTTGATTTTGGGGTCATAAACTGTTGTATTATCTCGATGGAACAGCGCACAATAAAGACCTTCTTCGTATTGTGGTGATGGCGGCGAAGGCATTTTTAGAGTATGCTTCGCTTCTCCTGTTTCTATATCTATACCTAACAACGTACCCTGTTTTATATCTACCCACAATATATTTGATATTACGCCTATAATATGCCCGATTTTATAATCATAATGGAGCTTGGTCAGTGGATCTTCCCAATAACCAAGTTTTGGAATTTGGGACTGCCAAATAGCTTTGCCATCGGTTTTTGAAATACTGCATAAAGTTTGTATATTTTGAAATAGGATGTAACTATTATTAGACATTGCACATAAAGACATATCCTTTGCAGAGGGATACTCTTTCGTTATTATTTGGCTGTTTAAATCTAATATTCCCGATTTCCAATGCCATCTATCATTACCTCGATTTAAATCATAACTACAAAAAGCAAGATTATTTTCAATCGTAAACCAAGCAATACCATTTTTCCCTTTTATAGTTTTTGATGTATTGAAATCATAAAAACAATGTTCTCCTTCCATATTATGATAGTAAAGGATGTCATTTTTCTTCCAAAATGATTGTGACTCTACATTGGTAACCAATAAATTTTCATTAAAAAAAAGTTTGCCATTTCGGTAGCATAAAAAAATTGAGTTATCAATAATTTTAACTAAACCAATATTTGAAATATTTTTTATAAATTTCACCATAACTAATTAGTTCCGCTGTCGTCCAGTTCCAAGACTTAAGTTAATAACCATGCCCAGCAGGGCTACATTATTCTTATTACATTTCTTTCAATATTATTATTTGAAATTATCATTTGATCGCTCCATACTGATAGAATAGTATCTTCAACAATAGAATCACACAGTTGAAGCCCGCTGAAATTACAATTAAAAAATTTAGTATTAAATATTTTAGAACACAGTATCTGCGACCTACTTAAATCACAATTTACGAAACTACAATTATCAAATCGTATTGATATTAATTCTGTCTTTCTTAAAAAGCAATTAATAAATTGGCAATTATTAAAAATAGATCCATTAAATGATGCCCCATGAAAGTCGCAACTATCCATAGTACACATTTCAAAGACGTTTTCTAATAAGTATTCAGAGCCTAATTTTGAGTACTCAAAATAAAATCCTGCTATCTTTTTATTTTGTAAATAATAAGGGTCTATTTTTTCGCCTTCAAGATCATTGTCATTAAACTTATTATTCAAATTTAATTTTTCTTTTAAATCTTGATTGTTTAACGCTTTCATATTTAAAATTAATTTGTATTAACTTCTATTGTCTGTTGGCACAAACTCTTCAAAAACAACCCACAAAGCTACAACAAACACCCGACACTGCTGAGTTCAGTCTTTTCACTGATGATTTTCTGACTCCGCGCGGCTATATTTTCGGCGCAATTGCCTATATTTTTTTTCCGCACGGCTATATTTTCGGCGCAATTGCTTATATTTTTTTTCCGCACGGCTGTATTTTTTTTCCGCACGGCTATATTTTTTTTCCGCACGGCTGTATTTTAAAAAAATCAATCAAACCGCTTACCCTCGGTCACACCTTTCCAATCGTCGGTGCGAAAAGGGGAGGCGGGATACCCCTCAGTATTGAACAAATTACCGTCTTCGGGTGCATCGGCCCACGCATAACGGACGGCAACAGGTTTCATGCCTTTTGGATGAAAAACGATGACTTTATCGCCGACAATTTCGGCTTTGGCATAGTGAAAAATGCGGTCTTCTCCTGCGATTTCAAACCCTTTCAGATAGCCGTATTTGTCTTTGGCAACTAAACCGTTGTTGGCGAAATCAAAACTCAGCGTCGCTTTTCCTTTTTCAAACACAACGGATTTATACATCGGGCTTCTGGCAATAATTGTTTGATTATAAACCTGTTGCAGAGCTAAAACAGCCAACCGTTTGCCCACATCTTGTTTGTTCGTCGGATGGATGTCGTTCGGATTGCCAATATCAGTTGTGACCGCCATACCTGTTTTGGGCAATTTCAAAGTCAAAGTCTGTGCTTCGCGCAACTCTGCCCAATTGCTGCCTTCGTTGCTGTTTTGTGTCTTGCCATAAGTCGCTAATTGCACAAAATAGAACGGAAATTCATCGTTCCATCGCTTGCGCCAATCTTCAATCATCAAAGGGAAGGTTTTGCGATATTCGTAGGCGCGCCCCGCATTCGATTCGCCTTGATACCACAATGCCCCCCTCAGTGCGAAGGGGATAAGTGGCGCAATCATGGCGTTGTAAATCGTTGCACCGACATTATTACTCGAATGAACAAACGTGTGTGGCTCTGCAAACGAGGGCATGAGTTTCCAATCGCTGCCTGCCAGACTGATTTTCTGCACTTCATTGCTCACATACAAATCATCGGGCGAACCGCTTAAACCTAATCCAAACCATTCAGGCTCAATAGCTTTGTTCATTTTTATCATCAATTTATTCATGCCCGCTTTCCATGTACGGGCGGGAACGAATATTTTGCGCGCACCCCTCAGTACACCAGCCGAAATGAGCTTGCCATTGATATAAATTTCGTTGTAACTGAAATTTTCAGCTAAACCGAGCGTCGTTGCTTTGTCCACCATTTCAGAAGGAATCTCGACCATTTTCGCCATAAAACCATTGCCTCGCCACGCCCAAATGCCTTTCCAATCCCATTGACCAATGGCATCTGCGGTGTGCCATTTTGAAAAATCATAGTCCGCTTTTGTGTATTTGGCTTCGTCTTCCACGCTGACTGGGGCAATGGCGTTACCCAAAAGGCGTTGTTTCAGACCACTTTCGTGTCGAAAATCGGCTTCTTCCCATGTTTTGGGGAAATTTTTGGCGTAATTTTTCAATTCTTCGGAGTTCTCCATCGCTTCTTTACTTATCCATCCTTCGACTTGCGAACCGCCCCACGACGAATGAAGCAAACCTATCGGCACGCCTGTTTTTTGATACACTTCGCGGGCAAAAAAGAAGCCGACTGCCGTAAAGCCGCCCACCGTTTCGGCTTGGCTTACTTTCCAACTGCCTGATTTGAGTTCTTTTTGTGGTTCGATGGTCACTTCATGTTCAACTTTGAAGTGCCGAATTTGTGGAAAGTCAGCGTTTTTGCGTTCTTTCAGAAAATCATTGGATTGCGCCACCGTCCATTCCATATTCGATTGTCCCGAACACAACCATACATCACCGAATAAAATATCTTCTACTGTGACTGTTTCAGAAGCAGATTCGACGACCAATTTATGCGGGCCACCTGCCTCAAAAGGTGGAAACGTCACACGCCACGACCCCTCAGTATCGGCTTGTATTTTTTGCGTTTGTCCTGCCAGATTGACCGTTAGCGTTTCGTTGGGTTTTGCTGAACCCCAAACGGGCAGCGGTTTTTGACGTTGCAAAATGGCATGGTCGGAAAACAAACGACAGAGTTTGATTTGTGCAGACAGTGCTTGGGCTGCACACAAAAAGGTAATAAAAAGTAGGTTTTTCATCTAATAATTCATTTTTTTACAATCTTATAATAATTCAAAACAGCCGCTAAAAAAGAGGGATTTTCTAAGTTTTCGGTGAACGTTTTGCTCAAATCGTAGCAAGCGTGGAAAATACTGTATCGAATGCGCTCTGTTATGGTCTGACGCAGGGTCGCATCGCGTATCACTTCCTCCAAAATAGCGTTGCGCTCTTGTTCAAACTCTTGCTTCTTCTGATTGTCGCGTCTTTGGCGTTCCTCGGCTTCGATTTTTGCCAATTGCTCGGCTTTTTGACGGGCTTCTGCTTGGCGTTTGGCTTGTTCGTCTTCTTCTGATAGTTGATAGTTTTGGCGAACGGCTTCTACAAAAAAACCTGCGGCACTGCCTTTGATGGTTTTCTTTTCGATGGCTTTTTCTGTAATCAACAAGGCTTTTTCTAAAACATCTTCCGAATAATCTTCTGCCAATTTTTTGACCATACGAGGGACAACACCGAGCCTTTCTGCTATTTTTTGAGCCAAATGACCATTAACAGTCGCTTTTTGAGGTTTTTCGATGGGGATAGCGAATGGTATTTCAGGCTCTGGCTGTGACAAATAAGTTTGAAGATTATCGGGCATCTCGTCGTTGTCCAAGAGTTCTAAAAAAGGGTGTTTTTCGATGCGAAAACGAACTGCTGTGACTTTATGCCCTGTTTTAACCTCGCTGAAATCGAACTTTTGGTTTAATTCGGAGGCTATACGTTTTTGCGCTTCTTCCAAAATTTTGATTTTAAAATTGGCATAAAGCGCATATTTGTCCGATACGTTCAGTTCCGTTTTTAACTTGTCGAGACTGATGACACAACTGCCCCAATCTTGCAATGTGTTTTGTAAAATGAGTGTGTACAATCGCATACTCGTGTTGAGTTGCAAAAACGGTAGATTCAAAAAAGCAAAGGGATTGCGTTGGGATTTTACATTCAAAAAAGCATTTTTTACTGAGGGGGGTATTTTGGCAATTATTTGACTATCAGCTTTTTGTGAAATTTTTACTGAAGCCAAAACATTATTTTGATTCAAATCCTCTTGGTCATCGAACCAACGAATCGGACGATTCAACAAGCTGATAGCCGCCTCTGAAAGCGATGAGAAAGGGAAGGTTAAGGAATTAAAAGAGAGAACGTAGTCGCAAAAATCAAGGTCAGTGGGTTTGACAATCGCATAGAGTTTGCCCAATATCATAAGTTCCTCGAAACTCAAATTTCCTGAATAGGCGGCTTCGATGCGCATCTTTTTGTCTTGATTTTGTTTTTCCATGCTCAAAAATAGAACGAATTAGATAATTTTGAGCCATTGACTTATTAAAAATGAGCAACGAATGGCTCAAGTTAACGGATTTTACGAATGTTGGGATTGTTTTACAACGCTTTAAATCCGTTCATTTGCGAAGTTCATAGTTTTTTAATCATTGTAAATTTAGGTATGCTGACACTCACTCAAATCAATGTTTTTCCCGTCAAATCGCTCGATGGGTACTCGCCGCAATCGGCTGTGGTCGAAAAACAAGGCTTGCAATACGATCGCCGTTGGATGATAACTGACGAAAAAGGTCTGTTTATGACCCTGCGAAATAATAAACGCATGGCTTTGCTCAAAGCCGTCGTCGAAGACAATCAGTTGTTGATTTTTGAAAAAGAAAACCCTCAAAATGGCGTAAAACTAAGCATTTTCGACCAAATTACTGAGGGGGTGATGGATACGGAAATCTGGGACGACCGCGTGGTTTCGGTACTGGTAAGTCCAGAAGCCAATGCGTTTTTGAGCGATTTCTTAGGTAAAAAGTGCCAACTCGTCACGATGCCACCGCACAGCCAAAGGCGGGTGGATGAAGATTTCAACACGGGCGACGATATTGTGAGCTATGCCGATGGTTTTCCGTTTTTAATCATTGGCGAAGCCTCGATGGTGCAATTGAACGAAAAAATAGCCGAAAGAAAACCGTCGAATGCCCCCCTCAGTATGCGCCGCTTCCGTACCAATTTTGTTTTCTCAGGCGGTACTCCTTTTGCGGAGGATTATTTTGGGGATTTTCGGATTGGCGAAGTGGATTTCAAAGGCGTTAAACCTTGCGGACGGTGTGTTATGACGACACAAGACCCCGATACAGGCGAAAAAGGCAAAGAACCTTTGGACACTTTAATGACCTTCCGTGAACGTGGGAAAAAGATTCTCTTTGGTCAAAATGTGATTTGGAATAATCAAAAATGGCAATGGGCTTGGCAACCTGAAGTGAAAGTGGGCGACCCAATCACCGTATTTTGAGATGTTTCGATATAAAACGCAAGAGGCGTGCATAAATAAGGCGCGCCTTTTCTATCTTTGGTGAAAATACTATTCAAAAGGGCTACCAATATTTCGCCTTGAACCCGATAGGGCTTTTTTAACTCTTAATTCGCGTATAATATGAAAAAACCAACACTTTTAGCTGCACTTTTCCTGCTTTTGTGGTGTACATCTATTCAAAGTCAATCTTTGAAATTTATGTCTTACAACATTCGCCTCGATGTGGCTTCCGACAAAGACAATGCGTGGCCGCTTCGCAAGGACTATTTCACGGCGCAAATTCAGTTCTATGCGCCTGATATTTTTGGTATCCAAGAAGGTTTGCCGCATCAGGTCGTTGATATTGCCAAGGCTTTGCCCCAATATGCTTACGTAGGTGTCGGGCGCGACGAGAATGGCAAAGGCGAATCGTCGAATATTTACTACGATAAAGAGCGTTTTCGACTCAAAGAAGACCACACGATGTGGCTATCTGAAACGCCCGACAAAGTCTCGAAAGGCTGGGACGCTGCGCTCAATCGTGTCTGTACCTATGCTTTGTTCAAAGATAAAAAGTCGAAAAAAACCTTTTGGGTTTTCAATACACACCTTGACCACATGGGCGAAGTGGCACGCACAAAGAGCCTTGAACTGATTGTGTCGCGCATAAAAGCCGTGAATACCAAAAACTATCCTGTCGTATTCATGGGGGATTTCAACTCTGAACCCACGACAGAGCGTGTCATCAATTTGAAAAAAGAAATGGTGGATACCCGCGACATTTCACTTGAAAAGCCGTTTGGTCCAAGCGGCACGTTCAATGGATTTAAGTTTCACGAGCCTGTAAAATTGCTGATTGACTATATTTTTGTCTCAAAGTCGCCCAAAATAACTGTCAAAAAGCACGCTGTACTGAGTGATTCTAAAGATTTGCACTACCCATCCGACCATCTTCCTGTTTATGTCGAATTAACTTTTAAATAAAATAGAATGGACAACAAAGCAATCATCGAGCATTTTTATCAATCCTTTGCCAAAGGCGATGCCGAAAGCATGGTCAGTCATTATGCGGATAATATCACGTTTGAAGACCCCGCTTTTGGCAGATTGCAAGGGAAAGACGCTAAAGATATGTGGCGTATGCTGATTAATAACAACAGAGATGGCATCAAAATCACCTATGGCAATGTGCAAGCCAACGACACAACTGGCTCTGCCAACTGGCAAGCAGAATACACATTCAGTCAAACAGGTCGGTTTGTTGTGAATAAAATCCACGCCTCTTTTGTGTTTAAAAACGGGCAAATCATCCAGCACACCGACTATTTTGATATGTGGCGATGGTCGCGTCAAGCCTTGGGTCTCAGCGGTTGGTTGTTGGGTTGGTCGGGTTTTATGAAAAATAAGATTCAACAGCGGACAAACTCGCTTTTGGCTAAGTATCAAAAAAAATAAAAGCAATCATTATGTCTCTATTCAAGTATTCTTTATTGGCAGCTCTTTGTTTTTTGACACTCAATTGTTCTAAAAAAGTTAATAAAAATAGGCAAACAGCGTCCCAAATAACCGTTTGGCTCACCAAAAGCGACCAAACGGCTTTATTGCAAAAGCAAAATACACCCCTTGTTTTTGGACCAGAAACAAATAGCTTTCCAACTATTAAGGTTGACGAAACGACACGTTTCCAAACCATGGATGGCTTTGGCTATACTTTGACAGGTGGCAGTGCGGATGTTATCAATCGCATGAAATCGGCAGATAAAGCCGCTTTGTTACAAGAATTGTTTTCGCCAAATCAAATGGCTATCAGCTATTTACGTATCAGTATTGGCGCATCGGATTTGCACGCCACGTCTTTCACTTATGACGATGTACCAAAAGGCGAGACGGATACAGCATTAAAGTATTTTAGTTTGGATAAAGACAGAAAAGGAGTGATTGCACTATTGAAAGAGATCTTGACAATCAATCCTAAAATTAAAATTTTAGCGACACCATGGTCGCCGCCTTTGTGGATGAAAGACACGTTTAGCTTTATAGGTGGCAGTTTGCAACCTCAATATTATGGTGTTTATGCCCAATATTTTGTCAAATACATTCAACAAATGCGGACAGAAGGTATTGACATTGAAGCCATTACACCTCAAAACGAGCCTTTGCACCCAGGGAATAACCCAAGTCTTTTGATGTTGGCAACGCAACAGGCGGATTTTATTAAAAACCACTTAGCTCCAGCGTTTCAGAAAGCGAATATCAAAACCAAAATCATCGTTTACGACCACAATTGCGACCGTCCCGACTATCCATTGGCGATTTTGAACGACCCCTCAGTAAAACCTTATGTTTGGGGTTCCGCTTTTCATCTTTATGCAGGCGATGCCAGTGCCTTGTCGAAGGTGCATGAAGCGCATCCCGACAAACATCTTTATTTTACGGAACAATACACAGGCATTGATGGGCAATTTGGTGGTGATTTGCATTGGCACATTCAAAATGTGGTCATTGGCACAATACGCAACTGGAGTCGCACCGCTTTTGAATGGAATTTGGCAAATGACCCAAAATTCGAGCCGCATACTGAGGGGGGGTGTACAACTTGCAAAGGAGCTTTGACAATCGGTGAGAAAGTAGAGCGCAACGTTGCTTACTACATCATCGGTCATGCGTCTCGATTTGTACCGCCTAATTCGGTGCGTATCAGCAGCAACTTTGTAGGTCAAGTGCAGAATGTCGCGTTTAAAACGCCTGCGGGCAAGATTGTTTTAATAGCCGAAAACAACAGTGCCAAAGATGAAACTTTCAATATTCGATACAATGGAAAATCAGCTCTTGTAACTTTGCCAAGTGGCAGCGTAGCAACTTATGTTTGGTAAAAGATAGGGAACAAAAAGTCTTCATGATTTGGGGGCGTTTAAGAACGTGTCGAGTCCCCCTCAGTAAATTGGGAACTTGACTACTATCTATCTGTGTCCAAGACTAAGAAAAAACAGTTTTCAAAGTATGGAACTGTTTGAAATCTTGAATCCATTGATTCATACTAACCTTTAACAAGCTTCGCCAAATTTATACCTAAACAACCATACGTTTTTAATCAAAAAAAGATAGTTTTGAGCGATTATAACAAGAATGTATAAACTTAACAACAACCAAACTATGTCAAATTGGAAAATCAAACTCTCCCTTTTTATCAACTATTTTGTGTTTGCGATTCTGCTCAACAGCGTCGGCACAGTTATCCTACAGGTTCAAGGCAATTATGGTGTGGCAGAAGGTGACGCGAGTGTGTTGGAAGCCTTTAAAGATTTGAGTATTGCCATCGTATCGTTTTTGGTCGCTTCTTATATGGTGCGCATTGGTTACAAACGTGCCATGCTCATCGCTTTAGCCATCGTGACTGCGGGTTGTTTATTGATGACTGTGTTCCCCAGTTTCGCAACAACTAAGTTATTGTTTGCAATGGTTGGCACCAGTTTCGCGCTCATTAAAGTCTCTGTTTATGCCACCATTGGCTTAGTGACGGAAAACGAAAAAGACCATGCGAGCTTCATGAACTTTATCGAATCGTTTTTTATGATTGGGATACTGACGGGGTACTTTGTATTCGCCTCCTTTGTCGAAAATGGTAATCCTCAATCAACAGCTTGGCTCAATGTCTATTATTTGTTGGCAGGTTTGTCTGCTGCGGCATTTTTCCTATTGTTCATCTCACCTTTGGACGAGTCTTCCGTACAAGCCGCCGAAGCGAAACCACTCTTGGAAGATTTTGCGGATATGTTCAAATTGGCTGTTTTGCCGATTGTCATGGTGTTCATTGCCAGCGCATTTTTGTATGTCCTGATTGAACAAAGCATTATGAGTTGGTTACCGACCTTCAATAATAAAGTTTTGCATCTTTCGACGACTTTAAGTATTCAGATGTCAAGTATTTTAGCGTTCTCAACAGCCGCAGGTCGTTTTTTGGCAGGCGTTGTGTTAAGACAATTTCATTGGTATTTGGTTCTGACCGTTTGTTTATTGGCAGCAGCTGGTTTGGTTTTGGTTGCTATTCCCTTAGCTCAAAATGTTGGCACATCAGAAATAACAAGTTGGTCTAATGCACCACTTGGTGCTTTTGTCTTTCCAATGATTGGTTTATTACTTGCACCTATCTATCCTGCTATCAACTCATTGATTCTAAGTAGTTTACCCACCAACAAACATGCAACGATGTCGGGTCTAATTGTTGTGTTTTCAGCATTGGGTGGGACAACAGGTTCGCTAATTACAGGACATATATTTGAGGCTTATGGTGGTCAGTCTGCTTTTTATTTCTCACTTATTCCTATCACACTTCTGTTGATATGTTTATTCTTTTTCAATAAACAACAACAGAAAACAGGTCAATCAGCACAGATAAATAGTGTTTCGGGAGGACATTAATATTGTTTTTATTTTAAAACTTTAAAGCAGAATGCAAATTTTTGAACTCGGACACCTTTTCGAAGCTGTCCAAATGAATAATATTCTATCTGATGGCAAAACTTTTCCTGATTGTTTGCCAAAATACCCTCTTGAAACCATCAAAGCGAGCTATGAACAGGAACGAAATACTGAGGGGTTCGATTTAGGTGCATTTATAGAAGCACATTTCGAGTTGCCAACCAATAATGGGGATGATTTTACGAGTGATACAACGAAAAGTATTACGGCACACATCACTTCACTATGGCACGTGTTGACACGTCAGCCCGATAAGACGCAAAGTAGTTTGATTCCTCTCCCCTACTCTTTTATTGTGCCAGGCGGACGGTTTCGAGAGATTTACTATTGGGACAGTTATTTCACTATGCTTGGACTTCAAGTCTCTGGTCGGGTGGATATGATTGAAAACATGGTCAAAAACTTCTCTCATTTGCTCAATACGGTTGGTCATATTCCCAATGGCAATCGAACTTATTATATCGGACGTTCGCAACCACCCTTCTATGCGCTTATGATTCGACTATTGAGCGAAGAGAAAGGACAAAGTACGCTTGTTGAGTATCTGCCTGGATTGGAAAAAGAGTATTCATTTTGGATGAAAGGCAGTGATATACTGAGGGGGGGACATAGGTCTGAAAATCATTCTGTCTTGATGCCTAATGAGACAGTTATGAACCGCTATTGGGATGAAAACAATACACCTCGTCCAGAATCATATAAAGAAGATGTCGAAACAGCTCACGAGTCTTCGCAAGACCCCTCAGTAATTTATCGTCATCTTCGGGCGGCGGCAGAGTCGGGTTGGGATTTTAGTAGTCGTTGGTTCAAAGATGGTCAGTCTTTGGCAACCATTCACACAACGGACATCATTCCCGTGGATTTGAACTGTTTGATGTGGCATTTAGAAATGACTTTGGCAGAAGCACATCAACTGGCTGACAATGCCGATAAAGCACAAGATTATATAGACAAGGCTCTTGTCAGAAAAAAAGCTATCAATGATTATTGTTGGAACGCTGAAAAAGGTTTCTATTTCGATTATGATTTTGTGACCAATAGTCAAACACCTCATTTTACATTGGCGGCGGTCTTTCCTTTGTTTTTTAATTTAGCCAATCAGGAGCAAGCGCAAAAGGTTGCACAAATCATTGAAAACCAATTCCTACAGATAGGCGGCGTAACGACAACGCTCAACGTCACAGGTCAGCAATGGGATGCCCCCAATGGTTGGGCACCTTTGCAATGGATTGTTTTCAAAGGCTTACACAATTATGGTTTTTCAAACTTGGCTAATCGAATCAAAGCACATTGGTTAAGAGCCAATAAAGTCATCTATGAAAAAACAGGCAAAATGACAGAAAAATACAATGTCTATGAACAAGATCTCGAAGCAGGTGGCGGCGAATACCCACTTCAAGATGGTTTTGGTTGGACAAACGGTGTCTATTTGGCATTGGATAGTTATTCATAAACTAAGTAAAAGTTTCAGATGAAATACCTTGATTCTGCAAAATCAGCCATACAAGAGGGCGAACCCGAACGTGCCATCACTTTACTGAGGGAGTATCTCGGCAATATCAAATTGGAAAGCAACAAAATTGTAGAAGACTTGATATTACTCGGCAGTCGTTACAGTGTTCTAAAAAACTCAAAACAAAGAGATTTGATAACTTTTGAGATGGAAATACAAGAATTGAACAAAATCAATTTGTCCTTACTCGAAGTTATCGAAGAATTGGAACTGAAATCGCCTGAAAGCAGCTTGATGAACTTTTTAGATAGTAAATTACTGATGAATATGCCTAAAAATGCCATTTCAGACACACTCTACTATGGTTTTCTGATAACAGGTATTGGGGTTGGTTTTAGTTTCTTAGCTACTTTTTTCACAGTTTTTTACAATTATATACACGAAAAGCAATCTTCTGTCATCCAACTTCTGTTCATTGGCTCGTTGGGTGTATTGGCTTCTTGCTTTTTGATGGGTGCATACGAAGGACTCAATCGGCGCAACGGCATGTTGGTGAATTGGAAAATCATTGCGCCACATTTAATCGTTGCGACTTTAATGTTAATTGCGGCGGCTGTATTAACTTTGACAACATGAAATGGAACAAACACGGCTTATTCGTTCTTATATTGCTGTTTTTTTACTTAAAAAATACAGCACAAACCAATCTCGTCCCCAACGGCGATTTTGAAGAAACGAAGGATTGTATTTCTGGTTTGACGACTTTTCATGTACCTACGGGTTGGTTTACGCCTCAAAATACGCCCATTAACCTCTCCGACCCTTGCCAATACGGCATCTATTGGGCTGGCAATGTGGACACTTTTGGTATCAACAAGTCTAAAAGTTGTTCATTTGAGACCTATGGTTTTTTCATCATCATTCAGAATGTGTCGCATCATCGGGCTTATTTGGCGCATGTCCTCAAAGAGCCACTCGTTGCCAATCAAAACTACTACTTCGAGATGTCGTTTCGGACGCTCGATACAGTGCCAAACTTGGTTCGGGTGACAACTGACTTCACAGATTCGCACGCCATTGCTTTCACAAACGATTTCCCTCTTTATGATTGGAGTATTCCTAACAATTATATTTCACTAAAACCCATACTCAGTCACCCTCTCGTAAAAGACTATAATTGGCACAAACTCAAAGGATGTTTCACGGCAAGAGGTGGCGAAAAATACCTCATTATAGGCAATTTTAGGTCTAATGCAGAAACAACCCGCGTCCCAACAGGCAAGACAAGCCCCACTCAGTACACCAGCAGTACACATGTTGTGGACAATATCGTTCTTGTACCCGTGACGGTCAATCTAAAAGATACGGTCGTTTGTCAAGGGCAAACGGTATCGTTCGATGTCGGCAATACGCTGATTGACTCCTTGCGTTATCAATGGCACGACAATTCGACGACCCCTCAGTATAAGGCTTCAAAAACTGAACGAATTTCAGCCAAAGTCATTTATCCCACTGAAAATTGTGTGGCTTATGGTGATATGAACTTTAAAGTTTTAGGTGACAACTACAAACCAATCGCCTTCGATACGGTCGCCTGCCAAGGTGAAAAAGTCATCTTCACCGCAGGAACAAATCTTGAAAATGAGACAATTGAATGGCAAAATGGCTCAAAAAGCCGCCAATTTGAGTCTCGTACTGAGGGGGTCTATTTTGCTAAAATAAAAAACAATTGTGCCTCGTGGACAGATACTTTTCGCTTGCGTTTACAAAGTTGTGGCTTAGAAGTATTTGTGCCAAACACTTTCTCGCCCAATAACGACGGGGCGAATGATGACTTCAAACCTTTCTTCAAAACCGATTTTATCAAGATTGAATCTTACGACATGCGTATTTTCAATCGTTGGGGCAGCCTTGTTTTCACAACAAAAGACCTTAATGAATCGTGGGACGGGCGTTTCAAAGGTCAACAAGTAGAGTCTGGTGTCTATATTTGGACGATTCGCGTCAAATTATTACTCAATGGCAAATGGCAGGTACGCGAACTATCAGGGGATGTATCTATTTTGAGATAAAAAAAACCTCGTCTCGATTTTTAGTCGAGACAAGGTTCAGCTACATGATAAATCAAAACAAAAACAACAATGAATGTTGACCGATTTCGCCTGTTAAAAATTGATTATTAACGACTTACAAAAATAATCAAATATATAATAATCAATCTTCAAATTAAGCTAATCTTCCCATCCTCTCGACGAACTAAAATGCCTTTTTCGAGGGCATCGGCAATGATGGTTTTTACTTCCGAATCCATCGCATCAAGAAGCGTCACTTTGCGTTCTGCGACAAGCGTAATATCGAGTGAACGGAAGACAGAGCGTTCGCAATCTTTGATGGAATTCCAGTCAGTTTGAGTTTGTAGGACGTTAGGTAAGTCCTCTGCTTTCTGAATCTGCGATTTGTATCTACTTTGAGTTGACATGGCGATTGATTTTAAAATTATGAACATGAGAGAAAAATAATGAATTGGCTTTTAGCTGTTTATTTATAATAAAATTCTACAAAATGTGTACCAACTTGAAATTTTCTTTGGGCTTTTTTCTGAAAAAACAAAAATAAATTACACTTTATCGTATTTTGTAAAAAAAAGAGAGTTTTTAACCCTATGTAAAGGTGATTCCAAGCCTTTTTAATCGCTATTTTTCACATAAAAACTCAATTGTCATAGAAAAACAGAATATTGGGTTAGACTTTTATTTATTTTTGGCTTTATAACTCAGCCCGCTGTCCATTAGGTAAACGGATTTGAAAATGTGATTTTTATGAAAAAACAACTCGCAAACCTCCTTTTTAGCTTCATGTCGCTTTCCGTCTTGCAAGCTCAAACGCCCAATATTGGCAATGTCAATGTTATGACACCCAATATTGGGCGTTTTGAAAAATTTGAAGCCGCTATCACCATCAATGGCACAATCAATAATCCTTACGACTACGACGAGGTTTTACTGAGGGGTATCTTCACTGCACCAAGCGGGCGAAAAGATACTATTGAAGGCTTTTTTATGCAAGATTTTGACCTCAATACGTCAACTGGCTCTCTAACGACAAGTGCATCTAATTTCCGCATTCGTTTCTCCCCCAACGAAATAGGTACTTGGCAATACAGTTTTTCCCTTGCCACTGGACAAGCCTTTACGGGCAATTTTAGTGTTCAAAACAACAACTCAAAAGGTTTTATTCGCAAAAATGGCACAAACTACTTGGGTTTTGATATGGGCGAACAATATGTTCCCGTAGGTCAAAATTTGGCTTGGCACAATACCAATCCTTATTTGGACTATAAAAAATGGTTAGAAAAAATGGGTGCGGCAAAAGCCAACTTCATGCGTCTTTGGCTCAGCGAATGGGGCGTTGGTTTGGAAGGAAAGATAGGAACAGGAGCAGGTTTTGAAGGTTTGAAAAAATACAAACAAAACAATGCGTGGTACATTGACTATATCGTAGAAAAATGCCGCGAACAGGGCATTTACATCATGTTTTGTCAAAATCACCACGGTCAAGTGTCCACAACTGTCAATCCTGCATGGAATGACAACCCTTACAACGCTGCCAATGGTGGACCCTGCGCCCAAACAGTGAATTTTTTTGATAATGAAACAGCTAAAAAACTCCATAAAAATCGATTGCGCTACGTCATTGCACGTTGGGGCTACTCAACTCAAATCATGGCTTGGGAATTGTTCAACGAAGTGAGTTATACCGATGGTTTTTTGACCCCCTCAGTAAAAACAGCTGTTCGCAATTGGCACATCGAAATGGCGCAGTTCATCCGACAAAAAGACCCACACAAACATCTCGTGACCACAAGTTTTAGTGGAGAAGAAGACCCTGTGCTTTGGCAACGTTCAGAAATAGATTTTACCCAAAATCACTCCTACGTTGATGCCGCAAATTTGGAATCTATCTTAGCAGAAATCAGCCGAAATAACATCAATACGTTTGGAAAACCGACTTTAAATACAGAATTTGGCTTGAATCCGAGTAATATTTCACTTTCAACTATTGACCCGAATGGTATTCACATCCACAATGCTTTGTGGGGAACCACTTTTTCGGGTGCAATGGGTGCTGGTGGTACTTGGTGGTGGGACAGTTACGTTGAGCTGAGCAATTTGTATCGTCATTTTACCCCCCTCAGTAATTTTCTGTCAAAACAGTCTTTAAAAGCTGACAATTTTAAATCAACCAAAGCTGTCTCGATGGACGGCAACCAAATCGGACAACTCTCTCTAACACCCGGAAGTGGTTGGGGACAACCGACATCCAACACTTTCACAATTGATGCGACAGGTAGTATCTCGCCAAGTGTGACGCAATTGAGCGTTTATCTATATGGCAATCAATTCAATACACAGTATCGAAATCCACCAACTTTCAATGTCAACTATACCTCAGCAGGCACTTTTAAAGTCAAAACAGGCGGTTCGATGGGCCAAAGTCCGAGTTTGGCCATCTATCTCGATGGCAATGTGGCACTCAATATTTCCTCAGCCAGTGTCAATCAAACCTATACAATCAATATTCCTACGGGTCAACACAAGATAAAAATTGATAATCTGGGCAAAGACTGGATTTACATTTCTGCTTATGAATTTACGGGTATCGCAGCCGCACCTTTCAACGTTTACGCTCTCAAGTCAATAGGTAATGAAAAAGCTGTGGGTTGGATTCACAATCGGAAGTACAACTGGAAAGATGTCGGCACTTCGGGCGTGCCAGCAATGGTTTCAGACGTGCAGGTTTCTGTTGAAGGTATGAACAATGGCCTTTACGAAGTCTCATTTTACGATTGCTCGACTGCTGAAAAACTGGGAATGTCTATTCGAGCCGATGTTTTGGACAATAAACTCACGTTCACAGTACCACCTATAAATTGGGATTTGGCATTTAGAGCCAGTCCAATTGTAACAAAAACAACAGAAATAGCCACTCAGAATGTAAAGATTTACCCCAATCCCATACGACAGGGCGATATTTTGAAAATAAGTCCAAATACTGAGGGGGTGCATGGCGAATATATTTTACAGATATATCACCTCAATGGGCAAGTTCTAAAAAATGAAAAATTGTTTTTTGGAGGGCAAGATTTGGAAATCGAAACGACGAATTTGCCCAAAGGTTATTATATGTTGCGCATGAACTGTGGCAAACAGCAATTTTTAGGGCGTTTTGTCGTGCAATAAGCTAAAACAGACACCCGATACAGCGTTTGACTATTTATTAAAATTAGAGAAAAACAAATTTATTATTATCGAAATTCGCTGAAAAAGCCCTTTATTTTTCATTGAAATTTGTAGAAAAAATTTTAAAACGCTTAAAATCTACAATTTTCAGATGAAAAAAGCCAAGTATAGCGACAAAGACCTTGTGGTCAGTATTTTGATTGAAGCATTTGGCGACAATCCGAATATTCAATGGATTGTCGGTTCAACCCCGAAAAATAGAGAGGCAAAACTCAAACGATTTTTTGAGTTTGCCGTTGAGTTAACCTTTTTACAAGGTGAAATAGGTATTGCCGACAATCACAAAGGCGTTATTCTTTATTTCCAAGAACCTAAACGTTCCATTAGCCTCAAAACAGTGTGGTTGAACCTCAGATTTATTCTTCAAGTTGCAGGTTTTCGCAAATTACCTGATTTGATAAAGCGCGAAAAATATTGTAAAACCATCAGACAGAGTAACAAACAATTTATCTACGTTTGGTTCATTGGTGCTGTCGCACATGAACAAAATGCAACAATCGTGGATTTGAAAAACAGCATTTTCAAAAAATCTGTCGAAGAAAACCTACCTATTTATATCGAAACCACCGTTCCCAAAGCTCGATTGGCTTATGTCCGCTACGGATTCAAAGTTTTCCATGAATGGAATAATCTGAGTAATCATCTGACAACATGGTTTCTCAAACGCGAACCATCAACTTTTGGTCTAACTTTTTAATCACGCATTCCCATTTTCAAACCATAAAATAATTGACGATGAACAGCCAAACTGTCAAATTCAAAAGTGAAAACCTCGATGGTTTTTACGCCACACTTCGCAAACGTGCCGACCTTTATTTCAATCAACAAAAACTAAGTAAAAAAGGCGATAAGCTATTGTTTATCAAAGCTTTAATACTCATTGTGTTGTATATAAACTTATACACACTTATTTTCAAAGGTGGATTAGTGAGCATTTTAGCCTATATCGGTATGGGCTTTTTGGCAGTGCCTTTGATTTTGAATATCGGTCATGAAGCAGCTCACAATACATTTTCAAGTTCACCTATTTTGAATACTATTTTGGTCAGAATTTTCAATATTTTGGGTGCAGAAGGCACGATTTGGCAATACAAACACACACAATCGCACCATGTTTTCCCAAATATCGCTGGCATGGATATGGACATTGCACAAAATGATTTGGCACGCATCGCACCTACTGCGCGTTATCTGCGAGCGCATCGTTTTCAACATGTGTACATGCCATTTCTGTACCTAATTTATACGTTGAATTGGTTGATTTATCGCGATTTCAAAGATTTTCGCTTGCTATTTAGTCATTCTCCAAGACGAGTATGGCAATTTATTGTGCTTTTGCTGAGTAAGGTTTTCTATTTTTCGTATATACTTATTCTACCATTACTGGTATTGAAAGGAGAGCATAGTACTGTTTGGATGGGTTTTATGGCTATGCAATTTACGATGAGTGCGACGACTTTTTTAGTGCTGGTTTCAGCTCATGTAGGCGAAAGTGCGATTTTTCCAGTGCCTGATACTGAGGGGAGGTTAGCGCACACGTGGTCAGAGCATCAACTCATCACAACAACAGATTTCGCGCCTGAAAATACTTTTGTAACACATCTTTTTGGTGGTTTTAATCATCATGTTGTGCATCATCTTTTTCCGAATGTATCACATATTCATTATCCCGCATTGACCAAGCTGACTCAGCAAACAGCTGATGAATTTGGCATCCACTACCGTTGTTTTCCGACTATTCGAGAGTCCGTCATTTCGCATTTTTATTTTCTAAAAAAGAATGGTTTACCACCCGATTTCTTTGAACACGCCGATATTTGATGGATTTAGATTGCTGCCGATTTGATGTTTTTCCTTGAAAATCCACCAAATCGGCAACAATCACTCGTTAATTTACTTCACTTCATATCCTTTTCTCTGTGGACGTGACAACATTGCATTTGCCTCAGCATCGTTTTTGAACTGCTCTTTTGTTGGATCCCAATACACTTTTCGCTTCAATTTCATAGCAATATGATGCACCAAACAAGCCGAACAACCGCGATGCGCTACTTCTACGGGCGAAATTGTTGGTGTTTTGTTTTTGATAGCATCGAGCCAGTTGCCATGATGTTCTTCGCTCACGGGCAGGTGAATTTCGTTCGGTCCAATCACCGAAGTCAAGATTTTCGGGTCGCTGGCATCCAAGGCTTTGGGTGCTTTTGGATCAACAGGGTCGCTCGATGTCGCTCGATAAGCACCACGTGTTACAAAAATCCACCCCTCAGTACCTTCGAATTTAATACCGTTTGGAATTTCATTGCTCACAACCATTCTGACACCATTGGCGTAAATCGCTTCGGTTTTAAAAATACCATGCACATCCCAAAGCCCTTTTTTCGGAAATTCTGCCTGTCCCCAAACTTCAATAGGTCCTGTCAATTCGGTATCCATGCCCCAATGTGCGGAATCAATGTGGTGCGTTCCCCAACCTGTAATCATACCTGCACCGAACTGTTCACAGCGCAACCAGCCTGGGCGATCGTAATCTTTTTGTGGATGCACCCGTTTTTCGGTGTAATATACTGAGGGGGTCGAGCCGAGCCACATATCGTAATTCAGGTTTTTCGGAGTCGGCATTTCAGGTTCATCATCGCCTGCTGGGTCGCCGGGCAAACCAACATACACTGTTTTCAGTTGCCCGATACGACCATTGCGTACCAATTCTGCCGCAATTCTGAATTGCGCCCAAGAACGTTGTTGACTACCCAATTGGAATGTTATACCCGATTTTTGAATAATATCGCTCATAATGCGTCCTTCTGAAATCGTCAAAGAAGTCGGTTTTTGCAAATAAACATGTTTACCCGCACGAGCTGCGTCAATGGCACATTTGGCATGCCAGTGGTCGGGCGTACTGATGGTGACGGCATCAATATCCTTGTTGAGCAGCATTTCACGATAGTCCTCATAGCCTCTTATGCCATCGAAAGGCTTGCCTGTTTTTTTGGTGTAATAATCATTTATCAGTTTTTTACCATCTTCTGTTCGCCTGCTATCCAAATCGCACACGGCGACAATTTGGGCGTGGTCATATTGCCAAACACCCGGTATATCGTGCGTGCGTGCAATCCGTCCTGCACCTATACAACCGATGTTGATACGATTGCTTGGTGCATTTTTACCAAAAACAGAGGCGGGAACGATGGTTGGTAGGCTCATAGCGATACTCGCTTTTGCTGAAGTTTCCAGAAAACTTCGGCGTGTCATTTTATTTTTCATTATCAAAAAAATTGTGCATGTTGTTGAAATTAATAGCGGCTAAAAATACTTATTTCTTTCATTTTTTGGTCAAAATAGATACAAAACGCTGTTTTATTTTGCTTAAATACTGAGGGGGTGCTTTCCTCGAAAAGCCCCCCTCAGTAGGGTCTCACATATCGTCTTCTTTCTCGTACATTTTTAAACCTTTTTCCAAACGCTCAATCGCTTTTGCCATGCGGTTTACTTTTGTTTCTAAACGTTTGGACTCAAAAATCCAATCTATATAGTATTTTTTATTGCTTTCGGTCAAAGTCATAAAAAACTGATGCGCTTGGGGAGCATCTAAAAGACAAAGCATCAATTCGTCTGGAACGACAATGGGGGAATTGTCTGCATATAAAATCACATGTATCCAGTCGCCTTCTTTTTTACCAATTTTTTTCCGAATTTCGGCTTTTACGGGCAAAAACAAATTGCCATTGCCCATTGGCATCAATTTATATTGCTTGATTTCATACCCATCTATTGAGCCTTTGACTTGTACCCAACCGAATGGTGCATTTTTGTTTTGTTGGATTTCGGGAATTGCGGCGTATGTCCATCCGCCTTTGCCTGCAAATTTTTCGAGTTGAAAGGTTTGGTTGACTAAAGGTTTTTCCATGACATAAGGTTTTGATATAAAAAATCTGCGTTAAGTTACTGAACTCAACGCAGATTTCTGATTTGAACAAGTATTTTTTACAGTCCCGTTGCCACCGTAACCGCGCCGCGTTCTTGTATCAACTGCTCGCGCACCTTCAAATCGCGGTAGATACTGAGGGGGTCTAATGCACCGCCCGATTTCAAGCGCGCCTCAGCTACCAATGCACGCACATCAGTCAAATACGCTGTTTGCAAAATCTCTTGACACCGCACGACATCGTTTGCCGCTTGTGCTTTATTCAAAGCCTTTCTGTCAATTAACAATGATTTTGCATAAGCTTGCATGATGGCTTCCACTGATTGTAAAAGGTCTTCGAGAGGGTCTTTCACATTGTGCGATGCGTCAATCATCCAACCTAAGTCTGTCGCATGATTCATGCCGCGCGCATCCATACCCTCAATTAACTCATTGAAAATCAAGAACAATTGATACGGATTGATGCTACCAACGGTCAAATCGTCGTCGCCATATTTTGAATCATTGAAGTGGAAACCTGCCAATTTGCCCTCCATGAGCAATAATGCCACGATTTGCTCAATATTCGCATTGGGCAAATGATGCCCCAAATCAACCAATGTGTAAGCCCGTTCGCCCAATTTGCTCGCATAGAGCAACGATTGTCCCCAATCGCCAACGGTCATGGAGTAAAAATTGGGTTCAAAAGCTTTGTATTCGATGAACATTTTCCAATCCGATGGCATAGCAGCATAGATTTCTTGCAAACTTTCCAAAGTATTTTGAAATGCTTTTCTGAAATTCAATTGTCCTGGAAAGCAAGAACCGTCTGATAACCAAACAGTTATGGATTTTGAGCCTAATTCGATACCATGCCGAATCACCTCAATATTATGCTCAATCGCTTGCTGACGTACTGAGGGGTCGGTGTGTTGCAAAGAGCCAAATTTGTAGCTCAGTTTTTGGTCTTTTTGGTCTTGAAAAGTATTGGAATTGACTGCATCAAATGCCAAGCCATGTTGCGCTGCCAAAGCCCGAATGGCTGCTGGATTTTCAGGAATATCCCATGGAATATGCAACGAAATTGCCCCACTTGAACGATTTAAGGCGTGCAAAAGACCGACATCTTCTATTTTTTCCTCCAAAGAGCGCGGCTCACCACCACCCGAAAAGCGACCAAAACGCGTGCCGCCTGTCCCCAATGCCCATGAAGGTATGGCAATTTGGAAGTCAATCAGTTTTTGTAAAATGGCACGTTCGCCTTCGATTTCTGAGGTCAGAAAATCGAGGCGTTTTTTATGCTTGGCATAGCCTTGCTCATTGTGAGCGTCAAGTTGGTATTTTTCGATTTGCATCTTCTATTTTTTGTTTTATAAACAATTAAAAATTTTGTTTTAAAGTATTTGAATATGCTTTTTAGCCTTTATCTTTGTTAAAAATGTATTGTCAATAAGAGGTTTTGGGTTAAAATATGGAAAATAACA
Source organism: Saprospiraceae bacterium (assembly GCA_016787525.1). Classification (GTDB taxonomy): domain Bacteria; phylum Bacteroidota; class Bacteroidia; order Chitinophagales; family Saprospiraceae; genus JAAFJT01. The sequence goes on along the minus strand of JAEUUP010000092.1, from coordinate 108,539 downwards.
AAATTATCCTTTTTCAAGAAAAAGAAATTCGTCGGGTTTGGCACGCTGAAGAATGGTATTTTTCTGTTATTGATGTTATTGAGGCACTGACAGATAGTGTCAATCCTCGTAAATATTGGAGTGTTTTAAAAAATCGAGAGCCGCAGTTGGCTACAATATGTAGTCAACTGAAAATTACAGCATCTGATGGCAAAAAATATAAAAGTGATGCCGCCAATACTGAGGGGGTGTTTCGGCTCATCATGTCCGTTCCATCGCCCAAAGCAGAGCCATTCAAACAGTGGTTGGCGCAAATCGGCAAAGAACGCCTCGACGAAATGGCTGACCCTGAACTGGCTGCTCAACGCAGTATTGACTACTACCGCGCCAAAGGTTACTCTGACGAATGGATTGAACGCCGCCAACAAAGTATCGAAGCCCGCAAACGCCTGACCACCGAATGGCAAAAACGAGGCGTAAAAGAAGGACAAGAATACGCTATCTTGACCGCCGAAATTGCTAAAGCCACTTTTGGTTTAACGCCTTCGCAACACGCTCAGTTGAAAAGTTTGGAAAAAGAAAACCTCCGCGACCACATGACTCCGCTTGAATTGATTTTCACCGCTTTGGGTGAAGAGGCAACTCGTTTGAATGCCATAAGTCTTGATGCTCAAGGGTTTACAGAAAATCACGAGGCGGCTTTGAAAGGAGGCAATGCTGCAGGCGAAGCCCGTAAACGCTTTGAATCTGTCCAAAATACACAAGTTGTTTCGCCCGAAAACTATTTACATCTATTACAAAAAAAAAGTGAAACAGACGAGCTACCCCCTCAGTAAAGTTTATGGGTTTTCAACGTAGAAAACCCATTGCTACACCTCCATCTACATTCAAAGCATTGCCAGTTGATTTATTGAGCAAACCACCTACCAAAGCGAACGTTGCATTAGCAATATCTTCTGGCAAAATGATTTCATTCAGAAGCGTGCGTTTGGCATAGTAAGCTGGCAATTCTTCAACTGTGATGCCATAAGCCTTAGCACGACCTTCTGCCCAACCACCTGCCCAAATATTCGAGTCAGCGATGACAGCATCGGGATTGACCATATTGACACGAATTTTGTCTGCCCCCAATTCAGCTGCTAACAAACGTGTACCATGTGCCTGAGCCGATTTTGCAGAACCATACGCTAAGTTATTAGGTCCAGCAACCACTGCATTTTTTGAAACAATATTCACAATATCACCTCCAAAACCTTGTTTGCGCATCACCGCAACGGCTTCGCGACTCACTAAGAATTGACCTTTTACCAATATATCATAAACCTTATCCCAGTCGGCGATGGTATGGTCTTGAATCGGCTTCGACAAACTGATACCAGCGTTGTTTACCACAATGTCCACACCCCCAAATGCCAAACATGTTGCTGCCAATGCTGCCTCTATGGAATCCGAATTGGTGACATCTAAAAGCGTGGTAGCGACTGCATCTTTGCCAAAAGTTGTCAAAAATTCGGCTTTTGCACCGTCTAAACGCTCTTGATTGATGTCATTTAAAATAACACAAGCCCCTTCAGAAGCTAATTTTTTCGCAATCGCTTTGCCAATTCCCCCTGCGCTACCTGTCACCAAAGCGACACGACCACTGAGGGGTTTGGGTTTGGGCAAACGCTGCAATTTGGCTTCTTCGAGCAACCAATATTCGATGTCGAAGGCTTCTTGATGTGGCAGCGAGGTGTACTCCGAAATAGCTTCTGCACCACGCATAACGTTTATGGCGTTGATATAGTATTCAGAGGCCAAACGTGCCATTGTTTTGTCCTTTGCAAAAGTGAACATACCAACGCTTGGCACGAGAATCACCACTGGATTCGGGTCGCGCATGGCAGGTGAGTTAGGGTGTTTGCACGCTTCGTAATATTCACGATAACCTGCTCTATATGCTGCGAAAACACCATCCAGATAACCTTTTTCATCCAGTTTCGATGGGTCAAGCACCAAAGGCGCAATTTTTGTCCGCAAAAAATGGTCGGGACAAGACGTTCCCATCGGTGCTAATTTTGCCAAATCATTGGCATTGACAAATTGCAGAACCGTTTCAGTATCCGAAAAATGACCAACCATCTTGCGCTCAGACGAACAATACCCCCTCAGTATAGGTGCAAGTTTTGCTGCCGTTTTGTGGCGTTCTGCCGTTTCGAGGCTATTTATTTTTGTGCCACCAAAGATGGGACGCGTTTTTCCATAATTATCTTCAAGGTACTGCGCACATTTTTCAATTACTTCCAAAGTGTTCATATAGCTTTCGTAGGACGTATCGCCCCACGTGAACAAGCCATGCGAACCAAGTATAATGCCTTTCAAGGCAATTCCTTTTGCCGCATTTGCCTCCAAACATCGGCGCAATTCTAAGCCCAACTCAAACCCTGGGCGTTTCCACTCCACCCAACCGACTTCACCTCCGAACAGTTCTTCGGTTATTTTTTTACCATCTTTTGCCGCACAAATCGCAATGGCTGCATCAGGATGCAAGTGGTCAATGTGTTTGAAGGGTAAAAAACCATGCAAAGGCGTATCAATAGAAGGTGCTTTTGACGCTAAATCGAAAATACAATGATTAAACAATTCGACCATTTCATCTTCAAACTCAACGCCACGATACACATTTTCGAGGCTGCGCAAACGGTCGAGGTACAATGCAGCACAACCCGATTTTGTCAAAGTACCAATATCGCCACCCGAGCCTTTGATCCACATCACATTGGTTTCTTGTTGGGTCAAAGGGTCTTTGTCGGTGATTTTGACCGATGTATTGCCACCGCCATAGTTCGTCAAACGCAAATCTGCACCCAATATATTGGAGCGATAGATGAACAAAGCGACTTCATCGCCTGCTAATTCTGCGGCTTTTGCTTCATCCCAAAGGTAACTGACGTGTTTGAATTGTTGGATTGTGCCGAGTGATGCCATTTTAAATTTTGGATTTTATGATTTTACAATTTTTCGACTTTATCAAAAAATGTCGCCCAGACATTGTCGTGACGACAAAAATATAGAATGTATGAAAAACTAACCTAAATGCCGATTGATAAAAACTGTTAGCCATTCCTTTCCAAGCCCCCTCAGTATTTTTTCAAACAGTGCGAGAAAATATCAAAAAGTAGAGGTTCGCCATTTTTTCAATCAGCTGTCACAAATAAATAATTATCTTTTTTTTCAAAAATCATCAAAAAACACAATTATATTCGCCAAATATTTCACAAAATAAGTAAAACTACGGCAACCAGCCTTTATCGCTTTTGTTCATTATCTTATACTTTCTGATATGAATGCTTATAGAAAATATTTTAACGACGACGAATTGCGCCAGTTAGCAGAATCTGAACCAAGCTGGGGGGTCAATGTCAAAACCGTCGGTCACTATGTGCATGAACCGAACAAGGCTTATCCTGATCCTAAACACCCAGCTTCACACTATTTCAATTGGGAACGGGGACGACGGCTCAAAGAATATCAAATGGTTTATATTTCAAATGGTAAAGGTATTTTTGAGTATAGTAATGCCGAACCTGTTGTTGTAGAAGGGGGTACTTTGTTTTTACTTTTTCCTGACACTTGGCATCGTTATAAACCCCTAAAAGATACAGGTTGGGAAGAGTTTTGGGTCGGTTTCGACGGTCACTATGCCGAATATTTGATGCGCCAAGACTGTTTCAGTCCTCAAAACCCAGTTTTGAACATGGGTTTCAATACGGAGTTTCTCAATGTGTTCATTCGCCTGATTGATACGGTCAAGTACGAGGGCATCGCTTACACGCAGATGTCATCGTGTCTGGTTATTCAGTTGCTTGGCTTAGTATATGCTTCGGCCTTGATGACTGAAAAATCGCGCAGCCGACAAGAGCATATCATAAGAGCCATCCGCTACAAAATACATCAAAACTGGGCAGATGAATTGGATTTGGAGAAATTAGCCTCTGAACAAAACGTTAGTTATGTCTGGTTTCGCAAAGCATTTAAAGAGATAATGGGCATTTCGCCGGGGCAATATCATTTGAATTTAAAAATCGAAAAAGCGGCTCAAATGCTCAAAGAGACGACTCTTTTAGTGTCGGAAGTCGCTGCCAAAGCTGGTTTTGAGTCAGAATTTTATTTTTCACGCATTTTCAAAAAGAAAATGAACATAAAACCCTCGGACTATCGAAAAGGCATTGAAAAATAGCTGATACTGAGGGGTCTTTTGATACCCCTCAGTATTTCCCCTTGTTTTCTCTATTTTAAGGTCAAAACCACCACTGAAACAGGCGGCAAACTGACCTTCAACTCCTCCCCTTTCAAGCTCGCTCCTTTAAATTCTTTGGGCGATACTTTATCAGGTGATTCAAATGTGTTATGGTCTTGGACTTTATCCGAGGTCAAAATACGACCGCTCACCGCTTTTGCCAACATGCCACGCAAACTGACTGATACATCTTGTGCTTTGTTCGGATTGATATTGACCAGCGAAATATGCACCACGCCCTCTTTATCTCTCGAAGCTGATACTGAAACGGCTGGCAAACTGTCCTTCCCTACTTTATAGTTTTCGGTTTGGATACTGAGGGGTAGATTCGTCGCATCTTGATGCACGTTGTACATCTCCATCACATGATACGTTGGTGTCAAAATCATCTTTTCACCTTTCGTCAGAATCACAGCTTGCAAGACATTGATAGCTTGTGCTAAGTTTGCAATACGCACACGGTCGCAGTATTTGTGGAAAATATTCAATGTTGTGCCTGCTATCATCGCGTCGCGCATGGTGTTTTGTTGATACAAAAACGCACCATTCGTTCCCTGTTCGACCTCATACCAGCCGCCCCATTCATCAACCACCATGGCCACTTTCTTTTTAGGGTCATATTTATCCATCACAATTGAGTGTCGGCGTACGATTTCGTCCATAAACAATGCCTTTTGCATCGTTGTGAAATATTCTTGCTCCGAAAAGGCTCTATCTGAGCCTTTTTTGCGCCAATCAATGACCGAATAGTGGTGCACTGCGACACCTTCCAGCATATTGTGGGGAATATCACGCATCAAAACTTCTGTCCAATTGTAATCATCATCGCTTGCACCCGAAGCGATGCGGAACAACTTATTGTTATTGTCCCAACCTGTCATAAAAGTCGCATATTGGCGATACACATTGGCGTAATATTCGGGTTTCATATTGCCACCGCAACCCCACACTTCATTGCCAACACCCCATAATTTGACGTTCCATGCCTTCTCGCGACCATTTTGTTTGCGCAAGTCAGCCATTGGGTTACCTTTTTCAAAATTGACATAGCGTGTCCAGTCAATCAGCTCTTGCACTGTGCCGCTACCGACATTTGCTGCCAAATAGGGTTCTGTGCCGATTTCCTCACACATATTTAAAAAATCGTGTGTACCGAAACTATTGTCTTCTGTTACCCCACCCCACCAGACATTGAGCATTGAGGGGCGTTTGTCTTTCGGGCCAATACCATCTTTCCAGTGATAGGTATCGGCAAAACAACCACCCGGCCAACGTAAATTTGGAATTTTCAGTTTTTTAAGTGCTTGGACGATGTCTGTCCGAATACCATCTTTGTTTGGAATTGTTGTGTTCTTTTCACCAACATAGAAGCCGTCATAGATGCAACGACCCAAATGTTCGGCAAAATGTCCATAAATATGTTTGCTAATCACGTCTTTGCCCATATCAGCATTGACGATGACCTTATTCTGAGCTACAATAAAAGTTTGAAAAGTGGCTAAAACACAAAATAGAATAAGTCTTTTTTTCATTGATTCACTATTTTTATTTTTTAAAATTTAGTTGATAGCAACAAAGGTAAAAATCACTTTATGTTTTCGTGTCTTTTTGACACAATATTTTTTCACTAAATACTGAGGGGAGCTTAAGTTGTAAGGTTTTGTATTATTCCTATAAATATTATGACACATCTATGATATTTTTATGTTTTTATAGAAATATTATTTACATAAATGTTTTTTTATAGAAAGATTATTTATTATTGCACTTGAAAATCTTTTATTTTAACATTTACACTTTTGTACTAGAAAATGAAAATAGGCATCACAAACCTCAAAGGCGGTGTTGGCAAAACAACTATTTCACAGAATTTGGCTGTATGCTTCGCAAGTATGGGTTTCAAAACGTGCATTGTAGACACCGATACCAATCAAAACTCATTAGCTTGGAGCGGCGTTCGAGATGAAGGTCTCGCAAATATTACCGTTGTAGGAGCAACCGATGCGAAAGCTTTGGGCAAAACCGTAGAAAACTTGCACCGCGACTACGAAGTCGTCATCATTGATGGAACGCCCTCGCTGTCCGAGATGACAACACGTATTATTCTATCAAGCGACATGCTTATTATCCCAATTTTACCAAGTGCGCATGACTTTAGAGCGATGCAGCCATTTTTTGAACGCTACGAACAAGCCAAAGAGTTCCGCTCGGATATACCAGCGTATTTTCTCATCAATCAATTCTCACATTCGGGCAATATCTACAAAGGTATGCGTGAAGCCATCGGCAATTTTGGACTCGAAGTCTTGAAATCAAATGTCAATAAAAGAGCTGCATACGTCGAAACTGCTCTAGATGGACGCGGTGTATATGAAAGTGGCGACAATAAGGCAAAAAGTGAAATGGTCGAATTGACCAAAGAAATTTTAGAAAAAGCAGAAAATTTAGGTTTAATCAAAATATCAGAATCATAAATCATGGCAAAAAAAGAAATAGATTTCGGGAAATTGGCTTTGCCAACAAAGCCCAGTGTCATCAAAAAAGAAGAAGCAAATCAAATCGTCGAAAAAGCAGTTGAGACGATTCACGCCTCACCTACCCCCTCAGTCGTTCAGGCTATTGTCGCAGAACCTGAACCTGTTGTAACCAATGAAGTTAAAAAAATCAGCTTAGACTTGCCCGTCGAGGTTTATAAACATGTCAAAATGCACACCTTCACCCGCACGATTACGATGCGTGAATATATGCTCGAATTGATTTATGAAGATATGAAACGCCGAGGCGCAATGTAGTTTCATATTTTTAAGGAAATATTATTTATATTTTTGAATAAAAACATAAATACTTAAATAATAAAAATACTTAAAAATAAATTCATAAATATTATTTCTATAAAAAAGTAAAAATAGAAATAATTTTTACATAAATAATACAAATCTATCAAAAGCTGAGTGGTATCAGAAAATTCTAATGATAGACAAAAGCTACCCCCTCAGTAAAAAACTGATTTTTTTCGATTTTCGCCGAATTGCCTTGTGAAAACGAATAGCAAAGCAAAACGAAAAATTGAAATGCTCAGAATTAAAATATGAAGTCGGATATTTTTCGAAGGTCAGTAAAATCATGAGGAAATAAGTAGATTATTTATGCAAATATTATTTAAGTAAAAATTATTTATTTTTTAAAATAAATATTCCACAAAACTATTTGAGTATAAATATTATTGAAATAAAAAAATAAATATTCTCTTCAAAATAAACGAAGAAGAATGACACTATAGAAAATGGCAACAAAAAAAGACAATATAGGTGGTAGCACAACAAGCCGCATCTTAAGCCGCCTCGTAGATAGCTCGATGACTATTCGGATTGACAGAGCTGGCATCGAGGATGCTATTTTTCAACATTCAGCTTTGTGCCAAACGTTTTTGCCTTATCGCAATCCTGGCGACGAAACGGTTATTTGGCAACAAAAACAAGGTAATGTGAGCTTGGCAGTGCAAGCCAACCACGCTGCCAACCCCAATACAGGAGACTATGAGTTCGTCGGATTGCCTTACGGCACAAAAGCACGGTTGATTTTGGCTCATATCAATAGTGAAGCCATCAAATCGCAAAGTCGGGTGGTAGATGTTGAAGAAAGTATGACCGCTTTCATTAAAAAAATCGGCTTAGGAACGGACGGGCGCACCATCAAAGAAGTGAAAGAACAATTGCGTCGCCTGACTTCTTCGATTATCAGCATCAGCTATTTCAATGGTGAAGAAAGTATGCAGGTTAATATGCAAATTGTGAAAGCTTTCAATTTGTGGTTTCCGAAAGACGAAAAAAATAAGGTGATGTGGACATCCAAAATTGTACTGTCGGAAGATTATTTTAATAGTCTCACCAACCACGCAATTCCGCTGGATGAACGTGCACTGGCAGCATTGTCGCACAATGCGATGGCACTCGATATATATGCGTGGTTGGCGCAGCGACTGCACCGAATTGACCCACATCAACCTGTTTTCATCGCTTGGGCTGTGTTGAAGGAACAATTTGGGCATGGTTACGATCAAATGTTTAAGTTCAAGCAGGTTTTTAGAAAAACTTTGCTGACAGTAAAATCACAATACCCAAATGCACGTATCGAGGAAGACCCAAACAAAGGTTTGAAGCTATATCATTCGCCATCGCCTATTCCTACCAAATCGCTCTTGATTCCAGACTTATTTTCTCAACTAAAAACGGGAGAATAAGAGTAAATTAGCCTTGAATGGGCAAAATAAGTGATAACAATCAAAATCATGAGCAGATGAAACGAATACCTCCCACTATGTCAACGTGAACTTTGGTATAAAAGAATAGAATGGATAAATTTGACGTGAACTTTGGTAGGATTTGTAAAGAATATTCGTGTAGTTTAGTATATAATTGATTGAAAATGAAGATTCTCTCATTATCAACGTGAACTTTGGTAGAATCCATGAAAAGAATCCGTCTACATAAATTATCAACGTGAACTTTGGTAGGAGATTTTCTAATTTTAACGTGTGGTTTGGTAGTCTTTTCACGTGTAGTTTGGTTGACAAACCTATATAGTATCCCTTTATCTTTTTATTTCCTATATAGTCCGCCTGAAATGAAATTTTTTTTTGAATTTTTATTTTTCCAAAATCTTTTAACATATTTAAATAGACTAAAACGGCAACGTGAAGTTTGGTAGATTTAAAACTTACTTTTAAATCTCAAAAAATAGGCATCATAGTGACGAAACAAGAAGCAAAAAGCATCCCCCTCAGTATTTTGCTTGAAAAAATGGGATTTCAAGCGAGTCGAAGTAAGCACAGCGGCAACGATATGTGGTACAAATCGCCTTTTCGACCCTTGGAGCGTGATACCAACTTTCATGTGAATACAAGAGAGAACGTTTGGTTCGATTTTGGCTCAAATCAAGGAGGTGATACACTCAAATTTATCAAAGAATTTAATAAAACAGACGAAACCGAAGCCTTAATTTTTTTAGATGCACTTTTTCCAAAAGCTCAAAAAAAGGACAAACTGCACGATGGCAAAAAACGGTTTGATGCTCCCGAAACCTTAACACTCAAACGCGCTCAACCAATAAGTAACCCACATTTGATAGCTTATTTGACCGAAGACCGCAAAATTGACCTCAATACAGCACAAAAACACCTCGTAGAAGTGATTTATTCGCAAGCACAAACAGGTAAAGATTTTTATGCTTTAGGTATGGCCAATCGGTTAGGAGGCTTTGAGATTAGGAATAAATACTTCAAAGGTTCGATTTTCAAAAAAGACATCTCCATTTTAAGCCCCAAAGCAGAGGATATGGAGAATAAAGTATCTATTTTTCACAGTTTTTTCGATTTTTTGAGCGCATCAAAGTATTATGGGGCAACGCTTACTGAGGGGGAGGTCATCGTGATGCACTCCAATGCTTTTCAAAATTCGGTTTTAGCCTACCTAAATGCACGTTCATTTTCTCGTATTTTCACCTATTTCGACAACGATAGGGCAGGGGAGGAGCTGACTTACGCTATTGGAAAACAGTTTGCCCAACAACTTGAACCTTGCAATGCTTTGTACTATCCGCACAAGGATTTCAATGCTTTTTGGGTCAAAAAGATGCTATTTTTGGGTCATTAGCCATTCCATATTAAGGCTTTTGTTTACTGAAGTCTGAGAATCTATGGATGATTCGATGACCAATGATGGATGGCAGAACAACCATTATATCAGAAAGTACAAAAAAAGAAACAAAAGGAATAACTGCGAAATCGAGCAATTATGTTTTATTTGTGGCTAAAATAAACAAATTTCATTTGGGTATTTACCCTTTCAAATCTTTATTTTATTATTTTTAGAAATCGAAACAATTTAAAAGTTTCATTTTTTGATAAATGAACTTTTCATTATTTTACTATCAACGAAAACAACAACACTCATGCAGGTCATTCTCGGTATCATTTTTCACACCATCGGTGGCATTTCCTCGGGCAGCTTCTACATGCCTTTCAACAAAGTAAAAAATTGGGCTTGGGAAAATTTCTGGCTCATGGGCGGTTTATTTTCATGGCTCATTGTGCCACCTATTGCCGCTTATTTGACAGTGCCTAACTTTTCAGAAATCATCGCTTCAACAGCTTCAAATATAAAATCTACAACCTATTTGATGGGTTTGTTGTGGGGTATTGGAGGCTTGACTTATGGTTTAGGTGTACGCTATTTGGGTATGTCGCTGGGGAATTCTGTTGTTTTAAGTTTCTGTTCTGCTTTTGGTGCTTTAGTGCCTTCGATTTATTATAATTTCAATCCGACCCCTGGGAAGACATCATTTTCGGATATGCTTTCCAATACGGGTGGTCAATTGGTTTTGTTGGGTGTCGTGGTGTGTCTAACTGGAATCGGTATCGCTGGCAAAGCTGGTATGATGAAAGAGAATGAACTGACAACTGAGCAAAAACAAGCGAGTACGAAAGAATTTAATTTGGTAAAAGGTCTTATTATAGCCATCATTTCGGGTATTTTGAGTTCTTTTTTCAATTTTGGTATCGAAGCGGGCAAACCAATGGCCGATGAAGCTGTGAAACAAGGCTTTAATCCTTTGTTTCAAAACAATGTGACCTATGTGGTAATACTGTGGGGTGGTTTGACAACCAACCTTATTTGGTGTTTATATCTGCTTTTCAAAAATAAAACTTTTGGCGATTTTACAAAATCAGAAGCTCCCACTAGTGCGAATATTTTCTATTGTGGTTTGGCGGGGACTCTTTGGTTTTTGCAATTTTTCTTCTATGGCATGGGCGAAAGCAAAATGGGCAACGGTGCCAGCTCATGGATTCTGCACATGGCAACCATCATTTTGACAGCGAATATGTGGGGACTTTATCTCAAAGAATGGTCAGGTGTGAGCAAAAAAACGTTCAGAACGTTCGTGATTGGCATTTTGACTATTTTGGCTTCTATCGTTCTAGTGGGTATTGGAAATTCGCTTTAGATTTTAGAGCTACGAATTACACGAATTGACTAATTTTACTAATTATTTCAATTAATCCTAATTAGTAAAATTAGTCAATTCGTGTAATTCGTAGCTCTAAAGTCCCCCCTCAGTAGATAATATCCTAAATTTAAAATTTATAACTAATTATTATGCAAAGAGTTGCTTTTAAAATGCAGCTTCACAAAGGGCAAGCTGCGGAATACAAAAAACGCCACGATGAAATATGGGCAGACCTTGCTGCGTTGCTCAAAAGCATAGGTATCAACGATTATTCAATTTTTTTGGACGAAGAAACGTATGCTTTGTTTGCTATTTTGAAAATAGAAAACCCAGCCTTGATAGACACTTTGCCTACCTATGAAGTGATGCAACGTTGGTGGGCCTATATGGGCGACATCATGGATGCAAATACAGATAATTCGCCTATAGTGAAGCCCTTACGAGAGGTTTTTCATTTACCATAGCTAACCTAATGACTGAAATCACGCCCTCAGTTGATATTTATCAATAGTCATTTTTTGCAAAACATTGATTTTTGTCATTGACTTTTTAGTTTTGCAAAAATGATGAATGTGAATAAAGAAAACGAAAATATCAGCCATGTTGCCAGCCGATTGGATGCCATCATCCAAACAGCAGTTGATGGCATCATAACCATAAGTGAACGAGGCTTTATTGAGTCGGTTAATCCTGCTACGTGTAAGATTTTTGGTTACGAATCTTCTGAGCTGATTGGTAGTAATATTTCTCGACTTATGCCATCACCACACGATAAAGCACACGATGACTACGTCAACAACTACTTGCGAACAGGAATGCGCAAAATCATCGGTATTGGTCGTGAGGTCTTAGGTAAGAAAAAGGATGGTTCTGTTTTCCCTTTTTGGTTGGCGGTTAGTGAAGTGAAATTGGGAGAGAAACGACTTTTCACTGGGATTGTTCACGATATGACTGAGCAAAAAAAGGCGGAAGAGGCACTCTTAAAACTCAATCAAGAGCTCGAAGGACGCATTGCAGAGCGTACTGAAAAACTCTCCGACGTTGTCAACAAACTTTTGGCAACCAACCAACAACTCTATCACGAAATCCAAGAACGAAAGGCTGCCGAACAATCCCTTTTGTTGCTACAAGTAGAATTGCAACAAGCCCTAAAGAAAGAACAAGACTTGGGCCAACTCAAAACCCGTTTCGTTTCGATGGCCTCTCATGAGTTTCGTACCCCCCTCAGTACAATTCTTTCGTCGGCAAGTTTGATGGATCAATACACCCAAACTGACCAACAAGACAAACGTCATCGTCATTTCTTGAAAATAAAAAACAGTGTTGAGATACTTACAATGCTGCTCAACGACTTTTTATCCATCAGCCGTTTAGAGGAAGGTAAAGTAGAATTGAATCTTGAAAAATTTAATTTTCATACGTTTTGCCACGAAATTATTGAAGAAATGAGCAGTTTTCTGAAAAAAGGGCAACACATTGTAACGCACCATACCGATAGCGATTTGGTCATAGCTGCAGATAAAAAACTGCTGAAACTCATCCTTATCAATCTTATTTCTAATGCGTCGAAGTACTCTGACGAAAGTACACTTATTGTATGCGCGACCAAACTGCTTGGAAAAGAGTTCAGCGTCAGTATCATTGACGAAGGCATGGGCATTCCAGAAGAAGATAAACCGCATATGTTCGACCGTTTTTTTCGAGCTTCTAACGCTGTGAATATCAAAGGTACAGGCTTAGGGTTGCACATTGTAAAACGTTATGCCGAAATGATGAATGGTGATTTATCTTTTAAAAGCGAATTGGGTAAAGGTTCAACTTTTACTGTTACTTTTACATTGTAGCTAGAGCACGTGGATTTTCCGATACAGAGCGTACTATTCAGGATTTTTTTAAAATTAAAACAACTTTAAATGAAAAAAATACTCATCATAGAAGACCACGAAGATATACGCGAAAACCTTGCAGAAATACTTGAATTGGCAGGTTATGAGGCTTTCATGGCAGAAAATGGCAAACTTGGCGTTGAAATTGCTGAACGCGAACGCCCTGATTTGATACTTTGCGATGTGATGATGCCTGTTTTAGACGGTTATGGCACATTGAGTATATTACATAAAAAACCTGCGACAGCAGACATCCCGTTTATTTTTTTAACAGCAAAATCTGAAAAAACTGATTTTCGCTACGGCATGAACTTAGGTGCAGACGATTACATCACCAAACCCTTCGAAAGCAATGAATTGCTCAAAGTTGTAGAAATGCGTTTAGCAAAATCAGACAAAATAAAAAAGGCAACATCAACAAACAACGGTTCAGATTTCTCACTTTTTATCAATGAAGCAAAAGGAGAAGAAGCCCTAAAAAACTTGACAATTGACCGTGAAACACGCCAGTTTTTGAAAAAATCAGCTGTTTATACTGAGGGGTCTATCCCACGCTTTTTGTACTACATTGAAAAAGGAAAAGTCAAAATATCGAAAACAAATGACGATGGCAAAGAGCTGATTATCAGTATTTTAGGAGCAAAAGATTTTTTTGGATTCATGCCTATACTGAGGGGGAGTGCTCAAACGGACAACGCTATTGCCCTGGAGGATTGTACGATTGTAACGATTCCGAAAGACGATTTTCTACATTTACTCCATGCAAATCGTGATGTATCGGTCAATTTTATAAAAATGTTAGCAGGCAATGTCATAGCGCAAGAGGAGCAATTGCTGCATTTAGCCTACAATTCTGTCCGAAAAAGAGTGGCCGATACTTTGATTTTGCTGCACGAACGTTATGAAAAAAAGCCAATTTCGATGCTTCGAGAAGACATCGCTGCTTTGGCAGGCACTGCCAAAGAGACAGTTATACGAACTTTAACAGACTTTAGAGAAGAAAAATTAATTGATGTAGAGGAGGGTAAAATCACTGTTTTGTCAGTAGAAAAGTTAAAAAAACTGTTTAATTGATTTAAAACATACGAAACTGATACAAATCACCTGCCTTGATGACTGACCTCATCTGAATGTTATCCTTTTCACTCGATTTTTGCTATTAAAAATTGTGTGGAGAATGTTGAAAATAGAAATCATAGGTACAGAAGATAGCAAACAAAAGCAACTTGCACGGCATGTTCAGCAAGCCATAGATGCTTCAAGGATAGATGCGAACGTCAAAACTGTTTCCAATTGGGAGGAAATAGTGGCTTATCGCATCATCCGCACACCCGCTTTAGTCATCCGAAATCAAGTTTTAAGCCAAGGGTTTGTGCCGAGTGTGGCAGAGATTCAATCGCTACTTTCATCTTTTATTTATGACAAAAATCAACTCGTGTTGTGACGCTTATCAGCAAGTAAGATATGCGACAAGTTGACCTTTGTGTCAAAATCAATTTTATATGACAACCGCAACCATACAACAACCTATTCTTGTTTCTCAACCGATGCCCATCGCAAAGTCGAAAACAACCTGTTTTCACTGCCACGATACCATCACTGAGAAACCCATACTTTTTGCTGATAAATCCTTTTGCTGCGAAGGCTGTAAAACAGTATATCAGATTCTGGATGAAAATAATCTTTGTACTTTTTATACATTGGATGTAAATGCAGGTACGACACAAAAAGGCAAAACCCCTCAGTATGCGTACATGGATGATGCTGAAACTGTGTCAAAAATAGTTGATTATCAAGATGATAGCACCACGAGAGTGACTTTCTTGTTGCCCAGTATGCACTGTGCTTCATGTATATGGTTGCTTGAAAACTTGCACCGCATAGATCCAGCTATCTTTAATTCAAAAGTGAATTTTTTGAAAAGAGAAGTGACGATTCTGTTTTCAAATCAAGAGATAAAACTGCGTCGCATTGCCGAAATTTTGGCTTCGATTGGTTATGCACCCGAAATCAACTTCAATGATGTTGAAAATGAAGGCGAAGTGCCGATTGACCGCACCATTTATTACAAATTAGGGGTCGCTTTTTTTGCTTTTGGCAATATCATGTTGCTAAGTTTTCCCGAATATTTGGGTTTAGATGCCTCTTTGGAACGAGGTTTTGCCAAATTTTTTGGGTATATCAATTTGGTTTTAGCGACACCTGTATTGTTGTATTCTTCTCGTGACTATCTCGTTTCGGCATGGCAAGGTGTCAAACAGCAGACTTTGAATATTGACATTCCATTGTCATTGGGTATCATTGCTTTATACGGGCGCAGTGCTTTCGAGATTTTGACGCATACAGGTGCGGGGTATATGGACTCATTTGCAGGCTTGATTTTTTTCTTACTTTCAGGCAAATGGTTTCAACAAAAAACGTTCAATCATTTATCGTTTGAGCGCGATTATAAAAGTTATTTTCCAGTAGCCGCTAATGTGCGCCGCGAGGGTAGGGAAGTGCCGACACCTATCAATAAATTGCAAATTGGTGAAATAATTACCGTTCGGAATGGCGAATTAGTACCTGCCGACGGTGTGATACTGAGGGGTGATGCACGCATGGACTATTCATTCGTGACAGGTGAGGCAGACCCCGTCAGTAAAAAATCTGGCGACAAAGTGTTTGCTGGTGGACGACAAATGGGGTCGTCTGTTGACATCACTTTAACCAAGCGCGTGTCGCAAAGTTATCTGACTGAATTGTGGAATAATGAAGCTTTCAAAACAGCTAAAAAATCTCATATCAGTTATTTAGCTGACCGAGCAGGTCGCTACTTTACAGGTGTGATACTATTGGTTTCAATGGTTGCGTTTTTTTATTGGCTTCCGCAGGACATGGGCAAGGCTATAAATGCAGCGACAGCTGTGTTAATCGTTGCTTGCCCATGTGCGGTGGCTTTAGCCATTCCGTTCACGATGGGCAATATCTTGCGCATATTGGGGCGGCATGAGTTTTATGTGAAAAATACGCAAGTTATAGAAAATTTTGAACGTATAGATGCTGTTGTCTTCGATAAAACGGGGACAATCACAGAGCGGCTTAAAAATGAAGTCTCGTTTGTGAACACAAGTCATAGCGACAATCTCGATTCAGCGAAAAGTCAAATTTTGTCGGTCGTGCGACACTCCAACCACCCCCTCAGTATTCAGATTGCCGAGTATTTGAAAGACTCGCCTTTTGTTGACATCACCGACTATGAAGAAGTAATCGGAAAAGGCGTACAAGCCAATGCCAATCAACAACTTGTAAAAGTTGGCTCGGCAGAATTTATAGGCGAAAAGGCACAAAGCGACCCCTCAGTAAAAGGTGTTTTTGTTTCGATTGATGACCTAGTAATAGGCTATTTCGATATGAAACCAACATACCGAACGGGTTTTCAGCAAATTATAAACACATTTAAAACGGCAGGTAAAGATGTTTTTATCTTATCGGGGGATAACGAAAAAGAGCGTCCTTTCTTAGCACAATTCTTAACTGATAAATTTTTAAATTTCAATCAAACGCCGTCAGACAAGCTCAATTTTATCAAAAAATTGCAAAGCCAAGGTCAAAAAGTGCTGATGATTGGCGATGGTTTGAACGATGCAGGTGCATTGCAACAGTCCGATATTGGTGTTGTTATTTCTGAAAATACCAACAATTTTTCACCTGCCTGCGATGCCATTCTGAAGGCTGACCAATTTCCGAAGCTACCAGAGTTTTTGCATCTGTCAAAGATGGGGTCAGTTATTGTCAATCGAGCCTATTTGATAGCCTTGTGCTACAATATAGTGGGTTTGAGCTATGCTGTTTCGAGTAACCTGTCGCCAGTCGTAGCGGCCATTTTGATGCCTTTGAGTTCAGTGACCATTGTGCTGTTTGGCGTTTTGACGGGCAATTATATGGCTCGACGACTGGAAAAATGACCCCCTCAGTATGTCACCATAAAATAGGTATATCATAATTTTGAAAGGCTGCATCGTGCGTAATCACGGTGCAGCCTTTCGCTTTTTAGAATAGGTAACAAATTCCTTCCCATTTGACCAAAATCACCCTCTCCACTGACCTTTCTCATCTTAACCCCTCCATCTGCTACCGAAATTTGTGTCATTAAAACGTAATGCTGATGAAAATCATGTTCTTCCTAATCATCTTGAGCCTATTGGTGGCTGTCGGTTTCTTGGTTGCCTTTGTGTGGGCGACGCGGTCAGGGCAGTTTGACGATGATTACACCCCCTCAGTACGGATGCTTTTTGATAATGAAAAACCTGTTAAAAATGAGTAGAATCGAACAGTTTAAGTACGACAACAAGCTCGTACGCGCGTTTGCTTTTGCGACGGCTATTTGGGGCATCGTGGGTATGCTCGTCGGTCTGATTATAGCCCTGCAATTAGTTTTTCCTGCGCTTAGTTTTGGTCTTCCACAGACTACATTCGGACGGTTACGTCCACTACACACCAATGCAGTCATTTTCGCTTTTGTCGGGAATGGTATCTTTTTAGGCGTTTATTACTCCATGCAGCGTCTTTTGAAGACCTCTATCTTTTCCATGAAATGGGGGTGGCTTCACTTCTGGGGTTGGCAGTTGATTATTCTATTGGCGGCTTTGACATTGCCAAGTGGTATCACAACTTCTAATGAGTATGCCGAATTAGAGTGGCCTATTGACTTAATGATTGCTGTCATCTGGATTGCTTTTGGTGTCAATATCTTTGGTATGATTATCAAACGCCGTGAATCGCATTTGTATGTGGCTATTTGGTTCTACATTTCGACTTGGGTGACAGTGACTATGTTGCACGTTATCAACAACTTGGAAGTACCTGTGTCATTGACCAAAAGCTATCCTGTATTTGCAGGGGTGCAAGCGGCTCTCGTGCAGTGGTGGTATGGTCACAATGCGGTCGCTTTCTTCTTGACCACTTCGTACCTTGGCATGATGTACTATTTCATGCCGAAGGCTGCTAATCGTCCTGTTTATTCCTACAAGTTATCCATTATCCACTTCTGGGCTTTGATTTTCTTGTACATCTGGGCGGGACCTCACCACTTGCTTTATACTTCTTTGCCTGACTGGGCGCAATCTTTAGGTATGGTCTTTTCGGTGATGTTGATTGCACCATCTTGGGGTGGTATGTTGAATGGCTTGTTGACACTGAGGGGGGCTTGGGACCGCGTACGTGAGAATGCTGTATTGAAATTCATGGTGGTTGCGGTTACGGCTTATGGTATGGCAACGTTTGAGGGACCACTTTTATCTATCAAAACGGTCAATGCGATTAGTCACTATACTGACTGGACTGTGGCGCACGTACACGTTGGCGCATTGGGTTGGAATGGCTTTTTGACTTTTGGTATTTTATACTGGATTATACCTCGTATTTATCAAACTAAACTATACTCTGAAAAATTGGCTAATACCCACTTTTGGATTGGCACGATGGGTATCTTGTTCTGGGCTATCCCGATGTATTGGGCGGGTTGGACGCAAGCTATGATGTGGAAGGAGTTTACGCCAGATGGCTTCTTGAAATACGGTAACTTCCTCGAAACTGTGACGCAATTGATTCCTATGTATGCGTTGCGTTCTTTGGGTGGTGCTTTGTACTTGACTGGGGCTTGTATCATGGGTTTCAACCTTTACAAAACGGTGAAGCAGGGTGAATTTATGGCTAAAGAGGAAGCTGAAGCACCCGCTCTTGAAAAAGATGCAGTCAGCAAAGTCGGTGGTCACTGGCACCGTTGGATTGAAGGTCGTGCGGGTTGGTTAACTTTTGGTGCTTTGATAGCTGTTTTGATTGGTGGTTTGATTGAAATCATCCCTATGATGGCGATTCAAGACAATGTACCACGCATTACTTCGGTCAAACCTTATACGCCGCTTGAATTGCAAGGTCGTGACATTTATATCCGTGAAGGTTGTGTCGGTTGCCACTCTCAGATGATTCGTCCATTCCGTGATGAAACAGAACGTTATGGGGAGTACTCAAAATCGGGTGAGTTCATCTACGACCGTCCTTTCTTGTGGGGTTCAAAACGGACAGGGCCAGATTTGCACCGTGTCGGTGGCAAGTATCCTGACTCATGGCACTACAACCATATGATGGACCCTACTACCATGTCGCCTGGCTCTATCATGCCTACTTATGCTTGGTTGTTGCGCAATAAGTTGGATACAAGCTCTACTGCTGCTAAGATACGCACCTTACAATTGCTCAATACGCCTTATCCTAAAGGCTTTGACAAAGAAGCAAATAACGACTTGCGCGAGCAAGCACTCAAGGTGGCTAAAAATTTACATGATGCAGGTGTCAAAGACCCAGACTTAGACAAACGCGAAATCGTTGCCCTTATCGCTTATTTGCAACGATTGGGTACGGACATCAAATCGAAGGAAGCGAATACGCAATAGGTTCAACAACAAAGACAAGGGGGTTTCAAGGTTCTAATCACCCCCTCAGTATCCAAAAGGTAAAGCTGCATAAAACGATGTGTCGGATACCTTTTAATGAATGAGCAGTATAGGGTGGCAAGTCTTTATCCTTTAAACCTTTTGTCTTTGTATTTTAAAAATAAAGCTCTTTGACAGTTTTTGTGGCTATAATACAAGATAAATCGAGAATACGTATCGGATACTTCAAAAGTATCCGATACGTGACCCCCTCAGTATTATGTCCACAAAAACTGTCAAAGAATCAAATAATAAAGTCATGTTCAAATATCTTTTAAGAACCCAAGAGGGTCGTGATTTGATGGCGGGCGTTCCGTTGGTACTGTTCTTACTCGTCTTCATTGGTACGTTGGCTTATTTGTTTCTCATGAATAAAAAACAAGTCAGCAAGATGTCGAGCTTACCATTAGAGGACGGCACAAAACAAGACTAAACAGTACGCCTAAATGAATCAACCGCAGATCGTTTTTGTCTCTGCCTCCATCTTTTGGATAGACTATCTAAACAAGATTCTCCTGACACCCTATTCTAAAGGTTGAGGCAGAGAAAAACGGTCTCAATAGATTTTATTTTATCCGAGTTACTAATCAAAATACCTTGATACCCTCTCAGTGGGACATGGCGTTTTAATTAAAATCAAAGATTAATGAAGACTAAAAAACAACATATAATGGCTGCCCTCATGCTGCTCTTGACAGCAACCGCAGCTATGGCAGCCGAAACAGATGCTGCTGCCGCCAAACCCGTATCGGGCGTAGAAGAGTTCAATAGCTTGATGCAATGGGTCTTTTTGGGTGTCATCGGTCTGATGGTGACAGTCGTGGGCTTCGTCGTGATGCGCACGATGAAAATGTATCAAGACCTATTGACCACGGCTATCGCCAAAGAACAAGGTCGTGACATCGCCGAAGCCGTCAAAGAAGCGGCCAGCAAACAAACTTGGCTCGACAAATTGCGCTTCCAACTCGTAGGGACGGGTGCAGTGGCTATCGAGAAAGAAGCAGACATCATGATTAATCACCCACATGATGGTATCTACGAACTCGACAACCGCTTACCACCTTGGTGGGTCTCTATGTTCTATGTGACCGTCATATTTGCCGTAGGCTATTTGGGCTACTACCACTATTTCAATACAAGTGAAACCAAGGGTATGTTGGCAGAATACAAAGAGCAAGTGCGCAAAGGTGAAATCCTAAAAGCAGAGGTTGCAGAACGTCAAGCCAATCTGGTCAACGAAAACAATGTCACTGCATTGACAGATGCCAAGGCATTGGGCGATGGTCAGGGCATATTCACGGGCAAATGTGCCGCTTGTCATGGTCAGAAAGGCGAGGGTGGCGTAGGCCCTAATATGACCGACGAATATTGGTTGCATGGTGGTGGTATCAAAAATGTGTTTTCAACCATCAAACATGGTGTACCTGACAAAGGGATGATTTCTTGGCAAGGTCAATTGTCTGCCAGTGAAATACAAAAAGTTGCCAGCTACATCTTGACATTGAAAGGCACTAATCCACCGAATCCTAAAGCACCACAAGGTGAAAAATATGTAGCCACTACTGAGGGGGCCGCACCAGCCGCAGATTCAACAGGCGCAAAAGCAACGACTGCCGCACCTGCTGCTAAGAAAGACACGGTTGCTAAAAAATAAGGTACACATTGTCATAAAAAGTGCTAGGGGTATCATAAAAAAGATGACCCCCCTGTCATAAAAAGTGCTAGGGGTATCATGAAAAAGATGATCCCCCTGTCATAAAAAGTGCTAGGGGTATCATAAAAAAGATGATACCCCTGTCATAAAAAGTGCTAGGGGTATCATAAAAAAGGTGATACCCCTGTCATAAAAAGTGCTAGGGGTATCATGAAAAAGGTGACCCCCCTGTCATAAAAAGTGCTAGGGGTATCATGAAAAAGGTGACCCCCCTGTCATAAAAAATGACATAGGTGTCATAAAAAAGATGACACAGTTGTCATCAATATTGAAACGACAAGCTAAAGAAAAACCCCGTAAGGGATGATTTTATTAAGCACCCCTTTGACACACTAATACTTAAATTCAATTAAATCCGACAACATCAATCCATAAATCAGACATCATGTACGAAGAATTTGAACATGACACAGAAGCCTATCGCGACAGCGTCGCCACGATTGGCAAGGACGGTAAACGCGTCTGGCTCTATCCAAAAAAACCATCAGGTCGCTTCTATAACGCCCGTACATGGACAACAGTAGGCTTTTTAGCCATCTTCTTGACGCTGCCCTTCATCACACACCAAGGTGAACCCATATTTTTGCTCAATGTATTGGAGCGCAAGTTTATCATCTTTGGCTTATTGTTTATGCCACAAGACTTCCACCTTTTTGTCTTGGCTATGTTAACATTCATTGTGTTCATTGTTTTGTTCACAGTGGTGTTCGGGCGATTATTCTGCGGGTGGGTGTGTCCACAGACGGTGTTTATGGAAATGATATTCCGCCGCATCGAATACTGGATTGAAGGGGATGCCAATGCCCAACGCCGCCTCAACAACGCCGATTGGTCTGCCGAGAAAATAAGAAAAAAGGCCCTCAAACACGCCATCTTCTTCCTCATAGCGGTGGTGGTTGCCAACTATTTTTTGGCATACGTCATAGGTATGAAAGAGGTGACTAAAATCATCAGCGAACCTGTGACCCAGCATGTGGGCGGATTTGCTGCCATGATTCTTTTCTCATTTGTGTTCTATGGCGTATTCGCCCGTATGCGTGAGCAAGTGTGTACCACTATTTGTCCGTATGGTCGTTTACAAAGTGTTTTGCTTGTACCCGATAGCATCGTCGTGGCCTATGACTTTGTGCGCGGTGAACCCCGTGGCAAAATCAAAAAGCAGAAAGAACCCCTCCGCAAAGAACCCTGCAAAAGCGATTGCCCCGACTGCGAAGAATGTGCGGCGGCCAGAGCGGCAAAAAATATACTGGAGAGTATCCAAGAGACAGCAACAGTCGTCGAACCACCTAAGAGAGTTGTGGGCGACTGTATTGATTGCAACTTGTGTGTCCAAGTCTGCCCCACAGGCATTGACATACGCAACGGCACGCAGCTGGAATGCACCAATTGCACGGCCTGTATTGATGCGTGCGACGAGGTGATGGTCAAAGTCAATCGCCCCAAAGGCTTGATTCGCTACGACTCACTCAATGGCATCAAGGCGGGTAAACGCAAAATATTCACCGTCCGTGTAGCGGCCTATTCGGTGGTCTTAGCCATTCTTTTAGGCTTAGATGTTTTTCTTTTGACAGGTCGTTCCGACATTGAAACCACCGTTTTGCGCAGTCCAGGTCAGATGTTCCAAGAGGTAGATGCCCAGCACATCAGCAATTTATACACCTTTCAGATTGTGAACAAGACGCATAAAGACATGCCTTTGGTATTAAAAATCAAAGACGACGCAGGTGTTCTCAAATTCGTGGGTGCAACAACGGCCCCCTCAGTATCAGCAGGTAAAATGTCAGAAGGGGCATTTTTTATAGAGATGGACAAATCAAAATTGACAGGGGTCAAAACCACGCTCTACATAGAAGTCTATTCCGACAATAAGCTCATGGACAAAGTCAAAACCAGCTTCGTCGGCCCGATGTACTAACAGGTTTTCGTTATGAGTTATGGGTGTTTTAAAATAACCCATAGCTCATAACGAAGACTCCCATAACTAATAACGAATAAAAAAATAGCAACAATGAAACTCAATTGGGGAAAAGGAATCGCACTTGTTTATGGTCTATTTGCTGCCTCTATGTTAGCATTTGCCTTAAACACCACCAAATACGATGTCGGTTTGGTCAAAAAAGACTACTACGAAGACGACATCAACTACCAAACCCACTATGTCAAAATGCAGAATGCCAGAGCATTGAAGACTGACCTAAAGGTTACTTTAGACTCACTGGGCGACTTCATCGTACTGTCATTCCCGACAGACTTGCCAAGCCCCACGGGCAAAATCCTCCTATTCCGCCCCTCACAGACAGGGACGGACGTGGACATAGACATAAAGCCCGATGCCAATAGTAGGGTAGAAGTACCCACTCAATCCCTCAAAGCTGGTTTATGGAAGATAAAAGTAGATTGGAAAGCGGCCGACAAGGATTATTATAAAGAGCAGTCATTGGTCATCGCCCACTGATTCTTATAAAAAAGGTAGCTCGCTGACAATTTCGTGGCTCTAATACTGAGGGGGTCACGTATCGGATACTTCAAAAGGATACGTATTCTCGATTTATCTTGTATTATATCCACAAAAACTATCAGAGAACCAAAAAGTTTTGCCCAATAGGGCAATCAAGTAAAGGAAGCCCGACAAAAGGCAATAATCAATTAATAACAATCAATCAAAATGTTATACACAGCTCTCATACTTGGACTCGTTAGCAGCTTACATTGCGTTGGGATGTGTGGCCCCATCGCTATGATGTTGCCTTATACTGAGGGGGGGCATTCAGCACCATCGTTTTGGAACAAACTACGTGGGCGGGTTTTTATTGAGACCCTAACCTACAACATAGGGCGTATAGTAACATATACCTTTCTGGGGTTGTTGTTCGGATTTTTGGGTAGAGGGCTGGCAGTGGTTGGCTTCAGTCAAGCACTGTCAGTTCTTTTTGGTTTGTTATTCATAGTAGTCGCCATCAAAAGGCAAGGCCTAGAACAATTAGATGCCTTCTTGAACCGCCACTTTTCACAACGCATCAGAGGATTGTTTGCCCAGTTTATGAAACATAGAAGTGGCTTTTTCGCTTTGGGTATGCTCAACGGTTTGATGCCCTGCGGTATCGTCTATTGGGCAATAGCCGCCTCCTTGATGACCTTCAACCCCATCGAAGGAGCTGCGTACATGTCCTTATTTGGTCTCGGTACGATGCCTTTGATGTTGGCAACCGTCTTAGCGAGCAGGGGTTTGCATCGCTCAGCAGTGCGTCGTTTCTATCGGTTCATTCCCGTCTATCAATTCGCTTTAGGTGTCTTCCTCATTTACAGAGCCTTCTCCGTGGACCCCTCAGTATTCTGGATGCTCACACCCGCTCCTGTTTGTCATTGAGCAACAGCCTTGATAGAACACTGAGACGACCCCCGACCCACCGCTCATTTATAAATCTTCATCGCTGATGAGTTCTTCACATAGAGAACATACTGGAAATAGTCGAGCGTATTGCCTTCCGTCAATTTTTCCTCTGTCCCCCACCACAACATTCGTGAACGGAAGGGCGAGTCGGCTTTATCCAACTTAAAAGCCGTGTAGCTGGTCGTCGCCAACGGACTAAATGGGTTCTCTGATTGGATATTGGTGAGCCTAAACGCATCGCCTGTATTGGGATTCATGTAATTACAATTCTCATAAAAAGAGAAGAACGTCACCACCCGACCCTTGACAGGTGACTCAAGATTGTAGCGCATAAAGCTGGCCAAAGCAGGGTGGGTTGATGACCGCTGCAAAGCATGGTACGACCCCCATTGACCAAACCATTTGCCTTGTGGTAAGGTCGGATAAAGGCGTTTGAAGTTGTCCCAAATTTTATTCTCACGGAGTGGCAAAGAAGAATTAGAGATCATAAAGTCAACTGTCTGTTGCATATTGATAAGGGTGAACTCCAAGTCGTTGTATTTATCACCCAGATAAGAACGGAACGCCGACTGATTCGACAGTATTAATTCACGGTATTGCCGCAACCAATTCTGGTCACTCGCAAGGCGATAGTTCAAACTCGCTTTGTTCTTGATATTGGTCACAATCGTGTCAATAGACTGAGGGGGTGGACTCTCGAACAACAGCCGCATATACCGCAGTGCATTGAGCGACTGATGCTCTAAATCCAGACCGACCACTATCAGCTTTTTGGTGCTAGCCAAGCCCTGTGTATAGGCGCGTAAGTCTTGCCAAAAAGCATAGTTCTCTTTGGTATATTCCAAGCTACCCTTGTAGTTGGTGTATAGGAACTGCAAAAGTACCTCATCACCCGTTTTGAGATAATGATTGAGTAGTTGACAGGCCGCAAAACTCAGTTCAGGAAAGTAGTACAAGGTATCCGTAAATTGATGCACCCCCCGAATGAAAAGCAGGCGGTTGGGCGCATTGTTGGACACCGAGTGGTTTTCGCCTACCATAACAATGTCATTCGCCTTCATCAGACTGTCATTGAGATAAGGATTGAGGGATTTAGCCTCAGTCACATCCACCAAAATCCGATTGCTGGATAGATAATTGGGAATGGCTGCATCAAGCGTTTCCTCTTTGTGGCAATGAGAAAATAGCACAACCAAACATAAACAGAAGAAAGGGTAGAGCTTTGTCATTGAATCTCATTATTTTTTGTTAAAATTAGTGAGAATAGTTCTAATTCACTACCCCCCTCAGTAAGAAAATGACCAAAGTCATCAATAATTGCCCCAACTGACCAAAGTCACTGCCTACATTGACTCCCCTCATCGCCCACGCTTTAAGAATAGTTGAACTTTGTATCATCAAAGAAAAAATATTGTTCAACAATTTAAAATACATCAGTTATGAAATTCCAGACTAATCTCAGCATGTTAGAAAACATTTACCGCTTTTTCGGTGGTATGCTTATTGCCCTTTTGGGTGGGTTCTTAGGTCACTATGTGTCGTCTATTTTCTTCATTTTAGTACCAGTAGCACCCATTTTATTCATCACAGCCATACTCGGCTGGTGTCCCCTCTACGAGTTGATGGGCATCAACCATGCGACTAAGAAAGAACATTAAACAGCAATACACATTCATTCACCATTTAACGCGACCAATACAATGAATATCTTAGCACCCGTTTCCAGCATTATGACCAAAAAGGTAATCGCCATCGGCCCAGAGGACGAATTGGCGATGGTCAAAGACATTTTTGCACAACACAATATCCACCATTTACCTGTGGTACGCCACGATACCTTGGTGGGTATGGTCAGCAAAACAGATTTTGATGTCTATTACAAAACCCTCAATCGCCACTTCGATGACAATTTCGTGAACGATACACTGCTAAAGGTGCATCGCGTGAAGGAGATTATGACATCGAAATTGGCAAAGGTTGAGCCTGACGACCGCATCAATGTCGTGCTTGAAGTCTTTAAGGTCAATCGCTTCCATGCCCTGCCTGTTGTGCAAGATGATGAATTGGTGGGCATTGTCACCACCTACGACATCATCAATGCACTATCAAACGAAACCATACACGATTCAGATTATAAGGTTTAGTGGATGGGTCATTCTGTGATGGGGTAGTGGTCATTAGTGCTAAAAAAAACGACATAATGACCACTACCCAATCTCATAATGACCAATAACCAGTCAACTACTAACTGAGGGGTGGGCATAACTAAATATTGTTAAATATACAGGTTTCGCACTGTTTCGCCATAGGCGAAAGGCGTGCGAAAAAGAATTTTTTATGGAGCGAGCCTATATTTTTGGGGCTCACCAAAAAAAATATAGGCTCGCATAAGAAAAGGGCAATGCTCGCTTTTTTCCGTAGGAAAAACAGTCTGTGCCTATTTAATACTGTTTTTAGTTATGCCCACCCCTTAACTACTAACTAACTATGAAAACATTTAAAAATATCGTCGTAGCAACAGACTTTTCAGATGCTTCACGTATTGCCTACCACTATGCCCACCGTTTGGCGAGCCGTTTTCAAGCATCCTTAAAGGTTGTTCATGCTTATCAGGTCTTTGTCAATCCATCGAGACCTGAGTTGAATGAATATACGCCCAGTATCGCTGAATTGCAGACCTTGAATGAGCAACGAATGTCTGACTTCATACACGAAACAGAAGAGGTCTTAGGCAGTGATACCATTGTGGTGAGCCATGTGCCAGTCACTACGGAAGTAAAAATGGGCTTCACCCCCGATGTGCTTATCGAAATATCAAAAGACCCCTCAGTAGATCTGCTGGTTTTAGGTACATCAGGTGAGAAAAAATGGTTCGACCGTCTTTTGGGTAGTGTCGCTGTTGAAGTATCACAGAGCGCACAATGCCCTGTGTTATTAGTGCCACAAAAGGCAGACTTTCAAGGTATTCACAATATACTGTATGCCGCCTCAGATGACTCTGCAAAGCCCAAAACCGTGCGTATAGCAGTAGATTGGGCCAAATACTTCATGGCATGTCTGCACTTTGTGCATATCAATGTCGAACCTAAAGACGAGTTGACTGAACCCATGCGCTTCTTTTTTAGGAACTATATCAACGAATATGCGCCCGACTTGCCACACGATGTCGCTTCAGTGACATCTAAATCGGTGATGGCTGGTATTTGGAACTATGCACACAAGCACAACATGGATTTGGTTGTAGTGGTATCGCATCATCGTGGCTTTTGGGAAAGTTTTAACCACCACAGTGTTTCTAAAGACTTGTCGTTGCACACGCGTTTACCTATTCTTTATCTATACAGTGATGTTAAAAATCATCCGCCAAACTGAGATTAATCATTAAAAGACACCCCCCCTCAGTATAGCTTTGTGCTATCAATCAGTTGATTATCAGTCAATCGAAATTTGATAAGAAAAAAGCGAATAAAGTAATCGCCATCTCGTAAAAGGAGTGTTTTAAATGTTGTTTGGGTGGGGTTAGCGGTCATCCGTGACCGCTAACTTTTTTATAAAACCTACTATCACCTTAAAATCTTACAGCAATGAAAACATTTAAAAACATCATCGTACCAACCGATTTCTCTGCCACATCGAGCAATGCTTATGCCTATGCTCAAGTTTTAGCAGATGCCTTGAATGCGGAAATAACAGTCCTTCATGTCAAAGAGCATTTTTTGCCAGCTTCCGAAGTGACCATACCCGCCATGTCCATCTATGATGACCTATCTCTGACAGACACGATGAAAAACTTCATCGAGAACGAAGGCATTGAAGGCGGCACATCAGTCAAAACCAAAGTCAAAGCCAAAATACTGAGGGGTAATGCCATAGATGAAGTTGTTCAATATTCAGCCAAAAAAGAGGGGTCTATAATCGTGATGGGGACAACAGGCTTGCAAGATTTTGTTTCCAAAATCATAGGCACAGTATCACTTGAGGTGGCTCAAAAAGCGCACTGCCCAGTCATACTCGTCCCACGTGATGCGGATTGGCAGCCCATCAATCGTATCATGTTTACAGCCAACTACCTCTCTACATCACCTAAAATGGTGCGAGAAGTCATGGATTTTGCCGAAATACTGAATGCGAATATCCACTTTGTCCATGTCAATGAAAGTCGTATGGAAGACGAAAAGTTGATGGATACCATTTGGGATGAATTATTTGAGGCAGCTGACCCACGTGTTGCGTTTGAAATGCACACGATATACAAAGGCGATGTGGTCGAGCAGTTGAAGCATTATGCAGATGACCACAATATCAATTTAATAGCCTTTGTCAATAAAAAAAGAAACTTCTGGCAAAACTTGATGCACCGCAGTGTCACTCAAAATGTCGCTATTTCGACAGATACACCGATGCTTGTGATGCACCTTGATGATAAATAGCTCGTCGCCATGGGTCATTAGTTGATTACAAATGACTAACGACCAATCAACTGATGACCCATGACCAAATAAAACCAAATTTTTTAACATTTTAATTGACACCATTATGAAGCTTTTGCTCACACATTCAAAGACAATAGAAGATGTACAACAAGCATTTTCTGACAGTTACCCACACTTGAAAATCGAGTTTTTCACACGACCACATGACATGAATGCTTCATCATGGTCTAAACACATGATAACAGATCGTACGCAAACCTTAGAAAAAATAGGGATGCTCAAAGAAGGTGTACTGACATTGACGGATGACACTGTCACAGGCGAGTTTGAGCAATTGCTCTCTGTGCGCTATGGTTTGTTTATTCAAGTTTTTAGAAAGTCAATGGGTTCTTGGCTCGAATCTACACGGACGGATAGTTGGACTTTGGGTGAGCAAGAACGCAAGGGTATGTCTTCTGCCACAACAGTCGTTGAGATGGTTTATGATGAACGAACCAACGATGATGCTGTACGGTAGTGATATGACTTTATTTCTATTTTGTTTGGCTTAATAAGTAAGACGGTTTTAATAAATGCCACCATTACGCAAAGCGTGCTTTGAGAATATTTCTTTCGGATTGAAGCTAAAAATTGAGGCTTTTGCCTCAATTTTTAGCTTCAATCCATAAAAAAAAATTATTTTGTACGCCTTTCGTGCGTAGCACGAAACAGTGTATAATAGTGTCGTTTATTTATGTTGCGTTACTAAGCTAAATCTAAAGCAAAGATTGTTTAAATTTGACCCCTCAGTATCTGAGCCATAATTCACCATACCATCTATGCGTTGAATTATGGCTCACCATCAAAAGACGCAACCAACGATGAGAAAAGAAGAAATCCGCTTTTTGGCAGGGCCACAATCGAGATGGGAAGAATTGAAGATGACCACCTTCGTGTTGGTTGACTTTTTGCGAGGCTTTCGGGCTTTACATTTTGTCGGGCCGTGTGTCACTATATTTGGCTCTGCCCGTTTCGATGAACATCACCCTTTCTATAAAAAAACACAGGCTTTAGCTGCAGAAATAGCCAAATTAGGCTTCACAATTATGACAGGCGGTGGCCCAGGCATCATGGAAGCTGCCAATAGAGGGGCAAAGGATGTCGGTGGTCGTTCGGTTGGTTGCAATATCATCTTGCCTCGAGAGCAACGCCCCAATCCTTATCTCGACAAATGGGTCAATATCCGCTACTTTTTTGTTAGAAAAACCTTGCTTATCAAATACTCCTACGCTTTTGTTGTCATGCCCGGTGGCTTTGGCACACTCGATGAGTTTTTTGAAGCCATTACGCTCATACAAACCAAAAAACTGAGTGCATTTCCAATCGTCATATTCGATAAAGACTTTCATCAAGACCTTTTAAACCACATCAATGGCATGGTACTGAGGGGTACGATTGCTGAAGCAGATTTGTCATTGTTTCTCGTGACGGATAGCATAGAAGAAGCTGTCAAGCACATTCACCACAATGGTATTCACAAATTCAATTTGCAACCTGAGCTACCTTATAGACCTTTTTCTTGGCTTTTTGAACGAAAATGATAGGCTGTCATTGAGTTAATGGGCACTAGTCACTAGTCATTGTGTCATTAGGCTCTTACAGAATGACCACTGACTAATGACATTGACTTTATTGACCAACACACTTTTTTTCATCATAAAAATAAAAGACATGAATATTACAGCACCTGTTTCAGACATTATGACTAAAAACCTCATCGTTGCCACACCCAATATGACGCTCGATAAGGTCAAAGAGATATTCGATACGCACAATTTCCACCACATCCCTGTGGTCGAAGAGGGGCGTTTGCGCGGTATTTTGAGCAAAGTAGATTTGTATCGCGTATCACATTGTTTGGATTTGTTTCATTCCAAAAAGAATGAAGAATACAACGATCAATTGTTCAAATCTCTCTTAGCAGAAGAGGTGATGTCGGCAAGCACTACCGTCTTATCACCCAATGACACCATCAGCTATGCGGCTAAATTATTCAACACCAACCAATTCCACTCATTGCCCGTTGTGGCAGATGAAAAATTGGTAGGTATGGTTACGACTTACGATTTGATTCGATATGCTTACGAAACACAACCCATTATCGTTGCTTAATCAATTTTTTTATGCAAGCATATATCTTGTTTTTCCTGTTCACATTGCTGTGTGAAATCATCGGTACAGTCGGCGGTTTTGGCTCATCTGTCATCTTCGTACCTCTGGCACAATGGTTTTTTTCGTTCAAAATAGTACTTGTACTGACTAGCATTTTGCACGTATTCAGCAATATCAGTAAGATAGGTATGTTTTGGCAGCATATTGATCGTCGGTTTTTCTTGCTTTATGGTGTGCCAAGTTTGTTGTTTTCAATCATCGGTGCATGGTTGACGGCTCACACATCATTGACTTATGGCGAATTGATTTTAGGTGCATTTCTTATTGTTTTCAGTGGCTTCTTTTTATTATTTCCCAATAAAAAGCTGCCTGCCAATAATGCCAATGCTCTGACAAGTGGTAGTTTGGCTGGTTTCTTAGCAGGGTTTGTCGGGACAGGTGGTGCAGTGCGTGGAGCAAGCATGGCGGCTTTCGATTTAGAGAAGAATGTTTTTGTCGCAACGTCTGGTGCAATAGATTTTGGCGTAGATGCGAGTCGGATGATTGTCTATCTCAACAATGGTTTCTTGACCCCTCAGTATTGGTCGTATATTCCACTACTTTTTGTGGCTTCGGTGGTTGGCACATATTTCGGCAAACTGGTGCTGAATCGCATCTCTCAAGAGGTTTTTAAGAGAATAGTGCTCATTTTGATTTTTTTGATTGGTTTGAGTATGGTGTTAAAAGCGTTTTTATGACTTAAATCACCTCATAAGTTGATATTTATCATCAGATACCCCCTCAGTATGTGCGTATATTTGAACCATGAAAGCGATTCAGTTTTGCTTTGACAATAACAAAACAATACTCATTAATGAAAAACTAAAAATCATGACTATCTCTGAAACGATAAGGATTGACAACTTGAAATGCGGCGGCTGCGGCTCGACCATTAAAAAAACACTCAAAAACATAGAAGGTGTTAACAATGTTTCAATTGATTTTGACAAAGATGAGGTGTCGGTTATTCATACTGAGGGGGTCAATCGTGAGCTATTGACAGATGCTTTGAAACGCATGGGCTATCCCGAAACAGGCACAACAGAGGGTTTGAGTGCTGTGGCAGCGACCGCCAAGTCATTTGTGAGTTGTGCCATTGGTCGAATGAGCGATAATGAATCGTGATTCAATAAAAGAAGACGTTTTGATTTATCCATAATGATAATTTTTTTGGTTGTATTGATGGAAACCTTTGCTACATAGGCAAAGGTTTTTTTGTTCTATGGATTTAAACTGTACTTTTACCACAAAAAAAGATGAATCCAAGAGTTAGAAACGTTCAAAAGCATCTTCTGTCCGACAATTGGTACAAATTGTATAGAGTTAGTTTTGAGTATCAGAAAAAGAATGGCGATTGGGAAGCCCAGAATCGTGAAGCCTACGACCGAGGCAACGGTGCAGGCATTTTGCTGTACAATCGCGCCCAAAGAACGGTCATTTTGACCCGACAATTCCGAATGCCGACCTTTGTGAATGGCAATGAAACGGGTTTGATGATTGAAGTTTGTGCAGGGTTGTTGGAAGAAAACAACGCCGAAGAGTGCATTCGCCGTGAAACAGAAGAAGAAACGGGCTACAAAGTATCAGACGTGCAGAAAGTACTTGAACTCTATATGTCGCCTGGGTCAGTGACCGAGATTCTACATCTTTTTGTCGCCGAATACACCAAAGAGCAGAAAATTACTGAGGGGGGTGGTTTGGAACATGAGGAAGAAGAAATTGATGTACTTGAAATTCCATTTGCCCAAGCCTTAGAGATGGTGAAAACCAAAGAGATAAAAGACGCAAAGACCGTTTTGTTACTCCAATATGCCCAGATACATTTGGGTTTGTCGTAAAAGGAGGTTTGAATTGTACAATCGAACCTAATTCTTGTACTTTTCAAACCTAAACACTCAGATTTAGTTCAAACCTATTTACTTTGCATCAAAAACGCAATGAAATCAGCTTATCTTATTGACGGTATCCGCACGCCAATTGGCAGTTTTGGCGGTAGTTTATCTCCCATCCGTCCCGACGATTTATTGGCTTTAGTGATTAAGAAATTGATGGAGCGACAGTCTTCTGTTGACCCCCTCAGTATTGCCGATGTCATCGTTGGTTGTGCCAATCAAGCAGGCGAAGACAATCGCAATGTGGCTCGTATGGCTACTCTTTTGGCAGGTTTGCCCGTCGAAATACCTGCTCAGACAGTCAATCGCTTGTGTGCATCGGGTTTAGCCGCCGTTATGGATGCCGCTCGATATGTGCAATGTGGTGATGGCGATATTATGTTGGCAGGCGGTGTTGAACAAATGACACGCGCACCTTGGGTCATTTCAAAAACAACAACGCCTTTTGGTCGCGATGCTCAAATGTTCGATACAACCTTCGGTTGGCGATTCATCAATACCCGTTTGCAGGCTCTTTATGGTACAGATGCCATGGGCAAAACCGCCGAAAACCTCGCCGAAATGCACCATATCAATCGAGCTGACCAAGATTTATTTGCCTATCGCTCGCAACAAAAAGCAACCATAGCCATACAAAAAGGACGTTTGGAAAAAGAAATTACACCTGTTGAGATTCCTTTGAAAAAAGGCGAAGTACATGTGTTCAGTCAAGACGAATTTGTGAAACCGACCACTTCATTGGATGTTTTAGCCAAACTAAAAACCGTTTTCCGCAACGATGGCACAGTAACCGCAGGCAATTCATCGGGTCTGAACGACGGGGCGGCAGCTGTGATGTTAGTATCGGAAGAAGGTATCAAAAGGTTCGGTTTAACACCCACAGCACGTATCGTAGCTTCAGGAGTTGCTGGTGTCGAACCTCGCATCATGGGTATTGGCCCCGTCCCTGCTTCACAAATTGCCTTGAAAAAAGCAGGTTTGAATATCAAAGACATGGACATCATTGAATTGAACGAAGCGTTTGCGGCTCAAAGTTTAGCTTGCACACGTGCTTTGGGCATCGCAGACGATGATGTACGTATCAATCCCAATGGCGGAGCAATTGCTTTAGGGCATCCATTAGGCATGAGTGGTACACGTATATTGAACACCGCAGCCATTGAATTGCAAGAACAGAGAAAACGTTATGCTTTGGTCACAATGTGTATTGGTGTGGGGCAAGGCTATGCTGTGATTTTGGAAAGAGTGTAATTATTTTAAAATTCGTGTGGAGAATGGTTAATCATAAAAAACCTTCAAGGCTTTTCATCATTGACCATTCACCACATTTTGAGGTTTCCCTGTCAAAAAAGCTTTTAGATTCTCAATTGTCAAGTGCATCAACCGTTTTCGAGCTTCAAAAGCTGCCCAAGCATTGTGCGGCGTTATCAAACAGTTCTTGACTCCGAACAAAATAGACCCCTCAGTAGGCGGCTCTATGGACAATACATCCAACGCTGCTCCAGCAATGATACCATTCTCTAAAGCTGTTTTCAAATCTGATTCGACAATGAAACCGCCTCTTGCCGTATTGATGAGGAAAGCGTTTGGTTTCATCTTTTTTAAATTTTCTAAATTGATAAGCCCTTGATTGTCATGACTTAATGAGGCGTTGAGACTTAAAAAATCGCTTTGCGCCAGCAAATCATCGAGTGCCACATAGCGAATGCCCCCCTCAGTATCAGAGGACATATTGCGCCGATGCACAATAATATTCATGCCGAATGCCTGTCCAATTTTGGCAACTTCGCGACCGATACCACTGAATCCATAAATCCCCAAAGTTTTACCCGAAAGTTCTATCAGAGGGGTTTTAGCGATGCAAAAATGAGGTTGTGCGCCCCATTCGCCCTTCTGAACAGCCTCGTGATGAACCGCGACTTGATTGGTGAGTGCCAAAATCAAAGCAAAAACATGTTGTGCCACTGCTCTTGAACCATAACCCGCCACATTGCAAACAGGAATGTGGCGTGCTGCCGCCGCTTGCGTATTCACATTATTATAACCTGTGGCAGTGACACCGATATAAGCCAAATTCGGCAAATTCTGTATGGTTTCAGCCGTTAGAACTGTTTTATTGACAATCAGAATATCGGCTTCTTTGGCTCTTTCGAGCAACTCATGTGGCGCAGTATAGTCATAAACGCACACTTCTCCCAATGCCTCAAAGTCTATCCAAGACAGGTCATTTCGACTCAAAGCAAAACCATCAGTGACAACAATTTTAAGTTTTTTAGTCATTTTTATATTTTTTTTGAGAAAATTTTATAAAAAAAAATCGGTGAAAATCGTAAATCCGTGAAACAGTGTAGGGGCAAAAATAGCTTTAAAAACAGTCTTTTTAAACATTTTTTAATCGTAAAAATATTGTTTTTGATTGTTTTTGGTAAGTTTGGAAGAGTGGATAACTTGGCGAAAAGCGTTTAAATCTCGTAAAGCTATATTTTTTCCAGTTGCGAATTTTTCGCTAATAGCCTATCTTTGTTTCATAATTAAAAACTAAAATTGATTATCAAACATTTTTAAAATATTGAATCATGGAAATCCGCATCGCATACCACCAGTCAAGTGAAACTTTGATGAACCGTATTTCAGAGTTGTTGAAAGAAAACGGCATTGCAGCAGAATTGCAAACAGCTAAAAACACAACCAATGGCGATGTACGAATTACATTGGTCAAAGAAACAGAAAACAAAATGGCATCAGAGCTTTTGGACTCTTCGTTCGTACACGTTGACCATCAGCCAGGCTATTAAGATATATTTTAACTGGATTTAATCGAGTTAAAAAATTGGTTGGCTTTGTTTTAAACAGGCGATTCATGCAGGTGCTTGAATCGCCTGTTTTTTTAATCCCGTTTAAAGTCTCGTTTGCCACCCGTTTTCTCCATTAATCGAATAGACTTTATCTCAATATCATGCGAAAATGCTTTACACATATCATAAATAGTCAAAGCAGCAACGCTTGCTCCCGTTAAGGCTTCCATTTCAACACCTGTTTTAGCAGTTAAGCTGGCAGTGCAGTCAATCACAACTTCCCGTTTTTCGTTCAAAACAATATCAATTTGGCAATTTTCCAGCCCAATAGGGTGGCACAATGGAATCAAATCGCCTGTTTTTTTAGCGGCCATCACACCCGCAATCACAGCGATTTGGAACACTGAGCCTTTTTTAGTTTTGATGTCGTTATGCTCAAAATGGCTTAAAATCTCATCTGTCAAAACCACCACAGCTCTTGCTCTGGCAGTGCGTTTTGTTATTTTTTTCGCTGAAACATCCACCATTGAAGGGTTGCCGTCAGCGTCTAAATGCGTAAAGTCTTGCATGAATTGTAATTTTAGATGAATGGCGCATAACATGAATCTGCGAATGTACGATTCCAGTCGTTCGCTGTTTTTCATCCTCTTGTCAATCAAAAATTTATGAACAAAAAAAGGATAAAATTGACACCTATGAAAGGAATTAGTTAAAAACATTCGTTCGATGACAATCTAATCCTGTAAATTGTCGCATAATGAAAACATTTTTTACTTTTATGCCTTTTCATCAAACCTAAAATTACAGTCGGATGCCTAAATTAGTCGCTGCATTTTTCGCTTTCTTTTGCGTTCTACATCTGAATGCTCAACATTTTCATCAAAATAAAGTCATTGCCCATCGTGGTGCTTGGAAACACACAGGCGCACCGCAAAACTCGATTGCTGCCCTACAAAATGCTGTGAAATTGGGTTGTTCTGGTTCTGAATTTGATGTACGTATGACTTTAGATGAAGTTTTGGTTATTTGCCACGACCCACATCACGAAGGTTTAGATATCGAAAAGACTCGTTATGCCGACCTTTTGAAAAAACCTTTGAAAAATGGTGAACCAATACCTACGTTGAAGCAATATTTGGAAGCAGGCAAAAAGCAAAAGACGACTAAATTGATAACTGAAATCAAGCCTTCGCCTACGGGTAAAGAGCGTTCCTTGTTGTTGGCGCAGAAAGTTGTGAACATGGTGAAAGCTCTAAAAGCGCAAGATTGGGTTGTTTATATCAGTTTTGATTACGATATTTTGAAAAAAGTGCATGAATTGGACAAAAACGCCTCAACACAATACCTCAATGGTGGCGTATCGGCTGCTCAGTTGAAAAAAGATGGTTTGTCGGGCGCAGATTACCATTTTAGTTTGTTTCAAAAAGACGAAGAGTGGTTGGTGGATGCTCAAAAAATAGGTATTGTCACGAATGCTTGGACAGTGAACGATTCGCTCGTTATGGATTTTTTACTCATTCGACATATTGATTTTTTAACAACTGACGAACCTGAATTGGCTTTAAGGAAGGTCGAGAATTTGAAAAAAAATACGCGAAAACTGATTTGGAGCGATGAATTCAACTATTCAGGTTTACCTAACGACAGAAAATGGGCTTACGATGTCGGTGGTCACGGTTGGGGCAACAACGAAGCACAGTATTATACTGAGGGGGATACATTGAATGCTTTTGTGAAGGATGGTCTGCTGTCAATTGTTGCACGAAAGGAGAAAAAGGAAGGTAAAGACTATACCTCGGCTCGTTTGGTGACACGCGGCAAGGACTCGTGGACATACGGTCGCATCGAAATCAGAGCAAAACTACCCAAAGGGCGAGGTACTTGGCCCGCAGGCTGGATGTTAGGCGCAAATATCAAAGAAGTTGGCTGGCCTCAATGTGGCGAAATTGACATTATGGAGCACGTCGGCTATGACCCCGACACGATTGTGGGCAGCACCCACACCACCTCGTATAACCATATCAAAGGCACGCAAAAGACCAAACGGCTGTTTGCCAGAAATGTTAATACCGAATTTCATGTCTATGCTATTGAGTGGACTAAGGATAAAATGGACTTTCTTTTTGACAATCAGGTGTATTTGACCGTTCAAAATGACCATAAAACGGATAAGGAGTGGCCTTTTGACAAACCGCAATATCTATTGCTCAACTTAGCGATTGGTGGCAATTGGGGTGGCGAGAAAGGCATAGATGAGAGTATTTTTCCCGCAACTTTAGAAGTGGATTATGTGCGGGTGTTTCAATGATTATGTCTTTTTAATCTTGATTTTATCTAAATTTATACTAAGTTTTTGTCTCAATGACGTATCGAAATGTGTACAAGTAGCTAATTTTGAACCTAAGTTTTGATGTCACCTATTTATCCAACATCAAAGGGAAAGAAATGTATGCTCGTTCAACACCCGTTCGCCATCTTTTGGTGCTTTGTGCCTTGTTTTTTATCAGTAAAACCGCGCAAGCACAACACTATACGCACGCCACTTTTTGGGGTAGATTGTCAGTGACAGTACCCCTCAGTAAAAAATGGGAAATGCAAGCCGAGTATTGGTATCGCACTCAAAGTGATTTGGAACATTCACGATGGAATCTATTCTCCAGACAATGGAGTCAGCAACCGCGTATTTGGTTGAATTACAGGCAAAAAAACTATTCAATCATTTCTTATCCTTTTAGCTATGTTTATTCGACACCTTTTATTGGTAAAATGACAGACTACAACCTCTTGCCTAATCACACATTCAGCAGTGCCGCAGGTATAGAAGGTCAACAAAAAGTGAAAAAATGGACCTTTCGCGAGCGAGCTATGTATGAATGTCGAATTTCAAAATTACAAAATTTCAAACCAGCAGGTCGTTCGCGTTTCCGAGCGATGACCCAGTATCAAGTTACCCCAAAATGGCGTTTAACGGCTTCCGATGAAGTGTTTTTTTCAATGCCACCCAACAAGCCAGTTCATATTTTTGACCAAAATTGGGCTTCTTTTTCAACAGCTTTCCAACTTAATCCTAAATATACTTTAGATTTAGGCTATATGCGCAATCACCGAGAGCGACCCAACGGCATAGAGTTTGACGAAGAAAATACTTTGACTTTTGGGCTAAATGTTCGTTTATAGTCCGTTACTTTGCCGTGCAAATTTTACTACACAATCAAAATCATCGCGCATGATAGCCAACTTCCACATCAATTATGGCACAAAGAAGGGAGAACAAATAGCCATACAATTCAACCGAAACGGCGTAGAAGAAATTATCATTTGTCAAAGTTACGACGCGACCAATTGGCACGCAGCCGTACAAGTAGATGACAATGAGACGATTACATACAAATATTTCGTTCAATCGTTCAAAGGTTTATTAGCAGAACATGGGGCTATGCGCCCATTGACCATTCCGAAAGGGCTTACACAAGCATTCTATCAGGACGCTTGGCGAGCTGAATACGAATTGGAGCGTGCCTTTTTTTCAGCCGCTTTTCAAGATGTTATTTTCAAAAGAAATCATGCGAGTGAGTCAATTTCTAAAACCTCCTCTGCCAATCGTCTTGTTTTACAGCTTTTTGCCTCAGCTATTCCACAGCACTTGTCATTCGGTATTGTGGGCAGTTCAAAGGCGTTGGGCGAGTGGAAGCACCCCCTCAGTATGTCTGACAAAAACTTCCCTTTGTGGCAAGCTGACATCGAAATTGAGAGCAATCAAGTAGATTTTGAGTACAAATTCGTCATTTTCGACCCTAAAACGAATAAAATAATAGAGTGGGAAAGAGGCGAAAATCGTTCTTGCTCTTTCACCTTCCCCTCAGTAAAAAACAATGCCTTGGTGCGCACCGACGAAAGTTTCCGCTATGCATCGGCTTTGTGGCGTGGTGCAGGTGTTGCTATCCCCGTTTTTTCGTTGCGAAGCGAAAAAGGATTGGGTATAGGTGAATTTACGGACATTCCTATGCTTGTAGATTGGGCGACCCAAACAGGTATGAAACTCGTCCAAATTTTGCCTGTCAATGACACCGTTGCGACCAAAACATGGGTGGATTCTTATCCTTATGCTGCTATTTCGGTCTATGCTTTGCACCCTTATTACGTCAATCTACAAGCCATTGCCAAACTAAAAGACAAAGCTGCTGCCGCCCAATTAGAAGCGACCACACACGTATTGAATCAATTGGAAACAGTTGATTATGAGCAAGTTAGTGTCAATAAATTTTATTATTTCAAACTGCTTTTTGAACAAGAGAAAAAAGCGTTTTTCAAAAATAAAGACGTTCAAACTTTCATAGCGGACAATGCGGATTGGCTCAAACCGTATGCCGCGTTCTGTCATTTGAGAGATGTAAATGGTACGACACAATTTCATAAATGGGCGCAATACAGCACCTTTTCGCCACAGGTTGTAGCAGACTTATGCACCCCTCAGTATCCGCAGTTCGATGAAATCGCAGTGTACTATTTTATCCAGTATCATGCGCACAAACAGCTTTTTGAAGCCACAAACTACGCTCGTTCAAAAGGTGTGGTGCTAAAAGGTGACTTACCCATTGGCATTTATCGGTACAGTTGCGATGCGTGGGTGGCCCCTCATCTCTACAATATGGATGGTCAGGCAGGCGCACCACCAGATGCCTACGCTGTCGCAGGGCAAAATTGGGGCTTCCCGACCTACAATTGGGATGTGATGGCGCAAGACAATTTCGCTTGGTGGCGCAAACGTATGACCAAGCTGAGTGAATATTTCGACGCATTGCGTATTGACCATATTTTGGGCTTTTTCCGCATTTGGCAGATTCCGATTGACCAAGTGGAAGGCACTTTAGGGCTGTTCAATCCTCGTTTGCCTTATTCTCGGCAAGAATTGGATGTGATGGGCCTGCGGGGCAATCTCGATCGCTACACTCAACCCTATATCAGAGGACATTTTTTGAATGAAATATTTGGCGAGGACGCTGACTTTGTACGTCAAACTTTTTTGGATGAAACATCATTTTCACATTTTTCACTCAAATCTTTTGTGCGTACGCAAGCCCAAATCAAAGAGTTTTTTGCAGAAAACAAAGATTTTTCAGATAAAAAACACTTAGCTAAAGGCTTGATGCAACTCGTAGGCGAAGTGTTATTGATTGAAGAACCCCTCAGTCATGGCGCGTTTTTCAACCCACGAATCACAGTTCACACCACGCGTTCGTACAAAGAGTTGGATGATTTTGGCAAATACATCATTGACCGATTGTACGACGACTATTTCTTCCATCGCCACGACGAGTTTTGGAAACAACAAGCCTTGTGGAAACTGCCAGCTTTGATTCATGCAACACGCATGTTTATCTGTGGCGAAGATTTGGGTATGATTCCAAATTCAGTCCCAAGTGTGATGCAAGCCTTGAATATCATTGCTTTAGAAATTCAAAGGATGCCAAAGGGGGCAACGGATTTTGGCGAGACGCATAAATATCCATACCCCTCAGTATGCAGCCCGTCTTGTCACGATATGTCCACCGTTCGCGGTTGGTGGGAGAGCGACTATGCTATGGCACAACGTTTTTACAACGCCAGTCTGAAACGCTACGGCACTGCGCCGCACGATTGCACGCCCGAAATTGTGGAAGCCATCAACAAGCAACATTTGGATGCACCGAGTATGTGGGCGATTTTCCCTATTCAAGACCTCG
Organism: Saprospiraceae bacterium; assembly: GCA_016787525.1. Classification (GTDB taxonomy): domain Bacteria; phylum Bacteroidota; class Bacteroidia; order Chitinophagales; family Saprospiraceae; genus JAAFJT01. The sequence continues at coordinate 66,779 of JAEUUP010000092.1, read as the reverse complement.
TGGGCATGAACGAATCCCTACGTCGCACCAATGCCACCGCCGAGCAAATCAACGAACCTGCCAATCCACAACACTATTGGCGTTTCCGTTTCCATTTACCTATGGAAAAACTGCTTTTAGAGACTGAATTGAATGGAAAAATAGAAAAAATGGTGAAATTATCAGGTAGATAAGCCAGATACTGAGGGGTTTATTTGCAGATTATATTGAGGCATATCAGTGAAAAACTTGCGCCAAATGGCTAAAATTTGGCGCAAGTTCACAGTGTTTTTTATAACTCCTTCAAAGTAATATTCCGAAAATACACTTTATTGCCATGCTCTTGTAATGCAATTTTACCTTTTTTAGCCGAGCCGTAGTCAGGAAAATCTTTCCACTTGCCTGTCCGTTTGGCTTTTTCCCAATTGGCATCTCGTGTGAAAGCGATGATTTTTTCACCATTAAGCCAATGTTCGACCACCCCATTGTTGAACACGATTTTACTTGTGTTCCATTCGCCAACAGGTTTGAGCTTTTTCTTATCGTTCGGCAGATTCATGGCATAATCTGCACCTGCCTTTTGCCATTCTTCCAATTTTCCAGGGAAACCAATATCGTCAATCAATTGATATTCAGGGGCTGTGTGGTACGGTGCTTTGTATTTTTCATTCTCGATCACATGATACATCACACCACTATTGCCCCCCTCAGTAATTTTCCAATCCCACGACAATTCAAAATTATCATATTCTGCATCTGTCACCAAATCACCACCTGTGCCATGACAAACGAGTGCGCCCTCTTCAATTGTCCAACCTTTCACTTCGCCTTTTTTATTGTAAATATGCCAGCCATTGAATGTTTTACCGTCAAAAAGCGTCCTTACTGAGGGGGTATAAGGCAATTCTTTTATCTTGATATTTTTCCACCGCACTTTGATGCCACCGCCATCGTGGATTTGCAAAGCAATAAAACCCTTGCCACGACCAATTTTCTCATCGTCAATATCCACCATCATGTGACCGTTGAGCCAAGTCGTGACGTGATTACCGTTGACATGGATTTTCATTTTGTTCCAATCGGTGGCTTTCAGATATTTTTCATGCGCAGGATTGGGTTTGATGAGCCAACCTCTGCCATACGATTCATAAATGCCACCTGTGTGGTGGTCAGGAGGAGCCACCTCGACTTGCCAACCGCTGATTTTCACGCCTTCGATGCTCGAACGGAAGAATACACCACTATTGCCATTGGCTTCCAACTTGAAATTTAATTCCAAAATGAAGTTTTTGTACGATCTATTGCTCGAAAGATAACCGTACTTTTTTTCTGGACCGCTTTCACAGACGAGTTCGCCCTTTTCGACATACCATTTTTCTGTGCCGTTGATGGTCCAACCTGTCAGGTCTTTACCATTGAATATTTTTTGAAATTTTTGAGCCTGTCCGCTGAGGCCAATTGCTAAAAATGCAACCAAGAGAAGTAGGTTTTTCATTGTACCGTTTGATGAATTGTCAAAAAATAGTTTTTTTAGATTGCCTAAAAGTACAAACTTTACGCTATTTCACCTTTTTTCGAGTCAATAAGTGCATAAAGTTGGGCAAAAAAGACAAAGAATTATCTGCTTTTGTTTGCTATGTTTGTAGCTGAAAAGTTTAAAATAGGGAATATGACAACAGCAATTGCCATTTTTGATATAGGCAAGACCAATAAAAAACTGTTTTTAATTGACGAACAGTACCGTATCGTTTTAGAAAAATCAGAAAATTTTGCAGAAACCACTGACGAAGACGGCGATGCCTGTGAGGATTTGGGCAAACTGACGGATTGGGTTGTGTCGAGTTTTAGAGAAGTGTCCGAGGACCAAAGGTTTGAGATTAAGGCTGTTAATTTTTCGGCTTATGGTGCGTCGTTTGTGCATCTCGATACTGAGGGGGTGGCTGTTGCACCACTTTACAACTATTTGAAACCCTTATCGGAGGTTTTAAAACGTCAGTTTTACGAAGACAATGGCAGCGAAGCCGCGTTTTCACGTGTATCGGCTTCACCTGTTTTGGGCAACCTCAATTCGGGTATGCAGATTTATCGTTTGAAATATGAAAAACCAGAAGTCTTCAAAAAAATAGCTTTTTCACTGCATTTGCCTCAATATTTGAGCTATTTGTTTTCAAAGCAAACCTATTCTGACATCACCAGCATCGGTTGCCACACCAATTTGTGGAATTTTGATGAAAATCGTTATGCCGATTGGGTGGCGAAAGAAGGTATTTTGGAAAAATTGCCGCCCCTTTTCCCTTCGGATTCTGTTGTCGAGACAGACGAAAATTTAAAAGTAGGCGTTGGGCTGCACGATAGTTCTTCGGCGTTGATACCTTACTTGCGCAGTTTCGATGAGCCTTTTTTATTGATTTCGACAGGGACTTGGTGCATTTCGATGAATCCATTCAACGACAGTCCTCTGACGGATTTTGAGTTGGAAAATGATTGCCTCTGTTACATGACTTTTCAGGGCAAACCTGTAAAATCTGCCCGCCTTTTTGCAGGATTTGAACATGAAGAACAAACCAAACGCATCGCTGAGTATTTCAATTTAAGTCAAGATTTTTATAAAAACATCGCTTACGATGCTGAAATCATCGCGATATTGAGGGAGCGCAACCGCCGTATTTTGCGCGGTTTCACGGCTGCTACGGTGCGCACGGCTTCCGTCTTTGGGCAACGAGATTTGGCAGATTTAGAAACGGTCGAATATACTTATCATCAACTTATCTTGGATTTGATGGCGCAACAAGTTGCTTCGACAGAGTTGGTACTAAGGGGGTCAGAGCCGATTGAACGGTTGTTTGTGGATGGTGGTTTTTCAAAGAACCCGATTTATATGACTCTTTTAGCACAAGCTTTTCCCCACATTCAAGTCTATGCTGCTTCTGTGGCGCAAGCTTCGGCTATGGGTGCAGCTTTAGCCATTCATCCGCATTGGAATGAAAAAGATGTGCCGACTCATTTGATAGACTTGAAAAAATATGGGTAATTTGATTGTTTTATAAATTTCAATCAAAGTAAGTTCTTAAATCGCCTGAAACAGCTTTTTCAAAAACCAATTTTACTTGTGACTCCAAAATTCGGTTTTCAGACAAAGGTGGCAGTGAGGCAATAGAGAAAAATTGTGCATCGAGAATATCGTGCGCGGGTTGCAAATGCCCCGAAACGTAAGAACACAGTATCACCAACTTGTAAACATAGAATCCTTGAGGCGGATGTGGGTGGCATTTTTTGTCAAAAACCGCCAAAAGATGTTGTGGCTCAACGGTTAAGCCCGTTTCTTCAAAAACCTCTTTCACGGCTATTTCTCTTGGCGACAGGCCAACGTCGGCCCAACCACCGGGGAGCGACCAACGCCCATCCGAGCGTTCACGAGCCATCAGAATGTGTTTCTGTTCGTCCAACACAAGTGCGCGGACATCCACTTTGGGTGTTGGATAGTCGGTCGGTGGCAGATAAAAATCAGACAATTTACTGAGGGGGGTATCTGTAACTGTTGCTAAAAGATTGAGGCTGATGTCGAATAACTCTGAGTATCTTTCCCTATCGTAGGGGTCTTTGGCATAAAGCAAACCTATGTCTGCAATGTTTTTTAAGCGTTTGATTTCGTTTAATACATCCATTTTTTGCTACAAAGTAAATGAAAAAATGAGTGAATGAACCCTTATTCGACTTCAATTCACTCATTAAACGACAAAATATGTTATTTTGTATTGGGCGTGGAAACGATACCCGCGGTATTCAGTTTCACAACGTCTTGAATTGTTTTCATTACTTCTTTGCTGTCAGTCGTACGCGGGTCGTAGGTGATAGCTAGAATGAAGTTGGGCGCGTTCCACACAATATCAAGAACGCCTTTTGTGTAAATGGTCTTTTGGATTTTTTTGTCGTTCAAATCAATTTTGAAGGCTTCACGCATCGTGAAATATTCTGTTATCACAGGTTGTGCTGAACAGAATTGGGTGACGAATAAAAAGCAACCCGCGCTGAGGGCGCGACGAAAAAATAGTTCCATTGATTCAATTTTTAAATAGTGTGAAAAATAAAAGTTAGCTTACGAACTATAAAGTGTGAATTCCGCTCAATGCGAAATCAAAGGTAGGATTTGTGATTACTGTGCGTAGGTTTGAATTTTCTCAATATTTGTACCAAAAAAACAAGCACTCGTCCAACCTTAATCGGACGAGTGCCTATTTTTGTTTCGCTGGATGCTATAATTTTTTTAAAAATTCGCGAGCTTCTTGCATTTTCCATTTTTGTCCGCCCCTCAGTATTGCTTCTAAACTTTGCTTGGCAGCCTCATTTTTACCTAATTTTATGCAGCAAAGGGCATAAAACCACTGCGATTCTGTCTCAAAATTGCCACTTCGTTGGTCAATGATGCTTTTGAACAGCGCAGAAGCTTTCTCATAATTGGGTTTCGCCGCATACATCAGACTGAGCGCAAGGTAAAATTGTTGCTCGACAGAAGGTGTTGGAATCGCTTCAATCAAGGTCGCTGCTTGTTCAAACTGTCCGTCACGATACGCATTTTTGGCATCAGCCCAGCTTTTCGCATCGTCGTTTGTCCCCATGCGTACGGAGGGGGCAGCAAAATGCTCGTTGAAGAGTGCTTTATTGGCTAAATCAATCGCCGTTGTAGATTGTACATCCCACCACCAAAATCCAACGACCAAGAGCAACGAAGCGGCGATGCCCACAATCAACCGCCGTTGTTGTGTGCGTTTGGCTGTCATCAACACGGGATTGTCGGTATCCGTAGCCGTGAGAGTGGGCGCGGTAGAACGCTCAACTCCTTCACTTTCGAGCATCTTTGCCCATTTTTGCCGCATTTCGCGCTCAACAGCTTGCTCGATGAGCCGTTTTTCGACCCCCTCAGTATCAGAGGTGTTGAGTTCGTTGTTTTGATATTTTTTCAATAAATCTTTCATGTCCTTTATATTTAAGGGATGTAAAGTTCAAAAAAATGAGATTTCAGCTTGTCCATGCACCGCTCTTTGCGCTTTCGGATATTGGTTTCTGCTTCGTTGAGCGTTTGCGCGATGACTTTGAGTTGTAATCCGTCATAAATATGACTTTTGAGCAACTTTTTGCATTCTTCGCCCAATTTCGACCAGGACGAATCGAGTGCTGTCAATTGGTCTTCGTCGAAACCAGAGTCGTCGGCAGCTGCTCGGTCAGCTTCTTTTTCGGTGAGTTCTGCGGTGGGTTCACGTTTGTTTTTGTCCAAAAATTTCAAATAGTTGTCTTTTGCCATTTTGGTAAAATAAAAACGCAAATTGCCGTAGTCCACCTTACCTTCTACCAACCTTTTGCGAAATGCAATGATGGTTTCGAGAGTGATGTCGTAAGCATCATCGGCTTGTGCGGTGCATTGGCGCATCAAATAGCTGCGACAATCATCGAAATGTTTGACAAAAACGCGTTCAAACAGTGCCTCGTCACCCCTCAGTAAATTGGCTCTCAGTTGTGCAAATTCGGCTGCTTTCAGTCCGAAATTTTGAATTGGATTATCAGTCATTGGCTTTTCTCTTTACTATAAGCTAATATGGTGCGCAGCGTGACACTCTTTAAATGCCTTTTTTGACAAAATTCTAAGCATGATATTTTGTGCTGTTCAGCTACGACTCAAACTTGAAACGATGTTTTATTTTATTTGATGTCAGATGGATGAAAAAAAATGATGACAAATTTAGTTACAATTAGTTGGAGACCAATATTTTAAAAGTAGAAAGAAAATAATTTAAAAAAAAGTGCTTCTGTGATGTCACGCCCGACACGCTTTCAGATTATAGAAATGAAGCACCGAAAGAGGGCATCTCAAAAACCGAATTTTTTTTGAAGAAAAATGTCACGCGAAAACGACCTTTCGATTCTATGTTCACAAAGCATTAAAAAATGGTTGAGGTTGACCTCAAAAATCTTTTTCAAAAAAAAAGCAAAAAAAATGTCACGCAGGAAATCAATCGAGATTATACAAGCGACAAACACAAAAACAAGAACTTAAAAACCAGTGAAAACGACCCCAAAAAATTTTTTGAAAAAATTGCAAAAAAAAATGTCACGCGAAAATCATTCAGAGATTATAGAGATGACAACACAAGTAAGACAGTTCCGACACAACAAATTATCGCATGAATCTTAAACTTAAATTTTATAATCAAATTTTTTTGAACTTTTAAAAACAATTTAACAATGAAAAATTCAATCATCATCGCAGCCATCGCTTTCGTAGCCACTTTCGCTATCAACAACGCAAATGCCAACACTTATTTGCCAACAACGCCCACACTTTCGGCAGGGAAAATCAAAGTAACTGTAACGGTTAATTTTGGCAAGCGCAGCAAAGGCTGTACGGGTTTCGGAGTGTGCAGCATCGTTATCTCAGCGGAATTGGCGCGTCCAAGCAACAACAGCGGCAGCGGCTCGGCCGAAGTAAAAGACGGCAAATTGGTCGTGACCCTCAATAAAGCATCCATGACGCAAGAGGCTTTGGCTAAGTATTTCGCAGGCGGCAAATTCACGGTCGAAGAAGATGTGGCGGTATCAGAAGCCATCGTGTCACCACGCGACCCAGCATCAGGTCAAGCAACAGGCAGACGACAATACACCATCAAAAAAGGTGTTTACAATGTGCAAGACGGTGGTTCAACTCTAACAATTGTATTCTGATAAGAAAACAACAAACGAGGTTAAGTCCTCAAATCCTCACAACATGTCGGTCGTGGTAAACTCTGCTGCGGCCGATTTTTTATCCCAATCAGTGCGCCCGACATGGGCAAACAGGTTTGTCCATGGGTACAGATTCATCGTTTCAAAAACTTATATGGTGTGAAAATTTAAAAATAGACGTGGATGAAAACGCAACGCTTTACTCAATGGCTTATGATACCCCTCAGTATCTTACTGATTTTTGGGCATGTTCAAGCCCAAAGAATTGCTGAAACGCAAGCTATTTTTGATAATATTCGGTCTGATTCGGCCCAAGGTTTAGAAATAGGGATAGGAGTGGGTTTGGATTTTTCGACGCTTTCGCTCATCAATCCGCGCCCCAACGAAGGGCAGAACACAGTGGGCTTTGGTGGTTTGTTGAATATTTTTGTGAACCATACAGGCAAACGCTGGATTTGGGACAACCGCCTCAATCTTCAGTTGGCGGCTCAGAGGCTGGGTGATAGAGCGCAGCCGTTTACAAAAACGGCCGATGTTTTGCAATTCAATTCGCTTTTGGGGCGAAAACTGTTTAAGAAAATCTACCTCGCAGGCATGGTTGATTTGAGAACGCAATGTTTTTTTACCTACGGCAATGGTTATTTGGATAGTTATGGTGGCAAATATCCTCTGACTTCCGAACCCTTTTCGCCTGCGACTTTGAAAGTGTTGCCGGGGCTTTTGTATCGTCCCAATAGCCATGTGAAGGTGCTGTTTTCTGTCATTTCATCGAAAGCCAATATTGTCGCTAACGACCTTTTGGCAGCCCAAACGGGTGACAATACTGAGGGGGTCGGTTTGCTCGGAAATCCGAACTCTGGCGATGGTCAATATGCGAATGCGGACGTACAATTGGGAGCGGAATTGCGTGGCGAGATGACTAAGAAGTTTTTTAAAGACAAAATCATCGTGATGAGTATCGTTGATTTGTACTCAAATTATTTGAAAAACCCGCAAAACATTGCTTTTGAGTGGTATAATTCGATAGATTTGGTGGTTTTTAAAAACATAAGCATCAATCTAAAATCCGATTGGTTTTATGACCACAACGTTTTAGTCAAAATCGGTGGCGACGAGAATCATTTGGGCCGCCGCATGTTCATTCGCAACGGTGCATTTCTCAAGTTCAATACTTTATTCTGATGGTCTTTTTCTCTCTAAATCTTAATCAAAATGAAAAAAACGCTGCTTTTCGCCTTATTTTTATTCTCTTTCAGCTTTGCCAAAAGCCAATCTACGACCATTGGTTTTCAAGTTGTTGTCGTATTCAAGCCAGCGACGACTTGGGCGGACATCACGAGTATTAAAACGGCTTTGAATGCAGTGCAGTTAGACTCAACATCACCGTCGAGGGCTTTGCTTTGGCAATGCTCTGCCACCATCGGCGCAACGATTACGATACCAAAATTTGGCGGTGGCACGGTGACTTCACTTTCTATCACAAGCGGCGGCGGCGGCTCAGAAGCTGTCGGCGTGATTTGCAACAGTGGACAGTCCGAAGGTGTCTCCCTCAACGATGTCTATATTATTCCAGAGCCGAACAATCCAACAGATACTTTTCGTCAGACAGCGATTGCATCGGTCTTCCCCACCACGTGCAATGTGTCGTCAAGCGACAGCATTATGACGTGCAGAGCAACAGACAGAGCCGTTCTGATGGCAATCTTGGACTCGGGCGTGGACATTACTGGACTCGACGCGACCAATAATATTGTGATTCGACACGATTCCATCCGCCCTTTTATCGCCTATCGCAACTCCGAAACTGTTGACAATGTGGACAGCGATGGCAACGGTTACAAAGATGACCAAATCGGCTTTGATTTTGTCAATAATCAAGGCATTCCAAAAGACAGCACGGGTCATGGGACTTTTGTAACGGGTCTTGTCACGCGCATTTTGAAGCGCAACAGCAGTGTTAATATCAAAATTTACGCCTTGAAAGTGTTGGATAAACAGAATCGAGGTCGTGAGTACAATATTATCCGTGCCATTGATTGGGCTGTGAAAAATAAAGTGCAAGTCGCCAATTGTAGTTTTATCAACAGCGACGAGCTGACCGACACGATGCAGCCGTTGGCATCGGCCATCAATACAGCGCAGAGATTCGGGCTTTTGGTCAGTGTGGCGGCAGGGAATAAGTCGAGAAATCTCGATTTCAATTGGTACGGTGCGGCTTCTTTTCAGTCTCAAAACATGATTGTAACGGGTGCAACGTCTTGTACCGACAGCATCGCGTGGTTTTCAAATTTTGGCAAACGCAACACCGATATGTTCACCATTGGCAAAGATTTGGTGTCAACTTGGCTCAACAATCAATACGCCATTCACTCAGGAACGTCGTATGCCGCACCCCAAACGTCGGCGGTTGCGGCCTTGCTGTTCAGTCGTCAGACGAGTTTTGATTGGACAAAAGTTAAATGTGCCCTCCTCAATGGCGCGAGTTATCGCCCGTTTTTGATAGCAAAATCAAGACGTTCTGGTATCTTGAACGCGGTGAATGCTGCCAATTTGCTCAATACGACCCTATTCCCTTGCGACGGTTTGGTCAATACTGAGGGGGTGCAAGAGAGCCTAAAAAACGTTTCGGTCTATCCGAATCCAACACAAAATGATGTTTCAGTGCATTTTTATTTGACCAAAAACACGGCGGTACAAGTGACTGTTTTCAATGCGGTGGGACAAAATATAACCACTCACATCTTGAACGGCTTTGCTGGACAAAATGAATACCCCCTCAGTATAAAAGGTGAAAACGGTGTGTATTTCGTTCAAATAAGGGTGGGCAATGAGTTAATAGTGCGCAAAGTCGTAAAATTTGAACCCAGATAGCGGCTGTTTTAAAAGGAAGTGTCAGTAACGCGAAAATGATAAAATGGTCAAATGGGTGCGCTGCACCTAATAACTGGGCTGTTACACTTTTTCTACAAATACTAAGCAGCTCTGCTGCTGTAAGTAATTATTGATGTTACGCAGTGGTGCAGCGCACCACTCATATTTGTAGCAGCAATGTGCAATAGGATTCGGGAGGTGCGTAGCACCGAAATCTCTCTTCTACAATATGTCGGTGCTACGCACCTTGTAAACCCCTGCTACTGGCTTTGCTACAAATATGGGTGGTGCGCTGCACCTGTGCGTAACATCGGCTATTTATTATTTTCTCATTACTAAAATAGCATTGTGCGAATCGCTACAACGATTCGCGAACCGCTACAACGATTTGCGAATCGCTACAACGATTTGCGAATCGCTACAACGATTCGTGAATCGCTACAACGGTTTGCGAATCGCCACAACGGTTCGTGAACCGCTACAACGGTTCGTGAATCGCTACAACGGTTCGTGAATCGCTACAATGATTGAACAAAACATTACGGAGTTATCTACTCATTGGCAGCCGTTTCTAATATAAGATGCACAAGTTTTAAAATTCAGATTTGAGGAGAAAAAAACGCATCGGATATTTTTAAAATATCCGATGCGTGAATGCAATGTGTCATAAAAAACCCCATAGGGGCGACACATTGGTAGCAGCGGGTGCAACCCGCTGCACAATAACACCTAATTTCAAGCCCCAGAGGGGCGATATTAAATAAAACGTTTAATATCACCCCTCTGGGGTTCAATACTGAGGGGGCTTTTTACGGCACGCTTTGCGTGCCGCTACCAATATGTCGCCCCTCTGGGGCTTTTTTATCTTGATTCGCATACGTTATTGATAATCAACATTTACGGAAATTTAAAAATTTCGTACATATGCGTTTCATGCTATTTAGAAAGAATTGAGAACTTTCGAGACAATTTTATTTAACGGAATACTAAAAAACAGCCGCAACAGACTTCTTTCTAAACCCCAAAATGCTTAAAACCAATAAAAACAAAGCCAAACTGCTCAAAAACCACGGCTTTTGCCACCAAGCCCTGAAATCAATCGGGGCAATCTGCCCAATCACCACCGTCGCGCCCCATTCATTTGGAATCGAATACTGAGGGGGGCAATTGTCCAAATAGTCCAATTTCGCTTTTTGAAGCGCGATGTCTTTCGGTTCACCATTTTTCAGATTTTTATAAAAAGCCAACATCACTTTCGAGGTGCTTTCGTCTGGAATAGACCACAGACTCATCACCGTTGACGGACAACCAGCATAAGCAAAGGCACGCGCCAAACTCATCACACCCTCACTGCGTCGGAGTTCGCCATTGCCCGTGTTGCAAGCCGAAAGAACAGCTAAACCCGTCTTGAATTGCATAGCGAAGAGGTCGTAACCACTCAGAAAATAGTCTTTCGAGGAGTCTGTTTTTGAAAAAATAAGCCCTGAATTGAGCGGATTTTTCTCATCAATCGCGCCGTGCATCGCCAAATGCACAATGCCACACTGCGGTGCTTGTTGCATGAAAGCCGATTTGGTCGCTCCTGCATTGAGCCAAATTTGCCCGCCACCGAGTAGCGATTGAATGTTCTTGACCTCATCATCGGCAAAAGCCAAGCGGCTGAGGACTTCGGAACGGCTTATTGTTGGCGGCTTTTTTTCGATAGAATCGGCTTTTATGAGGTTTTTTATCGTTTCATCGTCGTATTCGATGCCAAAACCGCCAAAATCATGGGTGGCACTGACCCCCTCAGTATCGTTGAGCAAACGCAGCGAATAGGCGTAGCTGACGGCATATTGGCGCAGCAAATAGGGTACATCGCCACCTTTCCACCTGTCGGCAGGCGTGGTCAGCAGCAATTCAAAAGGCAAATAGCCCAAAAAGCCATCTGGCACAATACGCAAGCGCGTCAAAGACTTGTTTTTATTCAAAATCGAAAGCGGTTTGTCCATCAAATCTTTAAAAAACGCATGACTTTGCGCGCAAAAAGCCTGTTCAGCAAAAGAAGTAGAGTCCGTAATAAACCTTTCATTGCTCAACGATTTCTTCAACAACTTGAAACGGCTGTCATACTGAGGGGGTCGTTTTTGAGAGAAAACCTGACAATCATTTTTTGAAAAAGCAAAAGCAAATAGGGTAGAGTCACCAACAAAATAAGACACAACAAGTGTCTGATTATCAATATTTTGTTGAATGTCGGAAATACTGAGGGGGGCATTTTTGACATTCTTCAAATCAAAATATTTCGGGAACTGCTGCGCCAAATTCTGATTAAAGCGATGCCATTTTTCCTTTGCATTAAAAACCTGTCCTTGGGTTATTTTTCTGAGCGAATCATTTTGCGATTCATAAAGCTGTTTTTCCAAATAGGCGATTTCCGCCCTCAAATGGTGTTCTTCATTGAGTAAATGTTGAGGAACGCCGCCGAAATTTTTGGCTTTGTTGTCCTGCAAGTTTTCATACAAGACCAATGCTTTGTTGCGTTCTGCGAAATTGATGGCGGCTTGTTTTTGACCCAAACTCAAAGCCAAACCAATGGCACTTTCGTAAATCGGCAAAGCCTTGTCGGAGAGCAGATATTTGGATTGGTCGGCTTGGTATTTTTCTAACAGAGACTGAATCAGCGTATCGCATTTCTGAAAAGCAACAAACGCAGCACTTATTTCTTGTTTTTCTTTGAGCATAAAAGCTTTTGCCGCAAAAATATCCAGCAATTCGGGAAACGCAACATTGTTAAGCGGGGCATTTTCAGCCTTATTTTGGTTGAGAGCGGTGGCAATGCCCCGATTGTAGAGCGACAAAGCCGCCCCCATTTGCCCATTTTGCTTCAAAAAGTTACCATATTTCGTGAAACACTCAATCGAAAGAGGGTTACTGGAATTGTTAAAAGTGGTCAAAGCAATTTCAAAATCGGAGGCAGCTCTGCCTTTGTCGCCAATCGTATTGAGTGTCTGCGCCCTTTCGGCGAAAATATTGCCGATAGCGATGTGAAAAGAAGCGTCTTTGGTACTCTCCAAAAGGTTTTGATAAGCATCGAGCGATTGATTGAGACAATTGAGCGAAGCGTCGTATTTTTTCAGGTTTCTGTAAGTTGCGCCCAAATTGTTTAGAGTGGCCGCCCGTTCTTTTTGGATGGCGAATACTGAGGGGTCGTTGGGCGTTTTGCGTTTCAGCATATCATTGTAGAAAGTGAGTGCCATTTGATATTCTCGGATAGCCGCCTCGTATTTTTGGGTCAAAAAATGGACAGAGCCTGCCGTTATGCGACTTCCTGCCATTTGAAAAGAATCGTGGGTCGCGGATGTCAGTTCAAAAACCTTGTCTGCGATTGCCAAGGCATCGGCATAGTTGCCGAGGTAGCGATTGGCAACGGCTAACTCATTGTAAGAGCGAGCGAGCGAATTTGTATCAATTTTTGTGGCCGCTTTTTTGGCATCAATGGCAAGTTGGGCGTAGGTTCGAGCTTGTTCGGGCAGGCCCATATGGCGCAAAGCGAGGGCAAGATTGCCTGCGTTGATACCAATTTTCGCGTTGCCAAAGGGCAGTTTTGCGAGCCGCGTATCGAGTGCTTTTTGATACAAAAGGATGCCCTCGGCATAGTTCATGTTTTTGTCACAATAGACTTTGGCCAAGCTGAACTGGATATTAGCGAGCAGCGTGTCGCGGCTATCGAGCGATTTTTCCGCTTTTTTGTACAGATTTTGCAGATTTTGTAGGACTTTGAGTGGCTCGGTGCGTAGGGTAGGAGCGAGTGCATTGTATTGCTGTTCGATGAGTGAACGGTCGTTGTCAGTGAAACTGAAAAGAGAAAAAAACAATGTGAAAATGAGTAATCGCCTTGTCATTGATTATCGCTGATTGATTTGTGACAAATGTAAGCGAGACCCCTCAGTATTTGAAGTTTTCAAAAAGAAAAAGCCAACCCCTCAGTAAAAAGGTTGGCTTTTAGTATTCTTTAGGAAAAATTAAGCTTGTACCAAACTTGGAAAACGACGTTGCGCCCACTCAAATCCACCAAAAAGAACAGCGCAAAAGAACAAGTCGCCCGCAATAGAATTGGCGAAAAACGGCAAAGCAACTGTGTAAGACATAGCTAAACCCGAAAAGTCTTTTGGATAAGGCATATAAATACTTTGCCAAGCTGCAAAATTGGTGACGAAGAAAAATAAAATAGAAGAAGCTAAACTTGCGATGAAGACACTCTTAGCATCTACTTTTTTCAATAAAAACCATGACAGAACGATAGCAGCAGCAAAACTGCCATAAGTCCAAGCTGCACCATCGTAGAACCAAACGAATTGCCCATTGTTGAAAGCCGCATAAACAACGTTATTGAGCATCAAATCGCTGACAAAGAGGGTTGCCAATGGTATGAAAAGAGACATAAACCGATTGCTGAAATAAGCACCACCAAAAAGTGCCATTGCACCCATCGCCGTCGCATTGGGCGGATGTGGCAATAAACGGCTCAAGGCAGCAACAAGAATAAGGGTTGTGAGGACGGCAAAACGAGCGTTGAATTGTATTTTTTTCATAACCTTAAGTTTTATCTGAGTTTGATAGATGCGGCAAAGTTAGTGAGAAATTTTTGGAAATACTGAGGGGTATAAAAAATAAAGAGGCTCGTGTGGCACGAACCTCTTTATTTCAATATTTTGATGGACAATTATATATCACAAATTTTAACACATTTTTCTAAAGAACCGAGTTTATCAGCATTTTTTGGAATAAACTCTTGCGCTGTAAAACCTTTGAAACCTGTGTCAACAATCGCTTTCATAATGGCAGGGTAGTATAACTCTTGCGAGTCATCAATTTCGTTGCGACCAGGCACGCCACCTGTGTGGTAGTGCTTGATGTACGTATGGTTGTCGCGGATATTGCGAATGACATCGCCTTCCATGATTTGCATGTGATAAATATCGTAGAGCAAGCCAAAACGCTCAGAACCAACCGATTTTGTGAGTGCCACACCCCAATCTGTGTGGTCGCATTGGTAGTCTTTATGGTCAACTTTTGAGTTGAGCAGTTCCATAACGACGTTGACATTGTGTTTTTCAGCCGTTGCCATGATTTTTTTCAGACCAATGACACAGTTAGCCAAACCTTGTTCGTCGCTGATACCCGCACGGTTGCCAGAGAAGCAAATGATGTTTTTCAGACCCAATTTGGCGACTTTTGGAATGCGGTCTTCGTAGTATTCAATCAAATCTTTATGATTTTCGATGCGATTGAATCCTTTAGGTATGCCATAACCTTTGAGGTCGAAATGCACCATTGAACAGGTCAAATCGTATTTTTGAGCCGTTGGCACTTCTTCTAAAGTCAGTAGGTCAAGGGCTTGGAGACCGATTTCTTTGCTGCGTTTGCACAACTCTTCGAGTGGCACGGTGCTGTAACACCAACGGCAGGCAGAATGGTTGATTTTACCTGCGGTTGTTCTGTCCAAAACAGCATTGGTGGCTTCGAGCCGAGTTGATAGGTTTTCAGAGACAAAAGCGGCAGTGGCAGTGGTTGTCAATGTTTTTAAAGCGGAGCGACGATTCATTTTATTTGATTGATTAATTTTGGATGACTGTTTTTCGTTTTACTGAGGGGGTTATGAAATCTGAATGTTTCTTTCTACGAGGTAATTATGAATATTGAAAGTGATGCCGTCAATGATTTCTATATCATTTGTCCATTCCATTGTTAACCAAGGGGCATTAGGTACGGCCACCATGACTTTTTTATTGTTTGTGAGAATCCAAATCACTTTTTCTACGCCAAAATCAAGCATTTTTTGCGTCTTTGTATTCAGATAGTCAATATGAGACATGCTGGAAGGGTCAATATCAATATCTATTTCGATGGCTATTTTGGGTGGAAAGTCCACATATTTTTTTGAGAACTGTTCGCCATTGAGTCTGTTAAATATGGCTATATCGTTTGAAATATTGTCTCGATGTTTGAGGTGAATACCGATTTCGTTAATGAGATAATCGTATTGAGCATCATCTAAATGTCGAGCTAATAATTTGCTTAGATATGTTATAATAATTGATTGGTAGCTACTTGTTCCCATGATGTCCGTTATTGTTTTTTGTTTTCTCACAACGTCCATATAGCCACGTCTGTAAAGTGGCTGACCGTCTAACACTTCCCAAATCAAAGAGTCAGGAATTTTTGGCATGCGCTTAGAACGCGTTGGTGCAGCTAATGCTTCCATATTTATCTCTTACTTTTCTTACAAAACTAAGAATTTTTAATGAAAATGAAAGATGATGAATGATAAAATTACACCCCCCTCAGTAAAATTTATCATTCATTATCTTTCATTCAGCGGTCTATAAATTACCCTTTTTCAATTCCTTGACGGCAAAATCAGCAGCCCGAGCAGTCAACGCCATATAAGTCAAAGATGGATTGACGCACGAAGCTGAAGTCATGCACGCGCCATCGGTCACAAATACATTTTTGCAATCGTGGATTTGATTCATACTGTTCAGCACCGACGATTTAGGGTCACGACCCATGCGGGCTGTACCCATTTCGTGGATTGCCATACCAGGCCAAGAGCCAGCATCGAAAGTTTGGACGTTTTTAAGACCAGCGGCTTCGAGCATTTCTTTGGCATCGTTGGCCATGTCTTTGCGCATTCTTTTCTCATTTTCTTTGAATTCGACATCGAAAGTGAGCGTTGGTTGTCCCCAAATATCCTTTTTATCGTTGTTCAAACTGATATGATTATCGTGATAAGGCAGACATTCACCAAAACCACCCAAATTCATTGTCCAATTGCCGGGTTCTGTTGCCATTTCTTTCATTTCTGCACCAAAACCATCTTGAGCCGAAACACGTCCCCAACCGTTGCGGGATGCCCCACCTTGATAACCGAAGCCGCGTACATAGTCGCGTTTATCGTCACCGACATTGCGAAAACGTGGGACATACACCCCGTTGGGGCGGCGACCAAAGATATATTTGTCCAAATAACCTTCTACTTCGCCTCTTGCACCTGTACGGAAATGATGATCCATGACATTGTGACCCAATTCGCCGCTGGCATTGCCTAAGCCGTTCGGGAACTGAGAAGATATAGAGTTCATCAAAATCCAACCTGAACTGATAGCCGATGCACACACAAAGATGATTTTTGCATTGAATTCCATACGCTCATTCGTTTGAGAATCAATGACTAATACGCCCTTTGCTTTGCCTTTTTTAGCATCATAAAGAATAGAATTGACAATCGAGTGCGGACGAACTGTCAATCGTTTTGTGGCTATGGCAGCGGGCATAGTTGAACTTTGTGTGCTGAAATAGGCACTGTATGGACAGCCACGACTGCACATGTTGCGGTAGTTGCAAGCACTACGCCCGTGAATGGATTGTGTTAGATTGGCAACACGACCAATAATCATACGGCGATTAGGAAAAGCCGCCTCGATGCGTTTACGCACATCGGCTTCTACAACATTGAGAGGCATGGGCGGCAACAATTGACCATCGGGATAAGTAGGATAGTTGCCTAAGTTTTCACCTGAAATACCTGCGAACTTTTCGACATAATCGTACCAAGAAGTAAGGTCGGCATAGCGAATAGGCCAATCCACACCATGACCATCTTTCATATTGGCTTCAAAATCAATGTCTGTCCAACGATACGATTGACGACCCCACATGATGGATTTGCCACCAACGATGTCTGGGCGAAACCAGTCGAAGCGTTTTTTTTCTTCATACAACGCTTTTTTATCTTGAAACCAATAGTGCGCATTCTGTTCCGACATCGGATAGTCACGCTTTTGGAAAGGATTGTCGAGAGCTTGTTGGATGGTGATACGACCGCGATGCTCATATTCCCACGGGTCTTTGTTGGCCTCACCATAACCTGTAATGTGTTCAAGTGGTTTGCCGCGTTCCAACATCAATACTTTGAGACCTTTTTCAGTCAATTCTTTGGCAGCCCAACCACCACTGACACCTGAGCCAATAACGATGGCATCATAAGTTTTTTTCTTAATTGCGTCTGTATTCAAATTTGCCATTTGAGAGTATATGAGTTTAGTTTTTCAAAAAGTAAATAAAAAATGGCACAAATCTCCTACCATGACATGCCAATTTAGACATAATTTAGGTGTGAAATCAGTGCCATTTAGGTTTGAAATAGTTTTTTTCAATTTTACGAGCTGATATACTGAGGGGGTACTTTGACCCTTTGTATCAGCCTTTGTTCCTACTTTTTATTTTGCCAAAGTCGAAACCCAAGCATGGATTTTATCCAAATCACCTTTTGGTACATTTGGTAGTGGAGCCATTGCAGGGTAGCCAGGCCAATTTGCAGGTACTGGTTTTTTGACCAAGCCAGCGAATTGTTTAGCTGTATATTTCTTTTTGGCAATTTCTGACCACATAGGACCTACAATTTTTTTTGCAGGTGCATGGCATGTATAGCAAGTGTGCTTTTGTAATAAAGCATTTACATCAGCAGGAATTGCAGGTGTTTGCGCTTTTGCTGCGCTGAATGTGGCTACTAAAGCCATCGCGAATAAGACTTTTTTCATTTTTTATTGATATTTATGGATTGAATGAACTGTGATTTTAAATGGAAAAGGCTTTTTATTGAGTTGTGTATTCCAAAATGTTTAAGTTGCCCAAGCTTTGTCCCCTTTTTTGTAAGGATAATCGCCAATGTATTTGCCAGGAACAGCTTCATAACGAAGCGCTTGTGTGCAACCGATTTCGGATGTGAAATAGCCTGTGACTGTCAAATCTTTCATGATAGCAAAAAATGGTCGCTCGTTTTGAATCGGTGCTTCTCCCCACGTTTTGGCTTCTTCTCTGAACTTGGCGGCATCTGTTTTGGCTTTTTGCTCATACATTTTTAAAATCTCTGTACGTTGCTCCACAGATGCATCAACAAAAGATTTTCCAAATTTAGCTTTTGTATCTGCTTCTACATTGTCCAACTCTTTCATAAAATATTGGCTGTACTTATCGCGATAACAGTCTGCCAACATTTTTTTGATGAAATTAGGAACACCAGCGGCTTTCGCTCCGGGTGTACTGGTCGTTGGCACAATGGTTTCAGCGACTTCGGCAATCAAAGCATCTTGAGCTGCTGTCAATCTAAAATTTGGGTTTTCAATCGCAGTGTTCGTCCATGCTTTGAGTACATCGGGCATCAAAAGTGAACCACCTACCATGAAAGCCGCTTTTTTTATGGCTTCTCGTCTATTCATTTTTTTGATTTGGTTGATTTACTATTGTTTATGGTTGATTTTACTGAGGGGTATCTATCAACCATAAACAATTGACTTGTAATTATTTTTCTAATTTATCGAGCATTTTACGCAAGTTTTTGTAAGACACTTTCACATCATCCATGGGCGATTTTTTATAATCTTCCAATTCAACGATGATTTGACGGATGCCACCTTTGCGCATATTTTTCAAAATTTCTTCAAAGTCCACAACACCTTCGCCTACGATAGCTGTTTCGCGTTTGCCTTCTTCTGCCAAATCTTTGAAATGCGCCAAAGTAAAGCGACTTGGATATTTTTGGAACAATTCGACCGTATTGCGACCACCATAAACAGCCCAACACAAATCCAACTCCCAAGTGACATTTTCAGCAACGAGATTTTCCATCATAATATCGAACATTGGCACGCCTCCGAACTCTGTTTTGAACTCAAATTCGTGATTGTGGTAGCCAAATTGGATGTTTTGAGCTTTACAATATTCACCCGCTTTGTTCAATACTTCGCACAATTTTTTGACATCATCACCTGTTTTACGGTCGCTATCCACTGTATAAGGACTGATTAAGAAACGTTGACTCATGGCAGCACTCGCTTCTACAACCTTTTTAAAGTCATCGGTGAAGTCTTTTTTAGCCGTATCGTAATGAGCCGTTGTGACCACAAAGTGAGAGCTTGGCATTTTCAACTCATTCTCTTTCAATAGTTTTTTGAACTCAGAAGGCGATTTGTCCAAAATTTTACCCTTTTTAGGGTCGTAGCCATAACCTTCGACGAATTGGTAGCCGATTTTAGCGATACCTTTCAATACATCTTCCAAATAACCATCTTTGATGTCGTCGCGAAGGCTATAAAGTTGAATGCCAATCGGTCTTTCCGTCTTCAGAAAATCAGGAATATCATTGAAAACAGCAGTAGCAGCTGCTAAAGTAGCAGATGTTTTAAGAAAACTGCGGCGAGTGAATTGTGTCATGCGTAGTTAGATTTTTTATTTTTTTAAAATTTGAGTTCTTTAGAACGAAATTTTGACGCAAATATAACATACAAGTAAGGAGGGGTTTAGTTAAATAAAACTTAAAAATTGCAGTATAAGTGTTAATTCTACACTTTGGTATTCAAAACATTGTTTTGGCAAATTCCGAAAACGGGATAAAATTATTTTTTTTAAACGAAATTTTATCAAAAAAAGAATAATAATTGTGAAAATTACAATTTTTACACAAAAAATTTTGTCATTCAAAAACTCGTCGTAATATTGCAGTTTAAATGTCAATTTGACAATTAATATTTTGGATATGAAATACTTTTTAGGTTACGATATAGGCAGTTCTTCTGTAAAAGCCAGTCTTTTGGAAGCTGAAACGGGTAGGACGGTTGTTTCAGCTACTTCGCCATCATCTGAAATGGCGATGATTGCGCCGCAATCGGGTTGGGCAGAGCAATCGCCTGACAAGTGGTGGCAAGAGGTGAAAAATGCAACGGCTATACTGAGGGGTATCCTTGTGAGTGAAGGGAAGCAATCTTTCGATAAAAATGATGTGGGGGCCATCGGTATTTCTTACCAAATGCACGGCTTGGTTTTAGTAGATAAAAACCAAAATGCATTGCGACCTTCGATTATATGGTGCGATAGTCGTGCTGTTCAGATAGGAGAGAAGGCGTTCCAAAACATAGGTGAGGCTTTTTGTTTGGAAAACTACCTCAATTCGCCCGCTAATTTTACCGCTTCAAAACTGCGTTGGGTCATCGAAAATGAGCCACATATTTTTGAAAAAACGGACAAAATGATGCTACCCGGTGACTTTATTGCAATGAAAATGTCGGGTGAAATTCGCACAACTGTAAGCGGTTTGTCGGAAGGTATTTTCTGGAATTTTAAAAAACGTGGCATCGCTCAGACATTGCTCAAAAACTACGGTATTACTGAGGGGGTCATTCCTGAGCGAGTTGAAACATTTGGTAATCAAGGATTTATGTCCGAAAAAGCGGCGGAAGAATTGGGTCTAAAAGCGGGTACACCCATCACATACCGTGCTGGCGACCAACCGAACAATGCGTTTTCTCTCAATGTCTTAAACCCTGGCGAAGTGGCTGCAACGGCAGGCACATCAGGGGTCGTGTACGGTATTTCTGACCGCAATGATTATGATGAAAAAAGCCGTGTGAACACTTTTGTCCATGTCAACGATACAGAGGCAGCACATCGCAATGGTGTTTTGTTGTGCATCAATGGCACAGGTATCTTGAACTCATGGTTGCGGCGCATGACAGGCGGCATGGATTACGCTGCGATGAATGCGGAAGCATCGAAAATTGCGCCCAATACTGAGGGGGTCGTTTTTCTGCCGTTTGGCAATGGTGCAGAGCGCGTTTTAGAAAATCGGCAACTGGGCGCACAGCTATTGAATGTCAATTTCAACCGTCATGGGGTTGGTCATTTGTTCAGAGCTGCACAAGAGGGTATTGTATTCGCCTTGAATTATGGTTTTGAAGTGATGAAAAACGTTGGTGTCGAAGCCAAAACAGTGCGGGCAGGTCAAGCCAATATGTTTCTCAGCCCGATTTTTAGAGAAGCTTTTGCCAATACAACGGGTACGACTGTTGAGTTGTACAACACTGACGGCGCAACAGGAGCGGCACGAGGTGCGGGCGTAGGTGTTGGCTATTACAAAAGTTTTGATGAAGCTTTTGTCGGTTTAGAAAAAGTAGAAGTTATCGAGCCAACAACTGCTTTGCAAGCGGTTTATACTGAGGGGTATCAACATTGGTTGAGGGCTTTGGAAAAAGCGATGAGCGTTTAGTTTTTCATTTCTAAAAACATATTGTTTTTAGAAATGAAAAAAATAAAAATAGTGTTTTATTTTAGCCTTTTTTTGTTAGGTTTTAAGGTAAAACAAGCTAAATAATGGAAAATCAAAAAATCATCCTATTCCAAGAGAAAAAAGTACGGCGTGAGTGGCACAACGATCAATGGCATTTTTCAGTTGTTGATGTCATCGAAGTTTTGACAGATAGCACTGCGCCAAGTAAATATTGGAATGCTTTAAAAAGACGCGAGCCGCAGGTTTCTACAATTTGTAGAAAACTGAAAATGAAGGGTGCTGATGGCAAAAACTACCCCACCGAAGTAGCCAATACTGAGGGGTTGCTGCGTATCATTATGTCTGTACCGTCGCCCAAAGCAGAGCCTTTCAAGTTGTGGTTGGCGCAAGTTGGGCGAGAGCATATTGAAGAAATTGAGAATCCAGAATTGGGTTTTGAACGTTTACGACAGATTTATAAAGCTAAAGGTTACTCGGATGATTGGATTGCTTTGCGTGGAAAAAGCATCGAAATTCGGAAAGAATTGACTGATGAGTGGAAAAAACGAGGCATTTCGGAAAATAAAGAGTACAGTATTTTGACTTCTGAAATTGCTAAAGCTACTTTTGGTTTAACACCTTCGGAACACAGCAAATTGAAAAATTTGGAAAAACAAAACCTTCGTGACCACATGACCAATTTGGAATTGATTTTTTCGGCTTTGGGTGAAGAATCAACTCGATTGATTGCTGAAAAAGATGATGCACAGGGTTTTGAACAGAATCGAGAAGCGGCGATTGACGGTGGTAGTTTGGCAGGAAAATACCGCCGAGAATTGGAAGAACGAACAGGGCAAAAAGTGGTCTCGGCTGAAAATTTTTTAAATTTAAAACCTTCAGATGAGGTGAAAATTTTGACTCAAAAAAACGAAAATACTGAGGGGTAGTATTTTAAATGAATTGATTATCAATATTTTAAACTATAAAATTAAAAATTCTAATGGCAGCAGAATACTTCAAAGGTATTGGACAAATCAAATTTGAAGGACGTGAGACGGATAATCCATTGGCGTTCAGATGGTACGATGAAAACCGTGTTGTGGCGGGTAAAACGATGAAAGAACACTTGCGCTTTGCGGTGTGTTATTGGCATACATTCTGTGGCACTGGTGGCGACCCTTTTGGCGTAGGCACGAAAGATTTTGCTTGGAATCATGGTAAAGACGCGGATAGTCGTATGAAAATGAAATTAGATGCGGCATTCGAATTTTTTACAAAAATCAATGCACCTTTTTGGTGTTTCCACGATATTGATGTGGTTGAAGACTCCGAAAATATCGCTGAATACGAAAGCCGTATGGCGACTTTGACTGAGTTGGCAAAACAAAAACAAGCCGAAACAGGCGTAAAACTCTTGTGGGGGACGGCAAATTTGTTTAGTCATCCACGTTATATGAATGGTGCGGCGACGAACCCAGACTTTGCAGTGGTGGCTCGTGCGGGCGTGCAAGTAAAGAATGCGATTGATTCAACAATTGCTTTGGGTGGCGAAGGTTATGTATTTTGGGGCGGTCGCGAAGGCTATATGTCATTGTTGAATACGGATATGAAGCGCGAACTCGACCATATGGCGCAATTTCTGACTGTTGCGAAAGATTATGCACGGGCGCAGGGCTTCAAAGGCAAGTTTTATATTGAACCCAAACCTTGTGAGCCGTCGAAACATCAATACGATTATGACGCTGCCACGGTGATTGGTTTTTTGAACACTTACGGTTTGGCAGACGATTTCCAACTCAATTTGGAGGTCAATCATGCGACTTTGGCAGGTCATACATTCCAACATGAGTTGCAAGTAGCAGTTGACAATAATATGTTAGGCTCTATGGATGCGAATCGTGGCGACTACCAGAACGGCTGGGATACCGACCAATTTCCTATCAATATTGGTGAGTTAACAGAGTCTATGCTCGTTATTTTGGAAGGCGGCGGTTTCAAAACGGGTGGTATCAATTTTGATGCAAAAACGCGCCGTAACTCAACCGATTTGGAAGATATTTTCATCGCACACATCGGTGGTATGGACGCTTTTGCTCGTGCTTTGGTGGTTGCAGATGCTGTTTTGACAAAGTCTCCGTACAAAAAAATACGTGCTGACCGTTATGCTTCTTTCGATTCGGGTGATGGTGCAACCTTTGAAAAAGGTGGCTTGACGCTTCAAGATTTGCACAAAATTGCCTCTGCAAGCGGTGAGCCAACTCAAAGAAGTGGCAAGCAAGAATGGTTAGAAAACATTATTAATGACTATATTTAATTGATTTTCAGTTTTTTATAATTAAAAGCCAAGCAGATTGATTTCTGCTTGGCTTTTCTTTTTTACTGAGGGGTATCACTTCAGCTTTTTCAAAATTTCCTCTGCTCTGCTCACATTATCACGCCCAATTTTGACGATATTATTCAACTCCTTCCGTGCCTCTTCCGTTTTTCTTGCTTGCAGATAAGCCAATGCTAAATACCAATTTATTGCATCTTCTTGCCAACCATTTGCGACTGCGCGAGCTTTCAATAAATTTTCAATCGCCTTTTGAGCGTCCAATTTTTGCTGTTTTAAAGCTGAAACACCGAGATAAAAATAATGCTCTTTTTTTGTCGGCGGTATGGCTTCAAATAAAGGTACGGCTTTTTCAAAATCGTTATTTTGATACGCTTCTTTAGCTTTGGCTTCGCGTTCTTCGGTTGTGCCATCCATTGTTGTACTCCAAACAGGCGCAGTATTTTCTTTAATATAGGTATCTGCAAGAGTTGATATACTGAGGGAGGTATCCGTTTTAGGTTTAAGAAAAAACCACCAACTGGCAACCGCTAAAACGGCAACAGAAGCCGCCGCCGCCCACCATATTCTCTGGTTATTTGACCGATGCACCACCGTCATTCGCGTATTTTGGATACGTTCTTTTTCATCCTCATCTTCAGCGGCAGCGAGGGCAGCCAGCTTTTTCAAATCATTACGCAGACTTTCTTCTTTTTGTTTGCGGAACATTTGGTGTATCAAATCGGCTTCGACTTGTTCTATTTGAGCATCGCTCAATTCACCTTTTTTATATTTTTCTAACATGATGTTCTTATTTTAATGCTCTTAAAATTAATCATAAATAACTTAAAATCAACAAATTACACAATAAATCCTAATTATACTGAGGGGGTCATTCTGTTTTTAAAAACTTTAAGAAAACCTCTCGCAATTTATTGCGGCACACTTTCATCCGCGTTTTAGACGCATCTTCTGAAATATTGAGCGTTTGACCGATTTCGCGGTGCGCCTTTTTTTCAAAATAATGCAACTTCAAGAGGTCGCGGCAATCCGTTCCGAGATGCCCAAAAGCTTTTTCAAAATGCTCCATTGTTGAGTCGTCATATTCTTCATCTATGATGTCGAGCCGTTCAAAATCAGCATCGGTTTCGGGCAATTGTTTGCGCTTACGCAACAGCATCAAATATTCATTTCGCGCGATTCGTAGCGTATATGCCTCCAAATTGCCGTATTCTACACGCCTTTCGGTCAAAAATCGGTGCATTTTGACAAAAGCCTCTGTCACCACATCGCTTGCATCATCGTAGCTGATGTTCATATCGCTGCGGATATAATTGCGGTATTTCACAAAATTCTTTGTAAAAATGCTGCGAAATGGTCTTTCGTTGCCTCTGTCCAAATCCAGTATGAGTTGCTGAAATTCGGCTTCGGTTAAGTCCCAATTTTTATCATTCATTGATTTCTTGTTTTATAAATGCAGCACTTTTCGGAAAGTGAGCGGTTGTGTTAACTTTTTTTTAACAAAAATAATATTTACTCGGTAAAGATTGAAAATACTCAAAAAACCGTGTCGTCACTACGCGACAAAGGAAATCTATTTTATTGGTTTGTTACAAATATGTAGTCGCTAACGCGACATTTTGAATGATACTGCTCTATGGCGCGTTAGCGACCACATGTTTGTAACACTACGCAACATACAGTTTTTTTGTCACGTAATGACTGCATGTTTTACAGTGATAAATAATTTTTTAAAAAAACTCACCTCGCCACTCACTTCTGCTTTCTCCTCGCATTTATAAGACAAGTTCCGAAACACACAAAAAACGAACGAAAAACAAAGGTTTTGACAAACGTTTTTAAGCGAAAAAAAAATAAAAAATTTTCGCTCACTTCTGAATCGGACTTGCATTATTAAGACATGAGAACAAAGAACACCGATTAACGATTAACGAAGGCTGACATACACGATGTATCCCTCACTTCAAATTCAAAAATGGGTATTATTTGTTCAAAATTTCAAGAAATACTGAGGGGGTATCCGAAAACCCTCAACAAAAAAAGAGTAGGACGCAGAAGCTGAAAAGCGCAGAGAGTAAGCAAATTATTTCGCCACTTATAAATTCTTAAAAAAATGAAAACAGTATTCTTTAGTCTATTATTGAGCATGTTATGTATTAATTTAAAAGCACAAGTTGATTTGACAACGCCCACTTACTTACCCACTACTTCTTGCGGATGCAGCACAACAGGGTGGTCACCAACAATCGCATATATCGGTGACACAAAAACAACGGTTCGCTGTGGACATCAATTTAGTTTGATAAAAAGCCAAGTTATCAAATTGACTAACAGTTTTACCTGTTCGGGTGGATGTGCGCCAAAATACCTTTTGTTGTTGAAAAAAGCGGACGGAACGATTCTTTCAAACACATCAACAACAACGATGATTTGGTCAACAAGTTTTGCTGTGGCTGGTGGATATAATTTGACAATCACACCGATTTGTAATGGCAATAAATGTGCGCCTTGCACTTTTTATTTCACCGTTAATTAAGTTCTGTATAACTCAAAAAACCAAAAAATACTGAGGGGGGTATCTGAAAACCCCTCACCAAAAAACAGAGTAAGACGCAGTAGCCGAAAAGCGCAGAGAGTAGGCAAAAAACAATTTTAATATCAATTTATCATGAAAAGTCTTCAAATTTCTTCGATCAAAACTGTTTTATTCATCGTTTTAGGCTTTTTCTCAAGCCTTCATATCGCTCAAGCGGGTTCAGTTATGAAAGTTTATTTGACAACAGGTGGCGACGATTTACGCGGTGGCAACAATGCCTATATCACGGTCAATTTTATAAATGGCACAACTTCACCTGAATATAATTTGGGTGGTGGCTTTGCAAACAATTCAAGAATTAACAAAAATATTACTTTGAATGTAGATGTAACCGATTTGAGTCAAGTCAAAAACATTGCTATTCGTCACAACGGTTCGCCACGAGCAGGACAACCTTTCGACACCTATGACAATTGGGACTTGCAGGCACTGACTGTTACCTTTGTTATTCGCGGTCAAGAAGAAAAATTCATTAATACATCGGACAATCCTTTGGTGCGTTTTAGTGGTCAATTGCGGAATCGTGTTTTTATCCCCACAGGTTCAACACCGCCGCCAACAACTTCAAGCGTAAAAGTTTATTTGACAACAGGTTCTGACGATTTACGCGGTGGCAATAATGCTTTTATGACCGTGAATTATACGGACGGAACAAGTTCTCCTGAATACAGTTTGGGCGGTGGTTTTGGTCAAAATTCGATGATAACAAAGGCGGTTACAATCAATAAAGTGGTTGCATCGGTTGCAGACATCAAAAGTATTACAATTCGTCACGACGGTTCACCACGCGCTGGAAATCCTTTTGATATGTATGATAATTGGGATTTACAAGTTCTTCGCGTCGCGCTTGTTATGCCGACTGTTGAACAAAATATCGTTAATGAACGCGGTAATCCTTTGATTCGCTATACAGGTGCTTTGCGGACGCGGACTTGGAATCGTTGAGAAATTATAGAGATAAATAGTTGATATAGAGCGTGTAAGGGTGATTGTCTTTACACGCTTTTTTTAAATGTTTTTCAAAAACGCTTACTTCTCACTCACTCCTGCATTATAAAGGCAAAGAGCGAAAAAATACTGAGGGGTCTCTAACATAAAAAATATTTGAAAAATAAACACCAATCGCTCACTTTCCCCCATAACTTGCATTTAGAAATCAAGAAAACAAAAAATTGTCACTTTTTAAAATCAAATAGAAATGAAAAAGATTGGTTTATCAATCATTCTAATGATTGGTTTTGTCGCACCTAAACTCTCTGCCCTCAATGGTAATTTTGTGATGAATACGAATTATTCTAAGGTTTTGGATGCCGATAGAGGCAATGTTAGAAACAACGGTTGTAAACTTCAAGTATGGGACTATGTCTCGAACAGTCCCAATCAAAAATGGCGCGTTGAGGACATGGGTGGCGGGAAGCACAAAATAACGTGTGTCGCAAGTGATAAGGTGATAGACGGCAATATTGATGTTTCACGGACTGGAGATGGGCGGCTTTGGGCATCCAATGATGACAATAAACAGCGGTGGATTTTGACACCTTCTGGTCCTTACACCGAAAAAGGACAAGGCTATATCGTGACGAATGCTGCGACCAATAATATCTTACAAATTTCCCCAAACGGTGGCATTCGGAATGGAACGGTCATCAATATCAGTTCCAATGACCCTTCGAAGATTGGCGAAGTGACTCTTTGGTATTTTCAAGCCGAAATAAAATTGACGCTCAAAGGTATTTCCTTAGATGGACTGCACAACAACGATTGCAGCCGCGCTTATGGCTCGGTGCGTGTCGAGTTGTGGACAGCAAATGGCGACGGTAGTGCAGGTGTCAAAGACCCACAAAATCTCCCCAATAATGGTACAATGATGAACTGGGCTAATATGGGCAAAAATCAACCCCCGACAGCGATAACGAATTACGCTACTTTGACCGATTACAATACGATTAATAATGTCAATAAAACTGTTTATTTCCTCATTAACCCCATCTATTTGCTTGAAGGACCTGCTTCGCCCGATGCCGCATTGCGTTCAAGAACCTTTGTTTTGAAGGTATTTACAACGATTAATACGCATCATAAGTCTTGCGACTTATGTTCCGATTATTCTCCAGGTGCGGGTATGAATAGGACGGAAGAGCAATCTTTGTATATCAGATCTGCCTTAATATTGAAAGAAAGGCGCAGTTTTTCTCGAAAAGATGGACCATTGATAGCAGGACCTTATATAGGGTCAAACAGGCGCGACCATATTTTTAGGGTGCATTTTGATGTGGATAAAAACTAACCCCCTCAGTATAAAAGCCTATTTTTCACTTAAATTTTCAAAAACAATGAAGAAACTCCTTTTAGTCGCCTTCATATTTTTATCTTTTTTCTCAAATAGTCAAGCGCAATTCATCGAAATGCCGTCCGCAGGTAGTTATGATTTGATACTCGTTTTTAATAGCAGTGTCACGCCAACAGCTATTGAACGACTCAAGGTGGAACTGAATGCCATTGATTTAGGTGTCACAACGCCCATAACAAAAGCGCGGGTATGGCGCAAAAGAGGTCCTGCGGGTAGCACGGGCATACCAAGTGCTTCTTATTCGATTTCAGAAGCGAGTGATGCCGTTGAAAAGGTTCGGGGTGGCACGACGAGTGTTGGCGGCGGTGCGCTTGTCGAAATAAATGTGCCTACGCAAACACCCGAAGGTGGATTCAATCTCCAAAGTGCAGGTCAACAACCTGCTAATCCGCCGTTAGCGACAACTTGTAGAACGCCTTCTGATTTTCAATTTAATGCGACAGATATAGGTACTTCAAGCGTTAGAGTCGCTATTTTGGATACAGGACTCGAATGCAATGAAAGTCCGACTCCTGTTTTTTCGCACCCTTATTTGAGTGCTTTTGTGGATGCGGCAAGTAGTCGTAGTTTCTCAATGAGTAATTGGGTCAATGACAAACATGGGCACGGTACGGCTGTTGCGAGTATCATTGTTAGGACTTTCAAAGGGACGGCTGGAGCTGGAAATTGTAAAATTATACCTATAAAAGTCCTTGATAATGAAGGTAAAGGCAACCTTTTTAACCTCATTCGCGGCATTGACCATGCCATTGAAAAAAATGCGGACATCATCAATGTCAGTATTGTTTCGCCCGATAAATCAGCTTATGGCAAAGAAACGCCCATCCAATTAGCCCTAAAAAATGCAGCAAGTAGAAACATTCTCGTTGTCACTGCGGCAGGTAATGACGGTAGAAATATTGACGAAGTAGCCAATACGGTCTATCCCGCTTGCGCTCAATCGGACAATCAAATCGTGGTAGGTGCAGCAAAATGCGCTGATGGTAAAGCTGAATTTTCAAATTATGGAAAAGGCTCTGTTGATGTATTTGCGCCTGGTGTCCGTATTTCTGTTGCTCAACTCACTTGGCGCGAAGGTGGCACATTTAGATGGGGCGATG
The DNA here is from genome assembly GCA_016787525.1 of Saprospiraceae bacterium. GTDB lineage: Bacteria > Bacteroidota > Bacteroidia > Chitinophagales > Saprospiraceae > JAAFJT01. Next base: position 36,752 of record JAEUUP010000092.1, on the reverse strand, counting down.
GCACGTCTTATGCAACGCCCATTGTAACGGGTATGGCTGCCGTTTTGCGGTCAAAATTAACGGTTCGCAACTATAAAACGCTTAAATGCGGCATTTTGAATGGCGCAATACCTGTTAGTGTTTTTTCATCTTATTGTAAAACGGGTGCAGTTATTAATGTGCCGAATACACGCACAAAGTTTCCGACTTGCCCTCGATGAGTATTATGTTCGGGGAGTTTTAAAAATTCCCCGAACATATACGCTGTTATCGCTTTTTTCGACTGTTTCTATTTAAAAGTTTTACTTTTGAATAAAAAACAGAATGAAATCTCTTTTTAGACACCCCCTCAGTATTTTCATTTTGAGCCTCGTTTTTGTTTGGTTCGTCCATTCACAAACGACGGTTGACCCTGTTGACGCATTGTACGAACAATACGACAACGCTCTTGCGCTATTTGAAACACATCCCAACCAAACAGAACAAAGTTTACAAGAATTAGAATCTGCACTTAAATTAAAAGAACCATCACTTACGGCAGCTGATTTGTGGCATGACCTCGGGCGATTCTATTATGACCAAAAAGCAAATTATACAAAAGCACTGGTCTGTTTTGAAAATGCTTTTGCGATTCGCCAGAAACAACTGTTTAAAGACCCTGCCAACAATGACTTAGCACGCAGCCAATTTATGCTTGGCGCAACACACAAGTATTTGGGGCATTACGAAACAGCATTGAAACATATCGAACAAGCAATTAAAATCAGTGAATCAGGTCATAACACCTTCATGCTTGCCAAAGAATATATAGAACTTGGCGATATTTCAGATTATCTCAGCGATTATGACCAAAGCATCATTTATTATGACCAAGCATATCCCAATATATTAAAAAGTGGACGCGACCAAGCCAATTTATTGAGTCAATATTATAAAAGACTTGCCAATGTCTATTTATCAAAAGAGCAACATAAGGCTTCTATTGCTCATAATTTTCAAGCACTCCATATTTTTATGGACTCCATAACAAGCTCTAATAAAGACTTTTTCAATTCTGAAATCGCCAGTTGTTACACCAATATGAACACAAGTTACCGCGCTCAAAAACAGTACGATTCAGCACATTTTTGCCTACAACAAGCCTTAGTTTTTTATAAAAAATCAAAAATAGGCGATGGCACATTGCCAATTGGCAATGTTTACAACGAGATAGGCGACCTTTTTTTATCTCAAAAAAAATACAACGAAGCCTTAAAAAGCCAACAAAAAGCCATTGCAATACTAAAACCTTTCCCAACACATCGTTATTTATCAAGTGCTTATGCGAGTGCAGGTGAAGTGCTGTTGCTGATGGGTAAAACAAGTGATGCAATGTCCAATTTTCAAAGAGCCTTGGATATTGCTGTACCCAATTTCCCCCCCTCAGTATCGAGCATCACAACAGTAACCGATAAATGTTTAATTGCTTTAAATGGCATCGCACGATGTTATTTGGCAGACAAAAAAACAGATGTTGCCCTGCATTATTTCCGTCAATTGGACACATTAATGACCAATTTACGCACCTCTTTCAAAGAAGATGGCTCAAAATTCAACCTCTCAAAAGAGGCTTTACCGATATATGAAAACGCTATCGAAGCAGCTTTGACAATCGGAGACACCGCCGCCGCCCTCGATTTTTGCGAGCGCAACAAAGCAGTTGTTCTCCGCGAAGCTTTGCAAGATGTGAACGCAAAACTGTCTTTGAAACTCGCCCCCTCAGTATCAGCGCATGAAAAAGCATTAAAAGAACGCATCAGTTACTATCAAAAACAACGTTTTGATGCCAATGATTCTTTGCGTGGGATTTGGCAAGACTCGATTCAACGCACTAAAACGGAATTAGAAGCATTGATAAAAGAATTGGAACGCGCTGAACCTGAATATTTTGTACAAAAATATGCCCCGATTCGCTCTTTGGCGATAGCCGATATTCAAAAAAACTTGCCGTCGGATATGTTGTTTCTGGAGTATTTTATGGGCGACAATCAGCTGTTTATTTTTGCGATTACAAAAAACAAAGCGGCGGTTTATCCTTTGACTTTGTTGTCGCTATCGCAAACAGATGCGGCGGTTTTGCCTTTGGGTTTTAGAGATTCTATTCAAGTTTTTTTACAAAATATTAAAAACCCTTCGCCCGATGCAGCTATTTTAAATCGCTGTGCAACAACAAGTTATGCACTCTACAATTGGCTTTTAAGAAAACCAATTGATGATTTTAATGCTGATGGACATATCACCCGTTTGCGGATTGTACCCGACGGCATCTTGAATTATATTCCTTTTGATGCTTTGACGGAACAACCGACAACCGACATGAAGCGGCGCGATGTGGCTTATGTTTTGAAACACTATGCGGTGAGTTATATTCTGTCCAATCAATTATTGAGTCCAACGGTAGTAAAAAATAATTGGTCGTTTTTTACCAAAACCAATTTCGGTGGTTTTGGCATTAATTATCAAAATACCCCCCTCAGTAAATTGCCGTTTGCGGAGTCGGAAGTTCAACAATTGCAAAAAAAACTCGGTGGCGATGCGTTCACACAAACAAAAAATAAGACATTACGCAGCATTTTTTTAGAAAAAGCCAACGATTATAAAATCCTTCATCTCTCCATGCACGGCACTGTTGACGACAAAGAACCAATGAAATCGGCTTTGCAATTCGTGAACGAAAAAGACAGTCTCGACCCTTTGTTGGTCATTGATGCTCAAAATTTAGAATTGACTAACAACGAATTGACCGTTTTGAGTGCTTGCAACACAGGTACAGGCACGTTGCAACGCGGTGAAGGCATTATGAGTTTATCGCGTGCATTCGCACAAGCAGGTTGCCGCAGTTTGGTGATGAGTTTGTGGACTTTACAAGATGCTTACACCAACGAAATTATAGACAATTTTTATGATAATTTACTCAAAAAACAACCAAAAGACGTTGCTTTAGCGGAAGCCAAACGCCTGTTTTTGAATGCCGACCAATCCGAAAGACGTGCGCCGAATTATTGGGCTTCGTTGGTGGTTATTGGGTCGGTTGAGGAGGTTCAATTGTCTCAATCGCATAAACTGTTTTGGCTTGTGGTATTGTCTGCTTTGGTATCGTGTATTTGGTTTTGGCGCAAGGTTTTTCAAAAAAAAATCGCCACATCTGCAACAGATGCGGCGATTTAACCTAACCAAATAAAACCATATATTGTTCTTTAACTAACTAAACGTTTACTTTCTCCATGCGAGGTACCAACAAGTGCATAATGCCCCATGCAGCTAAATAGAGTAAGCCGCAGAGGATGAACATGATATAGTAGCCTGTTTCAATGCTACCCAAACCTTTGTAGTAGTCAAACAAATAGCCCGCACTTTTTGATACGATGATACCACCTAAACCGCCAGCCATGCCGCCAATACCTGTGACCGAACCGACTGTTTTTTTAGGGAACATATCGCTCACAGTTGTAAAAATATTAGCACTCCATGCCTGATGCGCGGCACAAGCGAAACCGATGATGAGAATAGCATACCACATATTGTAGCCGCCTGTGACTTGCGCAAATACAACTGGTACAGCACAAGCTGCATAAATCAGCATAGAGGTTTTGCGTGCTTTGAATACTTCCCAGCCCTTTTTGATGAAATTCATAGGCAACCAACCACCATAAACGCTACCGACTGTGGCGATGATATAGACCAAAGCGATGGGCAAAGAGGTCGCAGTACCTGTCAATTTGTATTGTTCTTTCAAAAAATCGGGTAGCCAGAACAAATAAAACCACCAAACACCGTCCGTCATCAATTTACCAATTGCAAACGCCCAAGTTTGACGGAATTTGAGTAATTCTACCCAGCTCACCTTTTCAGCAGCGTATTCTGCTGTGACTTCTTCGTCTTTGTCGCTGTGGATATAGTCGAACTCAGCTTTTGTTAATTGTTTGTGGTCTTTAGGTGTTTCATAGAATTTATACCAAAATACCAACCACGACAAACCAATTGCACCTAATATCAAAAAGGTCATGCGCCAACCATAAGTTTCTGCCATTGCAGGTACAATCAAAGGCGCGACAATAGCTCCAACGTTTGTTCCTGAATTGAAGATACCTGTTGCCAAAGCGCGTTCTTTTTTAGGAAACCACTCAGAAACAGTCTTTATAGCTGCTGGAAAATTACCCGACTCAGTCACGCCTAAGCCAACGCGCGCCATGACGAAGGCAAAATTGTTGCCCACACCTACTAAAAAATGCGCCATCGCTGCCAAACTCCATGTGGCTAATGCCAAGGCATAACCTGTTTTGGTGCCAAGCCAGTCAATGATGCGTCCTGCAAAAATCATCGCCAGCGCATAAGAGGCTTGAAAAGCCACCGTTACATTGGCATAATCGGTTTTTGACCAGCCAAATTCGGTGTCTAAATAGGTTTTGACCAAGCCTATGACGGCTCTATCCAGATAATTTACAGTGGTTGCAAAAAAGAGTAAGGCGCAAATTATCCAGCGATACTTACCGATTGTTTGGTTAGTCATTTGTCGTGTTATTAAAAAGTGTCCTATAAAAATGATTGATTTTCCGTTTTTTTGATTCTATTACTGAGGGGGTAGGGTGTAAGCGTGCCTGCTTTGTACTTATGCAGACTTTATGGCTTTGATGGTTGCTAAGACATCGCGGGTGGCTTCTTCAATGCCCGCATAATCTTTCTCATCCATTCGTTTTTTGCTCACTAAATTGCTGCCCATGCCCACAGCTTTGACACCAGCATTGTACCAACCTTCAATATTGGCACGAGTAGTATCAACACCGCCTGTCACCATAAAGGTCAAATTAGGGAAAATAGCTTTGATGCCACTCATAAATTTCGGTCCTAAAAGGTCGCCAGGGAACAATTTTATGAATTTAATACCTGCATTTTCAGCAGCAATGATTTCTGATGGAGTCATACAACCGGGTCCATACAGAATATCATTTGCCATCGCGTATTCAGCTACTTCCAATACAAATCCTGGGCTTACCAAGAAGTCTGCACCTGCTGCCAAATAGTTTTTAGCTTGCTCCAAATTCTTGATTGTTCCAATGCCCAAAAGCATATCGGGCATTTCCGCATCGCGAATGGCCACCAGTTGACCAAAATTTTTCAAGGCGGCTTCACCCCGATTGGTGTATTCAACGGCTCTGATGCCTGCGCGATAAATAGCTCTCAAAATTTCGATGCTGACGGTTTCATCAGCATTAAAATATAAAGGCAAAATGCCTTGATTGACAATATTACTTGTTATTTTACTGATATTACTCATTATTCTTAGGTTTATGATAACTGTCTCAAAAGGCGAGTGTTAATATACGAAGATTTATTAAGTTTTTAGTTTTTCGCACATTTGTTCTCAATATTTCCTTTTAAGATGCGCTCTTAGATTTTAACTTTAATCACTAATTTTCTAATTTCTCCTTCTCCAATCATCGGTGCATGAACGTCTTCTGGAAAAAAAATAGCGAATTGACCACCCCTCAGTTGGAAATACATTTCAGGCGTGTCGTTGTAAAATTGTACATCTTTTTCGGGATTATAGTCTCCTTTTGGTGAAACGCAGCTTTCCCGAGGTTTCCAACCGATGGTTTCTACTCCATTGATGCACAACTGAATATCAATATGTTTATCGTGACACTCAAATTTTGCAGCCGACTGTTCGGCAGTCATACCTGTTTTGTTTGAATAAATAGCTTTTAAATGACTGCCGTCAATCTCAAACCGCCCCTCAGTATTTTCCAAATCAGCTTCACTGATGTACGCAAAAGCTTTGGCAAACAAAGGATGCACGCTGAAATATTTAGCAGCATTGGCAATTGTATCTACTATCATTTTTTATAAAAATTAAATGTTTTAGAACCGAAATAGCAACATATTATACATAAAATCGAAGATACGAAAGAGATTAGCATGAAAAAACTTGTAAATCCATGAGCTTCGTGTCCCATCTCAATACCTGAATATTCACGATACATATCAATGACACTATAAAGGCTTATCAATGCTATTATACCACAAATACATCCAAAAATAAATAGAATTGCGCCAATAACTCTCATATTGAATTGCGTGTTATTGATTATTGGATTAGCGACGGCGTGACTCAAAGTCACGCCGTCGCTTGCTACCCCCTCAGTATTTTAACGTTGTACACGACCACTGCCGTCACCTTTCACCAACTGCATCACTTCATCAACAGTCACGTGGTTCAAGTCACCAGGGATAGTGTGTTTCAATGCACTGGCTGCTACGCCAAATTCTGCTGCTTCGGGCATAGATTTTCCAGTCACTAAACCATAAATGAAGCCACTGGCAAAGCTGTCACCACTACCAACACGGTCAATAATACGCACTTCATAGTGCTTCGTATGATAAAACTCTTCGCCATCGTACACCAATGCGCTCCAACCATTGTCAGATGCGCTGTAACTTTCGCGAAGTGTCGAAGCGATATATTTGAAGCCAAATTTTGCTTTCATTTGTTGGAAAACACTTTTGTAGCCATCCAAACTCAATTCGCCTTTTGTTATATCTGTTCCTTCGGATTTGAAGCCCAATGTCGTTTCTGCATCTTCCTCATTGCCAATGCACACGTCCACATACTGGCACAATTCAGTCATCACTTTTTGTGCTTTTTCTTTGCTCCACAATTTTTTGCGGTAGTTTAAGTCAATACTCGTTGTGATACCTTTCGCTTTAGCTGCTTTCAATGCTGCCAACGCCAATGCTGCCGCTTTATCACTCAAGGCAGGTGTGATACCTGTTGTATGAAACCAATCTGCACCATCGAAAATAGCATCCCAGTCAAATTCAGAAACATCAGCATCTGCAATCGCTGCACCTGCACGGTCATAAATCACTTTGCTTGCCCGCATCGAAGCACCTGTTTCCAAAAAATAAATACCGATGCGGTCACCACCGCGTGCAATATGTTGTGTATCAACACCATAACGGCGCAAATGATTGATAGCCGATTGTCCCAAAGCATCTTTTGGTACTTTTGTAACAAATACACCTCGTTGTCCGTAATTGCAAATAGCTGCTGCAACATTTGCCTCGCCACCACCGTAAGTGACATCAAAACTATTTGATTGTTCAAAACGTTTATAGTCAGGTGTCGAGAGACGCATCATTATTTCCCCAAGTGTGACTACTTTTTTGCTCATTTTAATTTGAAATTTTATTAATTGATAAATAATTTAGTTTGATAAAAGATTTTTAGATTTGAGATTTTTAGATAAAAGATTTGTAATAACCCCCCTCAGTCAAATGTCATTTGTGGTACGGAAACCAACCCATAATTCGTAAAATTCGTTAATTGGTGTAATTCGCAGCACGTAAATCCAAAATCGTAATTCGTAAATCCAAAATATGATTGCTTATAATCCAAAAGACTGGTTCACGTTTATTTTTCGTTTTCCGAAAGCCGATACTTTCCGAAAATTGTTTCCAATGTTGTGTGCTTTAGCCGTTTATTCGGCACTGGTCGCTTATATTGAAGTTGAAGTTTTAGACCTCACAAAAGACAGTTATGCCAAAAATATCACCCTTGTTCACAGTCTTTTGAGCATTGTTTTGTCTATGTTGCTCGTTTTTCGTACCAACACTGCTTACGACCGCTGGTGGGAAGGGAGAAAATTGTGGGGTGCATTGGTCAACAACAGCCGCAATTTGGCTTTGAAACTCTCAGCTATTTTGACAGACAGTGCCGACCGTCAATTTTTTAAAACCACCATTCCCGCTTATTCTATTGCACTCAAAGATCATTTGAGAAGTGAGGAAACACGCCTCGAATTGTTCGATTTGGACGAAAACAGACCTATTTTATTAGACAATACGAAACACGTTCCTAATCAAGTGGCTGAGGCTATGTACTTGAAAATCAATGAACTATATAAAGAAAACGGCATTTCAGGTGAGCAGTTATTGTTTCTGAATCCTGAACTGACAGCTTTTACAGATATTTGTGGTGCTTGTGAACGCATCAGAAACACACCCATTCCGTATGCTTATAGCCTATTTTTGAAAAAATTTATCTTTTTCTATATCATGACATTGCCCATCGGCTATGTTTTTAGTTTGGGCTATTATGTTGTCCCTATTGTGGCTTTCATTTTCTACGTTTTGGCAAGTATGGAACTCATTGCCGAAGAAATTGAAGAGCCTTTTGGTCACGACAGCAACGATTTGCCATTGTCTCGCTTGTGCGAAAAAATTGAAAAACACGTTGGCGAAATATTTGAATAATCGTCAACGACTGACTTTTCCACCTGTATTGCCACCCATCAAATTTTCGACTTCGGCAGCTGTTGCTAAGTGAAAATCGCTGTGGATGGAGTGTTTCAAAGCTCCCGTTGCAGCTGAAAATTCGACGCAATACTGAGGGGGGGCATTTTTTTGTAAACAATAAATCAAACCACCCATAAACGCATCGCCTGCGCCTATTCTGTCAATAATATCGGGTACATCATATTCTTTCGACTCAAAAAGAGTTGTTCCATTGTGCAAAAAACCTTTGTAAGTATTGTGCGTCGCATGAAAAGCCCGTCGAGCCGTCATCGCAATGTACTTGAGCTTAGGAAACGCCTCAAATGTTTTTTCAAAAACCTCTTTGTAGTTGCTGCCTTTTATCTCAAAATAAGTGTCAATCGTATCGCCATCACCCAACATCACAGAACACCCCCTCAGTAACTGAGGCATGATTTGAGATGGTTTTTTGCCATATTGCCAAAGATTTGACCGATAATTAAGATCGCACGACACAGTCAAACCCAATTCATTGGCGACTTCAATGGCTTCCAAAGTGGCTTCTGCGGCAGATTCCGAAATCGCGGGCGTGATGCCTGACCAATGAAACCAAGTCGCATCTTTGAAAATAGACCGCCAATCTATGATACCTTTTTGCAAAGTTGCCATGCCCGAACCTTCACGGTCATAGACCACCTTCGATGAGCGATTGCCTGCACCCACTTCCAAATAGTACAAACCCAAACGCGACCCTCCAAACTGTGTCAAACTTGTGTCCACACCATATTTTTTCAATTCTCCTAACGAAGAACGCCCTACCACATTGTCGGGAACGCGCGTTACGAAAGCTGATTCTGCACCGAATTGAGCCAAAGCAACGGCAACATTCGCTTCTGAGCCACCATATTGGACATCTAAACTGCGTGCCTGAGCCATCCGCAAATTGTTCGGTGGACTCAAACGCAACATTATTTCTCCAAAACAGATGACTTTCATGGTTGTATTTTTTGTTTTTTGAACGACGGAGAAGTTTGGAACTTCTCCGTCGTTCAAAAACAATAGTTAAAAATTAAAATAGTTCTTCGCATTATTGTAGCAAATATCCTGCACCAACTTACCAATCCACGCCATATCATTTGGCAATTCACCATTTTCGACATCATCACCAAACAAATTGCACAGGATGCGGCGGAAATATTCATGCCGAGGGAATGACAAAAATGAGCGTGAATCGGTCAACATGCCTATGAATTGGCTCAAAATACCCATGTTTGACAGGGCTTCCATTTGTTTTATCATACCATCTTTTTGGTCTAAAAACCACCAGCCGCTGCCCCATTGTATTTTTCCTGCCAACGAACCATCATTGAAATTGCCAATCATAGTCGCAAAAATCTCATTATCGGCAGGGTTGAGATTGTAAATGACTGTTTTTGCGAGGCGATTTTTATCTTCCAAACCTCCCAAATATTTGCTCAAAGCCACAGCTTGTCGGAAGTCACCAATCGAATCCCAACCTGTGTCAGGGCCTAATTGGCGCAACATACGGGTATTATTATTGCGCAATGCACCCAAGTGGAACTGCTGTGTCCAACCCAGCGTGTGATACATTTCCCCTAAATGGTGCAAAATGGCTGATTTATAGACCAGAATCTCATTTTCAGTCAAATTTTGACCCGCAATGGCTTTTTTAAATATGCTATCAGCTGCACTATCTGTGAATTCTTCAGCATAAAGTTGCTCTAAACCATGGTCGCACAACTGACAACCCAGTTTTACAAAGAAATCCGCACGTTGACGCAGCCCCCTCAGTAAATCCTCGAAACTATGCAATTCGTAACCTACAATTTCGCCCAAACGAGTGATAAAAGAAGCAAAACTGGGATTGTCAATCAAAATAAATTTATCGGGACGGAAAGCGGGCAACATTTTGAAACCTGCGCCTGATTCATCGAATTGTTGATGATATTCCAAAGTATCCAATGGGTCGTCGGTGGTACAAATGACTTCAACATTCATTTTACGGAGCAAATTCTGCACGCTGTACTGAGGGGTATTCAACTTTTCACTTGTTGAATGATAAATATCTGTTGCCGTTTCTGCTTTCAACAATCTGTTTTCGTCAAAATAACGTTGTAACTCCAAATGTGTCCAATGGTACAACGGATTGCGCATTGTATAAGGCACTGTTTCACCCCATTTTTGGAATTTTTCCAAATCGGTTGCATCACCTGTGATAAAACGTTCGTTGACACCACATGTACGCATCGCACGCCATTTGTAATGGTCGCCATAAAGCCAGATTTTCGTTATGTTTTCAAATTGTCTATCCGCCACAACCTCGTTTGGCGGCAAATGATTGTGATAATCAATAATGGGCATTTGCTTGGCGTAGTCGTGGTACAATCGCTTTGCCGTTTCAGTCTTTAACAAAAAGTTTTCGTCTAAAAAACTTTGTTTTTTAATGCCGTTTGTTGCAGTTGGATTTTCAATTTTTAACATAATGCGAATTATTTGGACATTAATTTTTAATGACAGAAAGTAATTAAGTCTAATTTATTTTTAATGCAGTAATCTATATTTTGAATTATACCTCTAATATGAGTTAAAGCCAAGCTTTTTTCTTCATCGTCACCATTTTCACTACTCTCTAATTCTTCAATTTCATTATCTGTAATATTTATATCTTCAAAAATCTCTTTTAAAATAACTAAATCTTCACGAGAGAGAAGTCCAATAATTGGAAAATCTTCGATTTTGGGTATATCAAATGGATTTGTATTATCAGCTAACAATGGGTCAATAATATCTAAATCATCTATTTTAAAAGATTCTTTTAAATATTTGTTTATCAAATCTGTTTCATGCCCCAATTTTATCTCCTCGGGATAAGGCAATTTCTGACCAAGTACATCACAAAGACAAATAACAGCATAACCATAGGCAAAATTGAACTCTTTATCAAGTTTTTCACCAGCTATTATATCTTTCAGAGCTTTATAGCAATCAGAATATGTGTCAAATATGTCACTGTTTTTTATTTTCTCTAAAATCGCTTGGTCTTTACTGCCAAAAATGGCTCTTATTTTTTTAGTCTTGATTCCGTATGAGAAAAGAAAATAACCCATATTACGTTAGATTATAAGATGTATTTAAAGCAGCCGAAATTCCATTATTTGTCATCTCAAACATCATTTCAGCAATACGTGGTGCAAAAACAGGAATATTACGCAGTGTTTCGTCAAAAATCGCTTCATTTGCCAGTACTTCATCCACAAAATCGCAGAGACTCGACAAATCTAATTCATCTGTTTTTTGCCATATTTTATAAAAAAAGGCTGCGTGGTCATCTTGAATCGGATAGTACAATTGCTGTAAATCGGCCCCCTCAGTATTTTGATTTATTTCTTGCCCAAAATATCTCCCATTTTCCTCCTTCACAGGTCGTGTAAACAACAGATAAGCCGCAAAACCGAGACACATTCTTTCTGGCAATTTGCCAAACTTTTTTAAATACCGCTCAAAAGTTGCACCATTACGCATATTCATTTTTGCAGAACATTGTACTGTGATACTCAGTAGTTTATGTTCAATGAATGGATTTTTGAAACGGTCTAAAACTGATTTTGCAAAGTCAGAAGCATCAAAATCAAGCGTCGGTAGTATTTCTTCTAAGACTACTTTTTCTACAAACTCACCCATCACCGCATCATTCATCATCTCATTGACCAAACGCAAACCCGACAAATAAGCCAACGGCACTGAAATTGTGTGTCCTCCATTCAACAAACGCAATTTTTGTTCTCTGAACTGTGTGATGTCGGGCGTAACCACAGCTCGGCTATCCGTTTTGGTAAATGACAAAGTCTCTTTCACAAAATCATCACCTTCAATAGCCCACAACAAAAACGGCTCGGAATTAATCATCAAATTGTCGGTATAACCCAATTGAGCTTCCAATGCGGCTTTTTCCGCTGCAGGAGTTGCGCCTGGCACAATACGGTCAACAAGTGAATTGCAAAAATAACAGGCTGTTTTCAACCAATTTATAAACCCTTTTTCCAATCCCATCCGTTCGGCATGACGTTCGACCATACCTCTCAGTATATTGCCGTTATTGACCAATAACTCAGTCGGTACAATCACGAATCCATGACCGTCTCCTTGCACAAATTTGAATCTTTTGTACAATATCGCAGTCAATTTCGACGGAAACGATTGCGGAGGCGTAGCGAAAATGTCCTCTTCAACATAGACTACACCCGCTTCTGTGGTATTAGAAATGATGATGTCTATATCCAAATTTTCAGCACAAGCCAGAATTGCTGCCCAATTTTCGTTAGCACTTATCACACGGCTGATGCTGGTGTTGATGGTGGTTTGATTGACGGTTTCGCCTTTATCAATACCCTTTTCATTGAGTGTGAATACGCCGTCCTGTTTGTCAAAATCTGACGAGTCAGAATTGGTCGTTTTTACAATGACGATACGCCCGTTGAACACACCTTGTTTATTCGCCTTATCAATCAGATAGTCAGGCAACCCCCTCAGTAAAACGCCTGTCCCGAACTGCAAAACGCGCTCTGGCAGAGCGAATTGTTCGGCTGCTATCAGACCACTTTCGATGGCGTATTTTTTATTTAAAAGATTCATTATCAACGATTAACTTATCTCAATATCATACTTTTTTAGAAGACCTGCGATACCATTTGCTGAGAATTTTGCCTTTTTGATACGATTATTTTCAATATCAAACGCATAATTATAAGCTGTCCGAAAATCCACTTTTTCTAAAACTGATTTGTCAAAAACGGTTTTGAACAAATCGCAACGATCAAAAATAGAGCTTGTCAAATCAGCTTCTGTAAAATCCACTTCATGCAATACGGTGTTCTGAAATCGTGTATTTTTTAAGTTTAACTTATAAAAAGAAGACAAATTCAGCACACAGGAGTCAAAACTCAGCGACAACATGAACTTGTTGCAATGCTCAAAATACAAGCCGACCATTTTACACTGTTTGAAATGGACATTTTTGAAAGCTGTATTGGCAATTTTTGCCATACTTAAATTACACTCTTCAAATTGGCATTCTGAGAAATTGGTGTTCAATAAATCCGTATTTGAGAAAAGACATTGAATGAAAGTGCAGTTCTCATACTCACCTTTTGCCAAAGCTTGGTCCGAAAAATCCACACCTTTGAATGTCTTGTCTTCAAAATATATTTTGCTCATTTTATCTCAACGCATTGATTGCCACTACGTCCATATCTGTATAGTTGAAATTTTCGCCGCCCATGCCCCAAATAAAACCATAATTCGTTGTACCACAACCAGAGTGAATAGACCACGGTGGCGAAATCACAGCTTGATGATTGGCCATAAAAATATGGCGTGTCTCTTGTGGTTGACCCATAAAATGCACCACAGCTTGGTCGCTTGGCACATCGAAATAGAAATAAGCTTCCATACGACGGTCGTGTGTGTGGGCAGGCATGGTGTTCCACACGCTACCCGTGTGCAGAGTCGTCAAACCCATCACTAATTGGCAACTTTTGATGCCATCTGCATGAATATATTTGTAAACGGTGCGGTGATTGGCCGTTGCAGGGCTACCAATGGTCATCGGTGACGCTTCTTCTTTTGGCATCATACGATTTGGATAATCGCGGTGTGCTGGCACAGAAAGTATGTAAAATTGTGCCGCAGCCGCAGCATCATTGCTTGAAAAAACCACATCTTTTGTACCTTTTCCAAGATACACACAGTCCAATTTGCGCAGGTTATAGGTTTTGCCATCAGCCGTTATAGTGCCATCGCCACCGATATTGATAATGCCCATTTCGCGTCTTTCGAGAAAATAGTCTGCTTTCAATTGTTCAAAATTGCCCAAAGCTAACCCCTCAGTAGTGGGCATTGCACCACCGATAATCATACGGTCATAGTGTGAGTAAACGAAATTAATTTCACCAGCAACAATGCAGTTGTCAATCAAAAAATTCTCTCTCAGTTGCCCTGTTGTCATACCTTTGACCTCGTTGGGGCTGCTTTCATATCTTGTTTGCATATATTTTTAAAGATTTTACGATATTAGATTTTAAGATAAAAGACTGCTTTTCAATCTTTTAATTTTATTTTAACGCCCCATCCAACCACCATCAACCGTCAAAATTGTGCCATGCACATAGTCTGACGCGTTCGATGCCAAAAAGATGGTCGCTCCTTTAAAGTCATCGGGATTGCCCCAACGCCCTGCGGGAATACGTGCCAAAATTTGTGTACTGCGTACTTCATCTTTTTGCAAAGCTGCCGTATTGTCTGTGGCAATATAGCCTGGTGCAATTGCATTGACATTCACGCCTTTGCTGGCCCATTCGTTTGCCAAAGCCTTGGTCAAACTACCGATAGCACCTTTCGACGCAGCATAGCCAGGTACTGTGATGCCACCTTGAAAGGTCAGAAGCGAAGCTGTAAAGATGATTTTGCCTGAGCCTCGAAGAACCATCTCCTTCCCTATTTCGCGCGATAGGATGAATTGCGAATTGAGGTTGACATCAATCACGGAGTCCCAATAGTCGTCAGGGTGTTCTGCCGCAGGTTTGCGCATGATTGTCCCAGCATTGTTAATCAAAATATCAATAACAGGATTTTCGCGTTTGACTTTCTCAATAAAAGCGTATAAACTGTCTCGATTGCTGAAATCTGCTTGATAAGCTTTGAATTTTCGACCCCTCAGTAACACAGCTTTTTCGATGTCACTGCCTTCCAATTCCAAATTGGCGGACACACCGATGATGTCTGCCCCTGCTTCTGCCAAGGCTTCTGCCATACCTTTACCAATACCTCGTTTGCAACCTGTTACGAGGGCTACTTTGCCTGTTAAATCGAATAAATTCATCTTTTTTTATGATTTTTTTGACTTCAATGGTTTAAGTATAAAGATTTACTGAGGGGTCTTAAAATCTTCTACTTTCATTTTCATCATCACTAAGTTAATTTCACTGCTTGGCGCGCCAATAGCTTCCATTTGCCACCTTGTTTTTGCCAAACGGTCATGATTTTCAATTTGACAGTGGTGGGATCTTTACCTTTATCGTGTGTATCGCCGACCAAGGTATGACGCACGATGGCTGTTTTGCCAATGACTTGAATGGTTTGTTCGGACAAATCAATTTTCAAAAAATCGGATTTGCCACTCACAAACGCTTCAACAAATTCAGCTTTATTCTCCACTTTTCCACCCGAATGACCATAAGTCAGTTCGGCACAAGTGATGTCTTCCAAAGCCGCTTTATTTGGGTCTATCATCAGTTTGCGAAAGGTTTCGACAGCATCGGCAACAGCTTTTTCTGTTTTCGATTGAGCAAAATTGACTGTTGCGAAAAGCAATGAAAAGATAAAAATAGAGGATATTTTTTTCATACTGTGTACTTTTAAGACAAAATGATATGTTGCGAAAACGATTGCACAAATATAATTTACGTGATAAGAGTTTTCGCATTTTTTTGCGAGAACGTTTCCGAGATACGAAATTTTATTTATAATTTCAATAAAAATCGAGATTTGATAGTGGTTAATTCATCAAAAACCCAATTTTTATATTAAGCCTGTATCAATTATCGAAGAATGCTAGATGATTTTTTCAGGTACTCGTATTGTTTCGTATTCAAGAAAATATATTACAATAGTAAATCCTCCCTCTAAAGACTTCGCCTACTGAGGGGTATAGTTAAATATCAGGATTCGGAATAAAATTCAAGAAAGCATTAAAATCTTGTTTATACCGCTCGGCATCGAGTTTGTACAAAAACGCACCTTTTTTGGAAAACCCTTTTTGTTTTTCTTTCAATTTTATCAATAAATTGGTTGAAAGCATTTTACGACTGAAATTGCGTTTATCAATCGTCACACCAAAAATGGCTTCATAGAGGTTTTGAAGTTGCGGCAAAGTGAATTTTTCGGGCAATAGTTCAAAGCCAATGGGATGAAAGGCTGCTTTGTATTTCAATTTTTCCTTGGCTTGTGCGACCATTTCTTTGTGGTCGAACAGTAGCTCGGGCAAATCGTTGATGGGAAACCAAGCAGCATCAAAGACGTGGTCAATTTTATCATCGTAGTTCGGGACATTTATCAAGGCAAAATAGGCCACTGAAACGGTGCGCTCAACAGGGTCACGCGTGGGGTCTCCAAACGCGCCAAGCTGTTCAAGATAGACATTTTCAAGCCCAATAAGCTCAAAAACGATGCGATGAGCTGCCATTTCGAGTGTTTCGTTGGGTGCAAGCCACCCACCCATAAGCGACCAAGTGTCATGTTCGGTTTCGATACCACGTTTGACGAGTAACAATTTTAAGTCTGTGCCATCGAACCCAAATATAATTGAATCCAAAGCCACGAGGCATTTGATTTGTTGGCGATACTGTTCTAAAAAGTTGATTTTCATTTCATTATATCTTTTAAATACTGAGGGGGTGTAGGTAATATGACAAACCGCCAACAAAATTAAAATAAAATATTTGATACTAATTTTTTGTTTGCTAAAAAGTAAGTGTCATATTTACGTTTTCAAATTTTATCGAAATAATATTTTTTCAACGAAAACAACAACAGAATAGAAATGCAATCTTCAGGTCTCCAAACGATGGATTACATCGTCTTTCTCTTCTACTTTATCATTGTCTCAGGTTATGGTTGGTGGATTTACAATAAAAAGAAAAAAGCAGAAACATCATCCGCAGACTATTTCCTTGCAGAAGGCTCTTTGACATGGTGGGCAATTGGTGCTTCGCTTATTGCTTCTAATATTTCGGCTGAACAGTTTATTGGTATGTCAGGCAATGGATTTGCCATGGGTTTAGCAATTTCTACCTACGAATGGATGGCAGCTGCAACGCTTTTAGTAGTTGCTGTCTTCTTTTTGCCTATTTATTTAAAAAACCATATTTTCACAATGCCTCAGTTTTTGAGTCAACGATACAATCCTTCGGTGGCTCTCATTATGGCAATTTTTTGGCTTTTCTTATATATTTTTGTCAATTTGTCATCAATACTATACTTAGGAGCATTGGCGGTTACTAAAGTTTCGGGCTTAGATTTTATGACTTGCGTTATTGGTATGTCCATTTTTGCCGTTTTCATTACCCTCGGTGGTATGAAGGTCATTGGCTTCACGGACGTTATTCAGGTCATCGTATTGATTATTGGTGGTTTGGCAACGACCTATTTGGCATTAGATATGGTGGCAACGAAATTTGGTAATCCGGGCATGCTCAATGGTTTGAGTTTCCTCTACGAGAAAGCACCTGACCATTTTCACATGATTTTGGACAAAGGGCAACTCCAAATTCCGAATGGAGAAGGAGGAACTAAAGATGCATGGGTTGACCTTCCTGGTCTGACGGTTTTGATCGGTGCAATGTGGATTACGAACCTCAACTACTGGGGGTGCAACCAATATATCACACAACGTGCTTTAGGTGCAGATTTGAAAACCGCTCGTTCGGGCTTGCTTTTTGCTGCGTTTTTGAAATTATTGATGCCTATCATAGTTGTTATTCCAGGTATTGCGGCTTATGTTCTCTACCAAAATGGTATGTTCCAGACTGAAATGCTCAATGCAAAGGGGCATTTGATTCCAGACAAATCTTATCCTATTTTGCTTGACTTACTGCCAACAGGCTTGAAAGGTCTATCTTTTGCGGCATTAACAGCAGCCATAGTCGCATCATTGGCAGGTAAAGCCAATTCTATTGCGACAATTTTCACATTAGATATTTACAAAAAAGTCATAAATAAAGATGCAGATGAAAAACAATTGGTGAAAGTGGGTAAAATCGTAATCATTGTAGCCATGATTATAGGATGCCTTGTTGCACCTCAGTTGCAAGGTTTAGATTCTGCTTTCCAATTCATTCAAAAATACACAGGTTTTGTGTCGCCCGGTATTTTTGCTATCTTCTTCTTAGGCTTTTTCTGGAAAGGTGCGACAGGCAAAGGTGCTTTGGTGGCGGCTATTTTGGCTTTACCAGTGTCCATTGCATTCGACCAGTTCGGTGGTGGTATGCCGTTCTTCCACGCTATGGGCTACTCATTCCTCATTCTATCCGCTGTCATTATTGGGGTGAGTCTATTAGACCCTGAAAGCAAAGACAATCCAAGAGGTTTGGAAGTGGATACATCAATGTTCAAAGTATCAAAAGAATTTGCTATCGGAGCAGTTGTAGTCATTGGCATTTTAACGGCTCTTTACACTTATTTTTGGTAGAATCAATCTACCCCTCAGTATAATACAAACGCTCTCATGTCTCAATGATGTGAGAGCGTTTGTGTTATACTGAGGGGTGATATTTTTCAAAACTTATTTTCAAGAAATTTAGGCATAATTAAACCTTTTAACAAAAGGCGTAACAAGATTTTTTCATCAACTTGGGGCGGGAGCTTAATGTTTGAGATTAAGTTCTTAATACTCTGATAATCAATTCTTTAATTTTGATAAATCGAGAAAAAATAGTTTTTTTGCCTGTCACAGCCTACGGAAAATAACTAAGTTTACAAACAATTTAGGTATTGTTTAAATGAAAAAAGTATTAGACTTTTGTGTCACAATCAGAACGCAGTAAGCAATGTGCCAAAATTAACTTAACAGCAACACAAAACAATACACCTCCCGCACCAACTAACCGAATCAGCTTAATTTTACACGGTAAAAAAATCTATTACTGATATGTCTTGTGACATCGAATCAGTGAATCGAGTATTTTCAAAAAGAAAAGTCTAATTAATAATTTTATTTCTCAACCATTTTTAAATTAAATTCAATGAAAAAATTCATTTTAAACACAGTTGCTATCGTCGCACTTATATTAGTGTCAGTCTCTGTAAAAGCACAGCCAGTCATTACTGAGTATTTCACGATGAAAGAACCCTTTAAAATTGACCTAAATGACAAAAAAACTCAAAAAGCCGTATATACTAGAGGTGTTTTAGACCTTGATTGGAATGATGCTAAACGCATTTTAGCGGTTAGTTATGATCCAAAATTGGCACGTGTCGAAGACATCGTTCGCAATATTAAAGAAGTTGCAGCTAATAATTTTGCTAATGGTGGTGCTGCACCTATGTCTGCCACAGCACGAAACGAAAAAGAGTAATACTCTGAGGACTAAGCAAATGTACGAGAGCGTAGTTGAGGAAACTACGCTCTTTCAGTTTTTAAGCTTCCATCACAACTGTTTTACAATTGACCCATTCTTTCAAACCCACTTCCGACAACTCACGCCCAAAGCCTGATTTTTTTACGCCTCCAAAAGGCATTCGAGAATCCGAACGTACCAAAGTATTGACAAAAACATTGCCCACATCAAGTTGACGTGCCATACGATAGGCAAGCTCAAGGTCAGTAGTCCAAATCGAAGCATCTAAGCCATAACGATGATTGTTTGCTAATGTAAGGGCTTCTGCTTCATTTTTTGCTGAAATGACTGCTGCCACAGGACCAAACATTTCTTCATCGAAAGCTACCATTCCTTTTTTGACACCCCTCAGTAAAGTTGGCTCATACAAACAGCCTTGACGTTCACTGCCCAAAACGGCTACTGCGCCGTTCTGTATGCTTATTTTGACTTGATTTTCCAACTTTTCAGCTAGATCAAAACGAGCCAAACTACCCATTTGGTTACTTTCGTCGAACGGATTGCCGAGTTTAATTTGTTGAACATGATGCTTAAATCGCTCTAAAAAAGCATCAAAAACAGCTTCAACAATAATAAATCGCTTTGCACAATTACAAGCTTGACCTGCATTTATCATGCGCGATTGTGTCGCTATTTTTGCCGCTTTATCCAAATCTGCATCCGCTAAGACAATAAAAGCATCAGAACCCCCAAGTTCCAAAACACTTTTTTTGATGTATTTACCTGCCAAAGCAGCCACTTGAGACCCAGCATATTCGCTGCCCGTCAAGGTCACGCCTTGCACAATGTCGGCTGCAATCACACGATCTACTGAGGGGATGTCAATGACGATAGATTGAAAAATACCTTCAGGAAAACCTGCTTCTAAAAACGCTTTTTCAATGGCTTCAGCACAGCCAAAAACAGTAGGTGCATGTTTTAAAATAGTGACATTTCCTGCCATAATAGTCGGAGCAGCATACCGCATGACTTGCCAAATAGGGAAGTTCCAAGGCATAATGGCAAAAATACAACCTATTGGGTCGAATGTAACGAAGCTGCGATGCGCTTCAGTTTTGATGATTTGGTCTTTAAGCCACCCCTCAGTATGTTCGGCATAAAAAGCAGTGTGTGCTGCCGATTTTGAGACTTCTGCTCGTGATTCTGAGATGATTTTCCCCATTTCGAGCGTTACCAAATGAGCTAATTTTTCGTTGTCACGATGCAGAATAGCCGCTAATCGGTGCATTAAATTGGCACGGTGGTCAAAAGTAGTCGTTCGCCAATACTGATAGGCTTTAGCAGAAAGTGTTAGTTTTTTCTTCAATTCAGCATCTGTCAAAGCGGCATATTCGCCAACAATAGACTGGTCGTAAGGATGAATACTGTTAAAAATTGTTGTGGTTTTGGTTAGGACTTTTTTCATAAATTTAGTTTTTTCGGGCAAAGTTAAAGAGTCAATAAGTGAATTACGAATAATATTTTTGGATTGTTATTTCTTGAAATACCTGACTATCAACTATTTATACTAAAAAATGAGATCCTTTACAGACAGTTTTGAGTAGGCACTGAATAAAAAAACGGTTTAGATTTTCTTCAATCTAAACCGCTACGTTTTATTTATTTCACCTAAAAAATCACATTTATTTGATTGTCAATTGTTTATTGACGATTAATTCTAAAGTTGGGGCCACCACCACCATTACGCTTCATAAATTCTTCACGTTTTTGTTTGAATTCTTCTTCTGTTATTTTTTCACCCTTAGTAGGTGCTTTGACAGCATTGTCTTTGACTGATTTAAAATCAATTTTTTTTGCTGTAATAACGGTTTCACCCTTGTTAATATCTAATTCAAGAATCATACCTGGCAATGAACCCAGACTCTGTGGTCCAGCAGCCAGAGGCAAATCCATTGTAAACCAAGCCACTATTTCTTGTTTACGAGCGGTGTCGTTGAGTGTCGCTTGAGTACAGTCATAACCTACAATTTTTTTAGTTTCTGTACCCAATTTCCAAGCAGGTTGTGCCATTTCGCCTTCGATGAGGTACTTTTTATCCATCATCTCGCGATATTCTACTTTTTTGTTGGTTGCAAAATTTCTGTAAATTTCCACTGCTGGGCGACGAAAAACCATCCGTACATTGCCATTATTGGTTTCTTCATCATCTTCTTCAACAGCTTTATACATACACTCGTCACCTTTAAACGTTAATTCCATATTCGAGCTACGGAACTCTGGAATGCGGGCTTTCATCTCCTCATTTTGAATACGGCGGTGCATATTTATTTTTTCTTCAAAAGAAATCACCCCCTCAGTTTTTGATGCCGTTTGTGCAAAAACGCAAAAACAAGTGAGTAAAAAAGTGCTTAAAAACAAGATTTTTTTCATTTTTTTAGATTAAATTGAATTAATAATGGCAAAATTGGAAATAGATAACAGCTTTTCAAATCGTAAGTTACTGATAGTTAAATAATTCAAAAATAAATAAGCGTTATTCTTAAAATTTCTATTGGCAAAAGTACGACCCCTCATTCTTAAAAAGGTTAATCTGCCTTGAAACAAGGTTAATTAAAGTTAATGGTTGCACATAAGTCATTTTTATCCCTTTAAATTTGTCCTTGATGAAACGATTCAACAGACATGGACTCATTGCACTTATCGCCAGTAGCCTCCTGCTATTGGGCGTATTTGAAGTATTTTGGATAAAAAAACTCTATGATGAGCAACTTTTATCGCTCAAAAAGGACTTAGACCATACTTTCAGAACAACAGTTATGGCCTTGCAAGATTCCATTATTCAACTCAATTTTGATGGTTTACCCAAACCACAATGGGCTAATTCAAAACAGTTGCTCCCCCCTCAGTATGAACGGCACAACAGGCTCGATATTTTTACACCACGCCCCAACAATGACAATTTCCGACAGTTTGAGATGCACGAAAATAGAAGCTTTGGTGATTCTCTACAACAAAGTAAAATCACTTTTATCCAAAAAGGTGGCGTTCGTATCACCATTGCTGCTGATAGTTTAAGTGGGCGCGAACTTGCCCGCATCGTCACACGCGCCTATATGGGTAAAGCTTCGGACAGTCTCAAAGCGATTGGAATTTTGAATTATCGAAGCGATTCGGTCAAAACACGCATAGATTTTACTCAAAAAGATACAATCTTGACGAGTACAAAATCAAATTCACGATTTTCAATAGACTCTACTAAAGGTAAATCTATGTCAACACGTTTTGTCCTAAACAAAACATTATCGCCCAAAGATTCTGCTATTTTTATAAAACTCAACTACGATTCTATTCGCCTTGACGACATTGCAGCACATTTTTGGCTGGCTTTGGCAGCTCAAAAAATGGACTTACCATTTCGAATTCATCGTTTGCATCAAAACCAGATTGCCGCTTTTTCATCCAATAAGCGAGAAACGATTTCGGAACAATATGAAGGTTTGACAACTAATCCCGTTTTTGCAGGTATTCCAAAATTTAATGTCTATTTGGCGCAATTCCCTCAATACCAAGCCTTTTTGTTCCGTAAAATAGTACCTCAGGTCTTGTTTTCACTACTTTTGTTCGGTATGACAACTTTGGCATTTGCACTCATTTATCGCAGTTTACGTCAGCAAGAACGCTTGACCGCATTGAAGAATGACTTTATCAGCAATATCACACATGAGTTAAAAACGCCCATTGCAACTGTTAGTGTTGCTATAGAGGCTTTACAAAGTTTCAATGCTTTGCAAAAACCAGAATTGACAAAAGAGTATCTCGATATTTCAAAAAACGAATTATCGCGCCTTTCGATGCTTGTTGACAAGGTTTTAAAACTCTCTGTTTTTGAGCAAAAAGAACCAGAATTGAAAAAAGAAAGTCTTGATTTAGCGACTTTGATTGCACAAGTTTTAGACTCAATGCGTTTGCAGTTCGAGAAAATGGGGGCGAAAATCACCTTCGATACTGAGGGGTCTGAAAATACAGTTATTGAAGCCGACAGAGTGCATCTGACAAGTGTGGTTTATAACCTTTTAGACAATGCTTTAAAATACAATGGAAAAAATATTAGTATAAACCTTAAAGAGTATGAGAATACATTGCATTTGGTTATTGAAGACGACGGTTGTGGTATTGCAGCAGAGTATCAAGACAAGATTTTTGACAAGTTTTTCCGAGTTCCTACAGGTGACGTTCACAATGTCAAAGGTTATGGTCTGGGTTTGAGTTATGTCGCGAGTGTGGTGCAACAACATGGTGGCAAAATTGGAGTCAAAAGCATTGTTGAAAAAGGTAGTACATTTAGTGTTATTTTACCTAAAGAATTATAATTATGTTAAAAACCAAAGTTTTATATGTTGAAGACGAGCCGTTTTTAGGCAAAATCGTCAAAGAAAGCCTAGAAAGCCGCTTGTTTGATGTTCAAATGATTGCGGATGGGGCAAAAGTCATGGCTACTTTTCAAGCCTTTCAACCTGATATTGCCATCCTCGATATTATGTTACCCAATGTGGATGGTTATACTTTGGCCGAATCATTGCGACGACTCTCTCCTACTCTGCCCATTATTTTTTTGACTGCCAAAACGCAAACAGATGATGTATTACAAGGTTTTCAATCGGGAGGCAACGACTATATACGAAAACCTTTCAGTATGGAAGAGTTGATTGTACGCATACACAATTTGCTTTCTATGGTGCGCAGTACGCCCTCAGTATTCGACCCATTCACGATTGGAAAATTCCAGTTTACGCCTCAAAAATATGAATTGCGTAATGGTGATATTGCTAAAAAATTATCTGCCAGAGAAACGGATTTGTTGAAAATACTGTGCGAAAACCGCAATTTTACAGTAGAAAGAAAAGAGATTTTGCTCAAAATATGGGGAGATGATTCATTTTTCAATTCTCGTAATCTCGACGTTTATATCACTAAACTTCGAGACTATCTGAAAGATGACCCCTCAGTACAAATTATGACGGTGAAAGGTGTTGGGTATTTTTTTACGGTTGAGTAGTGTTACTTTTTGTCATTTTAAAGTCAAAAAAACGCTAACATAAACCTGTATGCTCGTTTTTTTTGCTGTTCAATAATTTAGAAAAACTCTCTATTCAAAATTTATTGTGTGAAAGTGAAAAATTATGCGATTTTTTTTTTGTATGAACAAAAAAAGATTCTACTTTTGACTCAACAATTTAAAGCGAACATATCATTACCAAAAACCGTTGCTACTTTTTCAACTTAAATACGTATGAGAATTTGATTACATTTTACAAATTATAATGACCATAGTGACATTAATTTGAAAAAAGAGCATACAAAAAATGTGTGCCTCCCATGACAGCACGAACATTTACACTAAACGTAAACTTCGGTTTACAACAAAAGCTTTCTATTTTTTCTGGTTTTTTCTTCTTTTTTCTTACGCTTTTACAAACAACAACTATTTCGGCTCAAATTCTTTTTTGTCCATATTGCCCCAGCAATTGGAAAGATACGATTGCGCCACATGCCGTCTGCAAAACGGCTATTACAGCAACGCTCGACCAAACAGGTCGGAAGTTCATATCGCCTATTGATTTAGACGATTTCTCAACAGATAATTGTCCTGTCATCATCATCAGTGCAAGTAAAACGAGTTATACTTGCGCCGATATTGGTACTCAGAATGTCATTTTATTTGTTCGCGACACTGCTGGTAATCGCGCTCAATGCACAACTGCTGTGACCATTCGCGACACTGTTCGCCCTTTATTGCTCAATTGTGCAAAAGATACGACTTTGACCGTCAACGCGACAGAATGTACTAAAACGTTCACCTTTGCGCCCCCCTCAGTATCGGATAACTGCTCAACGGGTTTGACAGTGAATCAAAGTTCGGGCTTGACTTCGGGCAGTGCATTTCCTGTTGGTACAACGACTGTGGCATTTTCAGCCAAAGACCTTTCAAACAATACTGTAACGTGTTCATTTAAGGTCACTGTCAAAGATGTGCCGCCAACCGTAGCTTGTAAAACAGGCTTTTCACCTAAATTAATCAGTTCAAGTAATAGGCTCGTTGTAAATCCTCTCGATGTCGCAACCTCCATTTCTGATAATTGTACCCCCCTCAGTAATTTGACCCTCAAAATACGTCGTGCAGGCAGTGGAACGGGTTTCCCCGATTCGTCATCATTGAGTTTTGGTTGCGGTGATACAGGTCGGATTGCGGTTGAAGTATGGACAAAAGACTTATCAGGTCTTACAAATAGCTGTACGACAACGATTTATGTCAATGACTCGAATCGTGTTTGTAATATCCCATTAGAGTCACCCATTGATGGTAGGTTTCTTACTGAGGAACAAGTTATTATTGGTGCAAAAGTTGACCTGAGAAGTACAATGTTAGGAATTGCATCGCAATATAGTATCCCCAATGGTTCTTACCATTTGAATTTACGCCGAAACAACGATTATCAAATCACACCTTCGCGTGGTGGCGATTGGCTCAATGGCGTTACGACCTTCGATGTGGCATTGATCAGCCGCCATGTGCTTAACTCAAATCCTTTGACATCGCCCTATAAATTAATTGCGGCTGACGTGAATCGCGATGGCTCAATTGATGCACTGGACATGTTAATCACGCGTCGCGTTGTTTTGCGCCAAATGGATAGTTTCCCGAACAATCGGTCATGGCGTTTTGTGCCTAAATCTTATACATTTCCAACGGGTATAGACCCGATTTCGATAAGTTTTCCTGAGTTTTTGTCTTATTTTCCTGTAACAGATACCATTACTAACGCTGATTTTATCAGTATGAAAATAGGTGATATGAACGGTTCGGCTACCAATTTGCCTTTGCAAATGAGTATTGAACCACGAGGGCAGAGAATATTTGTGATGGAAACAGAAGATGAACTTTTAGAAGCAGGCAAAACATACAATATCGCTGTCAGAACGCCCAAACTTGAACCAGAAGCCTTTCAGTTTACATTGAATTACGATAAAAAATCACTTAAATTCCACTCTATAGATCCGTTAGACATTTACAATTTTTCCTCTTCCAACTATGCTGTGTTCGCCGATAGGGGCAATGTCACGGTCAGTTGGAACAGCCTCGGCAGCAAAGCTGAACCCATGAACATGTTTATTTTTACTGTGCAAGCCTTGCGTTCTACTCGTTTGAGTGAGGTTTTGCACCTGACATCTGACTTAACACCTGCTGAAGCCTATTCCTCGGCAGGTGAGCAGATGAAGGTGGATTTGCGATTCGCTTCAAAAAATACTGAGGGGGGCAATTTTCACCTTTTTCAAAACAACCCGAATCCATTTTCAGGCACAACGCATATTAATTTCCGTTTGCCTAACGACAGCGAAGCCACTTTAACTGTTTTCGACGAAACAGGGCGCATCATAAAAAAACAAACAGGGACATTCAAAAAAGGCAATAATCAAATCACTATGAACTTTTCGGACACCCCTTTCCAAAGGAATCTACGATCAGTATCGGGCGTACTTTTCTATCGCCTCGATACGCCTTTACATTCAGCTACGCAGCGAATGGTGCTTTTAAACTAATTTTTTTTCTCATGACAGTAAGGGACACTTGCGGCTCGGGCTTCGGCTTGGGTCGCAAGTTTTTTATTAAAATTGACCGAATCGAAGAACGAGTTTATATTTATCGAGCCGATGGAAGCCGCGAAGAGTTGGACTCTTTTAAAACGACTTTGTCGGGTGAAGATGTCTTGAAGGGTTTTAAATTGAGATTAGCCGATTTGGATTGGGTATAAATGCAGTTCTCAAAAACGACAAAAGCCGACCTTTACTGAGGGGTCGGCTTTTGTATTTAGATTCTTACGAAATTAAGCCTTTTTCTTCAAAATCACCTTAGTCGTATCCGCTTGCTGTATTTTTTTATAAAAATCGCGCAAATCGTTGAAACGGTCTGCTGCTATATGGACTGGACGGATTTCGAGTTGGCGTTTGTACACTAATTTATTGTCACCTGCTCTTTCGATGGTGGCTTTGTAGTAGCCAAACTCCGATTTGTAGTCAAATTCCTTTGTTGGAATCGTCTCCACATCGTAGCCTTCGGGCATTGTGAAAGTGACTTCGTCGTTTTCGGCATAGCCATCGCCACCGATTTCGATGGGGAGATTGCGTTTTTCTGTCGGTGAAGGTGTATCGTCGAATGGGTTGTGCAGATTCATGGGTACAAACAAGCGAGTCCCTGCTTTTGAAGCGTATTTTTCCATTGACAACTCATAGTTGAGTGCCAGTTCGGGTTTTTTCTGGTCGGGTTTTGCGTCAAGCGATTTGATGGTGTAGGTCGGTAATTTTAACACATTGACAAAGGTTTTTTGAAACTCCTCTTTTGAAACATTGGTCACCAATTGCCGCCACGAATCGTGTAAAGCCCCCCTCAGTATCGCGCCATTTTTTAAGGTTGCACTGCCCGATTCGGTCAAAACGATGTCGGTTTTGCTGACTTGTGTGTTTTTATCTAAGGCAGAAGTGGGTGTTTTGACCATTTTACCGCCTTCTCTCGTAATCAATAACACGCGTCGCCCTTCTGTAAAATCGCTCAGATAACCTGTTGGTGCATCGGTTGACGTGCATTCCAGCCACATATTTTCGGAAGGAATGTGCAGAATCATGTGATTGAAGGCAGGTGAACAGAAATCTTCAGAGGGTGAAAGTTCTCGTTCATCGCCTGCTCGTACGACAGTCAAAACAGAT
The DNA here is from genome assembly GCA_016787525.1 of Saprospiraceae bacterium. GTDB lineage: Bacteria > Bacteroidota > Bacteroidia > Chitinophagales > Saprospiraceae > JAAFJT01. Next base: position 8,589 of record JAEUUP010000092.1, on the reverse strand, counting down.
TCTATGCCCACAACTTTTAGCATGGCTTTCATAAAATTAGAAAGGGCTTTGCAATCGCCATATTTATTTTGTTCCACATAACTTGCCTCGAATGTCTGCCAACCACCAATGCCCAATTGAACGCTGATATAGCGCATGTTTTTTTGCATATAGTGGTATAAAGTATCAATCTTCTCAAAATTCGTTTTAGCAGAAGCGGTCATTTCTTTGACTTTGGCTTGCAAGTCGGGCGATATTTTGTCTCTGTCTTTGTTCAACTCGTACAAAAAGCGACCAAAAGTCATCCAATCGGTCATACGCCCTTGCTTACCTTCGACTTCAAACTCGGCAGGAGAAATAGCGACCCACGGCAACACTCTGGCTGCTGGCGGACTCATGGGTTCTGACTTAACGGGTTCGATACCGTTGGCAGCCCATTTTAAGGTGGTGGTTTTGCTGCTGTTTGTTTCCTCGGGTTTGATTTGTGTGTTCCAATTCTTAAAAAGTGGTCGCATACTGAGGGGGGTCGAAAGGGTGTATTCGCTGTGTTGCACGGCTGTTGCATATTGTGGTTGAATGTCCCAATCGGGATAGCCGCGCAAACCAACGTGTTTGACTTCGTACTCCAGCTCAAAAGTGTAGGGTACGACACCGTATGTATTGACAATGTGTTTGAACCGCGAATCATTGTAAATGGACACGCCATCGTAGGCAGCTCTGTCGTTGATTTCGTCTTTTTCTAATTTGCGAATCAATTTGCCTGTGGCATCATAAAAACGCGCACGGATATTTGTCACCTTGCTCCATTGGTTATAATGAACGGTAAAGTCGCTCCAAGCATGGTCTTTTTTCAAGATTGAGATGGCAATTTTGTAACGATGTGTCGCTTTGGCGGGCGATTCGACCTCAAATGTCTGCTCTTCGGTGCGAATGACAGCGTCTGCATCTTTTTTGAGGTTTTCTGGAATTTCGTCTATTGGATACTGAGGGGATGTATTTTCAGCAAAACCAATAGTCAGCCAGCAACTTGTGAAGGTTAGGACGAATAATGCTTTGATAGTCATCGGAATTTTTGTTTTGAGTAACGCATTGCTTGGTTTTTTATCAAAACGAGTGCAAAACGTGGTGATGTGATAGAAATTAACGATTGAGTCGGAATGTTTCTGAAATGTAGTGGTGTAGTCAAAGGGTGATTGGGCCTCACCCTTTGACTGGTCTAAAGTCGTTTCGATTAGGGTTTTTTCTTTCTTTTCAACACAATCTGCTCATTCTTTTTCGTGACGATTTGGTTGAAAAACTCTTTGATATTGCCATACTCGTTGGCTTCGTAGCGCAATTGTTTGATGTCAATACGCACCATCACTTGTAGATTGTCGTTCATCTTTTTACAACTGTAAATGAACTTGCCGCCGCCATTTGGCAAACCGAGTGATACTTCTTTGGGCAATTCCTCGATGTCATAGTCCGATGGGATTGTCATATTCAGTACAAATTGGTCGCGAATTGGATAAGGTAACTCGACTGGATAGTTCCGTTTTTCTTGTTTGAAAGGATTTTCATCAAAATCCGTTTTCAGAGTCGGTTTCACGTACATCAAATCGTCGGCAACAATGGCTGCATTGGGCATCGAGCAGACCATATTGCGTTTGAATGGTGCATTCAAGCTGTCTTTATTCATCACGATGATACTATCCAACTGTACATCGGGAAAACTTTTCGCCCACGCTTTTTTGAGTTTCTCGTTTTTTTCATCGTCTTTGAGAATTGTGCGCTCATCAACAGCCGCATATCCTTGGTAGCTTGTCGAAATGAATCCTTTCAACGTGCCATCTTCTTGCAGTGTCATATTTGCCAACATGGTCTCACTACTGAGGGGGGTCGGAATATCCACCCAACGAGGATTGGTTTTGTCCATCACCCAACCCCAATAATTGAGCGATGGCACACGAGGCACACCCACTGGACGATATATATTGCCCGCATCCAAAAACAACGGTTTTTTGACATCGTCCACAAAACATAAAATGTGGTTGAATTGTCTGCTCATCGGATAGTCTTTATACGGGAAACCGTGGTCTATCGTGCTGACCAACATCGGTAAGGCTTTGATTCCAGCCTCATTCAAACAAGCGATGAGCATCATATTCAATTCCCCGCTGTTGGCTTTTTTCTTCTTGAAAGCATCGTCGAGGCTCGGTTCTTCGGCAAAAATGTCGAAATTGTCTTCGTCCCATTCCACGTTTTTAGAGATGTATTCGTAGGCGATGCGGATTTTCTGCTCATCGGACGTTGCGGCTTCCATCTGTGGTTTGATGGCTTTCCAAAGGTCGTTGTAATTGCGTCTGTTGGCTATTTGTTTACCGATGCGGTCGTTGTCCCAAAGTTCTTTGGAGAGTGCTTTCCAATCTTGCAAGATTTTTTGACTTGGTCCACCCATTATCGGATGCACTGCTGCCAATTGAAATTTGAGGTGGCAGATATAATTGTTCAATGTTGTCACATAGCTCTCTGGCTTCATGGCTTCCACGCTGTCCACCCAGTAACGTGGCAAACGGCGGTCAAAATTTTTGATGCCCGTATTGAAATTGATGGAATCCTGCACCAAATCACGTTGCCCTCTGTACAAAAAAATGTATTCCAAATCCGATGAAAAATTCAGCACCAACTCACTGTGGCGCACAGGAACCGACTCTTGAAAATACCACGGATAAAGGTCAAACATGTTCGAGCTTTCCATCGTGTATTCATATTCGATAATCGAGCCTTCCTCCAATTTTGGAAAAGCGAACTTCTTACGTTTGACGTATTTGTTCACTTTTTCATCAAAAAACTCCTTAACAGGTGTTTTCGTCCCGTCAGGATTGATGGTCTGCGCTTTTACATTGACCAAAGTCTCGAAAGAACGGATGGTGATGGCGTGTTTGCCATAGTCATCAAAAGCTGATTTTTTCAAGAGCTTGACACGGCGGAAGCTGGTCAATACACATCGGCGTTCAGTGCCAACGAATTGTGTGGACATCAACCCATTGTCCAATAACACAACAGCTGCTGCCGATGTATCGGGTTTATAAATAGTCATCGCCAAATCTTCGGCGGATGGTTTGCCCCACAAAGGTTGAAAATAAGTTTGTGCTGTGGCGAGTGTACAGATACCCCTCAGTATCAATAGGGTCAGAAAGAAACGAAGCTTCATAATCGGACATGGGATTTTAGTGTGATAAATAATCGTTCGGTACAAATATAACGCCTAAATTTTAAAATATGAAATTACCAAATGTTAATGTTGCCATTTTTATAGTATTATTTTTTCTTTAGCACAATTTGCTCTTGCTTTTTATCAACGATTTGATTGAAAAAAGACTTTATTTTATCATATTCTTCTACTTTATAACGCAATTGATTGATGTTAATAACTATTTTGATACGAATTTTATCATTTACATTTTCACACGTATATATAAACTTAGCACCATCATTGGGCAAAATAAGCGTTAAGTCTTTAGGTAAGTCTTCTATATTATAATTGTTAGGAATCGTTAAATTTATTTCTAAACTATCTTGAATTGGGAACGGAAACTCTACTGGATAGTTTCTTCTTTCTTGTTTAAAAGGGTTTTCATCAAAACTCATTTTTAAGATGGGTTTGACATACATCAGATTGTCTGTCAATACTGCAAAATCAGAGATGGAGCAATTCATCATTCTTTTGAAAGGCAAGTAAGCTGTATCAGTATGGAGAACTGTTATATTGTCAAAGATTATATCAGGGAAATCCTTTGACCACATTTTTTTAAAGTCTTCATGATTCTTATCCTGTTCAAACCGCATACGTTCTTCCATAGCAGCATAACCGAGGTAGGTCAACGACATCTCACCTTTTAGCGTACCGTTTTTTTGCAATATAAAATGAGATGCGACGGTCGTATTACTGAGGGGGGTAGGAATGTCAATCCATCGTGGGTTGTTTTTATCTAAAACCCAACCAGCCCCATTCAAAGATGATGTTCGCGGCAAATTCATAGGTCGGTGTATATTGCCCGCATCTAAAAATAAGGGTTTTTCAGTATCTTCCACATAACAAATTAGATGATTGAATTGCTTAACCATTGGATATTCTTTGTTCGGAAAACCATGTTCAATGGTACTGACTAAAAGTGGCGTAGCTTTTATGCCTGCTTCATTCAGAGAAGCGATGAGCATCATATTCAACTCTCCGCTATTGGCTCTTTTTCTTTTGAACGCTTCATCGAGGTTGGGTGCATCCGTGAAAATACTGAAATCATCCTCTATCCAGGCCACATTTTTCGATATGTACTCATACACGGCTCGGATTTTTTCTTCTTTGGTTACCGCCTTCTCAAGTAAGGGTTTTACACCTCGCCAAATATTGTCATAATTCCGGCGGTTATTCAACTGGTGACCTAATTTCTTATTCTCTAATAACTCTTTAGCTAAATCTTTCCATTCATGTAGAATCTTTTCTGGTTTTTGATACAATTGACGAATATATCTCAACTGGAATTTTACGCTCGACATATAATTATCTACTGTAGTCACAAAACGCTCTGGTCTCATAGCACTTAAAGAATCTAAATAATAGCGATTATATTTAATTGTGTCATAAACTGGTGTGTTGTCAATTACAAGTTTTTTCCTGATTGTATGAAGGTCTGTTTTAGGAGATTGCCCTTTAAAAAAATACATATATTCAAACATTGGAGGCAAATCCATCACCAACTCTGAATGATGAACAGGTACTTTTGATTGAAAATACCACGGATAAAGTTCAAAGATGTTTTTACTCTTTAATTTGTATTCTAACTCGATGATTGACCCTTCTTGCAAGTTAGGAAAGACAAACTTCTTATGCAGCAACGCACCATCTGTTTCGTTAAAGAAATCTTTGACTGGTGTTATTGTTCCATCAGGATTTATGGTTTGTGCTTTTACGGATACCAATTTCTCGTGTCCCTGTGTTGTGATGATACGTTTACCAAAATCCTCAAAAGCTGCTTTTTTTAGTAATTTAATACGTTGAAAACTGATTAGATTACATTCCCAACTGCTCGCGGCAGGTTCTAAACTCAAAAAACCATTATCTAATAAAATTACAGCCACTGCAGAAGTGTCCATAAAATAACTTGTCATCTGTAAATCTTCTTTAGGCACTTTGCCAAAAGGCGTTTCCAACTCTCCAAGCCCAGCAACAAGAAAGCTAACAATTTGAGCCTCGACAATTATGGTATTAACAAGCAAGTAAGCAATAATCAAAATGGGTTTAAATGATACGCTCATGAATCGGTATAGGTTTTTATTTAGTGACAAAATTTATAGTTGTGTGCAAACATAACGCCACAAAAGCCAAATACTGTGTTGACAAATGTTAAAGTTTACAATAAGCAGTCATATATACATGAAACGGGACAAAATCAGAGAAATGTATTGTTTTGTCCTTTTGTAGAAATTGAGATCCAACTCACAAGGTTTGCTTTTTTTTCTATAAAGCAGGAAAAATGGCTTTTTTTGCCTTTTTTTATAATAAAACCTAAGAAATAGCTCATTTTCATTGCAATTTTCAGTCGTTCAGATAACGAATCAAGTCGTTCAGATGACTCGCCCAATCGTTCAGATGACTCGCCCAATCGTTCAGATGACGAATCAAGTCGTTCAGATAACGAATCAAGTCGTTCAGATGACGAGTCAAGCCGTTCAGATGACGAATCAAGTCGTTCAGATGACGAATCAAGTCGTTCAGATGACGAGTCAAGTCGTTCAGATGATGAGTCAAGTCGTTCAGATGATGAGTCAAGCCGTTCAGATGACAAGTCAAGCCGTTCAGATGACTCGCCCAATCGTTTAAAAATGAGAAATGAAGGTTATTGGTTCTTGAATAAGTCGTATTTTTAGGTTATTGCGTCTGTAATGCGCAAAGTCTTGTTGGGCGGTGTGCTTTATGGCACTCTGACGAGGTCGAGTTGAGTTTTTTGTCTTGTTTCACTACAAATATTTGACCTTTAACAGGTTTTTTTAAAAACAATACTTTGATGCGTTTGCCCCAATTTTGGAGTATTTAATGACAATGGTAAACGTTTTTTTGACAAATTCCACGCTTGAGCCTTTACCCATGTGCTGATCTGGAAAGTTACCAATTTACTTGCGACTCACATTGTAGCGACTCGTCAGTCTGGCGGCGGATTCGATATGACCAATGATTTTTTGTTGAATAACTTCGTCTATTATTTTTCTACTTTATTATTACGCTTTAAAAAGTTAAGAAATAATGTTTAATTCGATTACAAATATTTTATTTTAATATTTTAGATGCAAATCATTGACACTCCATTAATGTTATTTTTTATACTGAACTTTACTATTGGTCTATTTAGCTGTATTTTTTGCTGTGGAGAGATACCAAATTACAGTCTCTCTCAAAAAGGAGTTTTTGAACACTATTTTTTTTATTATTTTTGCTCATAAAAATCAAAATACAGCATCATGTTAGACCATTTGCACATAAAGAATTACCGCTTATTCCACGACTTGCGCATTGATACATTGGGGCAAGTCAACCTCATCGCTGGAAAAAACAATACAGGTAAAACGGCTTTGTTGGAGGCGATTAGGATTGTACTTAGTCAAGAAGATATTTATGAATTTCGTGACGAAATTAGCCTTATCATCACTCGTAGAGGTGACGACACATCAACCGATGTATTTGGAACAATATTTAATGACTTCAATCAAAATGTTGCCATTAACAATGTGCAAATAAGTGCTACGCGTCCTCGCCGTTTATTAGTTAACCACGAAGGTGCTGAAATTGTTAATGGTCGTGAACAAACGGCTGATGGGTTGAATTTTGATTATTCAGCAAGAGAACGCATCAACAACCATTTTACTTTTGTGTCAATAGGTATAGATAGCGTATTAAACGATATTTTTTGGCAAGAAACAGCCCTAACATCTAAGGAAGATGATTTAATTGAAATACTAAAAGTCATAGATACACGCATTAAAAGAATCAACGTCAACTCGAATAATACAAAAGTTCAGTTAAATGATTATGATAAACCCATTCCACTAAAAAACTTAGGTGATGGTGCAAATCGCCTCCTTACCCTTGCACTCGCTCTCGTCAATTCAAAAAATAAAGTGTTATTGATAGATGAATTTGAGGTAGGATTACACCACAGCATACAAGAACAACTGTGGGATATGATTTTTAAATACGCTGAATTACTGAATATACAAGTTTTTGTCACCACACACAGCCAAGATACAGTTCAAGCCTTTTATCGGGCGGCAGTCAAGACCTCTCAGTATCGTGCGATGGCAAACTATTTTACACTCCACCGCAAAGGTGCAGGCGATGTAAAAGCCATAATTTATGACCTTGACGAAATAGAAACAGCTCTGTTAACTAATATCGAAATCCGCTAAACGAAAAACTATGAAACAAAAACTCATTGTCGAAGGGCATAATGATATTCTGGTCATATCACATCTTTTAATGGCTAAAAACCTCCGAATAACAGGCTATAACACCAAAGAACGCTATGAGAAGGAGTTTGTGAGCATTGGAACAGGTAAAAGCAACAATGATGGTGGTAAGGAAAATGCCCTTAAAGCCTTCAAAGCCGCTTTGAAAACAGAGGAATTGGATAGAATAGGACTCGTCGTTGATGCCGATTCAGAAACAGCCAATCCTGCCATAGACACTTGGCGTTCGATACGAAATATTTTGCAACAAAATGGGTATCAAAACCTACCTGCCGAACCCAATCCTTCGGGTACAATCATCGCGGAGACAGACAAAGCACTCATCGGTGTTTGGATTATGCCCAATAACGATTCCGAGGGTTATCTTGAACATTTCTTTGAAGGGCTTATCAATCCAAATGACGAATTTTTAGAAGAAGCGCGCCGTATTACTGAGGGGTTTGTAAGCGATGAACGTAATCGTTTTAGCCCAACGCATCAGCAAAAAGCAAAAATTAGAACGTGGTTAGCGTGGCAAGATGACCCCGAATCGCCGATGGGTTTAGCTCTACGCGATTATCCACGATTAGGTTATATGTCGCTTGATACACCACTGGTTGAGTCATTTTATGATTGGTTGCAGCTTTGTTTCGACACATATGTAGAGTAATCAGATAGACGATGAGATTTTCTTATCGGATAGACGACGTGGTTTTGAACCACGTCGTCTTATATTTATAAAAAAATCGCGGATACTGAGGGGGCATTCAATTCTTTTCCTCAAATTTAGCCTTCAATAAAGTAACCAATTTTATCAACCCTCTGCTGCGCCACAGTAGAGACAACTAAACAACAAGATTTTATAATGAAAAAAGTGCTTTTAGCTGCTTTAGCCTTTGCAGCGACTCAGACAATCCACGCGCAAATTGACCTTGTCAAACCTGAACAAACAGAGTTTTATGAGCCTGTTCCAAAGATTGTGACACCTGCCGCCAATTTTGCAGGTGCGCCTTCTGATGCGATTGTCTTGTTCAATGGAAAAGATTTTTCTGAATGGGAATCAGCGACCAAAAATGGTGGCGAAGTGAAATGGACTCTCAATGCCGATGGTTCGATGACCGTCAAAGGTGG